>NZ_MAXF01000229.1 GCF_001704635.1 Streptomyces sparsogenes | reverse complement strand
ACAACCCAACCACACCAACGACCAACCTGGCCATCAGTCACGGCAAACACCGTTGCAGTACTAACTGTTCCAACACCTGCGCTCCTCGCAACACGAAGCCCTGGACCGCTACCCCTGTCCGCGTTGGCCAGAACCTCAAGAAGACGTACACCCTCACCGACCAGCCCTCCGCCATCTACGACTACATCGACCTCGACTACAAGCTCACCATCGGTGCCCCGGAAGCCATCGAACTGCTTCCCCCGATCACCTGGGGAGGCGCCGAAGTCCGCTGTGACAAAGACCTGTCAGTGAAGTCATCTGAAGGATGCGTGGTGCCCTGGTACACCGCAACCCTTCAGGTCCCACGCTCTCTCTACGGCTCCTCAGCCGACATGATCGAATGGGCTCAGCACAACCTGTCCGGTCACTGGGGCCTGCGGGGAACCGGTCAGCCGCTCCGCCGCCTGCAGAAAGAAAGTGATCAGGCCAGCAACCGGAACACGATCTGTGGATCAACAAAATTCACCAAAGACCCCAACATCCCCGACGATTCCTGCGATGAATTCCCCTTTGCCGGCACGTGGGAAAGCGGCGCTCTCAACGGCGTCACACACGGCAAGGACTGCGCACAGGTAACAGCAGTACAGGCAGACAACAGTGGCGACTTAGCGACGGACTGGCCTACCATCACTCCCGTCGGAACCTTCACCGGCAACGAGAAGTGTGTACGCGGCCACATCCCCCGTGACCTGAACACTGACCTCGGCGGCGCGTACGGCGTCTTCGTGAAGAACGCCCGCCTCGCAGACAACGACCCGTTCTGGCTGCGCATCACGTTCTGACGAATCCCGTGTGCCACGTGCCGACGGTCAGACTGCCGTCTTTGGAACACTGACCGTCGGCAACGGCTCATTGGCCAAACCGGGTGGCAGCACCAGGCCAAACTCACGCTCGATCGCTAGCAAGGCCATCTCCGGTATGTTCCACTCGTCAGACTCCTCGTTCTCTTCCAGGAAAAACCCACTCTCCTCCAGCGCCCGGTTGAGACGAGCAGGGTCAGTTCCCCCCGCCGGTTCGAAAAGCCAGGCGTCGAACGTAGCCAGGACATCGCCGTCACGAGCATGCGCGATCCTGGTCGTTCCATCGAGAAGATGCCATGCCGATACCGCTTCGGTATCTGCTGATAGCCGCCTGAGCACCGGCGCCTGGAACGTGATGCCCTGGGGGTCAACGTCAAGGAGAAAGAGCCAGCCCTCACTACGACAGACACGCACAGCCAGCGCGCCGAAACCGTGTCCTTGCAACGCCTCGCGGAGTGTGTACAACGGATACGGCCCCTGCTCAACCACACCTAACCGGGACAACCCTTCCGTTTCTGAAAGGCCACGGACTGCTGTGATGCAGTACTGGTCGTGCGCCACAGCGTCGTACAGCACAGAGCTCGCCATAGTCTCCCGTCCTTCCGCTAACGCAATCTGTCGCTGAGTAAGCAGTCGGTCGCCTCGGAAACGAGAGGCCTGATAGCGGCCAACGTCAATGCGTCCCAAGGCCCCCTGCAACGCCAGTCAAGCGATATCCTGCCAGAACGGCAACGAAAGGCAGCTGCTCGCCCTGATGCCGGTGGACAGAGGCAAGTTGACGGCGCCCCGACCGACCTTGCCACGATCATCGACCGTCACACGCCGCACGCCATGGTCCTGGACGGGTTCACCAGCGACCGCTCACGCAGAGCAAGCGCACTCCGTTCCCCGAGTAATTGTCAAGACTTGTGGATGTGGTGGGGTGCATGCCCCGCAGGCTGACGGGTTCTCCCGGAGGATGGGCTTGAGTCTCCAGTAGGGGGAGACGCAACGGTGGGGGCATGGACGGCGACACGCTTTACACGATCGGGGCACTGGCCCGGCGGACCGGGCTGACGGTGAGGACCATACGGTTCTACTCCGACACCGGAATCGTGCCGTCGACCGACCGCAGCCCGGCTGGCTACCGGCTCTACGACCTGCGTGCGATCGCGCGTCTGGACCTCGTGCGGACACTGCGTGACCTGGGACTCGACCTCGCCGTCATTCGGCAGGTACTGGACCGGGAGATCGCGGTGCCTAAGAC
>NZ_MAXF01000228.1 GCF_001704635.1 Streptomyces sparsogenes | reverse complement strand
CCGGCGCCGCCCACCGCCCTGCGGACGCGTCGGCGCGGGCGGCACCACTCGCTGGAACAACTCCCACAACCCGTCCGGGACCAGCCGCTCCACGATCACCATGCCTCAAGACTACGGGCCCAAATGAGACGGCGTCTAAATCGGGTGAGTTCCGCCCGCTTCCGGTGCGCGAGCGCGAGATCCCGAAGCCCGGCGGCAGCGGGAAGGTGCGCAAGCTCGGCATCCCGACCATCGCCGACCGGGTGGTCCAGGCAGCCCTCCAACTGGTGCTGGAGCCGATCTTCGAGGCCGACTTCAGGCCGGTCTCCTACGGCTTCCGGCCCCTGCGGCGGGCACATGACGCGATCGCCGAAATCCACTTCTACGGCACCCACGGCTACCGATGGGTCCTGGGACGCGGACATCGAGGCGTGCTTCGACTCGATCGACCACACAGCCCCCATGGACCGAGTGCGAGAACGGGTCAAGGACATGCGCGTGCTGCGGCTGGTCAAGGCATTCCTCAAGGCCGGCGTCCTCACAGAGGACAACAACTGCGAGGACACCCTCACCGGCACCCCGCAAGGCGGCATCCTCTCCCTACTCCTGGCGAACATCGCCCTGTCTGCGCTCGACGAGCACCTGACCAGGCCATGGGAACCGGACGGGGAGATGGCCACCAGTCACCTGCGCAGGCGTCGCCGCGCCTCCGGACGTCCGAACTGGCGAGTCGTCCGCTACGCGGACGACTTCGTCGTGCTGACCGACGGTGAAGCGACGACGTCGAAGCGCTGCGCGAGGACATCGCCGACGTGCTGCAACCGCTCGGTCTTCGCCTCTCCGAGGCCAAAACGCGGGTGGTGCACATGTCGGACGGGTTCGACTTCCTTGGGTTCCGCATCCAGTGGCGCCGCAAGCGAGGAACGGACAAGTGGCACGTCTACACCTTCATCGCTGACCGGCCCATCCGGCAGCTGAAGGACAAGATCCGTGCCCTGACGAACAGAACGTCGCAGCAGAACCCCAGGGACGCGCTGATCAGTCTCAACCAGATCATGCGCGGCTGGGCCAACTACTTCAAGGATGCGGTCTGCAAAGCCACCCTGAGTTCCCTGGCCAGTTTCACCTGGCATCGGGTGATCAGCTGGTGGATGGCACTGCACCGCTGGAAGTGGAAAGGCGTCCGCCGACGCCTCACCGACCACACCGGACGGTGGCAAAGGCCCTCGGCAGACGGGATCGAACTAACCGACCTCCAGGCGGTGACGGTCACCCGCTACCGCTACAGAGGCAACACGATCCCCACCCCCCGGGCCCACCCCAACCACGCCTGAACGGCAGAGTCCGTGGAGAGCCCGATACTCGGAGACGGGTATGCCGGGTTCGGCGAGCGGCACGGAGAAACGGACCGGTGGCCACACCGGCACCGCGCTCCGTGCCGACTCAACAGGCACCCCCCGGAGGAACTCCTGGGGAGCTGAAGGCTCTGCGGGTCACCGCCGGGACGGCGGTGACCGGGCTGAGCGCGCTGCGCGAATAGACGATCGAGCTGTACCGCCTGAAGGACCACGCCTTCGAGGAGGTTCAGCCGGTGGGAGTGGTCCCGGTCGGTGGCTGGACGCTCATGGTCGAGTACAACGGCTTCATGGGCACCGAACCGGAGGTCATGCTGCCCCTGACACGAGGGCGGACCGCGGTCTCCCACATGGCCAACGTCTCACCCGTAGGGCCCTTCTACTGGTACGTGGACGGGTCCGTCCGGATGTCCTACGGCGAGGACCCCTACTGCCGTGGAGGCAGCCACTTCGACGACCTGCTCGACGTCGTGCGCAAGGTGGGATTCGGGCCGATGGAAGACCCGGACGAGGACGAGGACGAGGTGAGCACCCCGGCCAAGTTCGCCTTGGCGCACCACGTCACAGGAGTCCGGCTGACGCGCCGGCTCCTGGAGACGGCGGAGTTCACCTGCGGGCTGGTGACAAAGAGCCCCGCCACCTCCTGGCTGCGGGCCTGAGGCCCCGGCAGACCGGCGGCCCGCTCGGTCACGCGCACCCGCCACCGGCCGGCCATGGGGCTCAGCGCTCGGGGCCCGACCGCGCGTGCCCGCGCGGCGCCCGGTCACGGGGCCAGTGCGGCCGCCCACCGCGTGAAGATCTCGGCGTACCGTGCCGGGTCGGACTGGTGCATCATGTGTGACGCCTCCGGCACCGACTCGTAGTCGACCTTCACCCCTGCCGCTTCCATCAACCGCCTGGCCCGCGCGGCCTGTTCGTCGGAGAGCGCCCCGAGCAGGTTCCCGGTCTCCGGGTCGGTGCCGCGCATGTGGTGCGTGAGGAGTACCGGCGTGTTGACCCGGCCCAGCATGCGCTCGTGCGGACAGTTCAGCCCGACGGTCCCCTCGTAGAAGGCCCGGGCCCATTCCGGGTCGTACTCCTTCAGGTGCTGCGGGATCGAGTCCGCCACGAAGGACCGCGCCATCGGCGACGCCGAGGCGCCGGCCGCGCGGCAGAACCCCTCCCAGTCACCCACACTCCACTGGTCGCCGAGATACGTGCGGAACAGCTCGAACACCGGGCCTGCCCCCTGCCGGACCGAGTGACCGTGCGCGGGGACGAGTTCGGACGCGAAGAACGGCGGGTCCTCGCACAGGACGCCGCGGAGCTGACCGGGCATGGAGTACGCCGACAGCCACGCCGCGAGGACGCCGCCGGAGGAATTGCCCGCGACGACGACGGGCCGCTTCACCACCAGGGTGATGAACCGGACCAGGTCGTTGCCGAAGTTGTCGAGGCTGTACCGCTTCGGGGTCCAACTGCTGCGCCCCTGGCCCCGCAGGTCGACGGCGTAGACGTGGAAGTGCTCCGAGAGGAGGACCATTGCCTCCTCGTACGACCACCAGGATCCCGTCTGCTCGGGGATCAGCAGCACGGCGGGCCGGTCCGGGTCACCGGCTTCGGCGTAGTTCATGGTGATCTCGCCGAGATCGACCTGCTGTTCGGGGTAGGCGTGCGGGACGTGGACGTCGCGCAGCGCGGGGCTGGTCACCATTGTGGTCTCCTCGGTCTGTGCTGCCCCTCGTTACGGGCGGACGGCGCTTCCCGCGGCCCAGCGCCGGTGATCAGAGCCGGCGCCCGCCGTCACCGGGTGGGCACGTCACAGAGCTATTATTCGAACCGTGGCAGACGACGCGCACCGACGATTTCGATGAGTGGAACACCGGTACAAGTCCCGCGCTCAGGAAGGCCGTTGCGCGGCGAGCCGGTCCTGGAGCGGGCCTTCCGGGTCCTGGGTGCCTTCACCGAGGCAGGTGAGGGCCTGGCACTCCACACACTCGCGGCGCGGGCGGGCCTTCCGAAGAGCACCACGTCCCGGATCGCGGCCCAGCTGACGGACGTGGGAGCCCTCGAACGTCTCGACAACGGCGAGTTCGTCGTCGGCCTGCAATTGCTCGAGATCGCCTCGCTGGCACCCCGCGGCCACGGACTGCGCGCCGCCGCGCTGCCGTTCATGCAGGACCTGCACCGGGTCACCGGCCAGCACATCCTCCTCGCCGTGCGCGACGGCAACGAGGCCGTTCTGGTCGAGCGGCTGTCCGCACGGGGCGCAGCGGCGGTCAAGTACCGGGTCGGAGGACGCCTCCCCCTCATCGGGACCGGCATCGGCATCGCCCTGCTGGCGCACGCCCCCGGGCGCATACGGAAGGAAGCGCTGGCCGGCGCGGACGACGCGGCCTGCGTCCGCCGACTCCTGGCCACCGTACGAACGGACGGCGTCTGCGCCGTGACGGTGCCCAACCCACTGCGCTCCGGGCCCACCGCCATGTCGACCGTCGCCGCCCCGATCCTGAATCGTCGCGGCGACGCACTGGGCGCGTTGTCGCTGGTCGCACCTGACGAGGGCGCACCCCGTACCGCGGCCGTGACGGCGCTGCGCAGGGCGAGTCTGGCGATCTCCCAGGCCGCGGGGCCGTGAACCACGCCTGCGCCGGGCAGCAGACCGGCGCCCGTCGGCGGGAACGCCTACGGCCCGGTCCCCTGTCACCGTTCCGGCCGTCCACGGCACCACCACCGTGGACGGCCGGGGCGGCACACTGTGCGGGTGCCGATAAATCATCCACGCAGGTCGAGAGCCTGATCACGGATCTTTGGCGCTCCTACCCCGGGGTCTTCACCTACGCAGGGCCCCGGCGGCATCATGATCTGTCGTGCTGCTGCGTCTGGCCTACCTCGCCGCGACCAACGCCCTGGCGTTCCTACGGCTCCTGCCGATGAGCGACAGGGAGAAGGACGTCGAGATCCTCGTGCTCCGGCACCAACTGCTGGTCCTGCAACGCCGGGTCGGTAAGCCGACCTTCACCGAAACAGCGACCGTGCCATCCTCGCCGGCCTGCTCTACCACCTCCCCAAAGACAGACTGCGGCACCTTTTGCTGTTGGTCCGCCCCGACACGGTCCTGCGCTGGCATCGCGACCTGCTCAGGCGGCGTCATGCCGCGACCTGCGTACCCAAGCGACGCGGACGCCCACGCACGATCCGATCGATCCGCGCCTTGGTCCTGCGTCTGGCCAGGGAGAATGCCTCGTGGGGATATCGACGGATCCACGGCGAACTCGCCGCGCTGGGGATCAAGGTCGCCGCCTCCACCGTCTGGGAGATCCTCCGCGAGCGCGGCATCCCACCCGCCTCCGAACGGCAGAGCACCACCTGGGCCGACTTCCTCCGCAGCCAGGCCAAGGCTCTTCTCGCCTGCGATCTTTTCGAAGTCCACACTCTGACGGGAGCGCGCCTGTACGTCTTCGCCGTCATCGAGCACACCACCCGTCGTATCAGGATCCTCGGCGCCACGGCACACCCCACCGCAGAGTGGATCGTGCAGCTCGGACGCAACCTCCTCATGGATCTCGAGGACGCGGGCAGCCAGGTGAAGTTCCTCATCCGCGACCGCGACGCAAAGTTCACAGCCGCCTTCGACGCCCTGATGACCGATGCCGGCATGAAGGTCGTCACCACCGGCATTCGCATACCGCGGATGAACTCGCTCATGGAGCGCTGGATACAGACCTGCCGCACCGAACTCCTGGACTGGACCCTGATCTGGAACCAGAACCACCTTCTCATGCCCTGCGCGAGTACGAATCCTTCTACAACGAGCACCGCCCGCACAGGGCCCTGGAGCAGGCGGCCCCGTGCCGCCCGCTACCCACGCCCATCACCCAACAAGTCCAACTCGCTCACCTGGAAGTCCACAGACGAGACCGACTCGGCGGAACCCTCCACGAATACCAGCACGCGGCGTGAACTGCACGGAGGCTTTATCGGCACCCGCAACGTCCACTGGACCCCACCCCACGCCTCTTGGCTCAACCAGGTGGAACTCGTCTTCTCCGCCCTGACCCGCGCCGTCCTGCGGCACGGCAACTTCACCGGCCGGGATGAACTGATCGACAAGATGGATGCCTGGATGATTCAGCGGAACGAACACGCACGCCCGTTCCGCTGGACCTACGAAGGCACCCCACTCAAGGAAGCGGTCTGACCCTCCACGAACTTCCGCAGAGCGGCACTAGATCTGCCCGGGGCCCGGCTGGTGGCCCGGACCCGGGGCAGGGCTCAGGCCGCGCGCTGGCGCCGTTCCAGGGCTTTCGCGGCGCGCTGCCGCTCAGGGGCGAACGGATTGATCGTTCCGGGGCCGGCGCCCGGCGTGCGGTCCCACTGTTCGAACTTCCGGGCGATGGTGGCGAGCCGCTCGTCACCGGGACGCACATCGATATGGAAGTGGCTCTCCTTCGGGACCTTCTCGTCCCCGCCCCACCGCACCACTCCCTCGCAGTCGGCGAGGATGTCCCGGACGACGACCGTCTCGTGCGGGAAGAGCCCCTCTTTGGAGCCGGCGGGGTACAACACGGGGCGGATCGCGATCGCTGTCCCCGAGAGGTAGTTGCTCTCGTACCGCGCCGAAACGGCGCGGTCCATGGTATGGCCGGTGACCTCGTCCGCGTGCAGGGTGGCGATCTCGTAGTTGAAGCGACGGGCCACGAATAGCAGCACCGTGGCCACATCGCCCGCCAGGAGGGGGACGGTCACCTGCTCAGCGCCTTCGACCCGATGCTTATGGACCTCGCTGGTCACCGGCCAGCCATTTGCTGATCTCTCTTCGCGCCATAACGCTCTCTCGGCTTCGGCCGCTGTGGCCGGGCCGGTCAACCCGCCCGCCCACAGGGCGACGCCGCCCGCTATGCCGAGCCCGGCGGTCAGGAAGTCTCGGCGGCCGAACCGCGAGGCGGTGGGTAGGGCATCGCTCATGAACTGGCTCCTGTTCTCGACGTGACGGCTCTCGACGTGACGGCCGCGTGCACGGCCTTGGCGGAACACAGAACGAAACCTGTGGCGAAGACGAAGACCGCCGGGTTCACCCAGGCCGGAACGAGATCGATCGTGGTGCCGTCGTTCCACCGGCACTCATAACTCAGGGGGAACGAGGTCTCCGTGACCGAGTCGGGCCGATTTCCGGATCCGTGCCCGGACTTCACGGCGCAGACCTCGCTCGTCTGTGTGAAGCCGGACAGCGCTCCGAACATGTATACGAAAAACGTGATGCCGAGGCATACCGCGGCGGCCGCCGACCACGCCCGTGGATCACGCCACGGGAAGGCCCGCGCCCTCAGCAAGCGCACGGACTTCGCGAGGACGAAGACGAGCAGCAGCAGGGCAGCTCCGGCGAAAATCATTGCGGATCTCTCAGGTTCTTCTTCTGGTTGGCGAGGTAGGTGGTCTTCTTCAGGCCCTCTTGTCCGGCCCTGGCCAGCAGGGAGTCGGCGAAGCCCCGGCAGAATTCAGTGAGCTTGTCGGCGGGGAGCATCTCGGGCAGCAGCGTGTCGTACCCCGCGATGCCGTAGATCAGCTTCGCCCGCCCCAGCGCGATGGTTGGCTCGTCGCTCATCGTCAGCATGTTCCGGGCCATGTCGGTGGCGGTGCCGGCGAGGCCGCTGAACCGTTTGGTGAGGAAGTCGCCGATTCGGGTGAGGCCGCCGCTGCCTCGGTAGTGGTTCCGGACCGCCGTGACGATGTCCTGGCCGCCGCGCACCCGTTCTGAGATCAGATAGCCGTCCGCGTCTTCGAGAAGGTCGTTGAAGCCGAAGGTCGAGTCCACTCCGATCTTGGCGAACTTGTCTTCGCAGTAGGTGTAGCCGGAAGAGTAGCTGTCACTGTCCCGCCGCCACTCCCCGTATAGGGTGATGATGTCGCCGCCCCAGCCTGTGGGGCTCGGATATTCGTCGCTGCTGGTCAAAACGCCCCACCCGGCGTGCAGAGAGCTGCGACCATGGTGAGATGATCGTGTCGCTTCTGTACCAGGTGACTCGACGCCTTCTCGCCGTCCCGACGGTGCTTCTACGGCGGGACACCTCGAAGGAGGCCGAACTTCTCGTCCTGCGCCATGAAAACGCCGTGCTACGACGCCAACTACAAGGGCGAGTACGGTACGGACCCGCGGACCGCCTGTGCTTCGCCTCTCTGTCCTCGCTAATCCCCCGCCGCCGCTGGGCAAAGGTCTTCCCCATCACGCCCGGCACGCTATTGGCTTGGCACCGCAAACTCGCCGCCCACCGCTGGGACTACTCCCGACAACGCCGCAGTCCCGGACGGCCGCCCCCGCAGGCCGCCGTCAAGGACCTCGTACTGCGCCATGCCCGCGAGAACAGCCAATGGGGCCACCGCCGGATTCAAGGTGAACTGGCCCGGCTCGGACACCCGATCGCCGCCTCGACCGTCTGGCAGATCCTCCACACCGCAGGAATCGACCCTGCACCCCGCCGCACCGGCCCAACCTGGCGCGAGTTCCTCTCAGCGCAGGCCACCAGTCTGCTCGCCTGCGACTTCCTCCACATCGACACCACCAGCCTGCAACGCCTGTATGCCCTGATCTTCCTCGAGCACCACACCCGACGCCTGCACATCGCCGGCGTCACCGCACACCCGACCGCGGCCTGGACCACCCAGCAAGCCCGCAACCTCGCCACCGACCTCCGCATACGCATGGATCCACTGCGCTTCCTCATCCGAGACCGCGACAGCAAGTACACCGACGCCTTCGACGCCGTATTCCAAGCCAAGGACATCGAGATCATCAAGACACCGGTCCGCGCGCCCAAAGCCAACGCCCACTGCGACCGAGTGATCGGCACCCTCCGCCGAGAAGCCCTCGACCACATACTCATCCTCGACGAAGCTCACGCCCGCCATGTCCTGGCCGAATACCAGAGGCACTACAACGCACACCGCCCCCACCGAGCCCGACACCAACTACCTCCCCAGGCCCACCAACAACCACCTCCGGTCCTGAAACCAGCCAGCCGACGACTCCTGCGTACCCGCGTCCTCGGCGGCGTGATCAACGAGTACAGCTATGCCGCTTGACCAGGAGCGACGATTATTCGAGCCCCACACGACCACAAAGCCCCAGCTCAACCACCCTACGGCAATAAAGACACACTTCAGGGATGAGGCCGCTGCGCGATCCTGGGGCGTCCGAGGAGGAGTGACTCGCCAGCGGGCCGGCGCCCCCGCGGGGAAGGCGCCGGCCTTGAGCTCACATCAGCTGACTGTTGTCGCCCACTGGTGGGCGCTGCCCTGGTGGACGGAGGCGTAGATGCGGTCGCGCAGCAGGTTGGCGTCGTGGTCGGTGAGGGTGCGGTCCAGGCGCCGGAGGACCAACCTGAGGAGGACGTTCTTCTGGTCCAGGCGGGCTCCGAGCCGCTCCAGGCGGCGGCAAC
>NZ_MAXF01000227.1 GCF_001704635.1 Streptomyces sparsogenes | reverse complement strand
GCAGGGCGTCTGACGGAGGATCTCGACGGTTTCCACGCAGTCGGCGTCGGGGCCGAGGGCGTCGCGGACCCGATCGCCGAGGTCTTCGGCCAGGTCGTCACGGTCAACGGCGACGGACAGATCCCGGCGGATGGCGGGCATCGCGGACACGGCCCGGTAGGGGGTCAGGTCGGACATCTGGGTGGCAACGGACGGCTCGGCCGAGCGCAGGATGCGGATGTCCAGAATGCCCTTGAGCAGCATCAGCATGCGGTCGAGTCCCATGCCGAGCGCGAGGCCGCTCCACGAGTCGTCGAGGCCGGCCCGCTCCAGCACCTGCGGATGGGCCAGGCCGCACTCGGCCACCTCGATCCATTCGCCGTCGCGATCCACGTCCACCTGGCGGCCGGAGAGGGTGTAGGGGTGGACACGGTCCTCGTGGCGATGCTTCGCCCCGGGGAGGATCCCCGCCACGAGAGTGGTGACCATGTCGTCCAGGTCGACGGTGGTCATGGGGGCTGGGCGGCGGGTGACGCGCCACAGGTCGAGCTGGTGCGGAGTGCCGGTGTGCAGGCGGTCGATGCTGTCGCGGCGGTAGACCAGTCCAGGGCAGACCAGGAGCACGTCGTCGGCCGGGTCCGCGGCCAACGCGCGCAGCGCCGCCGGGACCAGCGCGCTGGAGTGGCTGCGCAGCATGCTCTGGTCGTCGACGTAGCGGGTGTAGCGGGCGTCGCGGGTGATGTCGTCGCTGCGGTAGCCGAGGTTGTCGTAGTTGTCCTCGACGGTGACGGTGCGCTCGCCACGGCACCAACGGACCTCGCAGCCCCAGCGTTCCGCCAGGGCCTCGACGGCGCGGCCCAGGACGAGCTGGAGAGCGTGCGGTCCAGTGGTGGGGTCGGTGAGGTCCCGGATGGACAGGTCCCGGGCGAGCTGTTCAGCGGAAAGGTGAGCGGGCATGTCGGCCTCCTGGCCAAGAGCTGTGACGGGGTTTCGGAAACCCCCCAGCCCCTGGGCCTGGCCGCACGGTGGGGTCAGCCTGCTCAGCTCTGGAGACGTGGCGAAGTCCGACCCCTGCGGCACCCTTCGGGGGCCAGGGGGCCGGTAAATCGGCGAGAGATCGCTACGACGGCCACACCAGGACTATAGCTGGCTCCTGAGACCGGACCTCCCCCATTTCCACCAGCCTGCTGGCACCAGGTCACCGACGAGCGTCGCCTGGTGCCAGCAGGCTGGTGATCTCGGCGATCGCCTCCGGCGACGGCTTGAAGTAGCGGCGGACGTGTGCCGCTCGAAAAGTCATCGCTGCATGTCATGCCGCGTATCTGTACTCGTTGATGAGGCCGCCGGGGATCCGGGTGCGCAGGACTTTGCCGGTGCTGAGGCCAAGCGCCGGTTGTTCGTGGACGTCGGGTGGTAGCTGGTTGCGGGCCTGGTGGGGTCGGTGTTCGTTGTAGTGCCGCTCGTAGGCCGCAAGGAGGTGGCGGGCGTGGGCCTCGTTCATGATGAGGACGTGGTCGAGGGCTTCGCGTCGGATGCTGCCGATGATGCGTTCGCAATGCGCGTTCATGCGGGGAGCCTGTGGCGCACTTTTGAGGATGTCCATCTCCTCGGCGGCAAAGACGGCGTCGAACGCTTCGCTGTACCTGCCATCGCGGTCGCGTCATAAGAAGTGCAGGGACTTCGATGCGTATGCCCAGGTCAGCCATGAGATTCCGCGCCTGCTGCCCCGCCCAGTCCCGGGTCGGGTGGGCGGTGACGCCGGTGATGTGCAGTCGCCGGGTGCCGTGCTCGAGGAACACCAGCGCGTACAGCCGCTTGCCGAGCGCGGTGTCGATGTGGAAGAAGTCTGCCGCGATGATCCCCTCGGCTTGCGCGGTCAGGAACTCGCGCCAGGTTGGGCCTGCGCGGTGCGGCGCCGGATCGACGCCTGCGGCATGCAGGATCTCTCAGACTGTCGACGCGGCGATCCGGTGCCCGAGTCGGGCCAGCTCCCCTTGGATCCACCGGTGCCCCCGCGTCGGATTCTCCCTCGCCAGCCGCAGGACGAGCTTCTTGATCGCTGTCGGGGTGGGCGGACGGCCGGTACCCCGGCGCGCGGTGTAGTCCCACTTCGCGGCGATGAACCTGCGGTGCCAAGCAAGCAGGGTGCCGGGGGTGACAGGGAAGATCTCACGCCACTGACGCCGGGGTATCAGCCCGCACAGGGCGGCGAACCAGAAGCGGTCGGCAGGCTCATAACGGACCGGCCCGGCCAACTGGCGACGCAGGACCGCGTTCTCGTGCCGCCGCAGCACCAGCAGTTCCGCCTCCTTCACCGTCCCGCGTCGCAGGAGCACCGATGGAACCGTCAGCAGCTTCCCGGTCACCTTGTACAAGCAAGGACACGATCACGGAGGACACGATCCCAGCGGACTGACCGCATCCAGCTCACCTGCAGCGATGACTTTTCGAGCGGCACAGCATGGCCCCGCCCGCCGTGGCGGTGGCCTGCTCCGGGTCGGAATCCCGCAGTGACGAACTGGTGGTCATCATTCCTCCCGGAGGTGGGAGTGGTGGGCAGTTGCTGGTCCGATGAGAGAGCCCGGAGGCTGAGCTGCCGGGGGCGTGCGTCGACCGCGAAGGTCCGCAACGGCGGCGGCCAGCACTGTCATGAAGATGAGCATGTAGAAATTGGCGAGCACGAAAGCGAGTGGCCCGTCCGCCAGAACAGGTGTCGCGTCATCGTCCATCGGATCGGCCAGGGCCAACACGCCCGGGAGAGCAGAGGCGACGAGCACCAGCGTCGGCAGCCACCTACCACGCCGATCGGGTCGGCCCACCGCAGACACCAGAAACACCTCCAACGGCACCAGCCACACCCAGTGATGCCCCCAGGACCAGGGAGACACCGCTGCCGCGCACAGGCCGCACAGTGAGGCCCCCAACAGTCGCTCCCCACGTCGCGCCGCCCACGCGGCGAGCGTCAAGCCCGCGACGCCGACCGTGGCACCGAGCACGAGCCACAGCCACAGGGCAGGGGTCTCCGGGACGCCGTTCTTCAACAGGAGTCCCCGCAGTGACTGGTTGTGCCTCGACGCCAGATCGACGTGGATCCGGCTGAGGTCGGCGAACATGCCCCGCAGCCAGTAGTCGGTCGTGGCGGCGGGCACCAGGAGGAAGCTCACTAGGACGGTCCCCGCCGCGGTGGCCGACGCTACGGCGGCCTGCCTGTACTTCCGAGTCACGATCAGGTAGGCGACGAAGATGAGAGGGGTGAGCTTCAGTGCGGCCGCGAGCCCCACGCCGACACCGCGAAGCGGATGATCGGTGGGTCCCGTCAGATCGGCCAGCACCAGTGCGACCAAGAGCAGATTGATCTGACCATCGATGAAGTTGCTATGCACCGATTCGAGCGCGAAGGACGCACCGGACACGGCGATCACCGCCGGGACGAGGAGGTGTGTCCTCGTCGGGCCGAGCGAACGCCAGGACCGCGCAACGATGAACACCAGCAGGGACGTGTTCAGCAACACCACGAGGATCCTGGCGGCTTCCGCGCTCAGCGGGGACAGCGGAGTGAAGACCAGCGCTGCGAAGGGTGGATACGTGAAGCGGAAGTCGTACCACACTGGCTCGTTGTAGAGGTCCCGGCCGGCCAGCACCGCCTCGCCGCCTGCTCGGTAGACCTCGAGATCGACCGAGTCGGCGCGCATCGCGAGCACCATGCTCATGAGCCCGAACAGACCACAGGCGCCGACGAGGAGGGAACAGCCGACCATGCGTGCGGTCGGCCGGGGATGTCGTGACTTCACGGGAGTCCCTTGGAGTGAAGGAATGACGCCGTCCTCGTCGGTCAGTCGAGCAGGTTCAGGCGCCTGAAATAGGGCCAAATCTGCGGCCAAGGTTTCTTCTGATGGCTGATCAGTGATATCGGGCGGCCCTGGTAGTCGGTTTCGATGCCCAGTCCGTTGTCGACTTCGGCGACCTGGCGCACGACGCTGAAATGTGCGCGAACCGCGGGCTCGGGGTCGCCGACGTAGATCAGGGTGGTCCGGTCGGCGTCGGGTGCACCGAAGAACCAGTAGCCCCGGGAACCGCTGTGCACTGGTGGCAACCCACGGGCGGGTCCGAAGTAGGCCAGGGCGGAGGCCACCCAGTAGTCGTCGGACATGACCACCGTGCGGTCCCGCAGGTCGGAGGGAAGCCGGTGATAGACCTCGCCGACCTGGTCGGCCAGCTCCGGCCAGCCGATCTCGGAACGTTTGTCGAAGCGGTGGGGTGGTTTGCCGGCGTACGACTCCTGAGGCTGCAACGGCAGGTCGATGAGCGGCCACAACGCCGATGCCACGATCACCGGATACACCCGTCGGCCCACGCGCCGCCTTTCCGTGGCCGGGCGAGCCAGTCGCCGCCGCTGGAAACCGACCGCGCCCGCCGCCCACAGCGCCGGGAACACGCCGTAAATGTAGTAGGCACGTCCGCCACTCAGTACGACGAACCCGGTCACCAGCAGTGCGGCCACGGCGAGAAAGCGGTAGGCGCGCAGCTCCCGTCCCACGAGGAGCCGGGCGAGCCCGTACAGGCCCAGAACCAGACCGAGCCCCGGCCCCAGGCCCAGGAACATCAACGCCAGGTTGGCCGTCGCCCCGTCGAGCTGCGACACCTCCGCGGCGATCGCCTCGGCCATCTCCCACTGCGGCCAGTTGTGCCGGTGTTGCCAGATCAGCGTCGGCACGGCCGACAGCGCGGTCAGCCCCGCTCCCGTCCACAGCAGCGGCCGGGCGAGCAGTGCGCGAGGCCCGCACATCAGCACGGCCACCAGCAGGGCCAGGCAGAACACGATGATCTGGAACTTGGCCTGCGTCGCCACCGCGACGACGGCCCCCGCGGCGAGCAGCAGCCGGTCTCGCGTCACGCCGTCGCGGTGCATCCGCACCCACCGCACAAGCAGCCAGCTCAGCAATGTCCACAGGGGGACGTCGAAGACCATGGTGGTCAGTAGCCGCCCGAGCGCTCCGAAGGCCAGGGCGTAGGCGGCCGCGGTCAACCACTGACCTCGCCGGTCCGCGTCGAACTCCCGGGCGAGCAGTGCGGCCAGCACGATCCCCGTCGCGGTCGCCAGGATCGCCGGCAGGCGCAACACCCGCAGCGTCCCCGGAGCGAGCGTGTCGGCCAGCAGCGCCAGCACCGGAACCCCAGGGGGCTGGTCGGCATATCCCCAGTCCAGGTGGCGGCCGGCCATGATGAAGTACAGCTCATCACCGTCGTAGCCGTAGCGCCCGGCCAGCGCGAACAGCAGCACCGCGGTCGAGACCGCGATGCCGAACACCGGTAATCGCGCGAGCGGAGCCAGGGCCGTCGGCTCCGTCCGCCGATCGCTCGGTGTTCCCCCGCATGTCCCGCTCCCCGGGAGTGACGCTGACAGCGGACGAGGCCGCAGTCGCAGCTCGTCGGATCGGGGCAGCTCGCGCGAGAGCCGTCGAGCATCGTCAGGTGGAATCGTCACGCTCTCTCCAGGGAGGGAAGCCAGGGGCACACGAGCGACGTGGTCGTTGCCGACGGGTCTCAGCGCAGCGCCCGCAGGAGCGGTGTGTAGTAGCCGCCTCCGTCCGCGAGGGCGACGAGCATCCGGTACGGCTCCCACGTCCGGAACGCTTCCCTCCCGGGTTTGGCCAGTTCTCTCTCCAGTCCCCACGTCTCCAGCTGGATGGAGTGACCGATGAGGAGGTCGGCATCGGCCGCGGTGCGCAGGATCGGGCGGGCGAGCTCGGTCACCGAGGCCTGCAACCGACGGCGGCCGGCCTCGTCCCGTGCGCTCACCGTCATGCCGTACTCCGGTGGTGCGAAGGCGAGTTTGACGAGTTCGTTGAGATCCAGATGTACGGGTGCGAGCACGGCGAACTCGAAGTCGAGCAGCGACACCACCTCGGTCCCGTTCCACAGGGCGTTGACCGGGGAGAGGTCTCCGTGGTTGAGCACGTGTGAGGCGCCCGGCAGGGCAGCCCAGTGCCGTTCGAGGGCGCGGCAGAGGCGGTCCAGTTCGCCGTCGGTGAGCACGTCCGCGGCACGCAGGCGCAACAGGCCGTCCTTGGCCTCGTCGAGTGACGAGGCGTAGAAGGGGTTGCGGGGACGGGCCAGCGGTGCGGCGGTGGCCGGGTCGACACTGTGGACCGCTGCCGCCTTGGCCCACAGCTGCCGGGTGGCCTCGACACGTCGGTCCCAGTCCAGACCGGGCCATGCGTCGTCGAGGCTGCCGGCGGCGATTTCGGCGCTGGCCACCCACTGCAGGCCGCGGATGGTGCCCGTGTCCAGGACGCGCGGGTAGCCGACATCCGGCGGGAGTACCGCGGCCAGTTCGGCCTCGCGGCTCAGATCGCAGGAGCCCGAGGCCCCGGCGACCCGTACCGCCAGCCCACCGCCCAGCCAGGTGGCGTTCGTCCAGCCGCCCGCGCGCCGGGTCCGGGAGAAGTCGACGCCGTACCGCTGGAAGACCTCGGCCGCCACGGAGGCGGTAACCTCGGCAGGGCGGGCGGCGTCGCGTTCACTGTCCATCACTAGCCCGCCCTCAACCGCAGCGAGACGACGAGACGCAGGGGGTCCGCGCTGCCGGGCAGCCGGAGCAGCGGCGGGACCTCGTGCCACATGCGGGGGCCCAAGAGCCGGGCGTCGCCATCGCGGTCGTACATCGGCTCGAGGAAGCCCTGGCGCAGGATACGCATGGAACCGACAGTGTTGTAGCAGAGCGGGAACTGAAGGTTGAAGCGGTCCAGGTCGGTGTCGTGCTCGGCACCGTGCGGCCCGATGTAGTCGCCCTCCCGGTAGGCCAGCAGGAACATCCGCTCGTACCGCAGCTCCCGATCGGTGATCCGGTTCACCAGCGGGATGAGCTGCGCGGCCGCCTGCTCGGACCAGTCGAGCAGTCCGTGCCTGCGGAAGACGGTGGTGACCCGTGCGGAGTGCGCCGGGGATTCGGACTTGGAGTCGATGCGCAACAGGCGGAAGCCGTATCCGAGTTCGCCGTCGTTGTCGGTGTGCTCCTGCGCGTCGAGGACGGGTTCGTCGCGCAGCTCCTCGTATGCCGCGCGTGCCGCGGGGCGCAGCGAGGTGACGTCCGCGATCTGTGGGATCTGGGCACAGCGGTGAGCTACGTAGTGGGAGCGTAATCCCTCGACGGAGAGTGCGGTGCGGCGAGTGTCGAACGAGGCCACGAGTCGGTCGGTGTGGGCGACCATGAAACCACTCTTTCCTGGAAAGTGGACGGACACGGGCGGGCGCTTCTCGGACGGAGGGCGTGAGGTCAGGCGGTGCCGAGCACGACGAGCCGACGGCTGCTGACGGTGAAGGTGCCGCCGTGTTCGTCCATCACGCGTGCCTCGGAGAATCCAGCGGCGCGGAACCATTCGAGGATCTCCGGGGCGGTGAACATACGGACGCTGTACCGGGCGCGTTCCACGACCGAGTTCCGAATGGTGATCTTCTCCGCGTAGTAGCGGCTTGCCACGGCGTCCAGTTCCTGGATGTCGATGGCCATGTCCTCGCCTCGCCGGA
Organism: Streptomyces sparsogenes; assembly: GCF_001704635.1. Classification (GTDB taxonomy): domain Bacteria; phylum Actinomycetota; class Actinomycetes; order Streptomycetales; family Streptomycetaceae; genus Streptomyces; species Streptomyces sparsogenes. The sequence goes on along the minus strand of NZ_MAXF01000227.1, from coordinate 31,539 downwards.
GCACATCCACGTGCATTTCATGGTTGGCGAGGACACTCGGTATGTGCCGGTACGGGGAGTGCATGTCGAGCAGGAAACTGCCGCCGGGACTCAGTGCACGTCGGTACCGGTAAAGGATGTCCCGGTCGGTTTCGTCGTCGAAGTATCCGAATGAGCTGTACCAGGACACGGCGGCGTCGAATTCGGCGTCGAAGGACATCTCCCGCAGATCGACCCGACGGTAATCGACATCGACCCCCATAGTACTCGCCTCGTCGGCGGCCATGGCGAGAAATCGTTCGTCCCGGTCGATCCCAACCACGGAGTATCCCTGGGCAGCCAGCACGTTAGCATGCCGACCGTGACCACAGGGTGCGTCGAGAAGTCTCATTCCCGGCTCGAATCCACCGAGTTTCACCATGCTCGCCGCTTCCCGCCCACTCAGTTCGGGAGTGAGATCGGGGAGGTCGAAGTAATCGTAGTCTCCTCCGAAAAGGATGTCCCAGTCCACATGCGGTTGCCTGGAATTCATAATTCACAGGCTAGGGCCTGATCCCGTTTTTCGGCAATGCCGGTAATAAGTTCAGTCACCGTGCCAGGCTCGCCACAGTTCAGCGTACGCACCGTTCGCCGCGAGCAGTTCGTGATGGCTTCCGAGTTCTCGGACACGGCCGTTCTCCACCACGGCGATTCGGTCGGCGTCCTGTGCGGTGTGCAAGCGGTGCGCGATCGCGACGACGGTCCGGCCGCTGAGCACGGCGGCGAGCGCGTCTTCGGTGTGCCTCGCAGTGGCCGGGTCCAGGAGCGCGGTGGCCTCGTCCAGCACGACGGTGTGCGGATCAGCCAGCAACAGCCTCGCCAGCGCCACCTGTTGAGCCTGGGCCGCGGTGAGCGGATGCCCCGCGGAGCCCACCACGGTGTCCAAGCCGTCGGATAGCTTGGCCGCCCAGGGCGCCGCGCCCACCGCCTCCAGCGCGTGCCGGACCTCCTCCTCCGCGGCGGGCCGGGCGAGGGTGACGTTCTCCCGCAGAGTGCCGCGGAAGATGTGGTGCTCCTGGGTGACGAGAGCGATCCGGCGCCGGAGCTCCTCGGTGCCCAGGTCGAACAGGGGCACCCCGCCGAGTTGGACCGTGCCGGAACCGGGGGCGTAGATGCCCGCCAGGAGCTTGCCGAGGGTGGACTTTCCGGAGCCGGACGGGCCGACCACGGCCAGCCGCTCACCGGGAGCGAGGTCCAGGTCCACGCCGTGCAGGATGTCGCGGCCCGGCAGATAGGAGTAGGTGACCGAGCGGGCGGTGAGCTGTCGGCCGGCGGGGTGTGCTCCGGTGGGTCGGCGGTCCGCGGGCAGCTTGCTGACGCCGAGTACCCTGGCGAGGGAGGCGGAGCCGATCTGCAGCTCGTCCATCCAGCTCAGCACGTCGTCGAGGGGGAAGATCAGCTGCCGTACGTAGAGCGTGGACGCGACCACCTGGCCGAGGGTGGCCAGGTCCCGGGTGTAGAGCAGGCCGCCGACGACGAGTGTTGCCACCACGGGCACGGCGTAGCTGAACTCGACCAGCAGATACCAGGAACTGCGCAGCCACATGGTGTGCCGCTCCGCCGCGTACACGTCACTGAGGTCGCGGTCGAGAGAACGGCTGCGCCATGTCTGCAGCCGCAGCGCCTCGACCGTACGGGCGCTCGGCACGGTCTCGGCGAGGCTGTCGCCCAGCGCCGTGTAGCTGGCGCCGCGCCGCCGGTAGCTGGCGCCGGAACGGCGCAGATACCAGCGAGTGCCGACCCACAGCAGCGGTACGACGAGGAAGCTGGGAAGGGCGGTGAGCGGACCGACCAGCATCAGCGCGGAGAAGGTGAACAGGCAGGTCATCAAGGCGACCAGGGTCTCGGGCACCGCATAGCGCACGGTGTTGGTGAGCGCGTCGGTGTCGCGGGAGGCCCGGGTGATGAGGTCTCCGGGTTCGGCGTCCTCCACGGTGGACAGCGGCAGGCGGACGACCCGGTCGACGAAGTCCTCACGGACCTCGGCGGTGACCTTCTCCCCGAACCGGCAGGAGCGCTGGACCGCCCAGTAGGTCAGTAGCGCCTGTGCCAGCAGCGACAGCAGCAGGCCGAGGCCGATGTAGTTCACGGTGGTCGACGTCGTGCCGTCGACGACCTCGTCAAGGAGGCGTCCGATCAGCCACGGTCCGGTCAGACCGCAGATCGCGGCCAGTCCGTGCAGCACCAGCATCCAGGACAGATCGGTACGGTGGCGGCGGGCCAACGCCAGGCCGTGCGCCCGGACCTCCGCGGAGTCCGCGACCGGCAGCCGGATACCGCTCATTCGCCGCTCCCCCGGGTCGCGAGCCTGGTGGACGGCGTGGTCGCGGGCGCGGTTTCACCGGTTTCCCGCTGAATGACCAGGCGGTAGTCGGCATCGGCGGCGAGCAGCTCGCGGTGGGTGCCGGTCGCGGCGACACGGCGCTCCCGCAGGAAAGAGACCGTGTCGGCGTGGTCGAGAAGGAGCGGGCTGGAGCTTACGAGGACGGTGGTGCGGCCGGAGCGTGCGGCGCGCAAGCGTCGCGATATGACGTCCTCGGTATGCGCGTCGACCGCCGAGGTGGGGTCTACCACGATCAGGACGTCGGGGTCGGCCAGCACGGCCCGGGCGAGGACGAGGCGCTGTCGCTGGCCTCCGGAGAAGCGACGGCCGTCGGCCGTGATCTCGGTGTCGAGGCCGTCGGGCAACAACGCGACGACATCTTCCGCGGAGGCCACCCGGAGCGCCTCGGTGATGGCGGTGTCCTCAGCGGTTCCGTGCGGGTCGAGTGCGCCGCGCAGGGATCCTCGGAAGAGGCGGGCGCGGTTGTCGACGACCAGGATGCGACGGCGGACCTCGTCGGGCGGCAACCCGCTGAGGAGCCTGCCGTCGAGGCGGACGGGGGCGTCGGTGTACCCGCCGAGGCGGTCGGCGAGCCACACCACGTCGGCCGACGGTGCGACCACGAGATGGAAGGTGCCGGAGGTGACTGTGAAGCCGGAGGTCTCGTCGATGAGTTCCGCGATCGGGGTGTCTACCGGCCGGAAGTCCGTAGCAGGAACCGACTTGGGCTCCATGGCGAGCAGGGCGACCGCGCGCCGGGCGGCCACATGGGCGCGGGCGAAGCGGTCGGCAGTCTCGGTGAAGGTGCCCAGCGGCTCCACGAGGAAGGCCGCATAGGCGTAGAAGGCGACCAGTTCGCCGGGGGTCACGGCACCGGTGAGGGCTGCTCGGGCACCGACCCAGGTGACCGTGCTGACCAGCAACCCGGGAAGCAGCACCTGCGCGCCGCGGATGAGGGCCTCCGCCCCTGCCACCCTGGAGCCGGCCTTCCGTACCCGCTGCGAGCGTTCGCGGTAGGAGCGGGCGAAGGGGATCTCGCCGCCGACGCCCCGCAGGACACGCAGACCCGCGACCACGTCGGTGAGCCGCGAGTTCAACTCGCCCTGAAGGTCGCGGTAATCGCTCTGCCGACGGTGCAAGGGCCGCAGCGTGTAGCCCATGGTCAGGACAATGGCGGGCACCGCGACGATCAGCATCATGCCGAGCGTGGCAGACTGGTCGAGCAGGACGACGGCGACGAGGACAACGGAGATCACTGCGCCGACGGCCCGGCCGACGATGTCGAAGGCGCTGCCCAGGGCGTTCATGTCCGAGGTGCCGAGGCTCACCAACTCGCCCTCGTCCACGTGCCGTTCCAGAGTGGAACCGAGCAGGTTGGCCTGGCGGACGACGAGTTGCACGGTGCGAAAGCCCGCGGAAAGCGAATTGTACATGTTGAGGCGTCGGCGGACGGTGCCGGAAACCGCTTGAACGACGCCGAGTCCGAGCAGGACGGCCGCCCAGGTCAGGACGGCGTTCATGTCACCGGGCACCAGTCCCTCGTCGATCGCCTCCCGGATGACCACTGGCATCAGCGCCTGCGACCCGAGCCACAACATGCCGCAGAACGCGGCGGCACTCAGGGGCCAGGCGATTCGGCCCGCAAGCCACAGTAAATACCATGTTGCCGAGCGAATATCGGGATTTCCTGGGTCTGCGGCAGGCAACGGGCGCATTGCGCGAGGATACCAAAGGATGCGGACAAGGCGTCAACCGACGGCATGCCGCCGCCCCGGCTGTTCGAGTGCGCCAGGTAAGCAGTCGAACATCTTCTCCGTCGTCCGCTCGCCCGACCACGAGAATTCCCCCTAGCCTCGGAGTGCCATCAGGAAGCCAACGGATTGGAGAATCAACTGTGCTGATCCATGAAACTCCCCTGGCCGGCGCCGCTCTCGTCGAACTCGAGAAACGGGAGGACGACCGGGGCTTCTTCTCACGTTCGTTCTGCCGGGAGGAATTCGAGAGGGCCGGGCTGGAACCGACCGTGGCACAGTGCAATCTGTCGTTCAATCACCGCAAGGGAACCCTTCGCGGATTCCACTACCAGCTGACGCCGAACGCGGAGGCGAAGACGATCCGCTGCGTTCGGGGTGCCGTCTACGACGTCATCGTCGATCTACGGACGGACTCCCCTACCTTTCTACGGCACTTCGGCACGGAACTCACCGCCGACAACCGGCTGGCTCTGCACGTACCGAGGAACTTCGCGCACGCCTATCTGACGCTGACCGACGACGCCGAGACGCTGTACCAGGTCTCCACCGCGTACACGCCCGGTGCCGAGCGGGGCCTGCGCTGGAACGATCCGGCGCTGGCCGTGGAGTGGCCCGTGACGGTGGAACAGGTCTCGGACAAGGACGGCAACTGGCCGCTGCTGGCCGAGGTTCCGGTGGCTTCCCGTTGATCATCGTCGACACCGCGCTGCGTCGGCGCGAGGAGCAGAACCGGCCTATCCGAGTCGGCATGGTGGGCGCCGGATTCATGGGGCGCGGGCTGGCTCTCCACATCGTCCGATCGGTTCCCGGGCTGCGGCTGGCGGCGATCGCCAACCGCAGCCCGGCGACCGCCGAACGCGTCTGCTCGGAAGCGGGCGTCCAGCCGGTGCGCGCGGACACGGTGGCCGGAGTCGAGGCGGCCGTGGCCGCCGGACGCACTGCGGTGACCGAGGACGCGTTCACCCTGCTCGCCGCCGAGGGAATCGACTGCCTGGTCGATGTCACGGGCGCCGTGGAGTTCGGCGCCCGGATCACCGTGGCCGCCATCGAGCGCGGCCTTCCAGTGGTGACGATGAACGCGGAACTCGACGGGACCATCGGACCGTTGCTCGCCCACCGCGCCCGCAAGGCCGGGGTCGTCCTGACCGGCGCCGACGGTGATCAGCCGGGTGTGCAGGGCAATCTGCTGCGCTTCGTGCGCGGCCTCGGCGTGAAGCCGCTGGTCGCCGGCAACGTCAAGGGTCTCCAGGACGAGTACCGGACGCCCGCCACCCAGCGGGGTTTCGCCGAGCGCTGGGGGCAGAACGTGCACATGGTCACCAGCTTCGCCGATGGTACGAAGGTCTCCTTCGAGCAGGCCATCGTGGCCAACGCCCATGGCTTCACGGTCGGACGGCGCGGGATGTACGGGCGCGAGCACGGCGGTCATGTCGACGAGCTGACCGACGTCTACGACCTCGACGAACTGCGCGAGCTCGGCGGTGTCGTCGACTACGTGGTCGGTGCCAGGCCAGGGCCCGGTGTGTATGTGATCGGCACCCATGACGACCCCCGGCAGCGGCACTACCTGGAGCTGTACAAGCTCGGCAAGGGCCCGCTGTACAGCTTCTACACGCCGTACCACCTCTGTCACTTCGAGGTCCCCCACACCATCGCCCGAGCCGTCGACTTCGCCGACGCGGCACTGACTCCACCGGCCGGACCGCGCGTGGACGTGGTCGCCACCGCCAAGCGCGATCTGAAGGTCGGCGGGATCGTCGACGGCCTCGGCGGATACGACACGTACGGCGTCGCCGAGACCCATGCCGCCACCCGCGCTCTGGGGCTGCTCCCCATGGGGGTCGCCGAAGGGTGCGTGCTGCTCAGGGACGTCAGCAAGGACGCGGTGCTCACCTATGACGACGTACGGCTGCCACCGGGCCGGCTGATCGATGAGCTGCGCGGGGAACAGAACGACCTGTTCCCCGCCTGACGGCCGGGGCGGCCGGCTACGCCCACACCTTCCAGGGCGCGTTTCCGGCCGCCCACAGCTCGTTGAGGTGCTGGTAGTCCTTGTAGGTGTCCATGGCGCACCAGAAGTCGTCGTGGGGGTGCAGGGTCAACTGCCTGTCCCGGGCGAGCCGCTGCAAGGGGGCGCTCTCGAGCCACAGCCTCGGGTCGTCGTCCAGGTACTCGTCGAGGAACTCCCGGCGGAACATGAAGAATCCACCTGAGACGAAGCCGGTGACCTGCGTGGGCTTCTCGTTGAACTCGAGGACCTCGCTGCCCTCGACGTCCATCTCGCCGAACTTCGACGTCGGGTGGACGCCGGTGACCGTGCCGATCCGCCCGGCGTCGCGATGTTCCTTCTCCAGCGCCGCCAGGTCGATGTTCCCGACGCCGTCGCCGTATCCCATCATGAAGTGGTCGGTGTCGACGTAGCGCCGCACCCGGCGCAGCCGTGCGCCGGTGGCGGTGTTCAGGCCGGTCTCGACGAAGGTGATCTCCCAGTTCTCGTCGGCCCGGTCGTCATGGAAGCGGAGCCGGTGCTCGTCGCTGAGCGCGATGGTGAAGTCCGACATCTGGGCGCGGTAGTCCAGGAAGAACTGTTTGATGGCCCAGCCCTTGTAGCCGAGGCACAGCACAAACCGGCGGAATCCGTAGTGGCTGTAGATCTTCATGATGTGCCACAGGATTGGGCGGCCGCCGATGTCCACCATGGCCTTGGGCAGGCGTTCGCTGGCCTCCCGGATGCGGGTGCCGTATCCCCCGCACAGGAGTACCACGGGTATGTCCGGGTTCACTGTGTCCCTCCTCGGCCGACGTCGGCGCGATGCTCGGATTGCATCAGGTACGCGCGGCACGGACCCGCAGGTTCTCGTCGAGCGAGCCTTCTCGCCGACGGTGGCCGAGCACCGCGAGGCGGGTGAAGTCGTGCTCGAAGGCGGTTCGGGTGAGCCCGCGTTCGCGGTACTGCTGGGCCAACTGCGCCGCGCCGTCCGGGATGCTCCAGCGGGCCCGGTACCCCAGTTCGATCCGTGCCCGGGTGAAGTCGACCCGGTAGGAGCGCGGGTCGCTGCCGGTCTCGCCCGTGATCTCCACGACGGAGCCTGGTACTGCCGCGGCGGCGGCCTCGGCGATCTGGGCCACCGTCCGGTTGTTCTCCTCCGTGCCGATGTTGAAGGCCCGTCCCCGCACCGTGTCGGCGGGGGCGGCCAGGGTGGCGAGCACGGCGTGGGCGATGTCCTCGGCGTGGACCAGGGGGCGCCACGCCGTGCCGTCGGACAGGACGGTGACCCGACCAGTGAGCAGCGCCCGGCCGACCAGGTTGTTGAGCACAATGTCGGAGCGCAGCCGCGGGGAGAAGCCGAAGGCGGTGGCGTTACGCAGGAACACAGGGGCGAAGTCGGCGTCGGCCAGCTCCACGAGGTCGTCCTCGACCCGCACCTTGGACACCGCGTACGGCGTGACGGGCTTGAGCGGGGCGTCCTCGTCGACCGGCTCGTCCCCGGGCTGGGCTCCGTATACGGAACAGGTCGAGGCGTAGACGAAGCGGCGGACCCCGGCTCTCTTGGCCAGCCTCGCCAGTCGGGTGGAGGCGTGGTGGTTGATGGCGTGAGTGAGGTCCGGATCCAAGGAACCCAGTGGGTCGTTGGAGAGGGCGGCCAGGTGCACTACGGCGTCGCAGCCGTGGAGCGTCTCGACGGTGGCGTCGCGCAGGTCCAGTGTCGGGCCCGGTACGTCCGGGGCGTCCAGGGTGCCGAGGACGCGGGAGGAGAACAGGCCGCTGTCCAGGCCGCTGACCTGGTGGCCGGCCGCGGTGAGGACGGGGGCCATGACGGTGCCCAGGTAGCCCTGGTGTCCTGTGAGCAGGATCCGCACGGGTCTGTGCTCCCTCGTCAGTCGAGTACCGCGCGCCAGCGCGGGTCGGTCACGTCGACGCCGGACGCGGCGAGCTTGCCGCGCAGTTCCTCCCGCAATCGTTCGAGGGTCGTCGCGGACTGACGCAGGTTGGCCGCGAGGCGGACCCCGCGGGTGCGGTAGGACTCGGGGGCGTCGGGTCTGGCGTTGAACCGCTCGAGGAGCAGCGCGTCCATGTGCGCCGACCAGGGCAGTTCGTGGATGCCGGCGGCGATCTCGCTGGGCCGAAGCCGGTGCCAGTAGGAGATACCGCCCGCGTGCACCAGTTGCGGCGCGAACACCTTCGTGCCGGGGAAGCTGTGGAAGTGGGCGATGCGGCGCCCCGCGGCCAGCGCCATGAGTTGATAGAACATCAGTCCGTCGAAGACCACCCGGATGACGCTGTTCCCGTTCTGCAGATGATGGTGGCGCTCGTGACTGCGGACCTCGCGGCCGTCGTCGAGGACGTCGAGAAGGCCGCCCTGGGGGAAGGGCAGCCGACGGTCCTCCAAGGCCAGTACCTTGGCGAGCGCCTGCTCGTGGTGCGGTTCGATCAGACGCACCATGGCGCCGTCGATCTCCTTCTCCGGTCCCGGCGGGGTGTAGGAGTACGCGGCCGGGGAGACGGGCCCGCCGATGGCACGCTCGATCTCGGGCCGAGCCGCCGGGTCGAGCGCCATGAACGGCGGGGCGGCGAGCGGGATCGGCCCGTAGCTGAGGGGGCTGCTGACGGCCACCCCCGGTTCCAGGCCGTCCATGCAGCGGGTGAACCAGTCCGCTTCCATGACGAAGCAGTCGCTGTCCACGATGCCGAACGGCCGGTCGAGGTTGCGCAGCAGGAACTCGAAGATCTCGTGGCTGCCGACCCCTTCATCCAGGTCGAAGGCGGGTCGGCCGTTGCTCATGGTGTTGCGCAGGGCGATCTCTTCCGCCGTCAGCCCGCTGCTGAGGAAGGCGAAATTGATGCCCGGTGGCACAAATCGAAGGAAGTGCTGGATGACATGCAACAGTCCGGAGGAGAAGAAACAGAACCAGACCGGGGTGTCAGCCGGTAGCCCGGCCAGGAATTTCTGGAACCGCTCGTCCTGGGACAGCAGGGCCTCCTCGTAGGAGGGCTCCGCCGTGGACTCCGAAGTGGAATGCGCATTCGTCTGCATACTGGCCCCATGGCATCAGGCTGTGGAATAGGGGAATCTCATGGCCGGCCGGACGACGGCGGCGGCGGGATCAGAGGATGTCCCAGTAGTCGCCGAGCAGGAACGGCATCCCGAAGGAGACCGACTTCTTCTCGTTGGGGCGGTACTCGGAGCGGGGAATGGTGCGGAAGTCCATGCTCACCCGGCTGGTCGGGGTGTCGTTGACGACGTTTCCGTGCCAGGAGTTGGCGCCGTCGAAGACGATCACGTCCCCGTACTCGGCGTGCACCGGCTCCCGGTCGATCCACAGGGTGTTGTTGCCATACGCCCTGGTGAGCGGCACCCAGTAGTTCACTTCGGCGGGGTCGTGCCCGAAGTCCCGGTCGCGGTGCCACTCACCTACGGCGAGAGAGCCCTGCAAGTGCACCCGGAAGGTCGGGACGCGCTGGACATAGTGGCTCTCAGCGTCGGAGCCGAGGACCTCCTGGGCCAGCTTGCGGTAGATCGGCGCGATGACGTCGAAGCTGGCGTAGAACCGTTTGTGGTGGTCCGTACTCTGGTCACTCTCCCGGGTGGCGGGCCGGTCGCTCCCCGCGAGCCCCTCGAGGTCGTCCACCGCCAGGATCTCGCGGACGAGTTCTGCGATCGGGATGTTCGTGACGTCGTAGCGCAGTCGTGTGTATGTCGCCATGGCCCCTCCTCACACTTTCATCCGGCCGCGGAGTCGGGTGCACCGCCGGTACCAGCCGTCCACCAGTTCGTCGACCGCCGGATCGCCGGACTCTCCGTCGCTCACCTCGAAGCCGCGGCCGGCTGCGCGCAGCGCCAGGCGGCGGGCGGCTATCCGCAGCGGGATCGACGGCACGGTGAGCTCCTCCAGGTAGCTCCCCATCCGCTCCAGCGGGCTGAGGTCGAAGAACTGCCGCTGCCAGCGCAGTTCGTTGTGTCGCCAGTCCTGTAGGCCGTTGAAGCCGCGGCCCTCGTTGTGGTGCATCACGTCCTGGAGGTCCTGGACCATGACGCGTTTGCCGGCGGAGCGCACCAGAGCGGCGAGGATGACGCCGAGTCCTTCGAAGCCGCGGTAGCGGCCGGCAGGGAAACGCACGTTCTCGATGACCCAGCGGTTCACACAGAGGATCACGTCGTCCACGGCGTGCACCTCGTGCAGGCCGGAGCCGTGATCGTGCACCTTGTCGTAGTCGGTGACCCGTCCGCGCCGGGTCGCCTTCTCGTTCCACCAGGCCAGAGAGACGGTGTCCGAGCCACCGAGGGAGCCGAGCATGCCCACGGAGTCGTCCTCGAAGACCGGGCCGACCACGTCCACGGGGTTCTTCCGCAGTTCGACGTCGTCATGGAGCATCACGAGTCCGGTGACCTCGGAGTTGGCGGCCGCCTGGTCGAGCATGGCGTTGTACGCCTCGAACATGGAGCGTTGGCCGCGCATGGTGAACAGCGGGCTGCCGGGTGTCCGGACGCGCTCGATACCCGGGCGGCAGATGCGGTCGAAGAGGTCGGACGGGCCGACGCAGACTCCGTAACCGATCACGTTGCTCGAACCTCCTGTCTCGGTCGGGAGTTGGACGGCTCGCGGCGGCCGGGGGTATCCGCTGCGAGCCCGGAGGGGACGTCAGAACCGGTAGGTCTCCAAGGCGCCCGAGCGCCGGACGTCCAGCGTGGCGCAGTGAAAACCGCCGCCGAGGGTGCGGGAGTGGGTGAGCTGCAGCGGCAGTACGTCCATGCCGTGCTTCTCCAGCAGCTTGATCAGCTCGGTCTGACGGCGATCCACTACGGCCAGGTCGGGGCGCACAACCAGCAGGTTCATCCCGATCCACACCGAGCAGTGCGGTTTGTCGCCGGTGAAGCCGATGTCCACCAGCTCCGGACACGTGATGGTCTGCCAGGAGCGCAGGAAGCCCGGCATGTTGTCGTCGTTGACCCGTGCCGGGTTTACCAGGACCAGTCCGGGGCGCAGCGGCACGATCGTGGAGTCGACATGCGTGGAGGCGTACAGGTTGCGGCAGGGGTGGACGGTGTAGGCGTCGCCGACGGCCGACTGGAGCCATTTCGCGCCGAGTTCGTTGCCGCTGTCGGATACCAGGTACAGCAGGTCGGTGCCGAAGCGGAGCACGTTGGCCGCGTCGAACACCGGTTCCTGGTCCCGGAGCCGCTCTCCCATGGGTGCGGTCGGCTCGTACATGGTGTCGGTGAGCCGCGGCTTGGGCGCGGAGATCCACCGGCTGCCGCTGGCGAAGTAGTCGAGCAGGATGTCCTTGTAGGCCAGGGATTCGAGGAAGCGTGCTCGCAGCGCCATCGGCGTCTCGATGATCGTCTCGCCCACGGAGAGCAAACCGTCGCGCGGGCAGTAGTCGTGGAAGCCGTCGGTCTGCCAGTCGGGCGTGGTGATCGGGGCGGAGTTGTCGCGCTGCTGCGGACGCCGGACCGTGACGCCGAGCTTCGTGAGCTCCTCACACAGGACGTGGAGTTCCTCCTCGGTCTCCTTGAGGACCCGGTCCGGGTAAAGCCCGGACGGCACCTGGTCCTGGCTGTCGTACTCCCCCGCGTACTCCACGGCGAACACGCTGCGGTCGGCCCGGGGAACCCGCGCACCCACGGCCGTTCCGACGATGATCTCCTCCAGCGGATCCCATTCGTTGTGCACGCTGACCAGACTCATGACACTCCTCATTGGCTGCCGGCATGGATACGGAAAGGCCCGGTGAAAAAAGAGAGTTGTCTGCCGGGACGTCAACCGGTACTCATTCGCAAGAGCCCCGCCGGGAAAGAACCGATGGGCTCCGGTTGCCCGGGAATAATGACCTTCGACGGGCGAGGAAACCTGGTCTCAAGAGTCGCTCCGTCGCGGTCGGCGACTCATGGGCCGACTTCGCAACCACCCGTATCCGATGGGTTTTGTGAGCCACCATTCAATTCGCGTTGAGCATAGCGAAGTCGGGGCGTCGACGGCGAGTACGACCGATGTTCGACTGGAGACTCTCGGCAGTCGAACGCGAAACTCTTCCGGGAAAAGCCGAATCGGCGGTGCCGGACGGCACCGCCGATTCGTTCGACGTCAACTCTCCCAGGCCCGCGTCAACGGTTTGGAAGTGCCTCCGCCATCGCGACGGAGGACGGGGCGAGCGCGGAACCACCGCCCTCGATGTCCCACAGCTCGTTCTGCAGCAGCCGCCCCAGCGTCCAGCCGGCCGCACGCCCACGGTCAAGACCGAGGACCTCGGTGAGCAGGTCGAACCGGCGCCGCACCACACGCCGGATGTCGCCCGCGGCGACGATGTCGTCCCACCGGCTGTCCAGGGCGGGCCACAGGTCGAAACCGGGGTCCCCTGCGAGCGGTTCGGGGTCGATGGCAAGCCACGGCTCGCGCTTCGCGGCCAGCACGTTGTCGTAGTGCAGGTCCCAGTGCAGCATCTGGTCGCCGGGTTCCTCGATCAGTTCGGCGACGGCTGCCGCCCAGCCGCGCAGCAACTGCCGGTCGGCCGGGTCGGCCAGGGCCGTGACCGCGCGCGGTACCCGCTCCAGCATGTCGGCGGCGATGTCTTTGAGACGGCGCAGTTCCCGGGGGGCGGGGACGCTGACGAGCCGCGCCAGCAGTTCGGCGAGGATTCCCATCGCGACGTCGTCGTCCTCGAGTGAGGCCAGGGTGCGGACGCTGTCCAGCCGCTCCAGGAGCATGGTGCTGCTGTGGGGATCGTGGTCGAGCAGCCGTACCGTGCCGGCACCGTTCCATGTGCGCAGGCCGATGAGGGCGGCAGTGGTCTCCTCCCGGGGCATCTGGAGCTTGAGGACCGCGCGGGTACCGTCCTGGCGTAACACCGGCAGCACCAGCGAGGCTTCCCCTGCCCGGGCCGCACCATCGCGCCGCAGTTCCCACCTGTCCAGGAATGCCGCGGCGAGAGTCGGCAGCGCCGCGATCCAGGCCCTCCCTTCCTCGCCGAATCCCCTGCTGTACGACGCCGCCAGGTGTTCCGGGACCTCGATCGCTTTTGACGTGCCCATATCGCATTTCCTTCAGGGAAGTTGGGTTTCCAGCTGCAAGTTACCCGAAATCGACAGGTGCCCTGCATTCGGGCATGCCGGTGCATCCACCCGTACGGGCCCGATACCGTTCGCCGCCGTCCACCAGGTCTCTCGTACACAGGAGTTGAGCGATGACGGCAGCGTTTCCGGACCGACGAGGCGGAGGGCCGATCCATGCGGTGCGGCAGGGAAAGCGACGGGTGCGGCGGTGGGGCGCGGTCACCGCTGTCCTGCTGACATCGGTCACCTTGTCCTCCGCAGCGCCTCCGTCCGGACCGGTTTCCGGCGACTTCAGGCCCTCCCCGGCGCGGAACGTAATCCTCCTCATAGGCGACGGCATGGGTGACTCGGAGATCACCGCCGCGCGCAACTACGCCGTCGGCGCCGAGGGGCGGCTCACGATGGACCGGCTGCCGATGACCGGATCGTCCCTGACCTCCGCGGTGGACGAGCTGGGCCACCCCGACTACGTCACTGACTCCGCAGCCGGCGCCACGGCGTGGGCCACGGGGCGCAAGACGGTCAACGGACGCGTCTCCCGGACACCGGACACCAACGAGCCGCTGCCCACCCTGCTCGAGCTGGCCCGCCGGGAGGGGTACGCCACCGGAAACGTCACCACGGCACAGCTGACCGACGCGACACCCGCCGCGCTCACGGCCCATGTCACCGACCGCGCTTGCAAGGGCCCGGCCGATATGACCGCATGCCCGGCGGACACCTGGTCACGCGGTGGAAGGGGGTCCATCGCGGAGCAGACGGTGGCCCTGCGGCCGGATGTCCTCCTCGGCGGCGGGGCGGACGTGTTCGCACAGAAGGTCACCGACGGTCCGTTCCGGGGCCGTTCGGTCCTGGACCAGGCGCGCGCGGGGGGCTATCAGGTCGTACGCGACCGCACCGGTCTGCGGACGGCCCGGCCGGACCGGCCGGTGCTCGGGCTCTTCGCACCTGAGGCCGTGCCGGTGGAGTGGACGGGAGCCCCGGCGTCCGCCGGTGGCACGCCGCCCCAGCGGTGCACCGAGGACAACCCGACGCGTCCGGCCGCCACGCCGTCCCTGGAGGAGTCCGCCAAGGCCGCTCTGGAGCTCCTGACGACCCCAAGCGAGCGTTCCGGCCCCGCCGGCAAGGGGTTCTTCCTCCAGGTCGAGGGTGCCTCGATCGACGACCGGGCCCATGACGCCGATCCGTGCGGCCAGATCGGCGAGACCCTCGCCTTCGACCGTGCCGTGGCCGCGGCGCTCGCGTACGCTCAGCGCCATCCCCGTACGCTCGTCGTCGTCACGTCCGACCACGGGCACTCGGGTCAGATCCTGCCCCTGGAGGCACGCTCGCCGGGCCTGTCCACGACGCTCGTCACCGACGAGGGATCACACATGCGGCTCGGGTACGCGAGCGGTGCCCCGGGCGAGGTACAGGAACACACAGGCGTGCCGGTGCGGGTCGCCGCGCAGGGACCGCAGGCGCACCGCGTCCTCGGCGTCCACGAGAACACCGAGCTGTTCGGCACGTTGCGCGCCGCTCTCGGTCTTCACCGGACGTGAATTCGGCGATCCCCACCTCTTAATGCGCTATCGAAATCCCTTTCGGACACCCAGGTTGAAGAATTACAGCGCCCCCTTCAGCATGGTCCGACGGAAGCGGATTTCCGCCCCTCCCGAAAAGTTCTCCATGGACCTGAAGGGTGTGTGCTTTGAGTTCTTTCCAGGAATTACCCCGGTGGCCGCAGCTGTCGGACGGCGACATCGAGGCCGCGGTCGCGGCACTGCGTTCAAACCGTTTGGTGGGGCTGGGCAACCCCGTCGTCGAGGAATTCGAGCGAGCGCTGGCCGCCGGCCAGCAGGTCGAGCACGCGGTCGCGGTGTCCACCGGCACCGCAGCGGTCCATCTGGCGCTGCACGCCCTCGATGTCGGGCCGGGCGACGAAGTGATCGTGCCGGCCCACACCTTCATCGGTTCGGCGAGCCCTGTGACCTATCTCGGAGCCCGCCCGGTCTTCGCCGATGTCACTCCCGACACTCACTGTCTGGATCCGGATTCGGTGAAGTCCCTGCTCACCGAGCGGACCAAGGCGATCGTCGTCGTGCACATCAACGGCGTCGCCGCCGACATGAGCGCCCTGTCCGCACTCGCCGCGGACGCCGGCGTCCCGCTGGTCGAGGACATGGCGCAGGCGCTGGGCACCGCCATCGGCGGACGGCCGGTGGGCGGCTTCGGTGATCTGGCGTGCGTCAGCCTCTTCGAGCAGAAGGTGATCACCTCCGGCGGTGAGGGCGGCGCCGTACTGACGGACAATCCCGTGTACGCCGAGCGCGTCCGACGGCTGCGCAGCCATGGCGAGGGCCCCATCGAGGGCCGCCCCGGTCTGATCTGGGCCCACGAGGTGGGCTACAACCACCGGTTGACCGCGGTGCAGGCCGCGATCGGCCTCAGCCAGCACTCCCGCCTGGACGAGATGGTCGATGCGCGCAGGCGCAATGCCGGTTACCTGTCCGAGCGGTTGGCGGATGTCGAGGGTCTGGAACTGCCCGTCGAGCCGGAGAACACGGTGCACGCCTTCTGGAAATACGTCGTGCGCGCGGTCCCGGGGCACGGACGACCGCCCGCGGCCGAGATCGCGGCGACCCTGCGCTCCCGGGGCGTTCCGGTCCTGCTTCGCTATCCGTTCCCGCTGCACAAGCAGCCCGCCTTCGCCGAGCACCGGTCGATGTCGCTGCCGGTGGCGGAACGGCTGTCGCAGGAGTTGCTCGCGCTGCCGTCGCACCCCGGCCTCATGGAGCAGCACCTGGACCACATCGCGGATGAGGTCCGCAGGGCGTTCTCAGAGTGATCTGGTCGGGGTGACCTATGGGCGCCGTGCCCGGCCGCTGCCTGCCACGCAGGCGGGACGGTTCGCGGCGCCCTCACCTCGTCGCGCCCGGTCCGGGCCGGGCGGCGCGGGCGTCCGGGTCACGTCCGCACGCCCGCGCCATCAGATGCCATCACGCGTCAACAGGAGAATCAGGAGAGCACATGTCCTCTGCCCCGCTGCCCGTCCCCACCGGAGCCTCGCCTGCCGTCGATGCCGGGCCGCCGCTGCTGCTCGGCACCTCCGCCTTCGGGCAGAACGAGCGGGCCTTTCCGGTGTACGACGCCTACTGGGAGCGCGGCGGCCGCGCTTTCGACACCGCGTGGCTGTACGGGCACGCGTACGGCCCCGGCTGCTGCGAACGCGTCTTCGGCGCCTGGGCGAAGTCCCGTGGTGTGGAGAAGGAG
This sequence comes from Streptomyces sparsogenes, assembly GCF_001704635.1. Taxonomy (GTDB): domain Bacteria; phylum Actinomycetota; class Actinomycetes; order Streptomycetales; family Streptomycetaceae; genus Streptomyces; species Streptomyces sparsogenes. The sequence continues at coordinate 15,142 of NZ_MAXF01000227.1, read as the reverse complement.
GTGTGGGTGCTGGCCAAGGGCGCGCACACGCCGGAGTGTCTGCCGGACCGGGTGGAGGCGCAGCTCGCCGAGAGCCTCGACCGTATGGAAAGGGGCGGCGCGGCCCTGTACATGCTGCACCGCGACAACCTCGAGGTGCCGGTCGGTGAGTTCGTGACCGTGCTGGCGGATCTCGTGGAGCGCGGACTGATCGGTGCGTACGGCATGTCGAACTGGTCGCTGGACCGGCTCCGGGAGGCCGTCTCCTACGCCCAGGAGCACGGTCTTCCGGCGCCCGCAGGTGTGAGCAATCAGTTCAGCCTGATCGACATGGTGCGCCCCATCTATCCGGGAACGGTGAGCGCCCATGACGCCCACTGGCGGTCCTGGCTCGCCGAGAACAGGGTGACGCTGTACCCGTGGGCAAGCCAGGGACGCGGGGCGCACGCCCTGGCGGACCCCGCCGAATTGCGTACGAGTCCCCTCGCGGAGAGCTGGTACAGCGAGCCGAACACAGAGCGGCTGCGTCGGGCGCGGACGCTCGCCGAGCAGAAGGGCATCTCGTCGACGGGGATCGCGCTCGCCTGGACGCTGTCCCAGCCGTTCCCGGTCGTCGCGCTGATCGGGCCGCGGCAGCCGGATGAGGTGCGCGACTCGATGACGGCGGCCGGGCACCGGCTCAACGAGGCGGAGCGGGAGTGGCTGGAGCACGGCACGGGAGCGCCTCGCGGGGTGTGACCGGCCGCCCTGCGGGGACGGGGCGGGGCAGCGGTGGTCACTGCTTTCCCGCCCCTTTGGTCTTCAGGGGCGTCTTCCCCGAACCTGGCCGGGGGTCACTCGCGCGGCGACGCGCGGGAGGCAAAGCCGCAGCAGCCCTCGGCGTGCTGCGGCGTGGCACGCCGGGGAGGCCCGGGAACCGCGACGGTCACCTCACCGGACCGCCGCGATTCCAGGGCGGACGCGCATCCTGGGAGGTCGGCGCCGACGGTGTGGTCGTCGGCCTCCGTTCCGGCCGGCGCGGCGCCCGATGTGCCCTCGGCCTCGGGGCCCGCTGCGACGCCGTGGGCCCGTTCCAGCTGCTCGGCCACCTGCTGCCAGGTCCGGGCACAGCCTCGCGCCAGTTCGGCGACGGCCTCCATTCGGTGTGGGGGAACGCCTCTGAGCAGCCGTTCCCAGTCCTGCCGACGCACCGCCACGATGGTGAGCCATCGCAACAGCGCCCTGCCGTCCTCGGTCAGCCGGACGGAGGGATCACGGCTGAGATGGCGCAGCATCAACGCATGGGACGGTCTGTCGGCCTCGGTGTCGTCCTGCTGCTGATGCGGTCGCGGTGTCCGTTCGGTGACTGTGTCCGGCTGGGCACGCGACCTTCCCCGTTCCGGCACGGGGCTCTCGCCGCGCTGCAGTCGCTTGCGCACGTCGGAGACGGTGCTGAGGGATACGCCCGCCTCAGCGGCGATCTGGCGCAGCGGGGCCGAGGGGTTCTGCTGCATGAGGCGGCCGGCCAGCCGCCGCCCCTCGGTGGGGTCGAGGGGACGGGTACGTCCGTCCCTGCCGATCCTGACGTTCGACTGAGGAAGCCCCTCGGTTGAACGGCCCCGGATCGCACCCACCGTCTTGGCGGAGAGCCCGGTCGTCGCCCCGATCGCCCGGTCCGACCACATCGGGTGACTGAGCAGGATCCGCGCCGCCGCCTCCTTGCGATCATCGAGACTGAGCGGCAGGCCGTGGGTGATATTGGATTCCACGGCGAGGACAAAGGCGTCCTTCTCCTCGCCCTCGAAGAACCGCACGTCGATCTCGGTCCCGCCCCGGAGTTCGGTGGCCCGAAGTCGGTGCATCCCATCGATCACCTGCATCGTGGACGGCATCACGATGATAGGGGGAAGTTCCGCTTCGGATTCCGCAAGTGCGCGGATATGCTCCGGATTCTCGCCTGCGCTTCGCGGGGAGTCCGACGGCCGGATAGAAGCAAGCGGAACTTTGACGATACCGGACAACTTCGCACTGTTCCCATTGAGTTCTTCTGGCGTCTCGGCGGTACGGCCATCGGATTGAGCATGACCCTTGGGCTTGAGCTCCATTACATACCTTTCGGTCACAAAGGCATTCCACTGAGCGTCGCAAAGAACACCCCCCGACTTCCCTCGCTGTACGATTATCACCGACCGCTTCGCCGGTAAAGTAAATGCAAATGGCCGAAAAAGCCGGCTCACAGGATCGGCGCATCCCGCCTGAAACCGGCCACGTCGGCAGGCGAGGCGCCACGGCCCAGGGAAGAGCAAGAGCCAGCTCGGGGCCGACGGGGAGATCGCTGACGCAAACAAGCACCTCCGCCTACCGTTCGCCCGAAAGTTTCCGGCCGTCAGAGGACTCAGAAATAGATATGGAACACATGCGCCCCTTACACCTCGAGAGTGCACCAAGAAAAGAAACACGCCACAGACGGATGACTTTCAGCCATCCATACGGCGGCGGGCCATCTCGCACGTCCGCCTGCCCATCCGTGGCCTCATGTCACGCAGGGAGAAAGCGATGAAGGCGCTCGTACTGGCCGGAGGGGCCGGCACCCGTTTGCGGCCCATCACCCACACATCGGCCAAGCAATTGGTCCCGGTCGCCAACAAACCCGTTCTCTTCTATGGCCTGGAGGCCATCGCCGCCGCCGGGATAACTGACGTCGGGATTGTGGTCGGGGATACCGTCGACGAAATAACGGAGGCCGTAGGAGACGGATCGAAATTCTGCCTCGACATCACGTACATCACCCAGCACAAACCCTTGGGAATCGCTCACGCCGTCCGCATTTCCCACGCCTATCTGGGCGACGACGACTTCGCGATGTACCTCGGCGACAACTTCGTCCTGGGTGGCATCGCCGACCCCATACGCCATTTCCGGACCCACCGGCCGGACGCCCATCTGCTGCTCACCCAGGTGTCCGACCCCCGGTCCTTCGGTGTGGCCGAACTGGACGGATCCGGCCGGGTGCGCCGCCTGGAGGAGAAGCCGGCACGGCCGAAGAGCGACCTCGCCCTGGTCGGCGTCTACCTCTTCTCCTCCGCGATCCACGAGGCCGTGCGGGCGATCGAGCCGTCCTGGCGGGGCGAGCTGGAGATCACCCACGCGCTGCAGTGGCTGATCGACGAGGGCCGGGACGTACGGTCCACCCTGATCACCGGCTACTGGAAGGACACCGGCAACGTCAGCGACATGCTGGAGGTCAACCGGCTGGTCCTGGAGACGGTCGAGCCCCGCTGCAACGGCCTCGTCGACGAGCGCAGCGAACTCATCGGACGCGTCCAGGTCGACGAGGGCGCCGTCATCCGCAACTCCCGCGTGGTCGGCCCCGCGGTGATCGGCGCCCGCACGGTCGTCGCCGACTCCTACGTCGGGCCCTTCACCTCCATCGCCGAGGGCTGCCTGGTGGAAGACAGCGAGGTGGAGTTCTCCATCGTGCTGCGCAACGCCTCCATCTCCGGGGTGCGGCGGATCGAGGCGTCCCTCATCGGCCGGCACGTCCAGGTGACCCCCGCGCCGCCTGTGCCGCATGCCCACCGTCTCGTTCTCGGCGACCACAGCAAGGCTCAGATCTCCTCCTGACCACCGTCCCCGACCCAAGGCGGCACACCGCGCATGCCCACACGTCTGCTCATCACCGGCGGCGCCGGGTTCATCGGCTCCCACTACGTCCGTTCACTGCTCGGCCCAAAGGGCCCACCCGATCTTGTCGTCACCGTGCTGGACGCCCTGAGCTACGCGGGCAGCCTCGCCAATCTCGCCCCCGTGCTCGACCACCCCAGGCTGCGGTTCGTCCGGGGCGACATCTGTGACGCCCCGCTGGTGGACCGGGTCATGGCCGACCAGGACCAGGCCGTCCATCTCGCCGCCGAGTCGCACGTGGACCGCTCTCTGCTGGACGCCACCGCGTTCGTACGAACCAACGTGGTCGGCACCCAGACTCTGCTCGATGCGGCGCTGCGGCACGGCGTGGCACCGTTCGTGCAGGTGTCGACCGACGAGGTCTACGGCTCGCTGGAGCACGGGGCCTGGACCGAGGACGATCCGCTGCGTCCCAACAGTCCCTACTCGGCCTCCAAGGCGTCGGCCGATCTGCTCGCCCTCGCCCAGCACGTCAGCCACGGCCTCGACGTACGGGTCACCCGCTGCTCCAACAACTACGGCCCGTACCAGTTCCCGGAGAAGCTCATCCCCCGCTTCGTCACCCGGCTGCTGGACGGGCACAGGGTGCCGCTGTACGGCGATGGCCTGCACGTCCGGGACTGGCTGCATGTGGACGACCACGTACGCGGCATCGAGGCGGTCCGCACCCGCGGACGGGCGGGGCGCGTCTACAACATCGGCGGGGGCACCGCGCTCAGCAACCGGGACCTGGTGGACCTGCTGCTGAAGGCCTGCGGCGCGGACTGGGACAGCGTGGAGTACGTCGAGGACCGCAAGGGTCACGACCGCCGCTACTCGGTCGATCACAGCCGGATCAGCGACGAACTCGGCTACGCCGCCACGATGGATCTGAGTACCGGTCTGGAGGCCACTGTCGCCTGGTACCGCGCCAACCGCTCCTGGTGGCAGACGCTCGACGAGCCGCACGGCCCGTCCGCGTAGGAGTCCGATCGTTCGGATCGTTCCCGGGGCGGCCGCCGGGCCGCTCCCCCAGCCCTCGGAGGTCATCACCATGTCCCTGCCGTCCAGCACCGGTTGGCTCGTCACCGGCGCCGCCGGCATGCTCGGGCGGGAACTCACCGCACGCCTCGAAAGACGGGGGGTGCCGGTGTTCCCGCTCGGCCGCGACGCCCTCGACATCACGGACCCGGCCGGTGCGCGGGCGGTCATTGCCCGGTATCGGCCCGCAGTGGTCGTCAACTGCGCGGCATGGACGGCGGTCGACGCCGCGGAGAGCCGGCACGGACAGGTCATGAAGGTGAACGGAGAGGGCCCCGGACATCTCGCCCGGGCCTGTCGCGCGACAGGCGCCCTGCTGCTCCAGCTGTCCACAGACTACGTCTTCGCCGGAGTCCTGGACCGCCCGTACCGCGAGGAGGACCCGCCCGGGCCGTGCACGGTGTACGGCAGGACCAAGCTCGCCGGTGAACGGGCCGTGCTCGACACGCTGCCGGACAGTGGCTATGTGGTGCGGACGGCCTGGTTGTACGGAGCCGGCGGCGCGAACTTCGTCTCCACGATGATCCGGCTGGCGGCCGAGCAGGACACGGTGGCAGTCGTCGACGACCAGCACGGCGGGCCGACCTGGACCGGCGATCTCGCCGACCGGCTCATCGCGCTCGGCACCGCGGCGCTGAGCGGCACGGCGCCCGCCGGCGTCTACCACGCCACCAACTCGGGCCGGGCGACCTGGTACACCCTGGCGCGGGAGGTGTTCCGGCTGCTCGGCACCGACCCCGGCCGGGTCCGCCCGATCAGCAGCCGGGAACTGGCGCGCCCCGCCGCCCGACCGGCCTGGAGCGTGCTCGGCCAGGAGCGGTGGCGGGACGCCGGGCTGGACCCGATGCGCGACTGGCGCAGCGCGCTGGCCGAGGCGTTCCCCACGCTGCACCGCCCAGCGGACGGGGACCACGTACCGGTACGCTGAGGCCCGCGCCGGAGCGTCCCGCCCAGGGCATCAGTCGGCGACCCGCTGTCGCAGCGCCCGATGGAGCGTCACGCACGCCGCGAAGTCGGGCAACCTTCCGCGTCGTTCCAGCTCTTCGAGGCCCGGTGCCGCCGCGTCCTTCTCGGAGAGAACGGGCTCGATACCGGCCGGCCAGGCGATGCCGAGCCGCGGGTCCAGGGGATGGACAGCGTGCTCCCGCTGCGGTGCGTAGCCCTCGGAGGTGAGATAAACGACGGTGGCACCTTCGGTGAGGCTCATGAAGGCGTGCCCGAGCCCGGCCGCGACATACACGCTGCGACGGGGGTCGTCCAGCTGGATCGTCTCCCAGGTTCCATAGGTGGGCGAGCCGACCCGGATGTCGACCACGACATCGAGTACGGCACCGGTGAGACAGGTGACGTACTTGGCCTGGCCGGGCGGCACGTCGGCGAAGTGCACGCCTCGCACAACACCCTTGCGGGAGGCGGAGCGATTCACCTGCGCGACGCCGAATTCATGGCCGATGGTCTCGCTCAACGGCTCGCCGCGAAAGAGCTCTTGGAACTCTCCCCGCTCGTCGCCGAAAGTCCGTGTCTCGACCAGCCAGGCACCTTCAATACTGAGCGGACGCATCACTGCTCCTCATCAGAAGCGGTACTTCTCCGGTGTTCCGGCTCGACGCACATCGAGAGTGGCGCGCTGGAATCCGCCGCCGAGTGCCCGGAAATGGGTCAGCTGAAGCGGCAGTACGTCGATGCCGTTGTTCTCCAGGACGCGCATGAGGTGCCTCTGCCGGCGGTCCCCGATCACGAGTCCCGGGCGGACGACGAGAATGTTCGCCCCGATCCACACCGAGCGGTGCGCGCTGCCGCCGACGAATCCGGTGTCCACCGGTTCCGGGCCGCGCGCCGAGCAGGTTGCCGCTGTCGGAGACGGGGGAGAGCAGATCGGTGCCCAGACGCAGCACATCGCCGGCATCGAAGACCGGGTCGAGTCCGGGTAGCCGTTCCCCGGCCGGTGCCGTCGGGTCGTACATGGCATCGGTCGAACACGGCCTGGGCGCCGAGATCCATGCGCTGCTGCTGGTGAAGTACTCCATCAGAAGCGTCCTGCAAGCGGGCGGCTCCGGCCCGGGGCCCCGGAGGCCGTCGGCGTCCGGATGATCGTCCCACCGGCGGCCGGCAGTCTGTCACGCGGACGGCAGTCCAGAAAGGCGTCCGTCCGCCGCTCCGCAGCTGCGGAGCGGACCCCGTGGTCGAGGGGCCGGGGAGGCCGGACTGTCACACCCGGTCCCCTCAGTTCCCCGCAGAAGTTCTCCAGCTCCTCCTCGGTCTCCTCCACCCGGTCGGGATACGGCATCGAGGGGGTGATCGCAGATCGGCCGTACCCGGCGTGTCCGACGGCGCACATGCTCCGTTCGGCGGCCGGGGCAGCGGCGTCGGCGACCGCGCCAACGACGATCTCTTCCAGCGGGTCCCCTTCGTTGGGGACGGCGACCAGGCGCATGCGTGACCTCCTCTCTTCGCGGTCCGTTCAGCCGGCGGGGAGGTAGCGCATGAGCCGTCCCCACATGGCGTGGTCGTCGGCGTCGCCCGTGTGCGGTGCGGCGAACCGGGCCACGTACTCAGCGATCTCGGCAAGCTGCCAGCGCAGTTCGTAGAACCGCAGGAACTCCTCGCGACCGTCCGGGAGCACGCCGAACGCCCTCGCGACAGCCGCCCAGTCCCGTTCCGGTGGGGCCCACATCGTCCCGCCCCAGTCCAGGATGTCGACGCCCGTGTCGAACAGAACGTTGGCCGGGCTCGGGTCACCGTGGGTCATGGCGGGGGGTTCACCGTCCCACAGGTCGGCGCAGCGAGCGGCCACCTGTGCCGCCTCCCGGCGCAGGGCGGCCAGGTGCTCCCGGCGTCGGCCCACGAGTGCGGTGAGCCGGCTGCCGTAGGGGCCCAGGCCGTCCGTCGCCTCGTCGAGCGCGATGTGCAGCGCCTTCTCCAGATCGGCTTCGAAGGGGAAGCGGAAGTCCTCCACGGGGAGGTCGGCGGCCAGTTCGGCCGGAGAGGAGAAACGGTGCGTCTCCCGCAGCTGACGGACGAGCACTTCGAGTTGAGCGGGGGTGGGGGACGCGTCCGGGGCAGCAGCCGCGCGTTCGACGTAGGGGAAGACCACGACCGGCAGTCCCGAAACCTCGTGGACCACACTGCCGTCGCAGCCGGAGAGCGGGGCGAGGACGAACTCCTTGCCCGCCGCACTCATCAGAAGGGCCGCTTCATAGGCGCCGGGAAAATGGCCGTCGAGATCACGGCGCACACTGATCCACAAAGGGCCGTATCGATAGGACCAGCTGTCCTCGCCGAGCGGAAGAAACTCCAGTTCTTCCATTCTGTCATCAACAGGCACGACGTCCTGGAATTTCTCCGCCACGAGCCGAAGAAGACTCTGGCGTTCCACGAGCTTGTTTTCCAAGAGCATGCCAAAGGCTAACATCACAACCCGAGTGTTCAACCTCCCTGGAGAACAGAACCGTTGTCCTCGTCGCGACCGGCCTGAAAGGCGGAGTACGCCCATGGAAACCGATGCCGATCTGCTTCTCGCCCACCAGCTGGTGGATCTGGCCGACGAGATATCCCTGCGCCATTTCGGGCGCGAACCCCTCTCGCGCCACAAGGCCGACGGAAGTCCGGTCAGTGAGGCGGATCTCGCAGTGGAGAAGGCCGTTCTCGCGGTACTCGCCGCGCAGCGGCCGGGGGACGCGGTGCTGAGTGAGGAGAGCGGCGCGCTGTCGGCGTCCGCCCGCCGTTGGATCATCGACCCGATCGACGGCACGATTCCGTTCCTGGAGGGTCGGCGCGACTGGGGCACTCATGTGGCCCTGGAGATCGACGGGGAACTGCGGATCGGGATCCTGAGCCGGCCGACCGAGGGCATGCGCTGGTGGGCGCGGTCCGGCGCGGGTGCCTTTGCCTCCTCCTCCGCCCAACCGCTCTCGACGACCAACCGGTTGGGCATCCCGAGGTTCGCCGTCCCGCTCGACCGGGCACGCGTGGGCGGCTTCCTCTTTCCCGGTTCCCCCTTCGAGACGGTGCGGGACCGAATGCTCTGGGTGGACTCGTCGGTGTGTCTGGTCGCCGACCTCCTTGAGGGACGCGTGGCGGGGATCGTCGACGAGGGAGGCAATGTCTGGGACCGGGCCCCCGCCGCGCTCCTGGTACGGGAGGCCGGCGGGGAGGTCGACGATCTGCACGGCGGCGGACGGATCGACCGGCCATGGCTGGTGTACACGGCGGACGGCCTCGCACGCGAACTGGTTGATCTGGTACGGGAGGTGACCGGATGACCGGGCGGTCGCGGGCCCGGCGCGGCGCGTGTTGTGCTCGGTTCGGCCGACTGTCCTCTCGTGACCGCGTCGCGGCGAGTCCGGGACCTTCGCTCCTGACCGGTGTTGTCAGCGGCGCGCGGTGCTGGCCTTGGCGCCCAGGACCGCCCGGCGGAACTCTTGGGCCACGGCGTCGATCTCGGCCTCCGAGGAGCCCGGGTGCACCCCGAACCCGGCTCCCAGGTATCCGTCGGACACCCCGGTCGCCAGCGCGACGGAGCGGGCGAGGATGTCGTCGGTTCGCGGCAGCGCGCCCCGCTCGTAGTTGCGCGGCCACCGTCCGGGCCCGGGAGCCCGGAACGGCACGGGCCGCCGGTCGCCGCGGCCGAAGGCGGCCAGCGCGGGCAGGCTGCCGTAGTAGTGGGTCGGGGAGTCGAGGAGTGGTTTGGCGCCGATGCGTTCCGCGACGTCCCTCGCGTGCTTGGCGTGGTCGAAGACGTAGACGGCGACGGTGCCGCACTCCCCTGCCGGGTCGTGCAGGCGCCGGCGGCGTACGTCGGGAAGCTCGCCGATGCGCTCGACGAGTTGCCGCTTCACCGCTCTGACCCGGTCCAGGATCCGGTCGAGTTTGCCCAACTGGGCCAGGGCCACCGCGGCGTGCAGTTCGCCGAGGCCGAGGTTCATGCCCAGCAGCCGGTCGCCCTCGCCGTGGTCCTCGCGGTACGGGAACCAGCCCTGGTCGTGGAAGGAATAGGCCCGCTGGAAGACCAGCGGGTCGTCGGTGAGGACGAATCCCCCCTGGAGCGAGGTGATGACCTTGAAGTGATTGAGGGAGAAGGTCCCGGCACGGCCGATGGTGCCCAGCGGGCGGCCCCGATGGCCGGCCCCGGCGGCCTGCGCGCAGTCCTCGAGGAGGTGCACTTGGTGTTCGTCGGCTATATGGCGCAGAGCAGTCATGTCGGCGCCCGCACCCAGCATGTGCACCGGCATGATCGCCTTGGTACGGGGGGTGATCTTCGACCGTACGTCGTCCGGGTCGAGGGTGAGGGACTCGTCGATCTCGGCGAGCACGACGTCGGCGCCGCAGTGCAGGACCGACGCGATCGACGCGACGAACATGTAGCCAGGCACGATCACCTCGTCGCCCGGGCCGATCCCCAGTCCGACAAGGGCGGCGATCAGCGCGGACGTGCCGCTGTTGACGCCGAGGCAGTGCGCGACGCCGAACCGGTCGGCCGCGGCCCTCTCAAAGCGGCGGACCATGTCCGCCTCACCGGGGTCGTCGAAGGCCTCCCGGTCGGCACACCAACGGTCGAGCACGGCCCGTACGTTGCCCCGTTCCTCGTCTCCGAAGAAGCGGTATCCCGGTCCCGGCACTGTTCCTCCCTTGATATGGCACGGGCTGATGGTGTTGGTCGTGGAGCCGTCGGCGGGCCGTGGCGTCACCCCGCGCCGGCGAGTATCGCGGCGAGCCTGCGCGAGAGCGCGAGGGTCGTCAGGGACGGGTTCGCCGCGCCCAGCCGCGGGAAGACGGCGGGTCCCGCGGCGTACAGGCCGGGCAGGTCGGCGAACTCGTGACGAGACGTCAGGGTCTGCCCGAGCGGCAGGCTCCCCCCCTCGTGGTCCTCCGTGCCCAGCAGGCTGGTCCAGGTCTCCGGCACCCCCACCGCCTGGGACCGCGTGCGGCTGGGCAGCACTCGGGTGTTGTCCCGTGCGGGGTCTCCGTACACGGTGAACTCCATAGGCATGGCGGGGAGTCCGAGGTCCTCGGCGAGGTGCCCCCAGAAGGCGCGCAGGGTCTCGCGCTGTGCGGCGACGAGTTCCCGGTCCTGCGGGTGCAGGGCGGCATGGATCCGGGTCCGCCACGGCAGGGCGGGCGCGGGCACGCACTCCACGGAACTCTCGTGATTGGGGAACTGTTCTCCAGTGACCCGGACGTCCAGGAGGAGTTCGCCGGGCGCGGTGTCCCGCACGTCCAGCCGGAGGTAGGAGCGGGAGACCGGATCGGCCGGCACATAGTAGGAGCCCGGCTCGGGGACCCGAGCGGCGGCGGTGGCGGGCAAGCGGACGACGAAACCCTGCACGATGTGGTCGGCGAGGCCGCCGAGCCTCGGTTCCGGGAGGCTGCCGTGCTCGGTGAGGGCCTGGACGGCCAGGCGTGTGCTCTCCACGGTGCCGGCGCTCAGGACCACGGCGTCGGCGGTCACGGTGGTGGTCGCACCGTCGGCGTCACGCACGAGTACCCCGCGCGCGACGCCGTCGTGTACATGCACGGCCAGGACTTCCGCCTCGCACACGACGCGCACGCCGGCAGGCGGCCGCGGACCGCCGTCGGCGCGGCGCCATCGGGCGAGGGGGGTGTACGCCTCCCAGCGTCCGTCGCCGGACGAGTGGCGGCAGGCCCGCGGGAGCGGCAGGAAGTCCTGCCCGCCGAAGGTGCGGACCCCCTCGGCGGAACTGGGCGTCAGGAAGCTCCACTTCCGCAGGTCGCCGGTGACGCGTTCATAGAGTGAAGGACCGCCCCGCCAGCTCTTGGTGAGGTCGGCGACAACGTCGGAGGGCCACCAAGGAGCGCTCAACGCCCAGTCCTCCAGGGGCAGGACCACCCCGTGCCAGTACAGTGACCGGCCGCCCAGTCTGCGGCGCAGTCCGGATATGCCTGTGTAGTGCGCCGAATCGGACTCCCAGGGCCGGTGGAACCAAGGGTCGTTCTCGGGAGCGAAGACCGCTTCCGTGGCCTGGTCCTGAGGAAGGCTTAGGTGGATGTGTGCCAGGTCGTCGCCTGGGCCGGACTCCAACAGGAGGATGTCCTGCGCATTGTGTTCGGCAAGCGCCGTGACGACTTCCAGCCCCGCGAGGCCGCCTCCCACCACCACGATCCCAGCGCGTTCCGGGACTCCGTCGGCTGCCGACGCGAAAGACGCCCGACGACGATCGTTCTTCGAAACGGGATTGATGGGCATGCATGGCTCCTCGCGCGCAGTTTCCCACCGTTGTTCTTACGGTCGCCGGTCATGAGGGCACGAGTGTGATCCTCATCGTTCGACCACCGAAGCGTACCCAGCCGTTCGAGTGCGCGACTTCCTCACTCGAACGAGCGGCAGCATCGAATCAGGAACCCCGGCGTTGTGGCGTACGTCTGCGGGGGTGCGTAAATTCCAAGGACTTCCGTCGCACTCCCGAAGAGCGAGGACAACCATGGGAAAGTCTCTGGCAATCTCCGGTGGGCCTCGGCTGACCGACCGTGAGTGGCCCCGCTGGCCGCAGCCGGGAGACCGGGCGCTGAAAAGTCTCGAAGACGTACTGACGAGCGGTCGATGGACCATTAGTTGTGCCTATCAGGGACGGCAGTCCTACGAGCGTCAATTCGCCGAGTCATTCGCGGAGTACTGCAATTCCACCCTGTGCGTGCCGGTCGCAACGGGAACGGCCGCGCTGGCCATCGCCCTGGAAGCGTGCGGGGTCGGTGCCGGGGACGAGGTGGTGGTTCCGGGGCTGAGCTGGGTGGCCTCCGCCTCGGCGGTACTCGGGATCAACGCCGTGCCGGTCCTGGTAGACGTTGATCCGTCGACGTACTGCCTGGATCCGGCGGCAGTGGAGGCGGCCGTCACCGACCGGACCAGGGCCATCACCGTCGTCCATGCCTACTCGGCCGTCGCGGACCTGGACGCGCTGTTGGGCATCGCCGAGCGCTACGGTCTGCCCCTGATCGAGGACTGCGCCCATGCGCACGGTGCGCGGTACGGCAACTGGCCGGTGGGCGCCTTCGGCGCCGCCGGAGCCTTCAGCATGCAGGGCAGCAAGCTGCTGACCTGCGGCGAGGGCGGCGCCGTGATCACGGACGACCCCGAGGTCGCGATCCGGGCGGAGCATCTGCGTGCGGACGGCAGGATCCTGCGGCGCGACGCGGTGGACGTGGGCGAGATGGAGCTGCTGGAGACGGGCCGGCTGATGGGCAGCAACGCCTGTCTGTCCGAGTTCCATGCGGCCGTACTGGTGGACCAGCTCGATCTCCTCGACGGGCAGAACGCGCGCCGCAGCCGGTCTGCCGACCATCTGAGCGCGCGTCTGAGCACATTGGGCCTGACCCCGCAGGCCACCTCGGCCGAGACGACGGAGCGGTCCTACTACCGCTACGCGGTGCGGCTTCCGGACGATGTGCTGGCTGTCGCTCCCGCGGACCGCATCGCCCAGGCACTCACCGCCGAACTGGGCTTCGCGGTCATGCAGACGCACCGGCCACTCAACGACAATCCGCTCAACCGCCCCAGTACGCGGCGCAGGTTCGCCCTCGACCGCGAGTACGCGGCGCGGGTGAACCCGGCCCGCTTCGATCTTCCGGCCGCCAAGCGCATCCACGAGAGCGTGGTCAGCTTCGGCCATGAAGTGCTCCTGGCCCCGCTCGACGCGATCGGCGACATAGCGGTGGCGTTCGAGAAGGTCCTCGCCCATGTCGGAGAGCTGGCCGACTGACGGGCGTCACAGCACGCCGGTCGGCTCCGCGTGGCCGTGGACGAGCGACCTCAACCGATCGGCGAGCACGTCCGGCGTGGAGATATGCAGGGTGCGCAACCCAAGGGCGGCTCCCGCCCGCAGCACCGGGAGGCGGTCGTCGACGAGCAATGTCTCATCGGCCGTCGTCCGGCACCGGCTCAGGGCCTCCTCGAAGAACGCCCGGGCCGGCTTCACCCGGTGGACCCGCCAGGATGAGCAGAGTACGTCGAACATGCTGAGGTGTCCGTACACCTCGTCCTTGAGCCGATCCCAGTGCTCGGCCTCGTTGTTCGTCAGCGCCAGGGTCAGATCCGGCAGTTCCTCGCGCAGCTCCCGCAGCACCCGGGCATTGTCGTGGTAGGCGCGCACGCAGTCCATGTAGGTGTGATCGAGCCACCATGTGTCGAGAATTCCCCGGCCCGACCAGGAATGTCCTCCGACGAGCCGGTGAAATACCTGGTGCACATGCTTCCTCCCGCTTTCGTAGACCCGTGCCGCAGCCATGGCACGCCAGGCCAGATCCGCCCTGTCCACAGCATGGCGATCAGCCACGCGGGCAAGGAATTCTGTTTCCTCGTTGATGTTGTTGAAGAGCACGCCACCGGCGTCAACGAAAAGCGTTCGAATCATTCTGCCACCTTTCTTCAACTCAGCTCCGGAGCAACCATACTCCGGAGACTCCGTTCTGTTGCTTCTCAACGACAAGCTCCTTGGAGGCAATTCACAGATTGCTGGCAGCAATGTCCTTCGGTGTCACGCCCGTGTGAGAACGCTCGGCTGCCGCGCGCCCTTGGCATACGTCACGAAGCCGCTCTCCGTCCCGTCGAGCAGAGACTGGGCAGAGGGACCGTCGGCTATCCCGGCCGCTCGCTGAGCATGCAGCTGACGCCCAGCCAGTCCCGGACTGCGATGAACTGGAGGCTTGCTCTCTGCCGCATGGTGTTCACGGCCGATAAGAGGTGCGCACCCTCATCGTCCATATCCTCGGCATCACCGCCCATCCCACCGCCGCATGGGTCACTCAGCAGACCCGGCAACTCCTGTGGCAACCCGGCGATCCCGCCGCAGATTTCACTCACCTCATCCACGACCGAGACGCGGAATTCACGGCCGCCTTCGACGCCGTGTTCGCCAGCGAGGACACCACCGTGGCCAAGGTCCCTCCACGCAGCCCCAACTGCAACCCATGCGCAGAACGATTCACCCGCCCGGCGAGGGAAGAGTGCACCGACCGAGTCCTGCTCTTCGGCCGTGGTCACGCCGAGAAGATCCTCCACGACTATGCACGCCACTTCAACAACCACCGACCCCACCAAGGCCGAGACCAACTCGCGCCCAGCGACAATCCGGACGTCATCCCCCTGCCAGCAGCCAGGATCAAACGCCGACAAGCCGTCGCCAGCCTCATCAACGAGTACCACAGAGCCAGCTGACCATAGGAAAAATCCCAGCTCACAACCGATGAAGCAATTCTGAAGCACTACGCCCCTCCCACGGCGAGCGCAGAACCCCACCCTCAGATGACCAGCGCGAACAACTGGTCGAACCAGTAACCCAGCGCCAAGCCCCGCCCGGGTGTCCCGCCGCAGTACAAGCTGCGCACACTTACCGAGGCAGCTCAGTCCGGACACAGGAACGAGGCAGTGCTGCACCGAGAGCGGTGACACCGCTCCCCATCGTCCAGCGGCAAGCCATCCAATGCGCCCGGCAGTGATTGCTCCGACCGGCGAGCACACCGAGTCCGG
>NZ_MAXF01000226.1 GCF_001704635.1 Streptomyces sparsogenes | reverse complement strand
CAACGAGTACCACAGAGCCAGCTGACCATAGGAAAAATCCCAGCTCACAACCGATGAAGCAATTCTGAAGCACTACGCCCCTCCCACGGCGAGCGCAGAACCCCACCCTCAGATGACCAGCGCGAACAACTGGTCGAACCAGTAACCCAGCGCCAAGCCCCGCCCGGGTGTCCCGCCGCAGTACAAGCTGCGCACACTTACCGAGGCAGCTCAGTCCGGACACAGGAACGAGGCAGTGCTGCACCGAGAGCGGTGACACCGCTCCCCATCGTCCAGCGGCAAGCCATCCAATGCGCCCGGCAGTGATTGCTCCGACCGGCGAGCACACCAGCCCGAGTCCGGCCGAAAAAGACCACGTCCCCGCCGAGCCGGCGTGGCTGCATAGGGATGTGGCCTGGCTGGAAAGCTCTGGGACCAGGGCAGCCGAGGCCACAGCTGCGGGGTAGGACTTCACGCGGTCGGAACTGTTGGCCATGAGAAGCCGGTTGCAGAACATCGCAGACACGGGGTGGACGAGCGGTTACGATCAGGCCGGCGGCCTCCTGACCGGCCTTCTCTGGTGCCACCTGCTACCGGCCCCTCAAAACCCCTTCGCGGTGAGGCCCGAGTCCGGGCACCTGGCGCGGGCTATTGCACCTGTTACCGAGCAACTGCCCCAGCTCACCACGTAGGACACTGCTCCTTCGAACCCGCCCGCCGGCCCGCCCCCATGAAGCACGAACAGCGCGACGAAGCCTGACGCTGCCGCACGCACCCGAAAGGGGGCGCAGCTGGTGAGGTTTCCTCGATGAGCCTTGGGTGATGGCAGTCGCCCTTGCTACGCGTGATCAGCCACCTTTTACCCCGGCATCGGTGCCTCCACGGTGGAGTCACACCCTGTGCCGCTCGAAAAGTCGTCGCTGCACGTCAGGCCGCGTATCTGTACTCGTTGATGAGGCCGCCGAGGATCCGGGTGCGCAGGACTTTGCTGGTGCTGAGGGCGTGCGCCGCGGCGGGTTCTTTATGGGCGTCGGGTGGTAGCTGATTGCGGGATTGGTGGGGTCGGTGCTCGTTGTAGTGCTGCTTGTAGGCCGCGAGGACATGGCGGGCGTGGGCCTCGTTCGTGATCAGGACGTGGTCGAGGGCTTCGCGTCGGATGCTGCCGATGATGCGTTCGCAGTGTGCGTTCATGCGAGGAGCTTGTGGCGCACTTTTGAGGATCTCCATGTCCTCGGCCTCGAAGACGGCATCGAACACATTGCCGTACTTGCCATCGCGGTCGCGCAGCAAGAAGCGCAGGGACGCGACGCGTATGCCCAGGTCAGCCATGAGATTCCGTGCCTGCTGCGCCGCCCAGTCCTGTGTCGGGTGGGCGGTGACTCCGGTGATGTGCAGCCGCCGGGTGCCGTGCTTGAGGTACACCAGCGCATACAACCGCCTGCCGAGTGCGGTGTCGATGTGGAAGAAGTCTGCCGCGATGATGTCCTCGGCCTGCGCGGTCAGGAACTGGCGCCAGGTCGGGCCTGAGCGACGTGGCGCGGGGTCGATGCCAGCTGCGTGAAGGATCTTCCAGACCGTCGAGGCGGCGATCCGATGCCCGAGTCGGGCCAGCTCCCCCTGGATCCGTCGGTGTCTCCACCGCGGATTCTCCCGGGCCAGCCGCATAACGAGCGTCCTGATCGCTACCGGGGTGGGTGGTCGTCCGGTACGCCGGCGCGCGGTGTAGTCCCACTTCGCGGCGATGAACCTGCGATGCCAGGCAAGCAGGGCGCCGGGGGTGACAGGGAAGATCTCACGCCACTGACGCCGGGGTATCAGCCCGGACAGGGCGGCGAACCAGAACCGGTCGGCAGGCTCATAACGGACCGGCCCGGCCAACTGGCGGCGCAGGACCGCGTTCTCGTCCCCCCGCAGCACCAGCAGTTCCGCCTCCTTCACCGTCCCGCGACGAAGGAACACCGACGGAACAGTGAACAGCTTCCGGGTCACCTTGCACAGCAAGGACACGATCACGCAAGGCATCATCCCAGCGAGCTGACGGCCCCCTGTGCGGCGATGACTTTTCGAGCGGCGCAGGCCGCGAGGTCATCCCACTGCGCCG
>NZ_MAXF01000225.1 GCF_001704635.1 Streptomyces sparsogenes | reverse complement strand
CCCGCGACGAAGGAACACCGACGGAACAGTGAACAGCTTCCGGGTCACCTTGCACAGCAAGGACACGATCACGCAAGGCATCATCCCAGCGAGCTGACGGCCCCCTGTGCGGCGATGACTTTTCGAGCGGCGCAGGCCGCGAGGTCATCCGCGGCCACTGCGCCGCCCCGGGGCGGGCAGCGGGTACGGTTCCGGTCCGGACTGACTCTGAACAAGGCAGGCCCGGCATCGCAAAGCGACCCACTTCGGTGAACGGAGTTCAGCAGGCACTCGCTGCATCCACTGCACCACCCTGTCGCAGTCGGCCAGTCGGCCACGGAGCGAGGCGGAAGAGGAACCGCTCGTGGAGTGAAGCGGCCGGTGACCACACGATCACTTGACACACTATTTATTTCGACGAACTCTCCGGGAGCCATCTCGCTACAGCGCCACAGAACCGGGTACGGCGCCCACGCCCTGGGAGTGCCCCATCTGCCGGCGGACGACAAGGGGCTTTGCCCTGCCTTGACGCGGGGCGCCCCCGGCAGCCAGGAACCCGACGTGCGAGCTGCCTGCGAAAACCGGCCTCAAGAGAGCAGGAGTGGTTCGCCCTCCCCCGTCGCATGGGGAGCACGGCATCGTGCTCCCACCGCGAAAGGTGCTCGAGAGCCGACAAGGGGTCCTTATGCCTCTCGATGCACGAGACATCCAGATCGATCGGGTGGCCCCGCGGGACCCTTGTTGACGACGGCGCGTGGGGGCGCGGTACGGCGCTGTAGGTCTACCGGATCGGGTGACGGACGAATCGGGCACCGTTGACACGTCTGCGAGTTGGGAGCACGAGGGCTCCCAGAGGGCTCCCACTTGCTCCCAGCCCGGAAACGGCTAAGGCCGCCTCCGCTGTCCGCGGAAACGGCCTCCGACCTGCGAAAACGCTGGTCGGGACGACAGGATTTGAACCTGCGACCCCTTGACCCCCAGCAGCGACCACTTTCCGCAACCAGCCGTAGCGTACGGTAGCGATCTGTTCAGGGTCATGCGCTCCCGTACGCCCCAGAAACACGACGTACCCCGCTCCCTCGGCCCCAAGTACCATCCTGGCACCACACCGCACGATATTCTGGTCGCACGTCGATCCTGGCGCTCGACGATGTGGAGTGAAGGAGGACGGGCTGTGAGGCGAGCCACCACCGCAGTGCTTCGCGCGAATGCCGCGACGATCCACCAGCTCGGGCGTCGCCACGGCCTGCACTGCTTCGCCCTGAGCGCCGAGCCCGGAGAGCTCGTGGCAACCCTGGACCCCGACCGCTCCTACTTCGACGTCACCAGTTTCGAGACGGACCTGTCCAGCATGCTCGGCGCCCTCGTGGAAGTCGTCCCGCGCGGCCCCGGTGTGGAGGTCGAGGAGGCCGAACCTCTGAGCGACCTGCGCGGGGCAGCGTGACCAACGCACGCACCGACCGGGAACACCGCGAACTGCTAGGCCTGACCGACGCCTCAGCAGCACTCGACCGAGCGCGCACCATCCTCCACGGGGGAACACCAAAACCAGGCGACGAGCGGCTCCTCGCTCTGGCCTACTGCATGCTCACCTTCGGTGAGATGCTCAAGCAAGCATCCCCCGGAACGGTGGTTCAGGCATACGGCGGCCCCATCGCACTACGCGACAAACTCGCTCACGTACCCCACCGTAAGCTCAATGCCGAGGTACTCGTCGCCTCCGTCGAACGAGCCACGACCGAGATCCTGCCCCTGATACAAGCCCGCATCCAGGACTTGAGCGACGTGCCCGCCTGACGCATGCCCAGACCGGCATGGGAGAACCCCATCTGGGGGGACAGGCGCATCCACAGCGAGTTCGGCGCTGCCCGACCCTGTTGCCTATTTGCTGTTTGGGCTGGTCGGGGTGTTGATCGTTGCGGCAGGCTGGTCTTCTCGTTCCCCTCGTGTTTCGCGGTTCTGGGTGGTCATGTTCCGGCGGCGGCCCAGGCGGTGAGGACGTGAAGGGTGTCTTTATTGCCGTATGGTGGTTGACCTGGGGCTTTGCGATCGCCCAAGGGTGGGCATGATCAGTGATCGTGGGTCTGCGGCTGTTTTACCTGATTTTCTGTCGACTACTGGGCTGCTTCCTGTTGCTGGGCCGCTCGACGGCCGCGAACAACGCCGAGATCCTTGCCCTTCGTCATGAGGTCGCTGTGCTTCGTCGGCAGGTACAGCGGCCGCGGCTCTCATGGGCTGATCGTGCCGTGCTCTCCGCTCCCGCACGGCATCTGCCACCCGCCTTACGCCGCCATCGACTGGTCACCCCGGGCACACTGCTGACCTGGCACCGCCGTCTGGTGCGCTGGAAATGGAGCCAAGCACCGGTCAGACCCGGTCGTCCACCATTGCCGGAAGAGACGGTCGCGCTCATCCAGCGCCTGGCGAGAGAGAACCCGACCTGGGGGTACGTCAGGATCCAAGGGGAGTTGCGTCGGCTTGGTCATCGGGTCGCCGCTGCGACTATCCGACGCGTTCTGCACCGCTCCGGTCCACCCCCCGCACCGCAGCGCGCCTCCCAGCAGACCTGGCGCTCCTTCCTCCGAACCCAAGCCCACACACTGCTCGCTTGCGATTTCATGCACGTAGAGACCGTCTTCCTCAGACGTCTCTATGTCTTCTTCGTCATGGAGATCAAGACCCGGCGCGTTCACGTCCTGGGTGTCACCGCCCACCCGACCGGCGCATGGGTCACCCAGCTCGCCCGCAACCTGCTCATGGATCTCGAGGAGAGGGCTGAGTGCTTCCGGTTCCTCATCCGGGACCGGGACAGCAAGTTCACCGCCGCCTTCGACGCCGTCTTCGTCGGCAACGGCACAGCCGTCATCCCGACACCGCCACAAAGCCCCCGGTCAAACGCGTTCGCCGAACGATGGATACGCACAGACCGCGCAGAATGCACCGACCGCCTCCTCATCACTGGCGAACGACACCTGCGCACGGTCCTCACCACGTACGCGGAGCACTACAACGGGGGACGAGCCCACCGCAGCCTCGA
>NZ_MAXF01000224.1 GCF_001704635.1 Streptomyces sparsogenes | reverse complement strand
CTGATCGTGCCGTGCTCTCCGCTCCCGCACGGCATCTGCCACCCGCCTTACGCCGCCATCGACTGGTCACCCCGGGCACACTGCTGACCTGGCACCGCCGTCTGGTGCGCTGGAAATGGAGCCAAGCACCGGTCAGACCCGGTCGTCCACCATTGCCGGAAGAGACGGTCGCGCTCATCCAGCGCCTGGCGAGAGAGAACCCGACCTGGGGGTACGTCAGGATCCAAGGGGAGTTGCGTCGGCTTGGTCATCGGGTCGCCGCTGCGACTATCCGACGCGTTCTGCACCGCTCCGGTCCACCCCCCGCACCGCAGCGCGCCTCCCAGCAGACCTGGCGCTCCTTCCTCCGAACCCAAGCCCACACACTGCTCGCTTGCGATTTCATGCACGTAGAGACCGTCTTCCTCAGACGTCTCTATGTCTTCTTCGTCATGGAGATCAAGACCCGGCGCGTTCACGTCCTGGGTGTCACCGCCCACCCGACCGGCGCATGGGTCACCCAGCTCGCCCGCAACCTGCTCATGGATCTCGAGGAGAGGGCTGAG
>NZ_MAXF01000223.1 GCF_001704635.1 Streptomyces sparsogenes | reverse complement strand
AAGAGAGCAGGAGTGGTTCGCCCTCCCCCGTCGCATGGGGAGCACGGCATCGTGCTCCCACCGCGAAAGGTGCTCGAGAGCCGACAAGGGGTCCTTATGCCTCTCGATGCACGAGACATCCAGATCGATCGGGTGGCCCCGCGGGACCCTTGTTGACGACGGCGCGTGGGGGCGCGGTACGGCGCTGTAGGTCTACCGGATCGGGTGACGGACGAATCGGGCACCGTTGACACGTCTGCGAGTTGGGAGCACGAGGGCTCCCAGAGGGCTCCCACTTGCTCCCAGCCCGGAAACGGCTAAGGCCGCCTCCGCTGTCCGCGGAAACGGCCTCCGACCTGCGAAAACGCTGGTCGGGACGACAGGATTTGAACCTGCGACCCCTTGACCCCCAGCAGCGACCACTTTCCGCAACCAGCCGTAGCGTACGGTAGCGATCTGTTCAGGGTCATGCGCTCCCGTACGCCCCAGAAACACGACGTACCCCGCTCCCTCGGCCCCAAGTACCATCCTGGCACCACACCGCACGATATTCTGGTCGCACGTCGATCCTGGCGCTCGACGATGTGGAGTGAAGGAGGACGGGCTGTGAGGCGAGCCACCACCGCAGTGCTTCGCGCGAATGCCGCGACGATCCACCAGCTCGGGCGTCGCCACGGCCTGCACTGCTTCGCCCTGAGCGCCGAGCCCGGAGAGCTCGTGGCAACCCTGGACCCCGACCGCTCCTACTTCGACGTCACCAGTTTCGAGACGGACCTGTCCAGCATGCTCGGCGCCCTCGTGGAAGTCGTCCCGCGCGGCCCCGGTGTGGAGGTCGAGGAGGCCGAACCTCTGAGCGACCTGCGCGGGGCAGCGTGACCAACGCACGCACCGACCGGGAACACCGCGAACTGCTAGGCCTGACCGACGCCTCAGCAGCACTCGACCGAGCGCGCACCATCCTCCACGGGGGAACACCAAAACCAGGCGACGAGCGGCTCCTCGCTCTGGCCTACTGCATGCTCACCTTCGGTGAGATGCTCAAGCAAGCATCCCCCGGAACGGTGGTTCAGGCATACGGCGGCCCCATCGCACTACGCGACAAACTCGCTCACGTACCCCACCGTAAGCTCAATGCCGAGGTACTCGTCGCCTCCGTCGAACGAGCCACGACCGAGATCCTGCCCCTGATACAAGCCCGCATCCAGGACTTGAGCGACGTGCCCGCCTGACGCATGCCCAGACCGGCATGGGAGAACCCCATCTGGGGGGACAGGCGCATCCACAGCGAGTTCGGCGCTGCCCGACCCTGTTGCCTATTTGCTGTTTGGGCTGGTCGGGGTGTTGATCGTTGCGGCAGGCTGGTCTTCTCGTTCCCCTCGTGTTTCGCGGTTCTGGGTGGTCATGTTCCGGCGGCGGCCCAGGCGGTGAGGACGTGAAGGGTGTCTTTATTGCCGTATGGTGGTTGACCTGGGGCTTTGCGATCGCCCAAGGGTGGGCATGATCAGTGATCGTGGGTCTGCGGCTGTTTTACCTGATTTTCTGTCGACTACTGGGCTGCTTCCTGTTGCTGGGCCGCTCGACGGCCGCGAACAACGCCGAGATCCTTGCCCTTCGTCATGAGGTCGCTGTGCTTCGTCGGCAGGTACAGCGGCCGCGGCTCTCATGGGCTGATCGTGCCGTGCTCTCCGCTCCCGCACGGCATCTGCCACCCGCCTTACGCCGCCATCGACTGGTCACCCCGGGCACACTGCTGACCTGGCACCGCCGTCTGGTGCGCTGGAAATGGAGCCAAGCACCGGTCAGACCCGGTCGTCCACCATTGCCGGAAGAGACGGTCGCGCTCATCCAGCGCCTGGCGAGAGAGAACCCGACCTGGGGGTACGTCAGGATCCAAGGGGAGTTGCGTCGGCTTGGTCATCGGGTCGCCGCTGCGACTATCCGACGCGTTCTGCACCGCTCCGGTCCACCCCCCGCACCGCAGCGCGCCTCCCAGCAGACCTGGCGCTCCTTCCTCCGAACCCAAGCCCACACACTGCTCGCTTGCGATTTCATGCACGTAGAGACCGTCTTCCTCAGACGTCTCTATGTCTTCTTCGTCATGGAGATCAAGACCCGGCGCGTTCACGTCCTGGGTGTCACCGCCCACCCGACCGGCGCATGGGTCACCCAGCTCGCCCGCAACCTGCTCATGGATCTCGAGGAGAGGGCTGAGTGCTTCCGGTTCCTCATCCGGGACCGGGACAGCAAGTTCACCGCCGCCTTCGACGCCGTCTTCGTCGGCAACGGCACAGCCGTCATCCCGACCCCGCCGCAAAGCCCCCGGTCAAACGCGTTCGCCGAACGATGGATACGCACAGCCCGCACCGAATGCACCGACCGCCTCCTCATCACTGGCGAACGACACCTGCGCACGGTCCTCACCACGTACGCGGAGCACTACAACGGGGGACGAGCCCACCGCAGCCTCGACCTACGAGCACCCGACGACGACCCGAACGTCATCCCCCTGTCCTCTGCCGGGGTCAGGCGCCAGCAGGTACTTGGCGGACTGCTCAACGAGTACCACACCATGCCACCCCGGCTGCCGCATCCTCCACAGGAAACGCCCAGCTCAGCAGCCTGATTGGAATAAAGACACCCTTCAGGTGCAGCCGCGCATCGCCAACAGTGGTCGTACTTCACCAATTGCGCGCGTGATGGTGGAGCGGTCGACACCAAACCAGCGTCATGGGTGGCGCCATGACGAAGGTGGACGAGGGTGGCCAAGAGCCGATCGACGAAGACCAACTTGTGTTTCGCCCCGGCACCCACGGCCCGGCGACGGGGACGCGACGCGAGACCAGCTTGGTGCCGCTCGGGCCACAACGGGCCGATCTCGGCGACCAGTTCGGCGATCACTTCGGGCGCCAGCCCTGTGATCCGCTGGCTTCGCATGATTGCTACACGTACCCAGTTCCCCACCACACCGACCATGATCAACGATCAAGGTTGCGACGTGCCACCGCCAACCGTGCACGAGCTCGTTAGCCTCGCGCTTTCACGAGGTGGGGTGTCCGAGGCTTGATCAAATAAGCGGAGAGTGCTCCTGACCTGCAACGATGGGACTTGTCTAGGGTCCTGTTGGCTGCACGGAAAGAAGCACTCTCCAGGTGAAGAAGCGTATCGGGTCGTACCCGCGTGTCCGCATGGAGGGCGGCGGCCGGGCGGTGGTCTCGCAGGCCGGGGGCGTGCTGCTGATCGAGACCGTCCGCAAGGCCGGCTTGGACACCGCGATATCGGCGGCGCTGACGCCGTGGCGGAAGGCTCGGACGGTGCACGATCCGGGCAAGATCCTGCTGGACGTGGCGCTGGCGGTCGCGCTGGGCGGGGACTGAAGTCCGCCGACATGTCTGGCGGTTGGCCGGCCGGACAGCGCCTGATGCGGGCGGGACGGTGACCGTGGACCTCGACGGGGTGCTGGTGATCGCGCACTCGGACAAGGAGGACGCCGCACCCACGTGGAAGCGAACCTACGGCCACCACCCGCTGATGGGGTTCGTCGACCACGGACCGGGCGGCACGGGTGAACCGGTCGCGGCCCTGCTCAGAGCAGGCAATGCGGGATCGAACACGGCCACCGACCACATCACCGCCGCCCAACTGGCCCTGGTCCAGCTGCCGAAGAGGTATCGGCGCGGGCGCCGGACCCTGATCCGCACCGACTCCGCGGGCGGCACCCACGACTTCGTCGCCTGGCTCGCCCGGCGGGGACGGTGGCTGTCCTACTCGGTCGGCATGGTGATCACCGAGGGGATCCACCAGCATGTGCTGAGGGTTCCGGCATCGGCTTGGACTGCGGCCGTCGAGGCGGACGGCGAGATCCGTGACGGCGCCTGGGTCGCTGAACTCACCGGCGATGTTCTGGACGGCTGGCCGGAGGGCATGCGGCTGACCTGTTTTGCCACCAACACCTTGGGCCGGCCGATCGCCGAGCTCGAGCGCCGTCACCGACTGCGGGCCCGGGCCGAGGACCGCATCCGCGCCGCCCGGGCCACCGGCCTGCGCAACCTGCCCCTGCACCGCACGGCCCAGAACCGGATCTGGCCGGAGATCATGCAGATCGCTCTCGACCTGCTGGCCTGGATGCCGATGCTCACTCTGACCGGCAAGGCCAGGCTCTGGGAGCCCCGCCGACGACGGCTCCGCTTGTTCACCACGGCCGGACAGCTCGTGACCACCGGCCGTCGGCGAATCCTCCGCCTGG
The DNA here is from genome assembly GCF_001704635.1 of Streptomyces sparsogenes. Lineage (GTDB taxonomy): Bacteria > Actinomycetota > Actinomycetes > Streptomycetales > Streptomycetaceae > Streptomyces > Streptomyces sparsogenes. Next base: position 12,011 of record NZ_MAXF01000223.1, on the reverse strand, counting down.
CCCGGCACTGGCCCTGGACCGGTCACATCACCGCAGCCCTCGACCGGCTCACCCAACTGCCCGACCCTGGCTGACCAGCGGATTCCCCGTCCCTTCGACAGCACCTCAACACCCGGAGCAGTGGAATCCGGCGCCATCCCGAGGCGGCACTCGGGTCTTCGGCCTGCACAGCCTCAGCCCACGGCACGAAAACGGTCCACCGACTCCGTCGGCGGACCGTCAAGAAAGATCGAGGTTAGGGAACGGCACTGTCCGATTCATGGCCGCACTCGTGGTAGACGTACTGATCGATGTCGAGCGATGCCCTGGCTGTACCCATCCAGGACAGCAGGTCGACCCCAAGGAAAATGCCTTTCTGCTGTGGGTCGTCGATGTCTCTGATCTCCTGGACAATCTCCAGAGAAACGATGGCTTCCCCGGAGTCGGCGAGTCGCCCGAGAGAATTGGCGAGATCCATCCCCCACCCGACGACCACCGGTTCCAGATCCTCTGGCCTCGCGTAGCCTCCCGTCTCCCCCGCATGTCGAATCCAGGTCGCATGCGACCGCGGAGGCGACTGCGGGTGCCTGCGACTTCCGATCGACGTCGACTCGTCGGGCTCCACTCCTAGCCTATTGGAGATTTCCTCCGGTTGCAAAGACTTGCTGACCACCCTGAGATACATGCGAAATGGACTCATGGCACGTACCTGTAATTCGTCGGAACCAAGATCTTTCCATCCTTGCTTACGAGAATGAGCCTGCTGTCGCCGTCGCGCATCGCATCGAATCTCGACACATTATTCTTCCCAACCCAGTCGGCCTTGAAGCCGTGCGGGTCCTCATCGACGCTCTTGAGAGCCTTCTCGAGTTGCTTCTCCCTGATCTTGACCAACGAACCACGATCGATGTCCGCCGCATCGGGAATGGCTCCGGAGATAAAGTCGCACCCAGTGTTGTGCACGAGCACCGGCGTCCCGCCCGCGAGTACATAGTACGTGTGGATGCTGTCGACGGTGAGGTCGTAGGTGCGTTGTTGCTTGGTGAAGTGGCGTACGGCGGTGACGGTGACCGTGGCGCCGGTGTTCGTGCGGAGCTTCATGCCGGCGGTCAGGTCTCCGGCGTCTGCCCAGCGGTTGTCACTGGTTACCCAGAAGGGGTGGGTGTCGGTGGCGATGATGGATGCGGGGCCGGCGTCCGTGTTGATCGTGAGGTCAGTGAATTCTTTGTCGTCTTTGGTGACGATGGTAGCGACGACGGGACGTGCGGTGGTTTTTCCTGTCTGAGGGTCGGTGGCGAGTACTTTGTCGCCGACCTTGACGTTCTCGATGGGCTTATTTCCCCCATCGGCGAGTTCGACCTCTGTTCCCGCAGTGAAACTGTGGCACCTTCGGGCTGCTTCTTCGAGAGCGTCTGCTGCGTCATCAGCCTCCTTTTCTGCCTTGCGCCCCTTCTTGAAGAGCTTCAGCCCCTTGAATGCCTTACCGGGTGTGGGGAGGTCGGTTGCCGCCCAGAAACAGCCGGAAAGCTCGAAGCTCCCGCACTTCTCCCACTCGCTCGGGTCCGGGAGGGCGAGGTCCACGGCTGTTTTCGCCACGCTCGAGAAGAATCCAAATATCCCTGTATTGACCTTCGTGTCCTTGTAGGGGCCGGGTTTCGGCGGGGGTCCTGCGCTGGGCCTGGGGATCGGGGTGGATGAGGATGTGGACGCGGTGCCTTTGTGGCCACCGTTACCACCGCCGCCTGCGCCGCCGTGCCCCCGGCTGGGGTGCCCACCGCCTCGGTGTCCGCCACCTCCGTCGCCGGTTCCGCCCCCCCTGGGTCCTAATGGACCTCTCCCCTCGCACGCCTCTTCGGGGCACGTCCCCGTGGGGTCGCTCATCGTGACGGGTGTGTTGTTTGCGTAGGTGTATCCGCTGATCTGCTGGGGGTCGGTCAGGTCCATGACCGGGTCGACTGAGATGAAGCGGCCGATGTTCGGGTCGTATTCGCGGGCGCCGATGTGGGTGAGGCCAGTGGTGGTGTCGGCAGGTTTGCCGAGGAAGGATTTGTCGTCGGGCCAGGCTTGTGGTTTCTCGCCGCGTGGGGCGCCGAAGGGGGTGGTGTAGCGCTTGGTGATGGCGTAGGTGGTGGCGTCCAGGGCGATGCTGGAGGTGCCGTGGTGGTCGGCGGCCAGGAAGGACAGTTTGGTGCCGGTGGTCGCCGTGCTGGCGGTGCGCACGGCGATGGTCTGGCCGTTGGCCGTGTAGTAGCGGGTGCCGGACAGGGTCTTGGTGCCGCCCTTGACGGTGAGGCGTACTTCGGTGGCGCCGAGGTAGAGGACGGTGTCGCCGTCGGTGGTGGTGGCGCGGCGGATGAGGAGTTCGCCGTCGGCGTCGTAGAGGTAGCCGGTGGCGGTGGCGGATTTGCTGCCGGCTGCGGGTTCGGTGGTGGTGGCGAGTTTGCCTTCGGGGTTCCAGGTCAGGGTCTGGGTGGTCTGGGTGCCGGGGCGGCCGGTGGTGTTGCCGGTCTTGTCGTAGGTGTAGGTGCGGGGTGTGCCGCCGTTGGTTTCGGTTTTGGTGAGGGGGTGGGGCTGGCCGGTCTGGGTGCCGTAGGTGTAGGTGGTTTTGGTGTCGCCGACTGTGGTGTGTTCGGTCTGCTCGTCCCGCTGGCCTGCGGTGTTGTAGTGGTAGCTGGTCCAGTAGGGGGCGGCGCCGGCGAGGTTGGCGGTGGTGCGGCCGGTGGTGGCGCAGTTGGCGGTGGCCGGGGTCCAGGCCTCGGTCATGCGGCGGTAGCCGTCGTAGGCGAAGCACTGGTAGTCGGCCTTGCCGGTGCCGCCGAGTGTCGTGCTGTCGAAGATGGAGGTGACGTTGCCCGCGTCGTCCTGGGTGAACTTCAGCTCCTGCGGCATGTAGCCGTGCACGTCGTCGGTGACGTAGGAGCGGGTCAGGCGGCGGGTGCCGGGCTCGTAGTCGTAGTTGAGGTAGGCCTTCTTCGCCGAGCTGGTCCCGGACATGCCCACAGTCAGCTGCCGCAGGTCACCTTGCGGAGAGAAGGTGGCGCCTTGGAGGTATCCGGTGGTGCCCAGGGAAGTGAGCTGCTGTCCGGTGGCGTTGTAGGTGTAGGAGACGGTCTCGGCGGCGAGTCCGCCGACGGCCGGTTCACGACTCTGGCTGATGGTGCCGTCGAGGCGGTAGCCGGTGGTGAAGGCCAGGGTCTTGGGTACTCCCGCCTTGACGAGCGGATCCTCGTCGGGCAGCGTGAGCTCGCTGCCCTTGACCTGGTAGAGGCTGTCGTACTCGGTCACTTTCCGCGTGTACGCCTTGCCGGCCACGCCTCCGTCATAGCGGACGGCTGTGTCCTGCTGCCCCTTGGCCAGAGTGTCGAAGGTCCAGGCGGCGAGCTTGTTGGCATCCGTCTTGGTGCCACTCCACATGCCCGTCTTGCGGCCGAGTTCGTCATAGTCGTAGACGAGGGTCTGCTTCTCGGCGTTGGTGCTGCTGGTGACCTGGTCGAGGGCGTTGTAGCTGGTGGTGGTCTTGCCCTTGTCCGGGTCGTCTGCCTCGACCTGCCGTCCGGCCAGGTCGTAGGAGTAGGACCAGGTGGCCTTGTCCGGACCGGTGATGGTCTTCTGCAGGCCGCCGGGGGTGTAGGTGAAGCCGGTGGTGGCGAATTCGGAGCCGGTCGGCTTGGGGCTCGCGTACTCGCGGCGCTCGGTGGTCTGCCCGCGGACATCGGTGACCTCGGCGACGCCCTGGCCGCCGGCGGGGGCGCTGGTGGTGACGGTGTCGCCGGTGTAGGTGGTCTCGGTGGTCCAGCGGGTGACGCCGTAGTTCTTGGTGACCGTCTTGGTGGCCCGCCCGGCGCCGTCGTAAGTCGTGTCGGTCTGGACAGGGGCTTGGCTGCCCTCAGTTTGCACGGGTGTGCCCGAGGGGGACGCGGTCTCGTCCCAGATGTCCGCCTGAGAGCTGACCGCAAGTCCCCGGTCGTCATACAGAGTCAGGCCAATCAGCCGTCCGCCGACCGGGGTGGGTGACTGGACCTGGCGGGCACGCAGGAGCGAGTCGTAGATCTCGTAAGTGGTGTTGTACCCGGAGCTGTCGCCTTTGAGGGTGCTGGTGGAGATCCAGGGCAGCGACGTGCTGTTGAAGTGGTAGGCGTAAGCCAGGCTGGGGTTTTTGAACAGAACCTTCAGATGATTCGGCAGCCATACATTGGTGACCCGGCCGAGCGCGTCGTACTCGCTCTCGGTGATCTTGTTATTCGGGTCGGTGACCTTGAGCGCGGCTCCGGTGGCGAAGTCGAGGGCTGTGGTGGTCTTGAAGCTCTTGGCGTCAGCCACGGTGGTCGACGTCAAGGGTCCGGCGCTGGTCGGTGTGTACTCCGTGGTGGTGATCTTGCGGTCCAGCGCGTCCTTCACCACGGTGGGACGGCCGAGACTGTCGTAGGTGGTGGTGGCGGTCTGCTGCCATGCGGGGGTGTTGTCGGTCCCGTAACCCTTGGCCCGCCCGGTCCACTGGGCCTCGCCCTTGGTGGGTTTCTGCGACGCGTTCCAGGTGGTGGTGTCGTAGGCGATGGCCGTGTCGGAGATGACGTCGCCCTGACGGTCGGCGTCCGCGGGCAAATCCAGATCGGCATCAGAGGTGTCGCAGGGCTGTGAGGTGGTGCGGGTGCGGGAGACCAGCGCGTTGATGCCCTTGTCATCGTTGCGCGCGTACCAGGTGCGGGTGCAGGTCTCGTCCTTTGATTTGGCGTCATCGCCGCGGTCCTCGACCGTCTGGGCCATGCCGTAGTCGTCGTACGTGGTGGCGGTGGTCCGCACACGGTCCACGGGGGTGAGGCCGCTGGTGATGCGGGTGCGGGTGTGGGTGGCGGCGGTGCGGACGTAGTAGGCCTCGGTGTCGGCGTACGACTTGTGCTGGGTGGCGGTGCGCTTGGACCACGGGTCGTTGATCACGCCCGTCACCTCGGTGTCCCCTTTGTAGGTGACGGTCTCGCGGGTGAACCCGGCGTACTGGTCCGAGTCGGTGATGGCCTCGCCCTTGATGCCGGTGACCTTGGCCTGCCTGCGCTTGTCCGGGTCGGGCGTCTTGCCGTCCGTGCCCAGGACGCGGTCGCCGTTCATCCCGCGCAGATAGACGGTGACTGTCTTCAGCTGCGTGTTGTCACGGTCCCCTGTGAGGTGGGTGACCTTCTCGAAGCCGCGCCAGATGGACCAGGTGCGTTCCTTGGCCGGGGTCATCGGGTCGTCGTTGTAGTGCCAGGCGGCACCCCCGTCCTCATAGCTGTAGGTGTTCTGCACGGCCTCCGAGCCGCCGTATGGGTCGGTGGTGGACACGGCGGTGACGGGGTACTTCTGGAACCAGTCCAGGACCGGGTTCTTCTCGCCGTTCGGCGACCAGTAGACCGGGTAGCAGAGGTGGGTGTTCTCGTCGGCCTTGGGCATCGTCTGCCCGGCCACGCAGTCGGCCTTCGCATAGCTGACGATGGTCTGGGCCCCAGCCTCGGAGGTGACTGTCTTCAGGCGCGGCTTGTCGAGGGAGAGGATGTCGTCGCTCGGCCCGTCGACGCGGTTGGGCAGGAAGACGTGGGTGAACTTCACCGGGTCCAGGGCCAGATCGCTGCCGTGTTTTCCGGTGTGCTTGATCTCGTCCAGCCACAGGGACTGGTCAGCGGTGTCGCCGGTGTCGCCCGGGTCGAGGTAGAGCTGCTTCAGTGTCCAGGTGTCGACGGCGGCATAGCCGGGGGTGGAGGCTGCGGCGTTCCACGCGTAGGTGGTGATGCTTGTCATCCTCTTGCGGGTGAAGAAGGAGGGGCCGACGTTTCCGGTGCACTTGTCGTCGTCCTTGCACACCGCGTCGAAGGGCACGTCCGGCCAGTTGTCGCGGGTGTCCTTGGTGAGCGAGTCGCAGCCGGTGCCGGAGGCCAGGCAGCGCTCGGCGTAGTCGAAGACGACCTTGTTGGAGGCGGCGGGGGCTGCGGAGAACAGGGCATCCTTGCGCTGGCCGTAGCGGATCTCCTTCAGGTAGCCACCGCGGGTGTACCCGGTGCCGGTGTTCTCGTCGCCGAGCTTGTCGTAGTTGTTCTCCTCGGCCTTGTACCAGTAGGTCATGGCGTTGCCGTGGGTGTCCTCGACCAGGTCGAGGTTCCACCGCCAGGCCTGCTTCTTGTCTCTGCCCGAGAAACTGCTGCCATCCGCGTAGCCGGGCTCCCCCTCGTCGTCTCCGAAGACCGGCACGGTCCACACCGAAGCGGTGCGGTCATCCGCGCCGGCCCCGTCGAGCTTGTTGAGGCCGAAGGAGTAGACCGTGCCGTCGCCGGTGGTGACGGTCCAGTACTCGCCGTTGTCGTCACCGTTCTCGGCGCCGGTGTGGTGCTCCACGGTGGAAGCGTCGTCGTTCTTCAGCCGCCACCGGCCACTGGTGTCGTCCTTGACCAGCTCGGTGGCCTTGCCGTTCAGGACGAGGGAGGCGTTGTCGTACTTCCAGCACAGGTCGTACTTGTCGTCCTGCCCGTCGTCGTCACAGGAGCCGTACTTGCGCTCGATGAAGGACGAAGTGAGGTCAAAGCCCTCACCGATGGCGGTCCCCTGGTTGTTCGTGGACGCGGTGCGCCCGTCCACGCTGCCCGAGTCGTAGGAGATCGACAGGTCCGGTGACGGCCCCGCCGCGGCGGGCGGGGTCCGCAACGGGTACGACCAGGTGAAGCTGCCTGACGAGCCGCCGGCCTCCCAGGTCGATGAGGCCGCGAGCGGAGTGGCCTTGTAGTCGCCGGACCCCGACTTGGTCCCGGCTGCCAGGGCCAGCACCACTGACTGGCCCGCGGGTGCGGAGGCAAAGGACAACGTGGTCTCGAGACGCCGGCCATCCCGGTCATTGGTGAAAGGCACGGTCTCGCGGCTTCGGCAGTGCGCTTGTGCGGGGTCTTTCAGCGCGCAGTCCGGAAGCTTCACGAGTTGGAGCCGTCCGGCCCAGTCGCCTCCGTAAGCGGACGCGAAGGCCGAGTAGTCGACGCTGAGCCGGGCCCTGCCCCCGTCCGCGGGCCCCGTGGCGGTGAGCACGACGCCCTTGACCCCGAGCCTGCTGGCTGCCTCCTGGCCCAGAACCTTGACCGTGACGGTCTCGGCGATGCGTTCCTTCTTCCCATCCCTGCCGAGGCTGGGTGCAGTTAATGTCACCGGGAGGGCGCCTGGATTCGCCTTAACGGATTTCTCGGTGCCTAGCGTGAGAGTCTCCTGGCCCTCCCGCGGCCACGTCACCGAACGGCTCTGATCCGCCCTCGCCTGCTTGGCCGCGGCTCGGTCGGCGGCTTCGGATGCCTTGACCACGCGGGCGTTCTTGTCGTTCGCCTTTTTGGTCAGCGGGGAGACCGTTGAGGAGCGGGGTGCCGTCAGCTTCGGCTTGCCGAGTGGATCCGGCTCGTCAGCAAAAGCGACCGGAGACAGCAGCCCCGGCACCAGGGCGAACCCCGCCAAGACGGCGAGCCGTCTCTCCCAGGACCGTCTCCTGCGTGCCGTGCCGCCTATCCGAGGCATGCCGGACCCGAACTGGTTCATGACAAGTCTCCTCGTGTGCGGGCGCCGACGCGCCCGCACACCGTCAAAGGTCAGCAGAAGAGAGGAAGGAAGACAGGACCCTAGGTCGTTGGCTGTGCGATCTGGGACATCACCTGGTCGCGCGTCATCGCGCCGACCCAAACGCGCACCTTCGCCAGGTCCCCCGGAAGGTAATGGCCCGTGGCGCCGCCACCCGAGCCCCGGCCCGCCGAGAGGGACCCGCCACCCCGCTGGACCGTATCCAGCCCGAGGTCATCACCGCCCTGCTGGGCGAACTGGCCAATGAAAAGCTGTGCCGCGCCAAAGCGTTCACTGCCATCGCTCCCCGTGAAAGGAAGCCCGGAGTCGAAGACACCGGTCACATCCACCCAGGTGTCCCACTCCTTGTCACCGACCGGCTCCTGGCCCATGTCAATCGCCGTGTCAGTGACCTTGCCGTTGCTGTCCACCGAGGTTCGCCCGAACTTCCACCAGTAGACATTTTCCGCGGGTTTCTCCACCCACAACGCCCACGACGACTCCTTGCCGACCGGTGTGGCCTGCGCGGCAACCAGCCCCCGGTAGCCGACCGGCTTGGCCGCCAGCAGCGCCTTGTTCAGTCGCACCCGCGCCGACACTGTGAACGAGCCTGTCTCATCAACCACCGGACCCGTTGCCGAGGCGTACCCAGAGCTGCCGTTGAGCACCAGCGCCGTCGCGTCCTCGCCCGTGAGTGCCGCGCCTGACCCGGACAGTGTCATGGGGCCGTGCCGGTAGGGGAATGTGGTGCTGGCCGGGTCGTCCGGATCCTCCGGGCTCTCGATCACTTGACTGCCCTGGGAGATGGTGGCATCCCAGTGCGCCACCAGTTCGTTGGCGGGTACTCCGTCCTTGTCCAGCCGGTCTTCTTCCCGGATCTGCTCAGGAGTGCGAGTGTCCTGCCAGACTGCGATCTCATCGACGCGGCCCAGGAAGTACTCGCCGTACGCTCCTGCCACCTTGGAACGTCCGATCATCAGGTTGCGGTCGGCCGTCCACGGCTCGTACGTGGGCGCCACGTCGGCCAGGACGATCGGGTCGCCCTGGGGGCGTCCGTTGATAAACAGCTGGATCGTGTCGTTGCTCTTGTCGGCGTCGTTTTGTGTGTCGAAGACGCCGGTCAGGTGTGTCCACACCCGCAAGGGAGGACTTTCCGCATCCGCCAGCGAGCGGATGTACACCGGATCGTTCTTGTCCCGGTCGGTCCGGTTGAAGACCCACTTCTTGTAAGCGGTCGAGTAGTACAGGGTGAGTGCCGAGCCGTACTCCCCCGGCGCCGACAACACCACATGGTTCGTCGACGCGTCGGTCAGATACGCCCAGGCGGAGACGGTGAACGAATCCTGCGTGTTCACGGCCGCGCCATCCGTCGAGGCATAGCCCACCTGCCGGGATGGATCGCTCAGGTTGTCGTTCAGACGCAGCGAATAGTCGCCAGCACCTCGCCTGGCGAGAGTCGACCAGCCAGTGCCGGCCTCGTCCCGCAGTACGAGGTTGTGGCGGGTGCCCACCTCGCCGGTGTCCTTCGCCACCGTCAGCCCCGACCCGGGGCCGCCGTCGTCGAAGCGCCACCGCCCGGTCGGCCCGGGAGCAGCCGCCACCTTGAAGGCCAGTTCCGCAGGAGGTCCCCAGCGCACCCGCCCTTCCTTGTCCAGCTTCAGATCACTGGCCTCCACCGACAGCGTCTGCGTGCCAGGCAAACCAGGCTTGACATCCTTCACCTGCACCGAAGCATTCGTGGTCGGGGCGCTCACCCGCTTGGTCGCATCGGCATCCGAGGTCAGCAACCGCCACCGGTATGCCTTCACGTCCTTGTCGGCCGTGTTCGGTTTGAAGGTGAAAGTCCCCGGCTTGCCCGGGCCACCGTGTGCTGCGCAGTCGTTGGCCGTGCACTCGGTGTACGGGGCGCCGGGAACGATGTCCGGCACCCTGGGCGCGGTGGAGTCGATCCGCAGATAACACCATGCCGAGTAGGGCGAGAATAGATCGCCCGACTTGCCGTTGTACGCCCAGTGCGACTGGGTCCGTGCCCGAAACCGGTACAGCCCGCCATCGGCCCGCTTGTCCGTCGTCGTCTTCTCCAGCGTACCGTCCGGATCCCAGCCACTGTCCGGCTTGTAATCGCTCCACACCTGCGACCAGGATCCCGAGTTCGTGTCCGTGCTGCTGCGCTGCATCACGAACTCCGCCTGCAAAGATCCTTCTTCATCGCCCTCATGGGCTTCGACCTTCGTCTGCACACGCGCCTGGACCGTTGGCGTGTCCACCGTCACCGTCAGCGGATCCGATGAAGAACGGCACTGTGCTTTGGTGCCCGTGCCCGGGATGGCCCCGACCGACGTCGGCACGCCGGGCTTGTGCGCATACCACACCTTCAGCTCCGCGTTGGAGTCGAACCGCTTCCAGGCCCGCGGCTCGCCCTCGTCCTTGGCCCGCAACATCAGCGTCAGCCGGGAAATCTTGCCATCCGCCAACGACCGCACCGTGGAGGTCAGATTCTCATCCGGCTCGTCCGGGTTGTCGTTGAACTCGATCCACTTGTTCGGCTGCTCCGGGCTGCACAGATCCCCCCGCCCGGCCGATACATAGCGGTCGCCCATCTGATCCAACTGCTTCGGACCCGGCCAGCGCGTCCCCTCGGAAATGTTGTCGGTCCGCTCGAGGTCCACCCAGTACGGGGTGCAGTTGAACGACCACGTCTCATACGCCCGGAACGTCGCGTCCAGCACATGCTTGCCCGCCAGCTTCGACGCGCCGAACTCGAAGTACATCCGGTCCCGGTAGCCCGACCCGCAGTAGTAGCCATCCGCGTTGCCGCACAAGCCGACACCCTTCGGCTCGTCGAACTTCCAGAACCTGTCCCCGTCGGACGACAGCTTCGTCCACTCCGACGCCCCCAGACCCACGGACGGGTCGATGAACACCGGGTACGCGGTCTTCTCCCCCCGCAGCAACTCCAGGTCCGGCTCCACCGAAACGCTGCCGTTCCCGACGGTCACCGGCAGTTCAGCGGTCGCATCACCTTCGCCCGGCTGAGCCAATTCATCTTTGGTGTCGCTCAAGCTCCGTTGCTTCCCGGACGGTACCGACCGGAACTGAGTGCGCGCGCCCACGGCGTCTTCACCTGCCGAGTCCCACATCCGCCCGGCCGGCCCCCGGAACACGGCGTTGCCATCCGCGTCAACCGCCCGCACCCCACCGCCGGCACCCGGTACCACGCTCAGGCCATCCCCAGTGGCGGTGAGCTTGATCTTCTCCAGCTCCGGGTTGGCCGCCGCCTCAGCCGTCTTGACCACCAGCACCTCGCGGTAGCCCTCGGCCGTCGCCGTCAGCTGCAGATCCACCCCCGCAAAAACATCCGAGTACGTGGCGGTGGCCCCATCCAGCGTCGGCGCCGGCAACGAGCCGGGCCAGCCCAGCCGTAACTCCTGCTCACCGCGCCCCATGGTCAACATGCCCGAGCCGCTCCCGCCACCGGAGAACGACAACTCCACCACGGCGGACTTCGGCCCCACTCTGCCGTCCGGGTACCTCTGCAACGTGACATCGATGTCGTGCCACGTACCGTCAACGGCACGCGCCCGCTGCGGCTCCGTCGACTGCGTAAGGGTGAAGGTGCCGTCCGGGTTCGCCACCGTCTGCGAGTACTCAGTCCGCGCCGAGGTCACTTCCACGGGCTCGCCGGATGCCACTGCCCTCGCAGACGCCGACCCCTCCGACAACGCCGAGGCTGGCACCGCCGCATGCGCGGCAGGCGAGAGGGACGCGACCGGCGACACGACGGACAGCAGCATCTCCGTCGCGATCGCCCCACCGAGCACAGGAAATAACCAGCGTCTTCGCGCTCGCGCACGCCACGGTCTCCACCCCAACTCCACAGCCCCCACCCCAGAGTCACAAGATTTTCAAATGCGCAGCGAGTTAATGGCCCTCTGGTTTCCTCCGTCAACGTGAAGCAGATCACGTTTCCACTGGACGGGTGACTTACAGCCACCCATCTGACACGACCTCCAGCACGCCTTTAGCGATCACTCGGAACCCCACCCCGCTCCTCAACTGCCCACTAATGATCACTGACCGAGGCCCGCCACTCTTGCACCCCGCCCCTCGGCCGTAGGCGAGACACCACAGATACGCGGGCCCCCTTCCACCGCGCAAGAAGAACCCCACCCGCAGATGACCAGCGTGAACAACTGATCGAACCGGGAACCCGGCGCCAAGCCCCGCCCGAGCTGCCCACCCAGTACAAGCTGCGCACAGTTACCGAGGCAGCTCCGTCCGGACAGAGGAACGAGGCAGTGCTGCACCGAGAGCGGTGACACCGCTCCCCCGTCGCCGAGCGGCGAGCCATCCAACGCGCCTGGCAGTGATTGCTCTGACCGGCGAGCACACCAGCCCGAGCCCGGCCGAAAAAGACCACGTGCCCGCCGAGCCGACGTGGCTGCATAAGGATGTGGCCTGGCTGGAAAGCGACCGGCGCA
>NZ_MAXF01000222.1 GCF_001704635.1 Streptomyces sparsogenes | reverse complement strand
TGGCAGTGATTGCTCTGACCGGCGAGCACACCAGCCCGAGCCCGGCCGAAAAAGACCACGTGCCCGCCGAGCCGACGTGGCTGCATAAGGATGTGGCCTGGCTGGAAAGCTCTGAGACCGGCGCAGCCGAAGCCACAGCCACGGGGTAGGACTTCACGCGGTCGGAACTGTTTGCCATGAGCAGCCGGCTGAGGAACATCGCAGACACGGGGTGGACGAGCGGTTGCGATCAGGTCGGCGGCCTCCTGGCCGGCCTTCTCTGGGGCCACCTACTACCGGCGCCTCAGACCCTGTTCGTAGTGAGGCCCGAGTCCGCTGCGCCTGGCGCGGGCTACTGCACCTGTTACCGAGCAACTACCCCAGCTCACCAGACAGGACCCCACTCCTTCGAGCCCGCCCGCCGACGGCTCCCATGAAGCACGAACAGCGCCACGAAGCCTGACGCTGCCGCACGCACCCGAAAGGGGGCACCGCCGGTCAGTTTCCTCGATGAGCCTTGGGTGATGGCGGTCGCCCTTGCTACGCGTGAGCAGCCACCTTTTACCCAGGGCGCCGGCACCTCCACGGTGGGGTCACGCACTCCCCCACCGGAGGTGAACCGTGAACGCGGCCGCGTGTGCCGGCGTGGCGCGTGCCGTCGCCCGAATGGCCGGCAGTACGGTGCCAGCTGCCCCGACTCCAGGACGGTTCGAGGCACGGTACCTGAGCTTTTGCCGTCGACCTTCCTTCGGCCGGCGGTAAGTGCCATCCGCTATCTCCAAAGTACGTAGAGATGGTGACAGGATCGCCCGCCCATGAACAGCCCCCGCACGGGACCTCCGTGCGCCCCTCGCCCAGCACACGCATCAGCCTGCGCCACGCTGCACCACGGGTCACAGTCGGCCACATGCTCGCCGGATCCGACGGCGCGTAGGCACTCGCGTGCGCGCGGTCCGCGATCCGCGGAGGCTCGAAGAGACAGGCAGTGCCGCAGACGCCCTCGAAGACGTTGGGCTTGGGGGAGCGGAGGACACGTCCTGATTGGCAGCGCAGAGTTTCCGGCGCGCATGTTGCACCTCGGCTATAAGAGTCGTGTCGTCGCCGCGTCACGTCGGCGAGGTCGTGCTCGCGACACGGGACCGCAATGAGCCTGCCGATTTCGGCGAGCTGCTCGTTGAGGCCCATCACCTCCCTCGCCGGGGTGACGATCAGCCCCGGGTGATCATCCTCTCCTCTGGCCGGGCGGTGTGCTGCCGGTCGACCGCTTCGAGGGCGGCCTCGGCCCCGCGGGCCCGAGACCGCAGGTCACCTCGGGTGACGCAGTTTCCGGGTGCTTGGCACATTATTTTGCGCCTTCGTGGCCTGAACAGCAGCTCTCCGTACTTGTGGCTACGACAAGGGGAAGACCCAGCTCAGAGGCCTGTGGAGCCTGAGGTGATCGCATGGTGTGCCCGGCTCGGCGAAGACTGGGATCGTCGGCACATCGCACCAAACCCAGGAGGCGATCACCATGCGCTCCGTCACCCACCGTGGCCGAATCTACCGCCGCTGCGGATGCCGCGACGCACACCGCCACCAGCTCGGAACCCGCTGCCCGCGACTGGCAACCGACGGTGACCACGGCAGCTGGACCTTCGCCATCGACCTCCCCTCCCCCGGCCACCGCCGTACCACCATCCGCCGCGGCGGCTTCCCCACCCCAAACGCCGCCCAGGCCGCGCTGCAACGGATCCTCGAGGGCGAGGCCGGCGGGTTCAACGGCGACCCCAACCAGACCGTCGCCGACTACCTCACGACCTGGCTGGAGACGAAGGCGTACGTGCTCAAGCCAACCACGCTGGCCCGGTATCGCGACTACGTCACCGGCGACCTGATCCCCGCTCTGGGCACGCTCAAGCTTGACGAGCTCGGCCACCGCCACATCGCCGGATTCGTTCACACCCAGCTCGCCGCAGGCCGCGGCCAAGTGACCGTCTACCGGTGCCTGGCCACCCTCTCCAGCGCCCTGGGCGACGCCGTCCGCCAGCACCGCATCACTCACAACCCCGCACGTCCGGCCGTCCTGCCCCGCCCGGCGGCGGCCGAGCGTCGGATCTGGACGGCCGAGGAAGCAGCCCGCTTCCTGCGCTACTGCCACCAAGCCGACCCACTCATCGCGGATCTGTGTGAACTTCTCATCGGCACTGGCATGCGCAAAGGGGAAGCACTCGCCCTCCACTGGCACGATGTCCACCTCAATGAAGGGGTGCTCTACGTCCGTTACACCCTCTCGGCCATCAACAACGCCCGCCTGGTCATCACCTCACCCAAAACCCGCAGCAGCAAAGACTGGGTCGCCATCTCCCCGCGCGTGGCAGCCGCTCTCACACGCCGCGCAGCCGAAGCTCCGGATTCAGTGCTGTCTCACCGCTCCTCGGATCCCTTCACCGGACTGGTCTTCTGCCGCCCCGACAGCCGCCCGCTACGGCCTCAGACCGTCCTGGACCGCTTCCGCCGACGAGCCAAGGAAGCCGGAGTCCCCCGCATCACCCTGCACGACCTGCGACACCTCGCTGCCACCCTCTCCATCACCGCGGGCACCCCACTCACCGTCGTCTCCAAAACCCTGCGGCACTCCACCCTCTCCACCACCGCCAACCTCTACAGCCACCTCACCCAGCAAGCCGCCCACGACGCCGTAGACGCCATCGACACCGCATTGACCCAAGCCGACCCCACCGCCGATAGCCATCCACACTGGCCCGCCTGGCTGCGACCACGCCCCGACCACCCGAACGGACACCGGGCGCGCCTCACGCTGCCCTACTTCGCCGCCCCGGCCGCCAGTTCACCGAGCGCCTCCACACCTCAAGGCGTGCATGCGACCACCATGCGACCACCACGCCGCACAACACGAAGAAGGCCGCTCTCCCATCTCTGGAAAAACGGCCTCCGACCTGCGAAAACGCTGGTCGGGACGACAGGATTTGAACCTGCGACCCCTTGACCCCCAGTCAAGTGCGCTACCAAACTGCGCCACGTCCCGGTGCTTGTCCGGCTCGGGCTTTCGCCCTGGCCGGTCGCGCAAGAGAACAATACCGCACTTCAGGGGGTGGTCGCTGCCACCTTTGGGGGTGGAGCCCCGGCGGGGCGGGGATGGGGGCTTTGGTTACTGTCTGCTGATGTGCGGTGACGGTGGAGGAGTGGGGCCCGGGGTGGGGGCAGGTGAGGGGCGGGGGCTGGGTGGGGTCAGGTGTGGGTGTGGAGCCAGGTCAGGAGGTCTTGCTGGACCTCGTGGCGGTTGATCTCGTTCAGGATCTCGTGGCGGGCCCCTGGGTAGGCCTTCCAGGTCAGGTCGTGGGTGCCGAGGTAGCGGAAGTCCTCGAGGAGTTCGTAGACCAGGGTCATCCGCTGGTTGCAGGGGTCTTCGGCGCCGACGGCGATGTGGACCGGGAGGCGGGTGGGGGTGCGGGCCTGGTGGTGGGGGTTGTTGATCTTGCGGACGGCGCGGACCCAGTCGAGGGAGAGGCCGGCGCTGAAGGGGAAGCCGCATCGCTCGTCCGCGGCGTAGGCGGCAACCTCCGCGGTGTCGCGGGAGAGCCACTCGTAGCCGGTGCCGAATTCGTAGGGGTCGTTGAAGGAGGCGAAGAGCTGGGTGGTGAAGCCGGACAGGGCGGTGCGGCCGCCTTTGGCGATCTCGGCTTCGAGGCGGGCGATGGCCTGGTCGGGTTCGGTCGCGGGCAGTGAGCGGAAGGTGCCGGAGAGGATCAGGCCGGCCAGGTCCTCGCCGTACTCCTGGGCGTAGTCGCGGGCGAGCATCGAGCCCATGCTGTGGCCCAGCAGGAAGAGGGGGATCCCGGGGAGGGTGCGGCGGGTTCGGTCGCCGACGGTTCGCAGGTCCTTGACGGTGGCCCGCCAGCTGTCGCCCTCCTCGCCCACGACGCCGTAGCCGCCGGTGGAGGCGGCGGTCGCGCCGTGGCCGCGGTGGTCGGAGGCCACGACGGCGTAGCCATGTGCGCACAGGTGGCGGGCGAAGCGGTCGTAGCGCTGGGCGTGTTCCGCGGCGCCGTGGGCGATCTGGACGATCGCGCGCGGGCTGTCGGTCCCGGGGAGCCAGGTGTAGGTGGCCACTCGTACGCCGTCGGGGGTGGGGAGGTGGTCAGTGCGGTGGGTGATGCCGTCTGTCGACATGCCGTCTCAGCTCCTGGGTGGGGAGGGAGGGGGATGGGATCAACCTTTCCCCGGGAGACCCGCTGCTAAGTCAAGGCGGGCGGGTCAGCCTCTCCCGCCGAGGCCCACGGCTGAGGCAAGGGCGCGGGGTCAGCCCACCCCGCCGAGGCCCACGGCCGCGTCGAGGGTGTTGACCGGGGGCCTGTGGCCTGTGAAACGATCAAGCGCTGCACGCACCACTGCCTACTCCTGCTCCGCACAACTCACGTGTTCCAGGAGGACCGTTGGACACCGCAGACTCTTCCGTCCCAGCCGAGCCCGTCATAGCCGAGCCGCTCGCCGACGGCTCCACGTCGTCCCCGCTGTCCCCGCTGTCCCGCCGCGGGTTCCTGCGGGCCGCCGCGGGTACCGCCGCGGTGGCGGGGGCGGCGGCTGGGCTGCCTGGGCAGGCGGCCGTCGCTCAGGAGCGGCGGGCCTCGCTCACCTTGTCGTTCACCGGTGCCACCAACGGCGCCGCGACGCTCTCCCCCGCCGGCGACCGGCTGGTCGCCGAGATCCAGAACGTCCTGTGGTCCCTCCCCCGCAAGGGCGGCGCCGCGACCGCGCTCACCCCGCCCGACCTGGAGCCCACCCGGCCCGTCTTCTCGCCGGACGGGAAGTGGCTGGCCGTCTGCGCGTACCGGGGCGGCGGCTTCCATCTGTGGACGCTGCGCCCGGACGGGTCGGATCTGCGACAGCGCACGGACGGCCCCTGGGACGACCGGGGCCCGGCCTGGTCGCCGGACGGCACCCGGATCGCCTTCGCCTCCGAGCGCGGGGGCGACCCGGTGACGGGCGGCCCGTACCGGCTGTGGGTCCTGGAGGTGGCCACCGGGGAGCTCACCCGGCTGACCGGGGTGCCGGGGCAGGACGGGCCGCTGCAGGACGGCGCCTGGGAGGACTTCGACCCGGCCTGGTCCCCCGACGGCGAGCGGGTGCTGTTCGTACGCGGCCGGCTCGCCGGGGCCGCGCTGGACGCCCGTACGGTCGTCTCGGTGCGCGCCGACGGCAGCGGCCCGGTGAAGGTGGAGCACACCGAGACGGCCGCGGGCGCCTCGGTGCTCGCGCCCTCGCGCTCGCCCGGTGGGTCCCTGGCCTATCTGCGCACCACCCCCGCCCCCGACGCCTCCTGCACGCTGGTGGTGGACGGCGCGGCCGTCGCCGTGGGGGGCGATGTGCAGCCGGTGCCGCCGCGCTGGACGGCCGAGGGGGAGCTGCTGCTCACCGTGGACGGGCGGTTCCGGCTGGTGCGCCCGGAGGCGCCCGGCGGAGGCGAGGAGATCCCCTTCAGGGCGGCGCTGCCGGTCGACCGGCCGCGCTATCGCGTCAAGCGGTACGACTTCGACAGCGGCGGCGGGGCACGGCCGGTGCGCGGCGTGCACCTGCCCGCGCTGTCGCCGGACGGGCGCCGGGTGGCCTTCGCCGCGCTGAACTCGCTGTGGGTCGCCGAGGTGGCCGGCGGCCGGCCCCCGCGCCGGGTCGTGCGGGCCGCCCCCACCCGCTATCTGCTGGCGCCGACCTGGACGCCCGACGGGCGTGCCCTGGTGTACGCGGACGACCGCGACGGCCTGCTCGCCGTGCGCCGCCGGGACCTGGCCTCCGGGGAGGAGACCACGCTCGCCTCCGGGGGGAGGGTGCACCCCGCGCTGTCCCCCCGCGGCGACCGTCTCGCCAGTATCGACATGTCGGGAAACCTGGTCGTGCGCGACCTGGCCGCGGGCACCGAGCGCGTCCTGGCCGCGCCGCTGGGCGGCGGCGGGCTGCCCGGCAGACCGAGCTGGTCGCCCGACGGTCGCTTTGTCGCCTATTGCGACCGCAACCGGCTGAATCAGCGGTTCCGCGAGGGCTACAACCTCATACGCGTCGTGGACGCGAGCAGCGGCGCGGCCAGGCTGTACGCCCTGGCGCCGCACACCTCGCTCTCCGACCGCTACGACTCCGGCCCCGTCTGGTCCCCCGACGGCCGCCATCTCGCCGTGATCGCCGAATCCGCCCTGTGGCTGCTGCCCGTACGGCCCGACGGCACCCCCGACGGCGAGCCGCGCCGGCTGACCGAGGAGAGCGCCGACCACCCCTCCTGGTCGGGGGATTCGCGCTCCATCCTGTATCTGTCCGCGTGCAAGTTGCGGCTGCTGGACCTCGACAGCGGCACCGCGCGCACCGTGCGCGTCCCGCTCGACCACCGGCGCCCGAGCCCCGCCGACACCGTCGTCCACGCCGGGAGGTTCTGGGACGGCACCGGGGGCGACGACACGGTCCGCGAGGACGTCGACATCGTGGTGCGCGGCGGTCGCATCCTCTCCGTCGGACCGCACCGCGCCGGGCGGCCGGCCAAGCGCCGCGTGGACGCCTCCGCCCGCACCGTCGTACCGGGCCTCTGGGACGCCCACACCCATCCGTGGCAGTACACCTACGGCGGCCGGCAGACCGTGCTGCAACTCGCCTACGGCATCACCACCGCCGTCTCCCTCGGCGGCTTCGCGTACGAACAGGCGCGGCTGCGCGAGGCGATCGCGGCGGGCGCGCTGGCCGGGCCCCGGCTGCTGACGACCGGGGAGCTGCTGGACGGGCCACGGGTCGCGTACAGCATGGGCCGGGCACACCGGACCCGGGAGGGGCTGCGCCGCTCGCTGGAGCGCGGCGCGGCGCTCGACTGGGACTTCGTCAAGACGTATGTGCGCGCCCCGGGCTGGATCATGGAGGAGGCGGCCCGCTTCGCGCACGAGCGGCTCGGGGTGCGCACCGGCAGCCATCTGTGCTCGCCGGGCGTGCAGCTCGGGCAGGACCTGACCACCCATCTGCAGGCCACGCAGCGCCTGGAGTACGGGCACGCCACGACGGCGACCGGGCGGTCCTTCCAGGACGTGGCGGAGATCTACACCGCCACGGACTTCCGGCTGATCGCCACGCCGTTCACGGCCTCGCCGCTGGTGGGGGCCGATCCCTCGCTGGCCGAGGACGAGCGGGTGACCCGGCTCATGCCGCCGTGGGACACCGCCCTGGTGCGGCAGTCCGCCCAGACGCCGCCCACCGCCGCCCAGCTCGCCACCCTCCACACCGAGATCGGGGTCTACCGGCGGATCCTGGCCGGCGGCGGTGTGGTCGCCCTGGGCACCGACGCGCCGCTGGTGCCGGTGGGGCTGCATCTGCACCTGGGACTGCGGGCGCTGCACCGGTACGGGCTGTCGGCGGCCGAGGCGCTGCGCACCGCGACGCTGCTGCCCGCGCGGGCGTTCGGCGCCGACCGGGACCTGGGCACCCTGGAGGTGGGGAAGCTGGCCGACCTGACGGTCGTGGACGGCGATCCCTTCACGGACTTCGACTCCCTGGTGCGCACCGTTTCGGTGCTGCGCGGCGGGGTGCCGTACGAGCAGCGGGACCTGGTCGATGCCTTCCCGGAGCCCGACCGGGCGCGGCACGGGAAGTCGGCGGAGCACTGGCTGGAGGTGGGGCGGCTGCTGCGGCGGGACACCTGCTGCGACCACGGGTGACGTGACGCGGACGGGTGAGGCGGTGGCCTCCTGGGGGCGCGGGCCGTCAGTGCGGCGGGCGGCTTCGCTCCGTACGGGCGCCGCCGCGCCCCTCCCCCGCCGTCCTACCGCCCCAGCGCCGCGCCGAGGACGGCGGGGGCCTGGGCCAGCGAGGGGCCGTACCAGGTCAGATGGCGCCCGCTGACGAGCGCGGCGGGCAGGTCCGGGAACGCCTCGGGGCCGTCCTCGGCCGTGAAGCGGTACGGCTCGTCGGGCAGCACCACCAGGTCGGCGCCCGAGGCGTTCAGCTCGTCCAGGGGGATGCGGGGGTAGCGCTCGGCGTGCTCGGCGTGGATCACGTGCACGCCGAGCCGCGCGAGCAGGTCGCCCGCGAAGGTGTCGCGGCCCAGCACCATCCAGGGCCGGCGCCAGACGGGCACCACGGCCCGCCGTCCGGGGCCGGTGGGCGGCGGCAGCCGGGCCCAGGCCGCCTCGGCCTCGTCCAGCCAGCGGGGGCGGGCGAGGCCGCAGCCGTCCACCAGCACCCGCTCCAGCTCGCGGAACGCCTGCCGGAGGCCGCGCACCTCGGTGACCAGGACCTCGAGGCCGGCGGCCCGCAGCGCGGCGAGGTCCGGGGCGCGGTTCTCCTCCTCGTTGGCGAGGACCAGGTCCGGGGCGAGCGCGGCGATGCGCGCGGTGTCGGGGTTCTTGGTGCCGCCGATCCGCTCCGCGGTCAGCCCGGGCGGGTGGCTGCACCAGTCGGTCACCGCGGCCAGCAGCCCGGGGGCGGTGGCGGCCACGGCCTCGGTGAGGGAGGGCACGAGGGAGACCACGCGCCGTACGGGGGTGCGGGGGGTCATGGCTCAACGGTACGGCGTGAGGGCGGCACCTCCGCCCAACGGCGTGAGGGCGGCACCTCACCCCACTTACGGCGTGACGGGCGGCGCCTCACCCCCCGTACGGCGTGACGGGCGGCACCCACCCCCGTACGGCGTGAAGGGGGGCGGCCCGTCCCCCGTACGCCCCGTGAACGCCGCCGCCGCGGCCCGGAGCGTTTGCTCCGGACCGCGGCGGACTGCCTGCGGGCCTGGCTACGGCCGGTCAAGGCCGCTGGGGCCGGTTCCGGTGGGCCGTCAGGACTTCACCGGGGCCATCTTGTCGACGATGCCGGGGTGGGCGTCGATCCACTTCTGGACGCCCTCCTCGACGTTGCCCTTGCCCGCCTCCTGGACGGACTGCTCCAGGCTCGCGAGCTCCTGCTCGGTCATGTGCCAGTTCTTCAGCCACCCGTGGAACTCGGGGAACTTGTCCGGGAAGGACTTGTGGCCCAGCGAGCGGATCTCGTTGTTGGCCCCGAACGCCTTCTTCGGGTCGGCCAGCTTGGTGAGTTCGTACTTGTTGTACGCCCAGTGCGGGGTCCACAGCACGACGGCCACGGGCTCCTTCTTGGCGTACGAGCGCTGCAGCTGGGCGAGCATGGCCGGGGAGGCGTTGTTGGTGACCTGGTACTCCTTGTCCAGGCCGTACGCCTTGAGGACCTTGCTGTTGAGCAGCTGCATCTCCCCGGTGCCCGGCTCGATGCCGATGATCTTGCCCTTGAACATGCCGGCCTTGCCCTTGAGGTCCGCCAGGGACTTCACGTCCTTGACGTAGGAGGGCACCGCGATCTCGAGGGAGGTCTTGTCGTACCAGGGCCCGATGTCGACGAGGTTCTTCTTGTACCGGTCCCAGTACTGCTTCTGGGCGTTCGGCAGCCATCCGTCGAACTCGACGTCGATCTGCCCGGCGCTCATCCCGGTGAACATGGAGCCCACGTCGTACTGCTTGATCGACGGCTTGTAGCCGCGCTTCTCCAGGACGTTCTTCCACAGGTAGGTGGTGGCGACGTCCTCGTCCCAGGGGAAGTAGCCGATCCGGGGCGCGGCCCCGGCCTGCTTGCCCTTCTTGGCGCCCGCGTCGCCCGCGGGGGCGAGCTTGTCGACCAGGCCGGGGTTCTGCTTCAGCCAGGCGCGCACGCCGTCCTGCTGCTTGCCCTTGCCCGCGTCCTGGATGGCCGCCTCGAGGCTGGTGAGCTGCTTCTCGGAGAGCTTGAAGTCCTTCATCCACTGGGCGATCTGCGGCTCCTTGGCCGAGAAGCCCTTGCGCGCGATGGCGTGGATGCCGTCGCCCTTGCCGAAGGCGCCCTTGGGGTCCTCGAGCTTGGTGAGCTTGTACTTGCTGTACGCCCAGTGCGGGGACCACAGGGTGACGGCGACCGGCTCCTTCTTGGCGTAGGAGCGCTCCAGCTGGGAGAGCATGCCCGCGGTGGAGCCCTTGACGAGGTTGTACTCGCCGTTCAGGTCGTAGTCCGGGAGGACCTTGTCCTTCATGAGCTTCATCTCGCCGGCGCCCGGCTCAATGCCGATGATCTTGCCCTTGAAGGTGCCGCCCTTGCCCTTGAGGTCGTCCAGGGTCTTCACGCCCTTGACGTACGAGGGCACCGCGACCTCCAGCGAGGTCTTGTCGTACCAGGTGCCGAGGTCCTCGAGCTGGTTCTTGTACTGCTTCCAGTAGGAGGCGTGGGTGGCGGGCAGCCAGGCGTCGGTCTGCATGTCCACGTCGCCGGCGGCCATGCCGGTGAACAGCGCGCCGACATCGTAGGTCTGCAGCTTCGGTTTGAAACCTCGCTGTTCCAGGATCTCCTTCCACAGGTAGGTGGAGGCGACGCCCTCGTCCCAGTTGATGTAGCCGAGGTTGACCGTGCGGCCCTTGCCGACGTCGGCGGTGACCTTCTGGCCGCTGTCGTCGCCGCCGAAGATGTTGAGGCCGCCCGCGACGAGCGCGAGGACGACGACGCCGACCATCGCGACCGAGGTCGCGGGACGCCAGTGCAGCACCTTCAGGCCGCCCGTGGCCCGCGCGGCCTGCTTGGCCAGGGCCCGCCGGCCCAGCGGCGACACGCGCTGGTTGAGGGCGCCGGTCATGCGGTCCAGGTACATGGCGAGGATGACCACCGCGATGCCGCCCTCGAAGCCGAGGGCCACGTCGACCGAGCTGATCGCCTCGAAGACGGAGGAGCCGAGGCCGCCGCCGCCGACCATGCCCGCGATGACGACCATGGACAGCGCGAGCATGATGGCCTGGTTGACGCCCGCCATGATCGTGGGCAGGGCGAGCGGCAGCTGGACCCGGAGCAGGGTGCGGCGCGGGGTGGTGCCGAAGGCGTCGGCCGCCTCGACGAGCTCCGCGTCGACCTGGCGGATGCCCAGCTCGGTCATCCGCACGCCCGGGGGCATGGAGAAGACGATGGTCGCGATGACGCCCGGGACCACGCCGACACCGAAGAAGAAGATGCCGGGGATGAGGTAGACGAAGGCGGGCATCGTCTGCATGAAGTCCAGCACCGGGCGGAGCACGGCGCTCACCGCGCGGTTGCGCGAGGCCCAGATGCCCAGCGGCACGGCCAGCACGATCGTGATCGCGCCGGCGACCAGCACGAGGGAGAGGGTCTCCATCGCCTCGTCCCACTGCTGGATCGAGTCGATCAGCGCGAAGCCGGCGAAGGCGAGGACGGCGGGCACCAGGCCGCGCAGCCACCAGGCGAGCACCGCGAGGATGCCCGCGAGGAGCAGGGGGTCGGGCGCGGCGAGCACGTCGTGCACGCCGTCGTACATGCCCTGGACGACCTTGGCGATGAAGTCGAAGAGCCACTCGAAGTGGTCGCGGAGGAAGTCGACGCCGGACTGGATCCAGCTTCCGAGCTCGAGCCTAGGCACCGGCGATCACCTTCCCCTCCGGAGCCTCGGGGGCGTCGGGGGCGTCGGTCGCGCCGGAGGTCTTGGCCACCGCGGCTCCCGCGGTCTTCCGCCCCTCCTGGGGGGCGGCGCCGTCCGCACCCGGGTCCGGCTCGCCGAGGACGGCGAGCAGCCGGGCCCGCGGCACGACGCCGATCAGCGACTCGTCCTCGTCGGTCACGGCGACCGCGACGCCGCTGCGCGAGCAGGGCGTGAACAGCTCGACGATGGGGGTGTCGGCGGTGACGGTCGCGGGGGCGGCCTCCAGGACGTCGCGCTCGGTGCGCAGCACCGTGCCGTCCGGGGTGGTGGTGCCCAGCGCCTCCTCGGGGTCGGCCATGATCGCGCCGGCGGTGAGCACCCGGCTGCGGTCGACGTCCTGGGTGAAGGAGGCGACGTAGTCGTTGGCCGGGGTGACCAGGATGTCCTCGGCGGTGCCGATCTGGACGATCCGGCCGTCGCGCATGACGGCGATGCTGTCGCCCAGGCGCATGGCCTCGTTGAGGTCGTGGGTGATGAAGACGATGGTCTTCTTCAGCCGCTTCTGCAGCTCGAGCAGCTGGTCCTGCATGTCGCGCCGGATCAGCGGGTCGAGCGCGCTGAAGGACTCGTCCATCAGCAGCAGGTCGGCGTCGGTGGCCAGGGCGCGGGCCAGGCCCACGCGCTGCTGCATACCGCCGGAGAGCTCGTCGGGCCAGGAGTTCTCCCAGCCCGCGAGGCCGACCAGGCCCAGCGCCTCGGTGGCGCGCCGGTCGCGCTCCTCGCGCGCGACGCCCTGGACCTCCAGCCCGTAGGCGGCGTTCTCCAGGACGCTGCGGTGCGGGAAGAGCGCGAAGTGCTGGAAGACCATGCTGATCTTGTGGGAGCGCACCTGGCGCAGTTCGCGCGGGGACAGGGCCGTCAGGTCCTGGCCGTCGAAGAGGACACGTCCGGCGGTCGGCTCCAGCAGTCCGTTCAGCATGCGCAGCAGGGTGGACTTACCGGATCCGGACAGACCCATGACGACGAATATCTGGCCCGCCTCGACGGCGAAGGACGCGTCGATGACCGCCGCCGTCGTACCGTCCGCACGCAGCTCGTCACGGCCCGCGCCGTCCTGGAGCCTCGCCACCGCCTCATTGGGTCGTCTGCCGAACACCTTGTACAGATGCTCGGCTTGCAGCCTGGACACATATACCTCTCGGGTCGCACCAAAAAACGACCTGCCTCCCCCGCCGGCAGGTCGTGGAGCGGGCGGTGTCCGACCGCGTGCCCGATGCAATAGTTGGTTTACCTAACGGGTCCGCTCCGGCTGCGCGCCTGCCCTGATCCTCTTGGCGCAAACCAATTGGTGACCCACGTCACATTTCCGGGGCGTGGCTGTCGGTGGGGTGCGGCATCATCGAGGCGTGACCCGACGCCTGATGCTCCTCGACACCTCGTCCCTCTACTTCCGCGCCTACTTCGGCGTGCCGGAATCGGTCCGGGCCCCGGACGGCACGCCGGTGAACGCCGTGCGCGGGCTGCTGGACTTCATCGCCCGGCTGGTCCAGGACCACCGCCCCGACGAGCTGGTGGCCTGCATGGACTTCGACTGGCGCCCGAAGTGGCGGGTCGATCTGATCCCGTCGTACAAGGCACACCGGGTGGCCGAGGAGGCCCCGGCGCCCGGCGGGGTGGACCAGGAGGAGGTGCCCGACACCCTCTCCCCGCAGGTCCCGGTGATCGACGAGGTGCTGGACGCGGTGGGGATCGCCCGGGTGGGCGCCGAGGGCTATGAGGCGGACGACGTGATCGGCACGCTCGCGGCCCGTGCGTCCGGCCCGGTCGACATCGTCACCGGCGACCGCGATCTGTTCCAGCTCGTGGACGACCGGCGCGCGGCGCGGGTGCTCTACCCGGTCAAGGGGGTCGGCACCCTCAAGGTGATCGACGAGGCGGCGCTGCGCGAGAAGTACGGGGTGGGCGGCGCGGGGTACGCGGATCTGGCGCTGCTGCGCGGCGACACCAGCGACGGGCTGCCGGGCGTGGCCGGGATCGGCGAGAAGACCGCGGCCAAGCTCCTCGCCTCGTACGGCGACCTGGCGGGGATCATGGCCGCGGCCGCCGACCCCGCCTCCGCGCTGACCCCGGCCCAGCGCAGGCGCCTGGAGGAGGCGCGGGAGTACGTGGCGGTGGCGGCGAAGGTGGTGCGGGTCGCGTCCGACGTCCCGCTGCCCGCCTTCGACCCGGCGCTGCCGCGCCGGCCGCGGGACGCGCGGGGGCTGGAGACGCTGGCGGAGCGGTGGGGCCTGGGCGGATCGCTGCGCCGACTGCTCTCCACTCTCGAGGGGTGAGGTGTTAGGTTAGGTCACCCTAACTCGTTTGTGGATCAGGGAGGTGGCCGTGGCAGAGCGTCCGGCCCGCAAGACGCCACAGGTCAACCGGGCGCGGGTGGCGCGCACCGAGCGGCTGACGCCCCACATGACGCGGGTGGTGCTCAGCGGCGGAAGCCTTGACGGCTTCTCGGCCGGCGAGTGGACCGACCACTACGTCAAGCTGCTCTTCCCGGTCGAGGGCGTCGCCTATCCCGAGCCGTTCGACATGGCGCGGGTCCGTGCCGAGTTCCCGCGCGACCAGTGGCCGCGCACCCGCACCTACACGGTGCGCGCGTGGGATCCCGCGGCGCGGGAGCTGACCTTGGACTTCGTGATCCACGGGGACGAGGGGCTGGCCGGGCCGTGGGCCGCGCGCGCCGAGCCGGGCGAGGAGATCCTCTTCCTCGGCCCCGGCGGGGCGTACACCCCGAGCCCGGAGGCCGACTGGCATCTGCTCGCGGGCGACGAGAGCGCGCTGCCCGCGATCGCCGCCGCGCTGGAGCGGCTCGCGGACGGGCCGGCGGGCGCGCCGGTGCACGCCCTGATCGAGGTGGCCGGGCCGCAGGAGGAGCTCAAGCTGCGCGTGCCGGAGGGGGCGGAGGTGAGCTGGCTGCACCGGGGCGCCGGGCGGGTCGGCGAGTCGCTGGTGGCGGCCGTCCGGGCGCTGGACTTCCCGCCCGGCCGGGTCCACGCGTTCGTCCACGGCGAGGCGGGGTTCGTGAAGGAGATCCGCCGCTATCTGCGGATCGAGCGTGAGGTCCCGCGCGAGTGGCTGTCGATCTCCGGCTACTGGCGGCGCGGCCATGACGAGGACGGCTGGCAGGCCTCGAAGCGGGAGTGGAACCAGCGGGTGGAGGCGGAACAGGAAGGAGCGGCGGGGGCCGCGGGCGAGCCGGGGGGCAAGGGGGCCGCGGCGGCCTGACCCGCGGCCCGGACGACGGCCCGGACGACGGCGCGGGGCGGCCCCGGCGGTGTGATGTCACCGCCGGGGCCGCCTTCTTGTACGGGTGGGGCCGAAGGCCCGGGTGGGACCGAAGGCCCGGAGGTCAGACCGACCGCTGGTACGACCGGAAGGTGCGGGTCGACAGCCAGACCGCGGCCAGCGCGAGCACCAGCAGGGCTCCGCCCCGGCTCGCCACATCGCCCCAGTCCGGGTCGTCGGCCATGGCGGAACGTCCGGCCACCAGCGCCCAGTTGACCGGGTTGACGTCGGCGATGTGCCGCATCCAGCCCGGCATCAGGGCTGGCGCCATGAAGGCCTCGGAGAGGAAGGTCAGGGGCAGCAGCAGGAAGGTGTTGATGCCGATGATCGACTCCCGCTGCCGGACCAGCATGCCCAGGGCGTTGGAGAGCGCGCCGAAGACCGTGCCCAGCAGCACGGACGCCACGACCAGCAGCGCGAGGCCGGTGAGGCCGCCCGGGTAGTCGGCGCCGCCGAGCTTGCCGAGCGCCACGATGATGACGGACTGCACGGCGGTGCCGATGCCCTGGGAGACCACATTGCCGTTCATCAGCGCGCCGCGGGAGATGGGCGTGGTCAGGAAGCGGTTGAGGGTGCCGCGCTCGATCTCCTCCAGGGTGCCCATGCCGGCCCACATGCTGGAGGACAGGGCGCTCATCACCACGATGCCCGGGACCAGGTAGTCCAGGTACGAGCCGGTGCCGAAGCCGCCGAGGTCGGTGACCTTCCGGAAGAGGGAGCCGAAGAGGAACAGCCAGATGATCGGCTGGATGAGGTTGATCAGCAGGAAGACGGGCTGACGCCAGTAGACCATCAGCTGGCGCTGTGTCATGTACCAGGTCTGGGTGAGGGTCGCGCTCATCGGGCACCTCCAGCGGCGCCGGCCGGGACGGGCGTGCCGACCGCGGCGTCGGCCTCGGTGAAGCTGCGGCCCGCGTAGCGCAGATAGACGTCGTCGAGGGAGGGGCGGGCCACGGTGGCGGTGGCCACGGCGGCGCCCGCCCGCTCCAGGGCGGCCAGCAGCGCGGGCACGGCGGCGGCGCCGTCGTCGGCGCGGGCGCTGACCCGCCGTCCGTCGACGGCCACCTCGTGCACGCCCGGCAGCGCGGTGAGCGCGTCGCGCAGCAGCGGCTCCGCGCCGTCCGCGGCGGCCTCGCGCAGCTCCAGGTGGACGGCGTCGCCGCGCAGTTCGCCCTTCAGCTCGTCCGGGGTGCCCTCGACCACGACCTGGCCGCGGTCGACGATGGCGATGCGCTCGGCGAGGCGGTCGGCCTCCTCGAGGTAGTGGGTGGTGAGCAGGATCGTCAGTCCCTCCTCGCCGGCGAGCCGGGCGATCTCCTCCCACATGGCGGCGCGGGCCTCGGGGTCGAGCCCGGTCGTGGGCTCGTCGAGGAAGAGCACCTCGGGGCGGTGGACGAGGCCGAGGGCGACGTCGAGCCTGCGGGACATGCCGCCGGAGTAGCCCTTGACCGGGCGGTTCCCGGCGTCGGCGAGGTCGAAGCGCTCCAGCAGTTCATCCGCGCGCCGGGCGCAGGCGGCGCCCTTCAGGCCGTACAGCCTGCCCTGCAGCAGCAGGTTCTCCCGCCCGGTCGCCACCGGGTCGGCGCCGGACTTCTGGGCCACGACGCCGATGGCCGCGCGGACCCGGCCGGGGTGGCGCAGCACATCGTGTCCGGCGACCGCCGCGGTGCCCGCGTCGGGCCGGGCGAGGGTGGTGAGGATCTTGACGGTGGTGGACTTCCCGGCCCCGTTGGGCCCGAGCAGGCCGAAGACGGTGCCGGACTCGACGGCAAGCTCCATGCCGTCCAGGGCCCTGACCCCGCCGGGGTAGGTCTTGACCAGTTGGTGTGTCTCCACTGCGAGCGCGCGGTCGCGCAGGTGGTGCGGGGGGCGTCCCCCGGTTGTCGGCGCCATGGTGGCGTGTCTCCACTTCGGTCGGTCGCAGACGGTGATCCGTCGTGCGGGGGTGAAATCCGCCGTACCGGTTCGCGGGTGGAGAGCCGGGCTATCCTGGGTGTGCCGCACCTCGATCGCCTGGCCTGCCATCGCCGCAGGTCCGGTCCGGGGTCAGGGCCCCGGCGCGCGCTGTTGGCGCAGCGCGCGCCGGGGCCTTCTTCATATGCCCGGGCTGGTGCCCGGATTGGCGTCCGGGCTGCTGTCCGGGCTGGTGTCCGGGTTGGTGTCCGGGCTGGTTCTCTCCTCTATCTCCATCCATTCGGCCGGTATCTCGCCGGTCTCGCTCAGGGCCCGCCATTCGGCGGCGCCGGAGAGGGCGCCCGCCGCGAGGTCCTGGCGGAGGGCGCGGATCCACTCCGTCTCGGCGCGGATCATGTGGAGTTGGTATTCGGTCTCGAGGACGAAGATCCTCGGCAGGTCCTTCGCGAGGGCCTCCAGCGTGTCGCCGACGGCCCGGGCCCGGGCCTCCAGCGCCTCGATCCGCCGCCCGAGCAGCTCGTCGGCCTCGTCGACGGGCAGCACCAGGATCAGCGAGAGCGCGGCCTCGAACAGGGGGTACTCCCGGGCCGGCACGGACACCAGCTCGGCCAGCCAGTCGTGCAGCTCCACCTGGCCGTCCGCGGTCAGTCCGTACAGCGTGCGCTCGGGGCGGCGCCCCTGCCGCTGCACTCCGGCGACCTCGACGAAGCCGTGCTTCTCCAGGTTCTGGACGACGGTGTAGAGCGAGCCGTAGTTGATCTTGATGCTGTGCTCCTTGCCTCGCCTCCGGAGCACCTGCGCGATCTCGTACGGATGCATGGGCCGCTCGCTCAGGAGCGCCATCACCGCGAGCGCCAGGGGGTTGCCCAGCTTGCGCCGCTTCGCCGCCACCGCCATCACCTCGCCTCCGTATATCCGTGAGCGAACATATCGCGAGTTTCCCGAAGACGTCAACCGCGATGTATCGCGTTTGCCTCGACTTTACGGCCCGGGAAGAAAAGAAACACGGGAAGCAACACGACGGGCCGTGTCCGACCCGGGAGTCGACCCGGCCGGACACGGCCCGTGAGGAAGGACGAGAAGGGTCAGCCGACGGAGGAGTACGCCACCACCCCGCGCAGCAGCCCGTCGACCGCGCGGCGGGCGCTGCGCGCCACCGTGCCCTCCGGGGCCGCCGCGGCGATCTGCCCCAGCACGTCGATCACCTGCTTGCACCAGCGCACGAAGTCGCCCGCGGGCATCTCCACCTCGCGCAGCACCTCGTCAAGACCGCTGCCGGAGGCCCAGCGGTAGGCGGCCCAGGCGAAGCCCAGGTCGGGCTCGCGCTGCCCGACCCCCTCCGCCTGCTTGATCTTGTGCTCGTCCTCCAGGGCGTCCAGCCGACCCCAGATCCGGACCATCTCGCCCAGCGCCTCCTTGGCCCCGCCCGCCGGCAGCTTGGGCGGCAGCGCGTCATCCGCCGCCCGCGCCTCGTAGACCAGCGCCGAGGCGCACGCCGCCAGCTCCGCGGGCTTCAGCCCCTCCCACACCCCGTCCCGCAGGCACTCGCTGGCCAGCAGGTCCAGCTCACCGTAGAGCCGGGCGAGCCGCTTGCCCTCGTCGGTGACCTCCTCGCCCCGCAGATAGCCGAGCTCGCTCAGCAGCGCGCAGATCCGGTCGAAGGTGCGCGCGATGGTGTTCGTACGCCCCTCGATGCGCCGCTCCAACTGCCGGGTGTCCCGCAGCAGCCGGTGATAGCGCTCCGCCCAGCGGGCGTGGTCCTCGCGCTCGTCGCAGCCGTGGCAGGGATGGGCCCGGATGGCGGCCCGCAGCCGGGCGATCTCGGTGTCGTCGGCCGCCGCCGAGCGCTGCTTGCGATGGCGGCGCACATCGTGGTGGCCCGCCTTGCTGCGCAGCGCGGACGCCAGGTCCCGGCGGGACTGCGGACTGCGCGGATTGAAGGACTTGGGGATCCGCATCCGCTCCAGCGGCTCCACCGGCACCGGGAAGTCGATCGCGGCCAGCCGCTTGACCTGACGCTCGGCGGTGAGCACCAGCGGCCGCGGGCCGTCGTGGTACTCCAGGCCGCGATGGCCGCCCGTACGCCCCGCCGGCAGCCCTGGGTCGAGCACCAGCGCCAGCCCCGCGTACTTGCCGGTGGGGACGTGGATGACATCGCCGGGGCGGAGCCTCTCCAGCGCCTCCGCGGCGGCGGCGCGCCGCTGCGCCACGCCCTGCCGGGCCAGCTCCGTCTCGCGGTCCTTCAACTCGCGGCGCAGGCGAGCGTATTCGTCGAAGTCACCGAGGTGACAGGTCATGGAGGCGCGGTAGCCGCGCAGCCCCTCCTCGTTGCGCTGCACCTGCCGGGAGATGCCGACGACCGCCTTGTCGGCCTGGAACTGCGCGAAGGAGGTCTCCAGCAACTCGCGCGAGCGGTGCCGCCCGAACTGCGCGACCAGATTGACCGCCATGTTGTACGAGGGCCTGAAGGAGGAGCGCAGCGGATAGGTGCGGGTGCCGGCCAGGCCCGCGAGGGCGGCCGGGTCCATCGCCCGCTGCCACAGCACCACGGCGTGGCCCTCGACGTCGATACCGCGCCGGCCGGCCCGGCCGGTGAGCTGGGTGTACTCGCCGGGGGTGATGTCGGCGTGCTGCTCCCCGTTCCACTTGACGAGCTTCTCCAACACCACCGAACGCGCGGGCATGTTGATGCCGAGCGCCAGGGTCTCGGTGGCGAAGACGGCCTTGACCAGCCCGCGGACGAACAGCTCCTCCACCACCTCCTTGAAGGTCGGCAGCATGCCGGCGTGGTGGGCGGCGATGCCCCGCTCCAGGCCCTCCAGCCACTCGAAGTAGCCCAGCACATGCAGGTCTTCGTCGGGGATGCCGGAGGTGCGCTCCTCGACGAGGGACCGCACCCGGGCGCGCGCCGCCTCGTCGTTGAGCCGCAACCCGGCGTACAGGCACTGCTGTACGGCGGCCTCGCAGCCGGCGCGGCTGAAGATGAAGGTGATCGCGGGCAACAGCCCCTCGGCGTCGAGCCGCTCGATGACCTCGGGCCTGCCGGGGGTCCAGATCCGGCTGCGCTGGCGGCGCTCGCGCTCCCGGTCGGCCTCCCGCATGGTGCGGCCGCGGCGCTTGTCGCGGCCGAAGCTGGGCCGGGAGTTCTCCATCCGGGCCAGCCGGACCAGGTCGGGGTTGACCTCGCGGCGGCCGGCCTGGCCGTCGCCCTGCGGGCTCTTCTCCTCGAACAGGTCGTACATCCGCCGCCCGGCCAGCACGTGCTGCCACAGCGGGACGGGGCGGTGCTCGGAGACGATCACCTCCGTGTCACCGCGGACGGTGTCGAGCCAGTCGCCGAACTCCTCCGCGTTGGACACGGTGGCGGACAGCGAGACCAGCGTCACCGACTCGGGGAGGTGGATGATGACCTCTTCCCAGACGGCGCCGCGGAACCGGTCGGAGAGGTAGTGGACTTCGTCCATCACCACATATCCGAGCCCCAGCAGCGACTGGGATCCCGCGTACAGCATGTTCCGCAGCACCTCGGTGGTCATCACGACCACCGGGGCCTCGGAGTTGATGCTGTTGTCGCCGGTGAGCAGGCCGACCCGGTCGGCGCCGTAGCGCTTGACGAGATCGGTGTACTTCTGGTTGGACAGCGCCTTGATGGGCGTGGTGTAGAAACACTTGCGGCCCTGGGTGAGCGCCAGGTGGACGGCGAACTCGCCCACGATGGTCTTGCCCGAACCGGTGGGGGCCGCGACCAGCACGCCCTTCCCGGCCTCCAGGGCCTTGCACGCCTCGATCTGGAACGGGTCCAGCTCGAAGTCGTACATCTCGCGGAAGGGGGCCAGCGCGGTGGCCTCCTCGGCCGCCCGCAGACGGGCCGCGGCGTAGCGCTCGGCGGGAGATAGCTCGTCGGTCATCGTACGTACGAGACTACCGGCCGCCTCCGACAACGCACGCGATCTTATTTGCCGGCCGGGAGGAGGGGGTGGGGCGGGCGAGGGCCGGGGCGGGGCGGCCGGGGTCCTCAGCGGCCCGCGTCCGGCCCGGGCGCGCCCAGCAGCCGCAGGGCGCCGGGGACGGCCCGGGCGGTGAGCGGCAGCGGCCCCAGGCGCTCACCGTCCGCGTAGGCGGTCAGGCCCTCGGCGGCCAGGGAGACCGAGGCGGCGCGGTGGGTGGTGACCGCCCGGTGGCCGAGGTGGGTGCCCCGGTAGACGCGGGGGAAGACCGTCAGCAGTGTGGTGCGGCTGCACGGGCCGACGACCGTGATGTCGAAGAGCCCGTCGTCGAGGGCCGCGTCCGCGCAGATCCGCATGCCGCCGCCGTACGACTCGGCGTTGCCGACGGCGATCAGGGTGGCCTCGAACTCGCGCTCCGGCCCGCCGTCGAGCCTCATCCGATAGCGGATCGGCCGCAGGGCCGCGAGCTCGGCGAGCATGGCGAGGTCGTAGCGGAGCCGGCCGCCCGGGCGGCGCATCCGGTTGCCCCGCTCGTTGACCCGGGAGTCGAAGCCGGAGGCGAGGACGGTGCCGAACCAGACCTCGCCCGCCCGGCCCAGGTCCAGCTCGCGGCCGCCGTCGCCCTTGAGCGAGACGGCTATGGCCCGGGCCGCGGCGGCCGGGTCGTGGACCGGGAGCCCGGCGGCCCGGGCGAAGTCGTTGCCGCCGCCGACGGCGATCACCCCCAGCGGGGTGCCGGTCCCGGCGACCGCCTGGAGGGCGAGCGAGACCATGCCGTCACCCCCGACGGCCACCAGCGCTCCGGTGCCGCCCGCCGCCGCCTCGCGGGCCCGCCGCAGGGCGTCGGCGCCGTCGGCGCCCCTCACCGTCCGCACGGCGAATCCGGCCCGCCGCAGGGCCTGGACGGCGGGCCGGGCGGCGCGGGCGCCGCGGCCGCGGCCCGCCGTGGGGTTGACGATGACGGTGATGTCGCAGGTCACTCGCGGACCCTACCGGGCGGGCCGCCGGCTCAGGTGATGTCGTCGTAGCCGTTCCGCCGGGTCGGGCCCGGGTCCTCCGGGTCGTCGCCGCGGGACGGGGACACCGGCTCGATCTCGCCGATGGCCGCGGGCGTCAGGTCGAGGTCGGAGGCCTCGTCGTCGCTGA
Organism: Streptomyces sparsogenes; assembly: GCF_001704635.1. Taxonomy (GTDB): domain Bacteria; phylum Actinomycetota; class Actinomycetes; order Streptomycetales; family Streptomycetaceae; genus Streptomyces; species Streptomyces sparsogenes. Next base: position 85,547 of record NZ_MAXF01000222.1, on the reverse strand, counting down.
GCCCGGCGTCCGGGTTGGCGCGCCGCCGCCGGCGGTCGTTGAACAGGCAGATGCCGGTGGCGCCGAAGTACAGCACCACGATGGGCGCCGCCAGCAGCGACATGGTCAGCGGGTCGCCGGTGGGGGTGGCGATCGCGGCGAAGACGGTGATGCCGACGACCATGCCCCGCCACCAGCCCAGCATCCGCCGACCGGTGATCACCCCGCCGAAGTTGAGCAGCACCAGCAGCAGCGGGAGTTCGAAGGCGAGCCCGAAGACGATCACCATGCGCGTGACGATGTCGAAGAACTCGTCCGCGGGGAACAGGTTGTCCCAGTCCTCGGGGGTGAGGCCGACCAGCGCCCCGGCCGTGGTCGGCAGCACGGCGTACGCCAGCCAGGCACCGGCCAGGAAAAGGGGCACGCCCGCGGCCACGAAGCCGAGCGCGTACTTCTTCTCGTGGCTGTGCAGGCCCGGCGCGAGGAAGGCCCACAGCTGATAGAGCCAGATCGGGCTGGAGACGACGACGCCGGTCATCAGGCCCACCTTCAGCATGATCGTGAAGGGGGCCAGCAGGCCGTTGGCGGTGATCTGCGCACAGGGCTGGGTGTGCTCGCCACCGATGCCCTCACCCTTCTTGCAGCCGACGCTGTCGATCACCGGGCCGGTGAGGAACTCCGCGATCTGCTTGTAGTAGATCAGCGCGACGACCGTGACCACGATGATCGCGACGACCGACTTCAGCAGCCGATTGCGCAGCTCTCGCAGATGCTCCGCCAGGGGCATCCGCCCCTCAGGGTCCTTCTGCTGTTTGCGGGCAGACTTGAGCAACCCACGTCCTCGTCTCGTGCGAAGGCCGCCGTCGGCTCAGCGAGCCGCCGCGGCGCTCTCGGCTTGCGTCGGCTCCGTCAGCCCTGGGTGGTGCGGTTCGGCTCGCTGACCGGGCGCGAGCTGGTCACATCGCCAGGAGCCGCCTGGATGGTCCGCGGGGCGCCCTGCGCGGAGGGGTCGGCGGGGGCCGTGGGGGCCTCGGCGGCCTTCGCCGCCTCGTCGTCCTTCTTCATGGCCTTGGCCTCGCTCTTGAGGATGCGGGCCGACTTGCCGAGGGACCGAGCCATGTCCGGGAGCTTCTTGGCGCCGAAGAGCAGCAGAATGACAACGAGGATCAGAATGATCTCGGTGGGCCTCAGATTGCCGAGCATGTGCGACTACCTTCTCGCCGGGGCGGCGTACTTCCATGCCTGCCGTGTGGGATCGGACTGGCGTGCTAGTGCTGGCAGCGATCGTAACCCGCAGGGGTAAACCGCGGGCAATGCCCGTGCATACTCCCTGTTGCGATCACGGCACCGCCGCGACAACTGCGCCAGCAGCCTACCCCGCCGCCCCCCGCGTCAGTCCCTGACGTCGGTCGGCAGCCGGTCCTGACGAACGTCATGGCCGTGCCCCCGCCGCAGGGCGTCCACCTGCCCGCCCAGCGGTGCCGTGGCCCGCTCCAGGTCCTCCGCGGCCCGGGTGATCCGCCGCGAGCTCTCCGCCACCTGCCGCGCCAGCCTCCGTACTTCGACGAAGACCCGCACGGCGGGCACGGCGAGAACGGCGATTCCGGTGACGGCGAGGGCGAGGGCGAGCATCGGCCAGAGCATGGCCCGAGCCTATCGGGGAGGCCGGACCCCGCCCGGCGGCGGGACCGCCGGGCCCGCCGTCACCGGTACGGGCGTGCCGTGACCGGTCCGGGCGTGCCGTGACCGGTCCGACGGGGGGCCTCAGACCTCGCTGTGCAGCCGCAGGGTGCTCACCCCACCGCCGGTGAGCAGCTCCACGATCCGCTCCCCCGCCGGTTTCCGCACCGCCGACCCGCAGTCGGGGCAGGTGAAGGAGTAGAACGTGGTGCGGTCGCTCCCCCCGATCGCCAGCCGCAGGGCGGTGGCGGCCAGCTCGAACCTGCCGCGGCAGTCCGGGCAGGCCGCCTTGAAGATCACCGAGGCGGGATTCCCCCCAGCGGTCACTGTGCGTGTCCCTTCACTCACCATAGGCCGCGAGCGCCCGCTGCGCCGCGTCCCGCGCGCTGTCCGCCAGCCCCCGGGGCGAGACGATCCTGCCGTCCCTGCCCAGCCGCAGCGCCAGCCGGCGCAGCGAGCCGGGATCGGGGGTGCGCAGCGTGATCCTGAGCCCGCCGTCGGGCAGCTCCTCCGCGCTGTCGTGCGGGTAGTACTCGGCGACCCAGCGCCCGCCGGGGCCGACCTCGACCACCACCTCCGGGTCCTCGGCACCGGTCTGCACCAGCCCGGCCGACAGGTCCGACAGGTCGCGCAGCTCGATCGGCGGCGGGTCGGCGGGCTCGTCCAGCAGCTTGATCTCGGCGACCCGGTCCAGCCGGAAGGTGCGCCGCGCCTCGGAGAGCCGGCACCACGCCTCCATGTAGGTGTGGCCGACGGCGAACAGCCGGATCGGGTCCACCTCGCGCTCGGTGAGCTCGTCCCGCGCGGGCGAGTAGTAGCGCAGCCACAGGCGGCGGCGCTCGGCGATGGCCCGGTCGACGTCGGCGAACACCCCGCCCTCGGCCTCGAAGGTGACCGACAGCCGGGAGCTGGCCCCGGCCGCCTCACCCGCGGCGGCCTCCAGCTTGGCGGTGGCCCGCAGCAGCGCGTCCCGGTCGCCCTCGCGCAGCCCCGGGAGGGTGGCGACGGCGCGCGCGGCGACCAGCAGCGCGGTGGCCTCGTCGGCGGCCAGCCGCAGCGGCTCCGCGACATCGTCGGGGTTGTGCCACCAGATGCGCTCACCGTCGGTGTCGATGTCCAGCAGGTCGCCGCCGCGGAAACTGGTGCCGCACAGCGGCAGCACATCCAGGTCGGAGATCAGCTCGTCCTCGCTGATGCCGAAGGCGCGGGCGACATCGGCGACGCGGGCGCCCGGGCGCTCACGCAGATACGTCACCAGGGACAGCATCCGGCGGGTCTGGTCAATGGCGTTTCCGGCCATCAGAAGTCGCTTCTCCCCCTCAGCCCTTGGCCACGGCGCGCAGCCGGTCGACGACATCGGCCCGCAGCTCGTCGGGCGCCAGCACCACCACGTCCGGGCCGAACTCCACCAGCCAGGCGTCGAGCCCGTGCCCGTACGGGATCTCCAGCTCGTCCCAGCCGTCGCCCAGCGGGCGGGTGTGCAGGGCCCTGGCCCGCAGCGGGTAGCCGTGGCCGGAACGCAGCCTGATCCGGGCGGTACTGGTGGCGGTCTCCCCCGACCACCGCTCCACCGTCTCGCGCACGGTGACGTGGTCGGGCACCTCGGCGGTGTAGGCGCCGGCCCGCAGGCGCACCCTGCCGGTGATCCGCGAGAGCCGGAAGACCCGCTCCGCCGCCCGCTCGCGGTCCCACCCGGCCAGATACCAGTGGCCGCGCCAGCACTCCAGCGTCCACGGCTCGACATAGCGCTGCTCGGGCTGCGCGGCGTTGGACTTGCGGTAGTCGAACATGACGGGTCGGCGGTCGCGGCAGGCGAGCATCAGCGGCTCGAAGGCCGCCTCGTGGACCGGGATCCGCGGCTCCAGGGCACCGGCCGGCTGGGGGTCGTACGGGTCCTCGGCCAGCGGCATCCCGGCGGCGCGCAGCTTCTGCAGGGCGCCGCTGGCGGCGCCCGCGAGCCGGGCCTGCTGCCACACCTTCGCGGCCAGGCCGAGCGCCGCGGCCTCCTCGGCGTCCAGGGTGATCGGCGGCAGGCGGTTGCTGTCGCGGCGGGCGAGATAGCCGATCTCGCCGTCCACGCTCTCGACGGTCTCGATGATCAGACCCAGTTCGCGCAGGTCGTCCTTGTCCCGCTCGAACATCCGGTTGAACGCCTCGTCGCCTCCGCCGGAGCCGGTGGCCGCCGCCTCGATGTACGCCTCTATGGACTCCCGCAACTCGCGCTTGGTCAACGGACGCCGGGTCCCCAGCAGGCACAGCGCCAGATTCATCAGCCGCTCGGCCTTGGCAATCGCCATCGACGCCCTTTCTTCTTGACCTTCCGACCGTGACCGTACCGCTACCGGGACGCGGGACAAAAGCCGAGGGCCCCTGCCGGACGGCAGGGGCCCTCGACGGGCGCTTCGGCCGGGCCTCGGGGCTCGCCCTCAGGGCTCACCCGTCGGCCGTCCGGGCGATCGGCGTCAGGCGGCGACCAGGTCGCACACGAAGATCAGCGTCTCCCCCGGCTTGATCCGGCCACCGCCGGCGCCCCGGTCGCCGTAGGCCAGGTGCGGCGGGATGATCAGCTGGCGGCGGCCGCCGACCTTCATGCCCTGCACCCCCTGGTCCCAACCGGAGATGACCTGACCGGCGCCGAGCTGGAACTGCAGCGGAGTACCGCGGTTCCAGCTCGCGTCGAACTCCTCGCCGGTGCTGAAGGCGACGCCGACGTAGTGGACGGAGACGGTGGCCCCGGCCTGGGCGACCGGACCGTCGCCCTCCCAGATGTCCTTGATCTCCAGGTCCGCCGGCGGCTCGCCGCCCGGAAAGTCGACCTCGGGCTTGTCGATGCTCACGAAACTTGCTCCTCTTGCGTGGTGGGCAACCCGCCCAGTCTTACAGAACCGCGTCCTACAGAACCGCCAGGATGTCGACCGAGAAGACCAGGGTCGAGTTGGCCGGGATGCCCTGCTGGGCCTGCTTCCCGTAGCCGAGGTCCGGCGGGATGACGACCAGCACCCGGCTGCCGGCCTTCTTGCCGGTGAGCCCCTGCGCCCAGCCCTTGACGACCTGCTGCAACGAGAACTGCGCGAGCTGGCCCTTCTTGTAGGTGGAGTCGAACTCCTTGCCGCCGTCCCACAGCACGCCCTTGTACTGGACCAGCACACTGTCGGTGGCCTTCACCTTCGGCCCGTCGCCCTCGATGACATACGCCGAGACCAGCTTCTTGGGCGCGGACTTCTCGGGAACGTCGATGGTCGGCGCCTTGCCGTCCGTGTTCGTGCCGACCTTGGGCAGAGCGATGTCGGTCTGCGCCACCGTGCGGCCCTTGGCCGAGCTCTTGCCGTTGAAGGTGTCCACGATGTCGACCACGAACACCAGGGTGTCGGTGCCCTTGATCCCCGCCTGCGGCTGACCCTGGGCGCCGTATCCCTCGGACGGCGGGACGGCCAGCTCCACCCGGCTGCCCACCCGCTTGCCCACCAGCCCCTTGTCCCAACCCGGAATGACCTGGCCGACGCCGATCTGGAAGAGGGCCGGCTTCCCCCGGTCATAGGAGTTGTCGAAGACCTTGGCGGTGTTCCAGATCTGGCCGAGATAGTGCACCTGGAGGTAATCCCCCTTGGCCACCTCGGCCCCGTCACCCTTGATGACCGTCTCGACCTGGAGCGAGGAACGCGGCTGCCCACTGCCTTTGGCGACCTTCGGCTTCTGGCCGAACTCCTTGCCGCCGGTAATGGGCGGCACCGGCTCCTTGGCGGGCTTCGGACTGCCGCTCTCCGCCGAAGGGGAGGCCTTGGACGACTTGTCGGATCCTGCTTTCTCACTGCCGCAGCCCGCGGCGGTCAGCAGACCGGCGGGCACGGCAAGAAGTACGGAGCGTCGGCGCACGAAAGTCCTCGTCGGGTAGATCCTGCGGGGGCAACGCGCGCCACTCTACGACGTGCCCGGGGCCCCGTACGTGAAACGTACGGGGCCCCGGGCCGGACATGCGCCGTCCGGGCGCCCGGGTCACATCCCGGCGATGAGCTTCTCCACCCGGTCGTCCACCGAACGGAACGGGTCCTTGCACAGCACCGTGCGCTGCGCCTGGTCATTCAGTTTCAGATGCACCCAGTCGACGGTGAAGTCGCGGCGCTGCTCCTGCGCGCGGCGGATGAAATCGCCGCGCAGCCGGGCGCGGGTGGTCTGCGGGGGCACCGACTTGCCTTCGAAAATCTTCAAGTCGTTGCACACCCGCGCGGCCTGACCGCGCTTCTCCAGGAGGTAGTACAACCCCCGGCGGCGGTGGATGTCGTGGTAGGCGAGGTCTATCTGGGCGATCCGCGGATGCGACATGGTGATGTTGTTCTTGGCGCGATACCGCTCGATCAGCTTGTATTTCATCACCCAGTCGATCTCGGTGCCGATCCGGTCCAGCTCTTCGGTACGGATGGCGTCCAGGGTGCGGCCCCACAGTTCGAGCACGCGCTCGACCGTGCCGGTGCGGATTCCGCGGCGCTCGCAGAAGTCCAGCGCCTTTTCGTAGTACTCCTGCTGGACTTCCAGCGCCGAGGCCTCGCGCCCGCTGGCCAGGCGCACCTTGCGCTGTCCGGTGATGTCGTGGCTGACCTCCCGGATGGCCCGGATCGGGTTCTCCAGGGTCAGGTCGCGCATCACCGTGCCCGCCTCGATCATGCGCAGCACCAGGTCGGTGGCGCCGACCTTGAGCAGCATGGTGGTCTCGGACATGTTGGAGTCACCCACGATGACGTGCAGCCGGCGGTAGCGCTCGGCGTCGGCGTGCGGCTCGTCGCGGGTATTGATGATCGGCCGGGAACGGGTCGTCGCGGAGCTGACCCCCTCCCAGATGTGCTCGGCGCGCTGGCTGACGCAGTAGACCGCGCCGCGCGGCGTCTGCAGCACCTTGCCGGCGCCGCACAGCAGCTGCCGGGTCACCAGGAAGGGGATGAGGATGTCGGCGAGACGGGAGAACTCGCCGTGCCGGGCCACCAGATAGTTCTCGTGGCAGCCGTAGGAGTTCCCCGCCGAGTCGGTGTTGTTCTTGAAGAGATAGACGTCGCCCGCGATTCCCTCCTCGTGCAGGCGGCGCTCGGCGTCCACGAGCAGACCTTCGAGAATGCGCTCGCCTGCCTTGTCGTGGGTGACCAGCTCGGTCACGTTGTCGCACTCGGGGGTTGCGTATTCCGGGTGCGAGCCCACGTCGAGATAGAGGCGGGCGCCGTTGCGCAGGAAGACATTGCTGCTGCGGCCCCAGGAGACGACACGGCGGAAGAGGTAGCGCGCCACTTCGTCAGGAGACAACCGGCGCTGTCCCCTGAATGTGCACGTGACGCCGTACTCGTTCTCCAGCCCGAAAATGCGGCGGTCCATGCCTGAACATTACGCCTGATGGCCTGCTCTGAAACCGGGTTCGACGGCACGGTTGCGATCATTTTCCGCCTGAGGTTCACCCGCCGTCACGCCTCGCGCACCGTCGAGGAAGCGCGCGGTGGCCAGGAGAACGGCCAGCGCCACCGCCCCGGCCGCCCCGGGAACGGCGAAACCCGCCGCGACTCCGCCGTACTCCATCACCGGCCCGGCGGCGGCCGTCCCCACCGAGTTGCCGACCACGAAGGTGGTCACCAGCCAGGAGAACGCCTCGGTGACCGTGCCGCGCGGGGCGTGTCGGTCGATGACCACGAAGACACAGGCCAGCGCGGGGGCCAGGAAGAGCCCCGACAGGCCGGCGAGCGCGCTCATCGCGACCACCCCGGGCACCAGGACCAGCGGCAGATAGCCGAGCGCCAGGGCCGCCACCAGCGCCCGCAGCCGCCGCTCCGGGGCGCCGGCCCAGGGCCGCGCCCCGTACGCGAGGCCGCCCACCAGCGCGCCGACGCCCAGCGCGGAGAGCAGATAGCTCGACACCATGCCGCCGCCGTGCTCGTCCGCGTACCCGACGGCCGCCACGCCGATCGAGCCCAGGGCGACCCCGACGAAGAAGAACGTGCCGAGGAGCACCCGCAGGCCGGACGAGCGCAGCGCGCCCAGCCAGTGCGCCTCGCGCGGCGCCGAGCGCCACCGCCTGGAGGGCGGCGAGAGGACGACCGACAGGGCGCCCACCACCCCGATCCCGTTGATCACCAGCAGCGCGGCCGCCTCCGACCACAGGGCGACCAGGGCGGTGACCAGCAGCGGCCCCACGGAGAAGATCACCTCCTGCGCGACGGCGTCCAGGGCGTAGGCCGCGTGCACCCACTCCTCGCGGCCGAGCACCCCCGGCCACAGCGCCCGCAGCCCGCCCTCCAGGGGCGGGGTGAACAGGCCCGCGGCCAGCATCGCGGCATACGCGACGGGCAGCGGGTCGAGCCCGACCACGGCGAAGAGGACCATCGCGAGGGCGGACAGCACGGCCGCCGGGAGCATCACCCGCGGCTGGCCGTAGTGGTCCACGGCCCGGCCGAGCAGCGGCTGGCCGACCGCGTTGCCCACCCCGTAGACGGCGGACAGCGCGCCGGCCAGCGCGTAGCTGCCGCCCTCGGCACGGGTGAAGAGCACGACGGCCAGCGCGGCGGTGGCGTTCGGCAGCCGGCCGACGAGGGTCCCGATGAGCAGACGGGCCGCGTGCTCGCAGCGCAGCAGTTCCCTGTAGCCGGCCGCCATCGCCCGCCCCCTCGCTTCCGGTTCTTCCCTCGGGCGTGTCCTGGCGTGCCCGCCCCAGGTTTTACGTATAACTACCGCCGTTATACGTATCATGGCTGCCGACCTCGGTCCACCCGCATGGGCGACCGTGACGAACGGAGGCGATGGTGGCGAGCGTTCAGGGGGACCCCGCGCCCGGCGCGCGCGCCGGAGGCGGCCCCCGCGCGCGGGCGACCAGCCGGGACGTGGCACGCCACGTCGGCGTGTCGCAGGCCACCGTCTCCCTGGTCCTCGGCGACAAATGGGCCGGACGTGTCTCCGAACGCACCGCCGAGGCCGTACGCACCGCCGCCCGCGAACTCGGCTACCGGCCCAACCTCGCGGCCCGCAGCCTCCGCCTCGGCCGGACCAGGACCGCGCTGCTCGTCGTACCGGCACTCACCACCGAGTTCTTCGCCCGCGTCTACACCGGCGCGGCCCGGGTGGCCGCCGAGGGCGGCTTCGGCGTGGTGCTCTACCCCTCCCCCGAAGGCGTGGGCCCGGCCCGCGACCCCTTCGACTCGGCCCGCGCCTCCCTCGACGGCGTGATCGCCTCCTCCATGGCCGCCGACGCCCTCGCCGCGATGCGCGGCGGGGGGCTCCCCCTGGTCATGCTCGACAGCTCACCCGACGAGGCCGCTTCGGCCGCCGCGGCGGCCACCGTCAACCTCGACATCGCCGACGGCATGCGGCAGACCGCCGAACACCTCCTCGCCCTCGGACACCGCCGTATCGCCCACCTCGCGGCGGCCGTGGACACCTGGACCTTCCGCGAACGCGCCGCCGCCCTGGCGGCGGCCCTGGCCGCCGTCCCCGGCGCCTCCGCCCACACCGAGGCGGCCCCCCTGACCGTCGACGAAGGCCGCCGGGCGGCCGAACGGGCCCTCACCCGCCCCGGCCCCCGCCCCACCGCGCTCGTGTGCGACGACGACATCCTGGCCGCCGGAGCCTGCAAAGCCGCCCGGCGGCTCGGGCTCCGGGTACCGGACGACATCTCCGTCACCGGCTTCGACGACCTCGCGCTGGCCACCGCCGTGGACCCCGAGCTGACAACGGTCCGACTGCCGGCGGAAGCCGTCGGCGCGGCCGGAATGCGGGCCCTGATGGCCGTCCTGGACGGCGAACCGGCACGCGACACCACCCTGCCGGTGCGACTCGTCCCCCGGGGCTCCAGCGCCCCACCCCCACGCGACACCCCGTCCGGCGGACACTGACGCGCCCTGACGCGCCGCCGCTGCCGTACGCCCCGCCGCGCGGCGGCCACCCCCGCCCCGGCCCGGTCGGCACGCCGCCCCGCCCCGCGAGGCGGACACGCCGCGGCGCGCCCCGGCTGGGCCGGGGCGCGCCGCGTGAACGGGGTGGCGCGGTTACTCCTCGGTGTCGGTGGACTCCTCGGCCGGGGACTCCCCCTCGGCGGCGGAGTCGGCCGGGGTGCCCTCCGATTCCAGGAGCCGGGCCAGCTGGCTGCCCAGGACCCGCTTGAACTTCCGCTGCTGCGGTCGCGTCCGGTCCAGCACCGCGACCTCGAGCTGCTCGGCGGTGAGGCTGCGCTCGCCGCCGTTGTTGTCCCGGGCGAGGGACTCGACGGCCAGCTTGAGCCCCTCGGCGAGGGTCAGGCCCTCGCGGTGGCGCTGGTCCAGGTAGCTGCTGATCTGATCGGCGTTGCCACCCACCGCGACCGAGCCGTGCTCGTCCACGATGGAGCCGTCGTGCGGCAACCGGTAGATCTGGTCGTCCTCGGGGCCGTCCCCGACCTCGGCGACGATCAGCTCGACCTCATAGGGCTTCTCCGCCGCGCTGGAGAAGATGGTGCCGAGCGTCTGGGCGTAGACATTGGCGAGGCCGCGCGCGGTCACGTCGTCGCGGTCGTAGGTGTAGCCGCGCAGGTCGGCGTAGCGGACACCGCCGATGCGCAGATTCTCGAACTCGTTGTACTTGCCGACCGCCGCGAAGGCGATCCGGTCGTAGATCTCGCTGACCTTGTGCAGCGCGCGGGACGGGTTCTCCGCGACGAACAGGATGCCGTCGGCATACTGCAGCACGACCACGCTGCGGCCGCGCGCGATGCCCTTGCGGGCGTACTCGGCGCGGTCGGCCATGGCCTGCTGAGGCGATACATAGAACGGCGTCGTCACCGGCTATCCGTCCCTTTCTGTGATGGCGAATGCATTCCGGATCAACCGTCCCCTCAGAGCAGCGGGGCCCGGGGGCCGTCCGGCGCCTCGAGCCGCCGCTCGTGGATGGTGCGGGCGATCTCGGACACCTCCGCCTCGGTGAGCCGCTTGAAACCGTCCTCGTTGATCACCGTGACGATGGGGTAGATCCGCCGGCCGAGATCGGGGCCGCCGGTCGCGGAGTCCTCGTCGGCGGCGTCGTAGAGCGACTGGACGACGGCGGTGGTGGTCTCGGATTCGGTCAGGTCCTCGCGGTACAGCTTCTTGAGCGCGCCACGGGCGAACAGCGAGCCGGAGCCGGTGGCGGCGAAGCCGTGCTCCTCGGAGCGCCCGCCGGTCACGTCGTAGGAGAAGATGCGGCCCTTCTCGCGGTCGACGTCCCAGCCCGCGAAGATCGGGACGACGGCCAGGCCCTGCATGGCCATGCCCAGATTGCCGCGGATCATGGTCGACAGCCGGTTGGCCTTGCCCTCCAGGGAGAGGACGGTGCCTTCCACCTTCTCGAAGTGCTCCAGCTCCAGCTGGAAGAGCTTGACCATCTCCACGGCGAAACCGAGCGTGCCCGCGATGCCGACGGCCGAGTACTCGTCGGCGGGGAACACCTTCTCCACGTCGCGCTGGGAGATGAGGTTGCCCATCGTCGCGCGGCGGTCACCGGCGAGCACCACGCCGCCGGGGAAGGTCGCCGCGACGATGGTGGTGCCGTGGGGGGCCTCGATGGCGCCCTGCACGGCGGGGAGCGGGCGGTTTCCGGGGAGCAGCTCGGGCTGGTGCGCGCCGAGGAAGTCCATGAAGGATGAGGAGCCAGGCGTCAGGAAGGCAGCTGGTAGACGCCCGGTGCTACGAGGATTGGCTTCCACGCGTTTCCTTCCAGGTATGTCGCGGCCCGCCTTATCACGTCGGGCCGATCCTTGAACTGCCCCAGTGCCGCGTTGCAGCTGAAGCACAGTACGCCACGGACCCTACCCTTCTCGTGGCAGTGATCCACATGTGCGGCCGGAGCCGACAGACATATGCAGCAGACGCCTGCCTGGGAGGCCACCAAAGCGTCACGCTCGGCTTCGGTGATCCCGTGCGAGCGCGGCTTTCCCATGGCCTCCCGGCGGCGCCGGTAGTGCGCGGCGCTGTACTCCGCCACGCACTCACGGCACCGCACCTGAAGGCCGTCACGGCAGCCACCCTTCACCCCCCAAGCCTTCGAAATGAAGGCAAAGCGGCCTGTAGGCCTTTACTGTCCACCCTTTTGCACGAAGCTTCGAACGAAATCCTCGGCGTTAGCCTCGAGTACGTCGTCGATCTCGTCCAGAACGTCGTCCACGTCGTCCGAGAGCTTCTCGTGCCGCTCCTTGAGGTCTTCCGCCGCCTGCGCGTCCTGCGCCTGCTCCTCGACCTCCTCGGTCGAGCGCGACGCCTTCTGCTGTCCGCCGCCGGTGTCCTTGGTCGCCATGTCCCTCACCCCGCTCTGTTCGCCCCAGCTCGAATGGATCGGTCGATCAGACCCTACAAGCCGGGTCCGACATCGGCCTCCCGCTCGGTACAACGCACGGAGGCCATCTCGATGATTCCCGGTTGAAGAGCATTTCAGCCCCCCGAGAGCACCCGGACAAGGTCTTCGGCCGTGCGGCAGCGGTCCAGGAGCTCCTTGACGTGGTTCCTGGTGCCTCGCAGCGGCTCCAGGGTGGGGACGCGCTGCAGGGAGTCCCGGCCCGGCAGGTCGAAGATGACCGAGTCCCAGGAGGCCGCGGCCACGTCGTCGGCGTACTGCTCCAGGCAGCGGCCGCGGAAGTAGGCCCTGGTGTCCTCCGGGGGCTTGCTCCGGGCCCGGGACACCTCGTCCTCGTCCAGCAGCCGCTTCATCTTGCCGCGGGCCACCAGACGGTTGTACAGCCCCTTCTCGGGGCGCACGTCCGCGTACTGCAGGTCCACCAGGTGCAGCCGGGCCGCGTCCCACTCCAGGCCGTCACGGCGCCGGTAGCCCTCCATGAGCTCGCGCTTGGCGACCCAGTCCAGCTCGCCGGAGAGGCTCATCGGATCCCGCTCCAGGCGGTTCAGGACGTCCTCCCAACGGGTGAGCACGTCCCGGGTCTGCTCGTCGGCGTCGGCGCCGAAGCGGTCCTCGACGTATTTGCGGGCCAGCTCGAAGTACTCCATCTGGAGCTGGACCGCGGTGAGTGTCCGGCCGCTGCGCAGCGTGATCAGGCGGCGCAGCGTCGGGTCGTGGGAGACCTGGTGGAGGGTGCGGACCGGCTGGTCCACGGCGAGGTCCACGGCGATGAAGCCGTCCTCGATCATGGACAGGACCAGGGAGGTGGTGCCGAGCTTGAGGTAGGTCGAGATCTCGGAGAGGTTGGCGTCTCCGATGATCACGTGCAGCCGGCGGTATTTCTCGGCGTCGGCGTGGGGCTCGTCGCGGGTGTTGATGATGGGGCGCTTGAGGGTGGTCTCCAGGCCCACCTCGACCTCGAAGTAGTCGGCGCGCTGGCTGATCTGGAAGCCGTGTTCGTGGCCGTCCTGGCCCAGGCCCACCCGGCCGGCGCCGGTGACGACCTGGCGCGAGACGAAGAAGGGGGTCAGGTGGCGCACGATGTCCGAGAAGGCGGTCTCCCGCTTCATCAGGTAGTTCTCGTGGGTGCCGTAGGAGGCGCCCTTGTTGTCGGTGTTGTTCTTGTAGAGGTGGATCGGCTGGGCTCCGGGGAGCTGGCCGGCGCGCAGGGCGGCCTCGGCCATGATGCGCTCGCCCGCCTTGTCCCAGAGGACCGCGTCCCGGGGGTTGGTCACCTCGGGGGCGGAGTATTCGGGGTGTGCGTGGTCGACGTAGAGCCGCGCGCCGTTGGTGAGGATCACATTGGCCAGGCCGATGTCCTCGTCGGTGAGCTGGCTGGCGTCCGCGGACTCGCGCGCGAGGTCGAAGCCGCGGGCGTCCCGCAGTGGGTTCTCCTCCTCGAAGTCCCAGCGGGCGCGGCGCGCCCGGTGCATCGCCGCCGCGTAGGCGTTGACGACCTGGGATGAGGTGAGCATGGCATTGGCGTTCGGGTGACCCGGGACGGAGATCCCGTACTCCGTCTCGATCCCCATTACTCGCCGTACGGTCATGCGGCCCTCCTTGCCCGGCGCCGCCCCTGGGCGGGGTCGGCACTCAAGTACCGCTGTGCTTCCGGTCCGTGCGCGGCCCCCGATCCCCCGCACCGCGATGCCGCGGTACCGAAGAGCCTAGAGCCGCTTCGCGGCGCTGAGGCGATCATTTCAGTCATTGCTCGGGTCCGGCTCCTAGGTGGCCGCTCGCTGTGTCGACCGGTCCGGAGTGGACTTGTTCCGGATCGGCGAATCGGCGGTTCGGCGGTCGGAAAAGCGCATCCGGCTGCGGATGCCCCGTCCAGGACATCCGCAGCCGGACAGCGGTGTTACAGGTACTGACCGGTGTTCGCCACCGTGTCGATGGAGCGTCCCGTGTCCGCGCCCTGCTTTCCGGTGACGAGGGTGCGGATGTAGACGATCCGCTCGCCCTTCTTGCCGGAGATCCGGGCCCAGTCGTCGGGGTTCGTGGTGTTCGGCAGGTCCTCGTTCTCCTTGAACTCGTCCACGCAGGCGGCGAGCAGGTGGGAGACGCGGAGGCCCTTCTGGTTGTGGTCCAGGAAGTCCTTGATGGCCATCTTCTTGGCCCGGTCCACGATGTTCTGGATCATGGCGCCGGAGTTGAAGTCCTTGAAGTAGAGGACTTCCTTGTCGCCGTTGGCGTAGGTGACCTCCAGGAAGCGGTTCTCCTCGGACTCGGTGTACATCTGCTCGACGACCGACTGGATCATGCCGCCGACCGCGGCCTTGGGGGACCCGCCGTGCTCGGCGAGGTCGTCCGCGTGGATCGGCAGGGTCTCGGTCAGGTACTTCGAGAAGATGTCCTTGGCGGCCTCGGCGTCCGGACGCTCGATCTTGATCTTCACGTCGAGCCGGCCGGGGCGCAGGATCGCCGGGTCGATCATGTCCTCGCGGTTGGAGGCGCCGATGACGATCACATTTTCCAGGCCCTCGACACCGTCGATCTCGGACAGCAGCTGGGGGACGATGGTGTTCTCCACGTCCGAGCTGACGCCGGAGCCGCGGGTCCGGAAGAGGGAGTCCATCTCGTCGAAGAAGACGATGACGGGGGTGCCCTCGCTGGCCTTCTCCCGTGCCCGCTGGAAGACCAGCCGGATGTGCCGCTCCGTCTCGCCGACGTACTTGTTGAGCAGCTCGGGGCCCTTGATGTTGAGGAAGAAGCTCTTCCCGGCGGGCTTCCCGGTCACCTCGGCGACCTTCTTGGCAAGGGAGTTGGCCACGGCCTTGGCGATCAGCGTCTTGCCGCAGCCGGGCGGGCCGTACAGCAGCACACCCTTGGGCGGCCGCAGTTCGTGCTCCTTGAACAGGTCGGGGTAGAGGTACGGGAGCTCGACCGCGTCCCTGATCAGCTCGATCTGGTTGCCCAGGCCGCCGATCTTGGTGTAGTCGATGTCCGGGACCTCTTCGAGGACGAGCTCTTCGACCTCGCTCTTGGGTACGACCTCGTAGACGTAGCCGGAGCGGGGCTCGAGCAGCAGGGCGTCACCGGGGCGGATGGTGGTGTCCAGCAGCGGCTCGGCGAGCCGCACCACGCGCTCCTCGTCGGTGTGCCCGATCACCAGGGCTCGCTCGCCGTCCTCAAGGACCTCCTTGAGGGTGACGATGTCCCCGGCGCGCTCGAACTCCATGGCTTCGACCACGTTGAGCGCCTCGTTGAGCATGACCTCCTGGCCACGCCTGAGGTCCTCGACCTCGACGCTCGGGCTGACGTTCACCCGGAGTTTCCGGCCTCCGGTGAAGATGTCGGCCGTGCCGTCCTCGTTCGCCTGCAGAAACACCCCGAAGCCGGCCGGCGGCTGCGCGAGCCGGTCGACCTCCTCCTTGAGGGCCACGATCTGGTCGCGGGCCTCACGGAGCGTGTTGGCGAGCCGCTCGTTCTGCGCGGACACGCCCGCCAGGTTGGTCTGCAGCTCGACGATCCGCTCTTCGAGAATCCTCGTGTGCCGCGGAGAGTCGGCGAGCTTGCGTCGCAGGACGGCGATTTCCTGCTCGAGATAGGCAACCTGGCCGGCTGGGTCGTCAGACCCCCGCCCCGGCCGGATGCCGCGGTTGATGTCGTCGTCGTGGGCTGCCACGGTCCTCACCTCCTCCAAGGGGAGCTGGACGCTTCCTGACCCTACCTGGGCCGGTGCGGGTTGAAACCCCTAGATCACAAACCCGGTCGGCGTGTGTCCGATCTTCACCCTTGCGCACTCCCTCACGCCAGGTGAATACCCACCCAACAACATCGGAAAGCGACCGGTTGTATCGTCGAGACGGTCAACACCCGCCAAGGCTGGCGCTATTTAGTCAATGTTGAATCATGTATCAGGGGACGGCAGATCGTGACTGTGCGGAACGAGGAGCTCGGTGACCTTGAGGTCTGGATCGACCAGGATCTGTGCACGGGCGACGGCATCTGTGCCCAGTACGCACCCGAGATCTTCGAACTCGACATCGACGGTCTAGCTTACGTCAAGAGCGCCGACGACGAATTGCTCCAGGACAAGGGTGCGACGACGCGGGTGCCGCTGCCCCTGCTCACCGAGGTCGCGGACTCCGCGAAGGAGTGTCCCGGCGAGTGCATCCATGTGCGCCGGGTGTCCGACGGGGTCGAGGTCTACGGACCGGACGCCGAGTGACGGCTCAGACACTGCCCGGCGCCGGCAGCGCCGTGAGCGCGAACCTGCCGTCCTTCCACTGCCAGTTGACCTTGCGCTGAAGGTCCGGGCAGCACCGCGGCACCTGCTCCGAGGAGTAGCCGAGCAAAGTGGCCGAAACCTTGGTTCCGCGCAGCGCGAAATCCTTGACGCTCATCTGTTCCTTGGGGTCCAGGAAGGTGGCCACGACCCGCGGCCGCCCCGGTCCCGCGCCCTGTCCCGCCTGCCCCCCGCCGGCCTTCCGGCCGTCCGGCTGGGCGAGGACGTACATGCCGCTGGGCGGGGTGCCCGTCGCGGAGTGGCAGCGCACGACGGCCACCGTCTCCGGTCGCCCGTCACCGTCCAGATCGCCGGAGGCGCGGTCCGTGACGTCCAGTTTCGCCGGGCCGCAGTCCACCGGGTAGTGGGCGGCGGTGGGGTCCGGGGCCTTGACCACCGGGGCGCCGGTGCCCGGCGCGGCCGCGGTGGAGGTGTCGGTCGTGGCCTTGGCGTCGGAGGGCTGGAGCACCGCGGCCCCGGCGACGACGGCGGCGAGGGCGGCCGCTGTCGCGAGCCAGTGCACCGGCCGGGGGTGGGTGTGCGCGAGGTCCGGGCCCAGAGGCTGCACGCGGCGTGACTCCTGTGAGAGCGGTGGCGTCGGGGGGTGCCCCGCATCGTGCCACATCTCACACGGCGCGGCCACCGCCTCCCCCGGGAATCCCGGCGGAATTCCGGGGGGAAGTCGGTGGCCGCGGCCGGGTGTTGGCGCCGGGTGGCGGTGGTGGGGTCAGCCCCGGTCGGCTGAGCCGTTCCGGGGGCCCTCGGCGGCCCGGCCGGCCGCTCCCGCGTCCCCGGCCGCCGCGCCGCCGGCGCCCCAGCCCGCGTAGTCCTCGCCGTAGGCGCCCTTGGCGGGCCTGCGGCGGCGCAGCGGGGGCTCCACGCCGTCCGCGAGGCGGCGGGCGGTGAGCAGGAAGCCGGTGTGGCCGATCATGCGGTGGTCGGGCCGTACCGCCAGGCCCTCGACGTGCCAGGTGCGGACCATGGTCTCCCAGGCCGCGGGCTCGTTGAAGGTGCCGTGCTCCCGGATGGCCTCGACGGTGCGGGCCAGCTGGGTGGTGGTGGCGACGTACGCGCACAGGATGCCGCCGGGGACGAGTGCCTTGGAGACGGGGCCCAGGCATTCCCAGGGGGCCAGCATGTCCAGGATGACGCGGTCGACGTCGCTGTCGGAGAGGTTGTCCTGGAGGTCCCCGACGGTCAGCCGCCAGGCGGGGTGTGGGGCTCCGAAGTAGCGCTCGACGTTCTGCTGGGCGATCTCGGCGAAGTCGGCCCGGCGCTCGTAGGAGTGCAGCATGCCCTGGTCGCCGATGGCGCGCAGCAGGAAGGTGCTGAGCGACCCGGAGCCGACGCCCGCCTCGACGACGCGTGCGCCGGGGAAGATGTCGGCCATGGCCAGGATCTGCCCCGCGTCCTTGGGGTAGACCACGGCGGCGCCGCGGGGCATGGACAGGACGTAGTCGGGGAGCAGGGGGCGCAGCGCGAGGTACGCGACGTTTCCCGTGGTGCGCACGACGGTTCCCTCGGGGGCACCGATCAGCTCGTCGTGGGGGAAGGAACCCTTGTGGGTGTGGAAGTTCTTCCCGGCCTCGAGCGTGAAGGTGTAGTGGCGTCCCTTGGGGTCGGTGAGCTGGACCTGGTCCCCGACCTGGAAGGGCCCGCGACGGCGGGCGGCACCGGTCGGTTCGGACATGTGGCCAGCCTACCCGGCCTGGGGGGACGTCCTGACCGCGAGCCCTTGCGCGGGCGCCCGGAGGCGAGCGAGCCTCTCAGGCGAGCGCCAAAGGGCGCGCCCCTGTCGAGAGCGAGGAGACCAAGCGTCGGAGCGAGGAACGAGCGACAGAGCGCAGTGTCGAGGAGTGTCGACAGGCCCGCGGCCGGAGGCCGCTGATGGACGCGGCGAGCGCCCGGAGGCAAGCGAGCCTCTCAGGCAGAAGAGGCCGGCGTTCTTGCCATGGCGGCGACGAAGGCGCGTTCGACGTCTGCTGTCGAGAGGACGCCGTAGATTTCCCCGGTCTCCTCGACCACGAGGTATTCGGTGGCGGGGGTGGCGCGCAGGGTGTCCAGGAGTTCTTCGCCGGTGAGCTCGGCGGAGACCCGCATGCCGTCCTTGAGGTCCTGGGCGAGGCCGCTGACCGCGACCCAGGGGCGGCGGTGTTCGGGGATGCCCACGATGGCGGCTTCGCGCACCACGGCGGTGGGCGTGCCGTGGCCGTCGACGACGACGAGGGCGCGGGCCCCGGCTTCGTTGGCGCGGCGCAGTGCTTCGGAGAGGGGGGTGTCCGCCGCGACCGGGACGGCGCGGCGGGTGAGGGTGCGGGCGCGGAGGTCGGGGAGGCGTTCGCGCAGGCGGGCCATGCGGAGGCTGTTTCCGGCGCCGGTCCAGATGATGGCGGCGAGTATGGCGGCGAGGAGCGCGTCGGTGAGCGAGTCGATGCTGCCGAAGCCTTTGGCCTCGTCGCCGAAGCCGCCGGTCTGGGTGGCCAGCGGGAGGCCCACGAGCACGGCGACGGCGAGTGCGCGGCCGGTCCAGGCGGCGGCGACGGTGCCCGTCATGGCCCTGCCGGTGATCTTCCAGACGACGGCGCGGAGCATCCGGCCGCCGTCCAGCGGGAGGCCGGGGAGCAGGTTGAAGGCGGCGACGATGAGGTTGGAGATCATCAGTCCGGCCAGCAGTACTCCGGGGACGGTGCCCGGCTCGACGACCAGCATGCCGAGGTAGAAGAGGCCGGAGAGGACCAGGGAGAGGAGGGGGCCGACGAAGGCGAGGACGAACTCCCGGCCGGGGGTCTCGGTCTCCTTCTCGATCTCGGAGACGCCGCCGAAGAACTGGAGCTGGATGCGGCGTACGGGGAGTTTGAAGCGCAGTGCCGCTACGGTGTGGGCGAGCTCGTGGACGAGGACGGAGGCGTAGAAGGCCACCGCGAAGAAGAGCGAGACGATGTAGCGGGCGGCGCCCAGTTCGGGGAGTACTCGTTCGAGCTGGCCGCCGAAGACCCAGGTGATGAGGGCGGCGACCAGGAACCAGCTGGGCGAGACGTATACGGGTACGCCGAAGGGCCGGCCCATCAGGAAGCCGCCGCCCACCTCGCGGGGGCGCTGTGGCTTCTCGCCCTCGGGCTCGGTCGTGCGGTCCGCTCCCCCGCTGTCGGACTGCCGCTGCCCGCTGTTGTCCACGGTGTCCCCTCGTCGGATGCGTCGTTCGCACCCCTATCTTCGGTATGGTCCCCACGATCATGCAGTGTGAGGGCCTTGGACGTCGATGGTATGCGTCCGGTTGTCGGTGGTGGGCCGTAGGGTCTGCGCCATGGGAACCTCCACCGGTAAGGCCGAACGGGCCGAGTCGCCGTCGTCGCCCTCCTTGTCGCCGTCGCGTGCGGCGGACTTCATGCGGTGTCCGTTGCTGTACCGCTTCCGGGTGATCGACAAACTGCCGGAGAAGCCGAGCTCCGCGGCGACCCGGGGCACGGTGGTGCACGCGGTGCTCGAGCGCTTGTTCGACGCTCCGGCGGCGGAACGGACGGCTCCGCGGGCCCGTGCGATGGTGCCGGGCGAGTGGGAGCGGCTGCTGAAGGCGCGGCCGGAGCTGGCGGAGCTGTTCCGCGGGGAGGACGGGGCCGAGGACCCGGAGCGGCTCGGGCGGTGGCTCGCGGATGCCGAGCGGCTGGTGGAGCAGTGGTTCTCGCTGGAGGACCCGACCCGGTTGGAACCGGCCGAGCGCGAGCTGTATGTGGAGACGCGGCTGGAATCGGGGCTGACGCTGCGGGGCTATATCGACCGGGTGGACGTGGCGCCGAGCGGGGAGGTGCGGATCGTCGACTACAAGACCGGCAAGGCCCCCGCCCCGCAGTACGCGGGGGACGCGCTGTTCCAGATGAAGTTCTACGCGCTGGTGCTGTGGCGGCTGCGGGGGGCGGTGCCGCGCCGGTTGCAGCTGGTGTATCTGGGCAGCGGCGATGTGCTGACGTACGACCCGGGCGAGTCGGATCTGCTGGCCGTGGAGCGCAAGGTGCGGGCCCTGTGGGAGGCCATCGCGGAGGCGACGGCGACGGGGGTGTTCCTGCCGCGGCAGACCAAGCTGTGCGGCTGGTGCGACCACCAGGCGCATTGCCCCGAGTTCGGTGGGACTCCCCCGCCTTATCCCCTGGCGGCCCATCCGGCGCCGTCCGGCAGAATGGGGCGGGTCTAGCGAAGGAGATCCTGTGGCTATCCGCGTCCTACTGGTCGACGACCAGCCGCTGCTGCGTACCGGCTTCCGGATGATTCTCGAGGCCGAGCAGGATCTCGCGGTGGTCGGCGAGGCGGGGGACGGCCTTCAGGCCCTGGACCAGGTGCGGGCGCTCCAGCCGGATGTGGTGCTGATGGACATCCGGATGCCGCGGATGGACGGGGTGGAGGCGACCCGGCAGATCACCGGTCCGGGCCGGGACGGTCCGGCGAAGGTGCTGGTGCTGACCACCTTCGACCTGGACGAGTACGTGGTGGAGGCGCTGCGCGCGGGGGCGAGCGGCTTTCTGCTCAAGGACGCGCCCGCCCATGAGCTGGTGCAGGCGATCCGGGTGGTGGCGGCCGGTGAGGCGATGCTGGCGCCGAGCATCACCCGGCGGCTGCTGGACAAGTACGCCGGGCATCTGCCGTCCGGCGAGGAGCCGGTGCCGGACACGCTGCACACGCTGACCGAGCGCGAGGTGGAGGTCCTCAAGCTGGTCGCGAAGGGGCTGTCCAACGCGGAGATCGCCGCGGACCTGTTCGTCAGTGAGACGACGGTGAAGACCCATGTGGGGCATGTGCTGACGAAGCTGGGCCTGCGGGACCGGGTGCAGGCCGCCGTCTACGCGTATGAGAGCGGGCTGGTGCGCCCCGGCGCGCAGTGACGCGCGAGCGCCCCGGTACGCGCCAAGGCGTCCCGGGGCGCTCTCCCCTGAGCCGGGTTCAGCCGTCGCTGGCGCGGCCGAGCTCCCACAGCTGGAGCATGGTCGCGGAGTCGAGCAGGTATTCGCTTCCCACGATGTCGTCGCGGGCGGCCACGTACTGGTTGCCCTGCCACAGCGGCAGATAGGGCACATCGGCCGCGATGATGTCCTGGATCCGCTGGAGGTCTCCGACCGCGAGGGACCGCTGGGCCTCCTGCCGGGTCCTGGGTATCAGCTGGTCCTGGACGTCCTTGTTGCGGTAGGGCGAGTTGAGGAAGTTGTCCTTGGTGAGGAACGGCGCGATGTAGGTGTCGGGGTCCGGGAAGTCGGGGAGCCAGCCCATGCCGTAGGCGGCGTACTCGCGCTTGGGGACGGCGGGGCGGAATTCGGTCCACTTGACGCCGTGGATCCTGACCGAGAACAGGCCGCTGGCGTTGAGCTGGGTCTGGAGTTTCTTGAACTCCTGGGCCGTCTCCGGGCCGTAGTGGTCGGTGGTGTAGGTCAGCGTCAGCTTCACCGGGGTCTCGACGCCGGCCTGCTGGAGCAGGTCGCGGGCGGCGCCGACGTTGGGGTCGCCGTACTCGTTGTGGAACGAGTTGATGTGCGAGGAGATGCTGGTGGGGACCATCGAGTAGAGCGGCTCGGCGGTCCGCTTGTACACGTCGCGCACCAGGGCCTGGCGGTCCACGACGCGGGCGACGGCCTGCCGTACGGCCTTGTTCTTCACCACCGGCGCGGTGGTGTCGAAGACCAGGTAGCGGATGCCCTGGCCGGACATCTCCCGCAGCCGGACGCCCTTGACCGCGCCGGTGTCGAGCCGCTCGAGCTGTTCGGGCGAGAAGCCGCGGTTGACGACGTCGATGTCGCCCTTGGTGAGCGCCTGCTCCATGGTCTTGGCGTCGTCGAAGAAGCGCATCTCGACCTTGTCGCTGCGCGGCTCGATGTCGCCCTGGTACTCGGCGTTCTTGGTGAAGACCACCTTCCGCAGCCGGTTGCCGCTCACCTCGGTCTGTGCCGTGTACGGGCCGGAGCCCACCATGTCCCAGCCCTTGTGCACCGCGTTCTTCCGGTACACCTCGCTGTCGATGATCGCGGCGGCCGGGGTGGTGAGCTTGGAGGGGAAGGTCGCGTCCGGGCTGGCGAGGTGGATGACGATCTCGCGCGCGTTGGGGGTCTCCACCTTGTCCACGTTGGACAGCAGGGACCACACCCCGTTCTGGTCCTTGATCTTCAGAACCCGTTCCAGGGAGAACTTCACATCGGCGGAGGTGAGGTCGTGGCCGTTGGAGAACTTCAGTCCCTTGCGCAGCTTGCACCGGTACTGCTCGCTCTGCCGGTCCTGGAAGCCGCACGTCTCGGCGGCGTCGGGTATGGGGTCGGTTCCGGAGCGGGGCAGTCTCATCAGGGTCTGGAAGGTGCTGTGCAGCACGCTCCAGGTGGCGAAGTCGTAGGCCTGGGCGGGGTCCAGCGGGGCGGTGGCCACCTTGGACGACTCGATCCGGTCGGTGCTCCCCACGACGATCGCGCCGTCGTCCGAGCCTGCGCCGTCGGTACCGCCGCACGCGGTGAGCGTGGAGGTCATCAGGCCCGCCAGGACCGGCAGCACCAGCGACTTGCGGTTCATTGTCGGGAGTCTCCCTGCGATCGATCAACTACTCGCGAAGAGATTAGTCCGCGGCGCCAGTCCTACCGGAACACAACGAAGTTGAGGCAATATCACGCCCGGATAACGCGTCAGGGTTCTCCGATATCCGGACGCCGTCACGTACCGCACGACATGTCATCAATCCGGACACATGGACCCGCGCAAACCGGGCCAGAGGGGACCCGAAGCAGAGCGTGCCCGCCCTGTCGACGGTGCGTGCGGTGAGAAACATCACTCCCGGCGACCATGACCGGGAGGCAAGCGGAATTAGGGCAACCCATTTTCCGGGCCGCCCTTTACCGAATTACGCTCGGTGCGCGATCAGCGCAATGCCGTGACCAGAGTGCGCAGGAACGGGACGTCGACTTCTTCGAGCGAACCGACGACCGTGCGCCCTACGGCGGGCTCGATCGGCACCAGCGACGGCACGGCCACCACCTGGCAGCCCGCCGCCTCGGCCGCCGTCACCCCGGTCACCGTGTCCTCCACGACCACGCAGCGCGCCGGGTCCACGCCCAGCCCGGCGGCGGCGAACAGATACGGGTCCGGGTGCGGCTTGGTGCGGCCGATGTCGTCGCCCGCGACCGTGAGCGAGAAGTGCTCGGGGCCCAGGGAGCGCAGGACCGCCTCCATCACGCGCCGGTGGGAGGCGGAGACCAGGGCGGTCGGCACGCCGTGCGCGGACAGCTCGGTGAGCAGCCGGCGCGCGCCCGGCAGCAGCGGCACGGTGCCGTCGAGCAGCTCGGTGAAGCGGCTGTTGAGCAGTCCGGTCAGCTCGGCGAGCGCGATGTCCGCGCCGGTGGCCTCGATCAGGAAGGAGGCGCTGCGGGTCATGGGGCCGCCCACGACCACATGGCGGTACTCCTCGGCGAGCGCGTGGCCGAGCTCGGCGAAGATGGAGACCTCCGCGTCCCACCAGATGCCCTCGGTGTCGACCAGGGTGCCGTCCATGTCGAGCAGGACGGCTTGCAGGGCGGAGCCTTCGGCCGTGCGGGTGTCGACGGCGGGGATGCTGCTGGTCATCCAATCACCTCCGGGGGCGAGGGGCACGAAGGCCGGTCGTCCCCCGCGACGTCCGTGGTTACCGCGATGCAGCGGTTTCCGCGATGCGGAAGGCGACCGGCCTCTACCGGATCGACCAGTTTACGACGGTCCGCCCGCGCGTGCCCGGTGGTTTTCCTCCGGGCGTGTGCGGGCGCGTACCGGGCGCGGCGGGGCCGTCACCGGGCGTTGATCACCGGGCGTTGAAGTACTTGGCCTCGGGGTGGTGGATGACGATCGCGTCGGTGGACTGCTCCGGGTGCAGCTGGAACTCCTCCGAGAGCTTGACGCCGATCCGCTCGGGGCGCAGCAGCTCGGCGATCTTCGCCCGGTCCTCCAGGTCGGGGCAGGCTCCGTAGCCCAGGGAGAAGCGGGCGCCGCGGTACTTGAGGTCGAACATGTCGGTCACGTCCGCGGGGTCCTCGGAGGCGAAGCCGAGCTCGGCGCGCACGCGGGCGTGCCAGTACTCGGCGAGTGCCTCCGCGAGCTGGACGGACAGCCCGTGGAGCTCGAGGTAGTCGCGGTAGGAGTCGGCGGCGAACAGTTCGGCGGTGGCCTCGCCGATCCTGGCTCCGACGGTGACGACCTGCAGCCCGACCACGTCGGTCTCGCCGGAGTCCTCGGGGCGGAAGAAGTCCGCCAGGCACAGGCGCCGGCCGCGGCGCTGGCGGGGGAAGGTGAAGCGGGTGAGTTCGCTGCCGTCGTCGTTCAGCAGGACCAGGTCGTCGCCCTTGGACACGCACCGGTAGTAGCCGTAGACGACGGCGGCCTCCAGCAGGTTCTCGGTGTGCAGCTTGTCGAGCCAGCCGCGCAGCCGCGGGCGGCCCTCGGTCTCCGCCAGCTCCTCGTACGTCGGCCCCTCGCCGGTTCGGGCCTGCTTCAGGCCCCACTGGCCCTTGAAGAGGGCGCCCTCGTCCAGCCAGGACGCGTAGTCGGCCTGCTGGATGCCCTTGACCACGCGGCTGCCCCAGAAGGGCGGGGTGGGCACCGGGTTGTCGGTGGCCACGTCGGAGCGCACCGGCCCCTCGTCGGGCTCCGCCACCGCCACCGCCGCCTCGCGCTTGGCGACGCGGCGCTGCTTGAGCTCGGGCAGGGAGGCGCCGGGCACGCCGCGCTTGACGGCGATCAGGGCGTCCATCAGCCGCAGGCCCTCGAAGGCGTCGCGGGCGTAGCGGACCTCGCCCTCGTAGATCTCGTGGAGGTCCTGTTCGACGTAGGCCCGGGTCAGCGCGGCCCCGCCGAGGATGACGGGGTACTGGGCGGCGAGCTTGCGCTGGTTGAGCTCTTCCAGGTTCTCCTTCATGATCACCGTGGACTTCACCAGCAGCCCGGACATGCCGATCACGTCGGCGCGGTGTTCCTGCGCGGCGTCCAGGATCGCCGAGACGGGCTGCTTGATGCCGAGGTTGACCACGTTGTAGCCGTTGTTGGACAGGATGATGTCGACGAGGTTCTTGCCGATGTCGTGGACGTCGCCGCGGACCGTGGCCAGCACGATGGTGCCCTTGCCCGCGTTCTCGCCGTCGTCGGTCTTCTCCATGTGCGGCTCCAGGTAGGCCACCGCGGCCTTCATCACCTCGGCGGACTGGAGGACGAAGGGGAGCTGCATCTGTCCGGAGCCGAAGAGTTCGCCGACGACCTTCATGCCGTCCAGCAGGGTCTCGTTGACGATGTCGAGGGCGGGCCGCTCGGTGAGGGCCTCGTCGAGGTCGGCCTCCAGGCCGTTGCGCTCGCCGTCGATGATGCGGCGCTTGAGGCGCTCCTCCAGGGGGAGGGCGGCCAGTTCCTCGGCCTTGCCGGCCTTGAGGGACTTGGCGGTGGCGCCCTCGAACAGCGCCATGAGCTTCTGGAGCGGGTCGTAGCCCTCGGTGCGGCGGTCGTAGATGAGGTCGAGGGCGGTGCGTACCTGTTCCTCGTCGAAGCGGGCGATGGGCAGGATCTTGGAGGCGTGGACGATCGCCGAGTCGAGGCCCGCCTTGACGCACTCGTCGAGGAAGACGGAGTTCAGCAGGATGCGGGCGGCCGGGTTGAGGCCGAAGGAGATGTTGGACAGGCCGAGTGTGGTCTGCACGTCGGGGTGGCGGCGCTTGAGTTCGCGGATCGCCTCGATGGTGGCGAGGCCGTCCTTGCGGGACTCCTCCTGGCCGGTGCAGATGGTGAAGGTCAGGGTGTCGATGAGGATGTCCTCCTCACGGATGCCCCAGTTGCCGGTCAGGTCGGCGATGAGCCGTTCGGCGATCTCGACCTTCTTCTCCGGGGTCCGGGCCTGGCCCTCCTCGTCGATGGTCAGGGCGATCAGCGCGGCGCCGTGCTCCTGGGCCAGGCGGGTGACCTTGGCGAAGCGCGAGTCGGGGCCGTCGCCGTCCTCGTAGTTGACGGAGTTGATGACCGCGCGGCCGCCGAGCTTCTCCAGGCCGGCGCGGAGGACGTCGACCTCGGTGGAGTCGAGCACGATGGGGAGGGTGGAGGCGGTGGCGAAGCGGCCGGCCAGCTCCTCCATGTCGGCCACGCCGTCCCGGCCGACGTAGTCGACGCACAGGTCGAGCAGGTGGGCGCCCTCGCGGATCTGTTCGCGGGCCATCTCCACGCAGTCGTCCCAGCGGCCCTCCAGCATGGCCTCGCGGAACTTCTTGGAGCCGTTGGCGTTGGTGCGCTCGCCGATCGCCAGGTACGAGGTGTCCTGGCGGAACGGCACGGTCTGGTAGAGGGAGGCGGCGCCGGGCTCGGGGCGCGGGTCGCGCGGGGTGGGGGCCAGCTCGCGGACCCGCTCCACGACCTGGCGCAGGTGCTCGGGGGTGGTGCCGCAGCAGCCGCCGACCAGGGAGAGCCCGTATTCGCGGACGAAGGTCTCCTGGGCGTCGGCCAGCTCGCCGGGGGTGAGCGGGTAGTGCGCCCCGTCCTTGCCCAGCACCGGCAGTCCGGCGTTGGGCATGCAGGACAGCGGGACGCGGGCGTGGCGGGCCAGGTAGCGCAGGTGCTCGCTCATCTCGGCGGGGCCGGTCGCGCAGTTCAGGCCGATCATGTCGATGCCGAGCGGCTCGAGGGCGGTGAGGGCGGCGCCGATCTCGGAGCCGAGCAGCATGGTGCCGGTGGTCTCGACGGTCACCGAGCAGATGACGGGGAGGTCGGTGCCCGTGGCGTCCAGGGCGCGGCGGGCGCCGAGGACGGCGGCCTTGGTCTGCAGCAGGTCCTGGGTGGTCTCCACCAGGAGGGCGTCGGCGCCGCCGGCGATCAGGCCCTCGGCGTTCGCCTGGTAGGCGTCGCGGAGCACGGTGTACGGGGCGTGGCCGAGGGTGGGCAGCTTGGTGCCGGGGCCCATGGAGCCCAGCACCCAGCGGGGGCGGCCGTCGGCGGCGAAGCCGTCGGCGACCTCGCGGGCGACCCGGGCTCCCGCCTCGGACAGCTCGAAGACCCGGTCGGAGATCTCGTACTCGCCCAGGGCGGCGTGGTTGGCGCCGAAGGTGTTGGTCTCCACGCAGTCCACGCCGGCTTGGAAGTACTCGGTGTGGACGGAGCGGACGATGTCGGGGCGGGTGATGTTGAGGATCTCGTTGCACCCCTCGAGCTGCTGGAAGTCATCGAGGGTGGGGTCCTGGGCCTGGAGCATGGTGCCCATGGCGCCGTCCGCGACCACCACCCGGGTGGCGAGGGCCTCGCGGAGTGCGCGGACCCGGTGGGCGGAGTCGGTGGCTGTGGACGTGGGCGTGTGCGAGGCCATGGGTGAGCTCCCTGAGGTGCGACGGCTGTCGGCTTTGCGCCCTCCTCCCGGAGGGCGCACCAGGCCAGCGTAGCCGCCGGGGGGCTCTCGACGGGGGGTGTTCCACGTGGCGGGACAGTTCTTGGGGGCTCGGGGGGTGCCGCTCGGAGGGCGCCTTTGATCGTTTAACCTTTCCCCGCTGTACCGCGGGGTCGGCATGGACCGATAGTGTTCAGCATTGTCGAACCGTAGTGTCAGGAGGGGTGCGCGATGGCACGGACCATCCAGTCGCTCGAGCGAGCTGCCGCGATGCTACGCCTGCTGGCCGGCGGCGAGCGCCGTCTGGGGCTGTCCGACATCGCCTCCTCGCTGGGGCTGGCCAAGGGCACCGCGCACGGCATCCTGCGCACGCTCCAGCAGGAGGGCTTCGTCGAGCAGGACGAGGCGTCGGGCCGCTATCAGCTGGGCGCCGAGCTGCTGCGCCTGGGCAACAGCTATCTGGACGTGCACGAGCTGCGCGCCCGCGCCCTGGTGTGGACCGACGACCTGGCGCGCTCCAGCGGGGAGAGCGTGTATCTGGGGGTGCTGCACCAGCAGGGGGTGCTCATCGTCCACCACGTCTTCCGGCCGGACGACAGCCGCCAGGTGCTGGAGGTGGGGGCGATGCAGCCGCTGCACTCCACGGCCCTGGGCAAGGTGCTGTCCGCGTACGACCCGGTGGCGCACAGCGAGGCGGCGGAGGCGGCGCGCGAGGCGTTCACGCCCCGCACGGTGACCTCCATGGCCGGTTTCGAGTCCGTCCTGGACCTGACCCGGGCGCGCGGCTGGGGTTCGGACGTGGAGGAGACCTGGGAGGGCGTGGCGTCGATCGCCGCCCCGATCCACAACCGGCGGCGGATGCCGGTGGGCGCGGTGGGCGTCACCGGCGCGGTGGAGCGGGTGTGCAAGGAGGGCGAGCTGCGCTCCGATCTGGTCGCCGCGGTGCGGGACTGCGCGCGGGCCGTCTCGCGCGATCTGGGCGCCAGCCGCTTCTGAGAGTTACCGACTGGTATCCGTCGGTTCGCACCTGGTTGCCCCGGTACGAGTTTTCGGTCACACGACCCTTGACCTCAGCCTTCACCGTGCAGAAAACTGCCGTTCGTCGGTCGGCATTGTCGAACATCTGACGACAATATTCGCTAGGGTGTGACTCGCCGCGGGCCGACCAAGCCTCACCGAAGGGGCGCTGGCCATCGGATAAATCCCGTGGCGCGGCGCTTCCCGGTGTCCATCTGGACGAAGGACAAAGGAGTCGCGGGTGTCCAGCTCCGACATCTTCATCGGCGAGACCATCGGTACCGCCGTTCTCATCCTGCTCGGCGGTGGTGTCGTCGCCGGTGTTGTCTTGAAGCGCTCGAAAGCGTTCGGCGCGGGGTGGCTCGCCATCACCTTCGGGTGGGGTTTCGCCGTGCTGACCGGCGCCTACATCTCGGCGCCGCTCTCCGGGGCGCATCTCAACCCGGCGGTGACGCTCGGCCTCGCGATCGAGGGCGGCACCGAGTGGAGCGATGTGCCGATCTATGTGCTCGGCCAGATGACCGGCGCCATCCTCGGCGCCGCACTGGTGTGGGTCGCCTACCTGGGCCACTTCCAGGCCCATCTGACCGACCGCGAGATCGTCGGCGGTCCCGGCGCGCAGGACACGGCCACCGCCCCGGCCAAGGCGCCGACCGGCGCCGGCCCGGTGCTCGGCGTCTTCTCCACCGGCCCCGAGATCCGCAACACCGCGCAGAACCTGGCCACCGAGATCATCGCCACGGCCGTGCTGGTGCTGGCCATCCTCACCCAGGGCCTGAACGGGAACGGCAACGGCCTGGGCGTCATCGGCGTCCTGATCACCTCGCTCGTCGTGGTCGGCATCGGCCTCTCGCTCGGCGGGCCCACCGGCTACGCCATCAACCCGGCCCGTGACCTCGGGCCGCGCATCGCCCACGCCCTCCTGCCGCTGCCCAACAAGGGCGGCTCGGACTGGGGCTACGCCTGGATCCCCGTCGTCGGCCCGCTGATCGGCGGCGCCCTGGCCGGCGGACTCTACGAGATCGCCTTCGCCTAGCCCCATCCCCACCCACCCCCTCTTACCGCGCAGGAGAGCCGCACACCATGACCGACACCCACTCCACCGGTCCGTTCATCGCAGCGATCGACCAGGGCACCACCTCGAGCCGTTGCATCGTCTTCGACCGGGACGGCCGTATCGTCTCCGTCGATCAGAAGGAGCACGAGCAGATCTTCCCCAAGCCCGGCTGGGTCGAACACAACGCGACCGAGATCTGGGAGAACGTCCAGGAAGTCGTCGCCGGGGCGATCAGCAAGGCCAAGATCACCTCCGCCGACGTCAAGGCGATCGGCATCACCAATCAGCGCGAGACCACGCTGCTGTGGGACAAGAACACCGGTGAGCCGGTGCACAACGCCATCGTCTGGCAGGACACCCGCACCGACGCCCTGTGCCGGGAGCTGGGCCGCAACGTCGGCCAGGACCGGTTCCGCCGGGAGACCGGGCTGCCCCTGGCCTCGTACTTCGCGGGGCCGAAGATCCGCTGGCTGCTCGACAACGTCGAGGGGCTGCGCGAGCGCGCCGAGGCCGGCGAGATCCTCTTCGGCACGATGGACTCCTGGGTGATCTGGAACCTCACCGGCGGGCCGAACGGAGGCGTGCACGTCACCGACGTCACCAACGCCTCCCGCACCCTGCTGATGAACCTCCACAACCTCGACTGGGACGAGCGCATCCTGTCCTCGATGGAGATCCCGGCGGCCGTGCTGCCCGAGATCCGCTCCTCCGCCGAGGTGTACGGCACCACCGCGGACGGCGTGCTGGCGGGCGTGCCGGTGGCCTCCGCGCTCGGCGACCAGCAGGCGGCCCTGTTCGGCCAGACCTGC
Organism: Streptomyces sparsogenes; assembly: GCF_001704635.1. Lineage (GTDB taxonomy): Bacteria > Actinomycetota > Actinomycetes > Streptomycetales > Streptomycetaceae > Streptomyces > Streptomyces sparsogenes. The sequence goes on along the minus strand of NZ_MAXF01000222.1, from coordinate 55,086 downwards.
TTCTCCGAGGGCGAGGCCAAGTCGACGTACGGCACCGGCACGTTCCTGCTGATGAACACCGGCGACAAGCCGGTCAACTCGTACAACGGCCTGCTGACCACCGTCGGCTACCGGATCGGCGACCAGAAGCCGGTCTACGCCCTGGAGGGCTCGATCGCCGTCACCGGGTCGCTGGTGCAGTGGATGCGCGACCAGATGGGGCTGATCAACAGCGCGGCCGAGATCGAGACCCTGGCCAGCTCGGTCGAGGACAACGGCGGCGCCTACTTCGTGCCGGCCTTCTCCGGCCTGTTCGCCCCCTACTGGCGGGACGACGCGCGCGGTGTCATCGCGGGTCTGACCCGCTACGTCACCAAGGCGCACATCGCCCGCGCCGTGCTCGAGGCCACCGCCTGGCAGACCCGCGAGATCGTCGACGCGATGACCAAGGACTCCGGTGTCGAGCTCACCGCGCTCAAGGTCGACGGCGGGATGACCTCCAACAACCTGCTGATGCAGACGCTCTCCGACGTCCTGGACGCGCCCGTGGTGCGCCCGATGGTCGCCGAGACCACCTGCCTCGGCGCCGCCTACGCCGCCGGGCTCGCCGTCGGCTTCTGGCCGGACACCGACGCGCTGCGCGCCAACTGGCGCCGCGCCGCCGAGTGGACCCCGCGCATGGACGCGGACGTCCGCGACCGCGAGTACAAGAACTGGCTCAAGGCCGTGCAGCGGACCATGGGCTGGATCGAAGACGAGGAGTAACCAATGACCACCCTGCAGAGCGTCCCGGCCCTCGGGACGCACCCGGCTGCCGGCTCCCTTCCGAGCCGCGCCGAAACCCGGGAACAGCTCTCCAAGGCAACGTACGACCTCCTGGTGATCGGCGGCGGCATCCTGGGCATCACCACTGCCTGGCACGCGGCGCAGTCGGGACTGCGGGTGGCCATGGTGGACGCCGGCGACTTCGCCGGCGCCACCTCCTCGGCCTCCTCCAAGCTGCTCCACGGGGGGCTGCGCTACCTGCAGACCGGCGCGGTCAAGCTGGTCGCCGAGAACCACTTCGAGCGGCGTGCGGTCTCCCGCAGCGTCGCCCCCCACCTGGCGAACCCGCTCACCTTCTACCTGCCGGTCTACAAGGGCGGCCCGCACGGCGCCGCCAAGCTCGGCGCGGGCGTGTTCGCCTACTCGGCGCTGTCGGCCTTCCGGGACGGCGTCGGCCATGTCATAGGCGCCGACAAGGCCGCGCGGGACGTCCCCGAGCTGCGCACCGAGGGGCTCAAGGCGGTCGCGGTCTACGGCGACGGCCAGATGAACGACAGCCGCATGGCCCTGATGACGGTCCGGGCCGCCGTCGAGGCCGGGGCGACCGTGCTCAACCACGCCGAGGTGGTGGGGCTGCGGAAGACCGACGGGCGGGTCACCGGCGCGGACCTCAAGGACCGCCTGGACGGGAGCGAGTTCGGGGTCAACGCCCGTCTGGTGCTGAACGCCACCGGGCCGTGGGTGGACCACCTGCGCAGGATGGAGGACCCGAACGCGGCCCCGTCCATCCGGCTCTCCAAGGGCGCGCACCTGGTCCTCAAGCGCACCTCGCCGTGGCGGGCGGCGCTGGCGACCCCGATCGACAAGTACCGCATCACCTTCGCCCTCCCCTGGGAGGACATGCTGCTGCTGGGCACCACCGACGAGGAGTACGAGGGCGACCCGGCCGACGTGCGGGTGAACGAGAAGGACCTCGCCCAGATCCTCGACGAGGCGGCCTTCTCGATCCGGGACCGGCAGCTGTCCCGCGATCTGATCACCTACTCCTTCGCCGGGCTGCGGGTGCTGCCGGGCGGCCCCGGGGACACCGCCAAGGCCAAGCGGGAGACGGTGGTCACCGAGGGCCGCGGGGGCATGCTGTCCATCGCGGGCGGCAAGTGGACCACCTTCCGCCACATCGGGCGCACGGTGATGAACAAGCTGGCGCAGCTGCCGGGCCACCCGCTCGCGGACGACATGGAGCCCATATCCCGGCTGCCCAAGCACGTGCCGCTGCCGGGCCTGGCCAATCCGCACGCGGTCGCGCACCGGCTGCTGGTGGACGGCGGCACCCCGGGCCCGCGGATGGCCGCGGACACCGCGCGCCACCTGGCCACCCACTACGGCTCGCTGTCCTTCGACATCGCGCGGCTGGCCAACGAGGACCCGGCGCTCGGCGAGCGGATCCACCCGGACGCCCCGGAGATCTGGGCGCAGGTCGTCTACGCCCGGGACCACGAGTGGGCGCGGACGGCGGACGACGTGCTGCGCCGCCGCACCACCTTGACGATCCGTGGCCTGGCCACCGACGAGGTGCGCGCCCGGGTCCAGGAGCTGCTGGACCGCCGGACGGACTGACGTTCGCCTACGGGGGGATTCGCGCACGAGGCCGTTCGCGCACGAGGTCGTTTCGCGCACGAGGGGGAGGCTCCGTCCGGGGCCTCCCCCTCGGCGTACGTCCGAGCCGTCATGTGCCGGGGGTGCGCTACGGCGTGGCGCGGAGGGCCTCCTCGACCAGCGCCCGGACACCGGCGGCGTCCCGGAGGCGGTCGCGGCGCAGGATGAGCTCGCGGCCGAGCAGCAGGGCGCGGCGGGAGGCGGGTCCTGGGTCGGGCAGCGTGGTGAGGTCGGTGAGGTGGGCGAAGCCGATGACGCGTCGGATGATCTCCGTGCCGGCGAAGCCCAGGGACTCGGACCACACCTGGGTGAGGAAGCGGTCCAGGTAGGCGTCGTCGAAGAAGGTGTCGATCCGGGCCGGCCACAGCCGGCGCAGCCCAGCCTCGAAGGCGTCCCAGCTCAGGGCGAGTTGCTCGGCGTGGTCGCCCGGGGTGCCGAGGGCGTGGGCGCGCAGTTCGGAGACGAGGACGTTGCCCCAGTACAGGCCGAGGTCGAAGCCGATCGGGCCGACGAAGGAGAACTCGGGGTCGAAGACGCGGACCACGTCGGCGCCCTGACGGGTGCCCACCATGACGCTGCCGGTGTGCAGATCGCCGTGGAGCAGGGCTTGGGCGCTGGTCATGAAGATGTGCCGCAGGGCGGCGACCTCGGTGCGCAGGGCGGGGTCGGCGCGGAAGGCGGCGGCGAGGTCGTCGAGGCTGTGGTGCCAGTGGTTGTGCTCGTGGTCGAGGTAGGGCTCGCTGAGCACCACATCCTCGGTGATCTTGCACAGCTCGGGGCTGACCGAGGTGGCGACGAGTGCCTTGCGGTCGGCGGAGGCCATGCCGAAGTCGCTGGTGGCGAAGGACAGGGCGGCGACGAAGGTGCCGATGTGGCGGGAGACCGAGCCGTATTCCCCGCCCTCGTTGAGATGGGTCCGCAGCACCCGCAGGTCGGACATGTCCTCCATGGTGAGGGCGTAGTTGTCGGTGTCGTAGCCGTGGATGGCCGGGATGGTGTCCGGGGCGACGGCGGCGACCTGGCGGTAGGCGCGGGCCTCGGCATCGGCGCGGGCGGGGCTCATGGGCCAGGAGGGGCCGGCGACACGGACCCAGGGCAGGGCCTGCTTGACGGCGAGGCTGCGGCCGCCGCCGGGGTCGCGGGCGATGAAGACGCGGTTCATGTTGCCGTCGGAGACCTCGTGGACCTCGATGGCCTCGCCCGTCCAGTGGCCCCTCTCCCGCAGGTAGCCGGGGATGTCCTCGGGCTCCAGGACGCGGTAGGCGGCCGGGGCGGCGGTGTGCGGCGGGAGTGTCATCGGCGGTTTCCTCGGGACAGGGTGAAGCTGAAGACCAGAGCGAGGATGAGTACGGCGCCCTCGACCACGTCCTGGGTGTAGTACGGCAGGCCCTTGATGGTCAGTCCGGTGGTGATGACGCCGATGAGGACGGCGCCGAGCGCGGTCCCCCAGACATTGGGTTTGCCGCGGCCGAGCACGGAGGTGCCGACCAGTGCCACGGCGACGGCCTCCAGCAGTTGGGAGGTGCCGGCGGAGACGTCGCCCTGTCCGATCCGGGAGGCCAGGATGAGGCCGCCGACGGAGGCGAGGACGCCGGACAGGACGTAGGCGAGGGTGCGGTAGGCGCCGACGCGGACGCCGGCGAGCCGGGTGGCCTCGGGGTTCGACCCGATCGCGTAGAGCACGCGGCCCCAGCGGGTGCGGGAGAGGAAGATCCAGGCGGCGAGGGTGAGTCCGGCGAAGATCACCACCGAGATCGGCACCCCGGCCACGGTGCCGCGGTCGATGGACAGGAACCCCTCGGTGAACCTGCCGGGTGCGGTGGTGCCGTCGTCGAGTGTCATGCCGGGTGAGATGGACTGGCCGTCGACGAGGATCAGCTTGAGGCCCTGGATCACGAAGAGGGTGCCCAGGGTGGCCAGCATGTCGGGGACCTTGAGGACCACGATGAGCAGGGCGTTGACGAGTCCCACGAGCGCGCCCGCGGCGATCACCGCGAGGACGGCGACGGCGCCGACCTGGTTGTAGATCACCATCGTCTTGGCCGCGACGGTCACACCGAGGCCGGCCACGGCCCCCACCGACATGTCCATTCCGCCGACCGCCAGGGTGAGGGTGACGCCGAGGCCGAGGATGGCGGCGACGGAGACGTAGCGGAGGGTGTCCAGGAGCGTCGCCGAGTCGCGGAAGGTGGGCTCGGTGAGCGAGAAGAACGCGAAGAGCGCGACGGTGACGAAGATGAAGCCGTATGTGACGACGGCGCTCTGGACGCGCTGACCGGCGCCCGCCGCGGCCGGCTTCCCGGCGGTCACCGGCGGGGCGGTGGAAGGGGTGAGGGTCATCGGAGGGCCTGCTGCTTCCTTCTTCTGCTGTTGCTTCTGGGGTGTGGTGTGATCCGGCGCGGTGTCATACGGATGCGGAGATGGCCTGGATGACGCGGTCGCGCTCGGCGTCGGCGCCGTACGCGTCGAGGCGGATCTCGCCGTCGGCGAGGACCACGACCCGGTCGGCGACCTCCAGGACCTCGTCCACGTCGGCGCTGAGCACGAGGACGGCCGAGCCGTCGGCGGCCAGGGCGCGGGCGCGGCAGCCGATGTCGCGGCGGGCGCCGATGTCCACTCCTCGGAACGGCTCGTCCAGCACGAGGACGCGGGGGCGTTCGGCGAGCCAGCGGCCGACCACGACCTTCTGCTGGTTGCCGCCGGAGAGTTCCTCGACGGGGCTGTGCTCGTCGCGGGTGACGACGCCGAGTCCGTCGATGGTGCGGCGGCCCAGCTCGGCCTCCTGGCCGCGCCGCACCAGGCCGGCGAGGGAGAGGGAGGACAGGAAGGGCAGCGAGATGTTGCGCGCCACCGACCAGCCGGGGATCAGCGCGTCCGCGTGCCGGTCCTCGGGCACCAGGTGGACGCCGCGGCGGATGGCGTCGGCGGGGCGGCGCGGCCGGTACGGCTCGCCGTCCAGCTCCAGCTCGCCCGTGCGGAACGGCTCGGCGCCGAACAGGCCGCGCGCCAGCTCGGTCTTGCCCGCGCCGAGCAGCCCCACGACGCCGGTGACCTCGCCCTCGCGCAGGTCGAGGTCCTGGGGCAGCCGGCCGGGCAGCAGCGGTACGCCGCGCAGCGACAGCGCGACGGCCCCGCCGCGCCTGCCGTCGGTCGGCCGGGCGGTCGCCGCGGCCTGTGGCTGGGCGAGCATGGCGCGCAGCGCGCGGTCCCAGTCGAAGGGGCGGGGGAGGTCCTCGGTGAGACGGCCGTCTCGCAGGACGACCAGTCGGTCGGCGAGCGAGTCGATCTCGCCGAGCCGGTGGGAGACGTAGAGCACCGCGATCCCGTCGGCGCGCATCCGCTCGACGATCGCGAACAGCCGGGTGGCCTCGGCCGCGGACAGGGCCGAGGTGGGCTCGTCCAGGATGAGCAGCCGGGGTCGGGTGGACAGGGCGCGGGCGAGGATGAGCAGTTGCTGGTCGGAGATGCCGAGCTCGGCGACATCGCGGCGCAGCACCTCGGTGGACCAGCCGAGTCCGAGGGTGTCCTGGATCTCGCGGGCGCGGGCGAGGAGGTGACGGGTGCTCAGGAAGGGGTTGCGGCCGCGCCGGGCCAGTTCCTCGAAGACCAGGTTCTCTGCGACGGACAGGCCGGGCACCACGCCCTCGCCGATCCGCTGGTGCACGGTGCGGATGCCGAGGGCGTGGGCCGCGGCGGGCGAGGGCAGCGCGGCGGGCTCCCCGCCGACCAGGACCCGGCCGCCGTGTCCGGCGTGCACCCCGGAGAGGATCTTGATCAGGGTGGACTTGCCCGCCCCGTTGGCCCCCAGGAGCGCGACCACGCTGCCGGGGGCGATGTCCAGGGATACGGAGGTGAGCACCGGCTTGCCGCCGAAGGCCATGCTGACCTCGCGCAGCGAGACGGCGGGCGGCGCCGCGGCGGCCTCGGCTCCGGTCCCGGCTCCGGCCTCGGCGCCGGGCCCGGCTCCGGGCGCCGGGTCAGTGGGCGACATTGGGGATCCAGTCCGCTGTGCTGACCTTGCTGAGGTTGAGGGCGGGAAGCGCGGCGCGGAGCTGGTTGAGGTTCTGGATCTTCTTGCTCACCAGGAAGTCGCGGGTGATCGCGACGGCCGGGAACTCGACCGACTTGGTCTTCAGTCGACCGGCGAGTTCCAGGGCGGTGGTGCGGACGACGGCGGCGCCGACGGCGGAGGGGTCGGTGCCGGCGGTGGCGGCCCAGGGGCTGTTCTTGGCGGTGATGACCTGGATGTCGGCGTTGGACACATCGGCGCCGAAGACCTTGACCTTGCCCGCCAGCTTCTTGTTCTGGACGGCGAGGACCGTGCCCTTGGCCAGCTCGTCGTAGGGGGCGAAGATGCCCGCGACGCCGGAGTGCTGGGTGAGGGCGGCGCTGACCAGCGGGACGTTGTCGGTGGCGGTGGAGTCGGTGACCTTGCCGACCTTGAACGACTGCTTCCAGCCGTTTTCGGTGACCCGCTTCCTCCAGACGGTGTCCCGCTTGTCGAGCGCGGCGTATCCGGCGACGTTGACGTAGCCGACCTCGGCCTTCTTGCCGAGTTCCTTGGTCATCACGTCCAGGACGGCGTTGGCCATGCTGGCGTCGTCCTGCTTGGTGGAGACGACCTCGGGGTTCTTGGTCTCGACGTCGTAGACGACGACCTTGATGCCCTTCTTGACCGCCTTGTCGATCTCCGGCTGGATGGTCGCGGGGAAGCCGTGGTCGACGATGATCGCCTCTGCCCCGGAATTGATCGCGGCCGACAGGTCGGTGGCCTGCTTGGCGTTGTCGGCCTGGGCGTCGTAGACGGTGAGGTCGATGCCGAGCGCCTTGGCCTGCGCCTTGGCGCCGTTGCCCCACTGCTCGAAGTAGTCGCCCGCGCCGCTCTGCCGGACCAGGGCCACCTTGATTTTCTTCCCCTGGTCGAAGGGCGCGGGCTTCTTGCCGGTCGCGGCCTTCGCGGAGGCGGGGGTGTCCCCGGAGTTCTTGGCGTCCGAGGCGGAGGAGGACTGGGAGCAGCCGGTGGCGACCAGGGCCGTCAGGGAGACGAGGGACGCCGCGGCGAGGGGCAGTCTGGAGCGGGACATGGGGATCTCCGAGTGGTGCGGCAGCGCGGGCGCGCCGGTGGTGCGGGAAAACAGGGGGGTGAAGTCGGCCGGGAAAGACCGGGAAAGGCCGGAAGAGGGGGACCAGTGAGGGCTACGGCGGGTAGGGGTCAGCTACAGCTGGCCGTAGTCGTCCGAAGGAGATCCACGTACAGCCGCCGAACGAGCAGCAGCGTCTTCATGCCCACATCATGAGAACGGTTTCAGCCATGCGTCAAAGGTCAGGACGCTCCTTCTCACGACCTGAGACGCGTTCTTCCTCACACCTCCCGGTGCGTCAGGTCCGGGTTACCATCCGGTCCCGCGCCTCTTCCGGATGTCCCCTCCGTCTCGTCTGCCTCAGGAGTCCTCGATGACCCTTCTGACCACCTGGCCGGAGTCCGGCCCCCAGACCGTCGTGCGCCGCACCGACGACCCCGCGGAGATCGCCGCAGCGCTCGCCCCGATCGGGGTGCGCTACGAGCGGTGGCCGGTCCGCGAGGACGTGCCGCGGGACGCCGACAGCGACGCCGTCTTCGCCGCCTATCGGGCGGAGATCGACAAGCTGGTCGAGGAGGAGTCCTTCGCCACCGTCGACGTGGTCGCCCTGCACCCCACCGACGACCCCGGCTGGGCGGAGAAGGCCAGGGCGGCGCGGGAGAAGTTCCTCAGCGAGCACACCCACGACGATGACGACGAGGTGCGCTTCTTCGTCGCCGGCGCGGGCGTCTTCTACCTCCACGTGGGCGGCGAGGTGCACGCCGTGCTGTGCGAGGCGGGCGACCTCCTGGGGGTGCCGCGCGGCACCACCCACTGGTTCGACATGGGCGTGAGCCCGTCCTTCACCGCCATCCGCTTCTTCCACGAGGAGGACGGCTGGATCGGCAACTTCACCGGCAGCGACATCGCCCTGCGCTTCCCCGACTTCGACGCCCTGCGGGCGGGGCGGACCGCCGCGTGACCGCTGCGCTGACCTTCGACGGCCTCGACTCGGTGGTGCTGGACATCGAGGGCACCACGAGCGCCACCGGGTTCGTCGTCGACGTGCTCTACCCGTACTCCCGCGAGCGGTTCGGCGCGCTGCTGGCCGAGCGCGGCGCGGAGCCCGCGGTGCGGCGGGCCGCCGACCAGGTCCGCGAGGCGGCCGGCGAGCCGGCGGCCGACGCCGCCCGGATCGAGCGGATCCTGGGAGGCTGGCTGGACGAGGATCGCAAGGCCACCCCGCTGAAGACCCTTCAGGGGATCATCTGGTCCGAGGGGTTCGCGCGCGGCGACCTGGTCTCGCACTTCTACCCCGACACCATCCCGGCGCTGCGCCGCTGGCACGCGGCGGGGCTGCGGCTGCACGTCTACTCCTCCGGGTCGGTGGCCGCGCAGCGGGCCTGGTTCGGCCACACGCCCGAGGGGGATCTGCTGCCCCTCGTCGAGGGGTTCTACGACACGGAGAACGCGGGCCCCAAGCAGTCCCCGGAGTCGTACGCCGCGATCACCGCGGCCATCGGCGCCGAGCCGGCCCGCACCCTCTTCCTCTCCGACCGCCCCGGCGAGCTGGACGCCGCCCGCGCGGCGGGCTGGCGCACCGTCGGCGTACGGCGCCCGGGCGAGCCGTACTTCGAGCAGGGGGTCGGCGACCACCCCGAGGCCGCGTGCCTCGACGAGCTCACCCTCACAAGGAGGACCCCGTGACCGAGACCGCCGACCGGGACCCGGACCCGACCCCGGACCAGGACGCGGAGCAGGACCTGGCTCCGGCGCGGGACCTGGACGCGGAGCTGGAGCGGGCCGGGGCCGTGCTGGCCGCCGAGGCGGCGCGCTTCGCGTCGTTCGGCTGGATGCGCGGCACGTCCGGCAATCTGTCGGTGGTGCTCTCGCGCGACCCGCTGCGCCTGGCCGTCACCGCGAGCGGCCGGGACAAGGGCGAGCTCACGCCCTCCGACGTGGTCCTGGTCGACGCGGCGGGGGCGGCCGTGCTGCTCCCCGACGACCGGGAGCCGGGCCGGCCCTCGGCCGAGGCGGAGCTGCACGCCCGCGTTGCCCGGCTGACCGGCGCGGGCGCGGTGGTCCATGTGCACACCGTCGCCTCGGTGGCCCTCGGCCGCCGCCACCCGGCGGGGCTGGTCTTCAAGGACCTGGAGATGCTCAAGGGCGTGGGCCACCCCGCCGAGGACGAGGAGATCACCCTTCCGGTGATCGCCAACAGCCAGGACATGCGCGTCCTCGGCGACCGTCTGGAGGAGGCCCGCGACCCGCGGATGCCGGCCGTGGTGGTCGCCGGGCACGGGCTGTACGTCTGGGGGGCGGATCCGCGGCAGGCGCGCCACCACACGGAGGTCGTGGAGTGGCTGCTGGAGCTGGAGCTGGCCGGGGGCCGGTAGGTACGTGCGGTCCGTGCCGGGTGGCCGCCTCCCCGGGCGGCCACCCGACCGGCTGTCCCCTCGGCGGGCTGTCCCCTCGGCGAGCTGTCCTCTCGGCGAGCGGACGGCTAGGTGACTCGCCAGTAAAAAATCAACGAATCGCTCTTGCGTTCTTCGATGGCGCGCGCATCAATAACAGCGCCCCTCCCGACAGGCTCCTTCTGACGGCCGGTCAGGGACGGTGGCGGTCTGCGCGAGGCCCGAGCCGCGACCCCGCGCGATCTCAACCCCCCGCACCGCGTACGCGAAACGCAGCGACGCGCCCTCGGGCGCGCCGGGATCCTGCCGCGCCTCGTGTGCGCCGCTCCAGGCACCGACGCAACTCCGCGGCTAGGCAGGCACCTCCCCCACACCGGAAGGCAGTCCCATGAGACGCATGAAACTCGGGATCGGCACGGCACTGGGAGCGGCGGGCATGGCCATGGGCGCGCTCGCGCTGGCGCCGACCGCCACGGCGGTCACGCCCACCACCGCGACCCTGACGGCCGAGTGCGGAACCTACGGCTCCGGCCTGGCCACGCTCACGGCCACGCAGAGCGGGACGTCCGCGACCATCACTCTGTCCTCGGGCGCCATCAAGGCACCCATCGATGTTCCGGCGGGCTCGGTCAGCTCGACCCTGACGCTGTCGAAGAACGGCTCCGGAACCACGACCTTCACCGGCAACTCCAACCCGGCCATCAAGACCGGCGCCGACGTGTCCACCGGTCCGCTCAAGGGCACGGTGGCCGCCGGTGACAAGCTCACGGCCAAGTCGCTGAAGCTGGTGATCTTCGGCCTCATCACGGTGAACTGCACCGCCACCTCGCCCCAGTCCCCGGGGCCGTTCACCTTCTGATCGCGTACAGCGCGTCCAGGCACCATGTGATCGTCAGCGGACCGGCGTCCACCCGGCAGGGGGCGCCGGTCCGCTCGGCGTCAGGCCAGGTGCTCGCCCGGCAGCTGACCCGCCGCCACCTCCAGCACCCCGCGCTCGGTGACCAGGGCGGTGACCAGCCGTCCGGGCGTCACGTCGAAGGCCGGGTTGTGGCCGCGCGAGGCGGCCGGGGCGGTGCGCACCCCGCCCCACTCCAGGACCTCCCGCTCGTCGCGCAGCTCGATGTGGATGTCCGCGCCGCTGCCGGTGGCCAGGTCCACGGTGGTGGTCGGGGCCGCGACCAGGAACGGGATGCCCGCGTCGGCGCAGGCGAGCGCGACGCCGACGGTGCCGACCTTGTTGGCGGTGTCGCCGTTGGCCGCGACGCGGTCCGCGCCGACGATCGCCGCGTCCACCTCGCCGCGCAGGATCGTGCCCGCGGCCGCACCGTCGGCCTGGACGTAGTGCGGGATGCCCTCGTGGGCCAGCTCCCAGGCGGTGAGCCGGGACCCCTGGAGCAGGGGGCGGGTCTCGTCGGCGTACACGACCTCCACCAGGCCGCGCGCGTGCAGCTCCCGGACGACGCCGAGGGCGGTGCCCCAGCCCGCGGTGGCCAGGGCGCCGGTGTTGCAGTGGGTCAGCAGGCGCAGCGGCCGGTCCGCGGCCACCCGCTTGACGAGCCAGTCGGCGCCGTACGCGCCCATGGCGCGGTTGGCCCGCTCGTCCTCGCGCTGCACGGCGTGCGCCTCGGTCAGCGCGGCCTCGCGCCCCCGGTCGAGCAGCGGCAGCACCCGGTCCACGCAGACGGCCAGGTTGACGGCGGTCGGGCGGGCCTCGCGTATGCGCGAGACGGCCGCGAGGAGGGCCGTACGGTCCCAGCCCTCGCGCTCGGCCTGGAGGGCGGCCAGCACCACGCCGTACGCCCCGGCGGCCCCGATGGCCGGGGCGCCGCGCACGACCAGCCGCTGGATGGCGTCCACCAGGGCGTCCACGGTCTCGACGCGGAGCCGCTCCAGGCGGCCGGGCAGGGCGGTCTGGTCGATCAGCCACAGGCCGTCTCGGGCCCACTCGACGGCACGCAGTTCCTGGCTCACGGGCGGCCCTCCTGGCGGTACGGGGGTGCGGGCTGGGGGTGGCGCCACCGTACATGAGCTGCGCGAACCACACTGCGAGACGCCGGGGCGGCGGCCCGGGGACGGTGCTAACCTCCTGCCCCCATGACCATCACTCGCGGCTTCACCGGCCGGGCCCGCACCGCCCGCCCCGACCGCAGGCTGCCTCCCGGGCAGTACGACGCGGGCGACGCCTTCCCCGTGCTCGCCGCCGAGGTGACGCCCCGGCTGGCCGCCGCCGACTGGACCTTCCGTATCGACGGCCTGGTGGCCCGCCCCCGCTCCTGGAGCCACGAGGAGATGCGGGAGCTGCCGCGGGCGGAGTACCACGGCGACATCCACTGTGTGACCGGCTGGTCGAAGTTCGGGGTGCGGTTCGCCGGGGTGAGCGTGGACGACCTCCTCGCGCAGGCGGGGCCCGCTCCCGAGGCCACCCACGCGATCGCCTACTCGCACACCGGCTACACCACCGACCTGGCGCTGGCGGATCTGACCGGCGGCCGGGCCTGGATCGCCTTCGAGTACGACGGGCGGCCGCTGGCCCCCGAGCACGGCGGCCCGGCGCGGCTGCTGGTGCCGCATCTGTACTTCTGGAAGAGCGCCAAGTGGATCGCGGGGCTGCACCTGCTGGACCACGACGAGCCGGGCTTCTGGGAGCGGAACGGCTACCACCGGCGCGGCAACCCCTGGCGGGAGGAGCGCTACGCCGGTGACTGACGCGCCCGGCTTCGTGCCCGACACGGCGTTCGCGGTCCCGGGGCGGCTCGTGCCCAGCAACCGGGCCGCCGCCCGCTGGCAGCCGGCCCGCATCGCCGCGATCCGGCGGGAGACCCCGCGCGCGGCCACCTTCCGGCTCGCGCTGCCCCACTGGACCCCGCATGTGCCGGGCCAGCACTACATGGTGCGGCTGACCGCGCCGGACGGCTACACGGCGCAGCGCCACTACTCGGTCGCCTCCCCGCCGGACGACGACGGCTTCATCGAGCTGACCGTGGGCCATGTGGCGGGCGGCGAGGTGTCCGGCCATCTGCACACCACCGCCCGCCCCGGCGACACGGTGGAGGTGCGCGGCCCGCTCGGGGGCTTCTTCGCCTGGCCCGGCGACCGGCCCGCGCTGCTGCTGGGCGCGGGCACGGGGGTGGTGCCGCTGATGGCGATGGTGCGCCACCACCGGCGCCGCGGACTCGCCGTGCCGCTGCGCCTGATCGTCAGCGCCCGTACCCGCGAGGACCTGCTCTACGCCGAGGAGTTCGGCCCGGAGACCACCGTGGTGCTGACCCGGACCGCGGGGCGGCTGTCGGCCGCGCATCTGGCCCCGTATCTGCCGGGCGGCGGCGAGGAGGCGGACTGGGAGGCGTATGTGTGCGGCGGCAACGGCTTCGCCGAGCACGCCTCCCGGCTGCTGGTCGACGGTGGCCTGCGGGTGAACCGCATCCGGATCGAACGATTCGGGTGAACGGAGGGCGGAGGCGACGGCGGGCACTGCAAAAGGCGCCATAATGGGGGCAGACATCGGATGTCTGACCCGGGGAGGTCCATCATGGCGGTCACCGACGAGGCGATCGAAAAGATCAAGGGGATGATCGTCTCGGGGGCGCTGCGCCCGGGTGACCGGCTCCCGAAGGAGAGCGAACTCGCCGCCGAGCTGGGCCTGTCGCGCAACTCGCTGCGCGAGGCGGTGCGCGCGCTGTCGCTGATCCGGATCCTGGACGTGCGGCAGGGCGACGGCACCTACGTCACGAGCCTGGACCCGCAGCTTCTCCTGGAGGCGATGAGCTTCGTCGTGGACTTCCACCGGGACGACACGGTGCTGGAGTTCCTCGCGGTCCGGCGCATCCTGGAGCCCGCCGCGACGGCGCTGGCCTGCGCCCGGATCAGCGACGCCACGCTGGACGCGCTGGACTCGCAGCTGGACGCGCTCGGGCCGGAGCCGTCGGTGGAGGAGCTGGTCGACTGCGACCTGGACTTCCACCGGGGCATCGTGCAGGCCTCGGGCAACTCGGTGCTGTGCTCGCTGCTTGACGGCCTGTCCGGGCCCACCACCCGGGCCCGGGTCTGGCGCGGGCTGACCCAGGAGGACGCGCTCGGCCGCACGCTGCGCGAGCACCGGGCGATCCTGGCCGCGCTGCGCGACCGGGACGCGGAGGCCGCGCGGTCCTGGGCGACGGTGCACATCGCGAGCGTGGAGCAGTGGCTGCGCTCGACGCTCTGAGGGGGCCACGCCTTCGGGTGCTACACCTCCGGGCCCCACAGCCTTCAGGCTGTGCGCATTCAGGCCCTACCCCCAGGAGCTACACCTTCAGGCCGTACGCCCTGGCCGCCGTGCCCCCGAACACCGCCGCCCGCTCCGGCTCGGCGAGGTGGAGCGTGGCGGCCTCGGCCAGGGCGACCACCTGGTCGTAGGTCGCGGCCAGGGTGCACACCGGCCAGTCGGAGCCGAAGAGCACCCGGTCCGGGCCGAAGGTGTCCAGCACATGCCGGGCATAGGGCAGCACCTGCTCCGGGCGCCAGGCGTCCCAGGCGGCCTCGGTCACCAGGCCGGAGAGCTTGCAGACCACGTTCGGCAGCTCCGCGAGCGCGGCCAGCTCCCGGTCCCAGGGGGCGCGGGCGCCGTCGGCGACGGGCGGTTTGGCGGCGTGGTCGAGGACGAAGCGTACGGCGGGCAGTTCGCGGACGGCGTCGATGGCCGCAGGCAGTTCGCGCGGGGTGACCAGCAGGTCGTAGGCGAGGTCGGCTTCGGCCAGGTGGGTCAGCGCGCGGCGGACGTCGGGCCGGTCGAGCCAGCGCGGGTCCGGCTCGTCCTGCACCTGGTGGCGCAGGCCCACGAGGCGGTCGCCGCCGGGCGCGGCGCGCAGGGCGGCGACCACCTCGGGCAGGGCGGGGTCGGTGAGGTCGGCCCAGCCCACGACGCCTGCGACGCGCTCCGAGGCGGCGGCGGTGGCGAGGAGTTCGAGGGTCTCCTGGTGGGAGGAGCTGGACTGGACCACGACGGTGGCGGCCACGCCGTGCGCGTCGAGGTGCGGCTCCAGGTCCTCCACGGTGTACGTACGGCGGATCGGGTCGGCCCAGGGGCCGTCCATCCACGGCTGTTCGCGGCGGGCCAGGTCCCACAGGTGGTGGTGGGCGTCGATGCGCGGCACGGAAGGGCGCTCCTCGGAGATCGGTGGCGGGCGGGCGGCGGGGCGTCAGCGGGTGGTGGGCAGGGGGAGGTCCTCGTCGAGCAGGCCGCGGTCCACCAGGGTCCGCCACAGCTCGTCCGGGATGTCGTACCCGAACATCTCGGCGTTGTCGCGCACCTCCTCGGGCGAGGAGCAGCCGACGACCGCCGCGGCCACGGCCGGGTGGCCGAAGGGGAAGCGCAGGGCCGCCGCCCGCAGCGGCACTCCGAACTCGCCGCAGACCGCGGCCAGCCGCCGGGCGCGTTCCAGCACGTCGGCGGGCGCCCGCTCGTAGTTGTAGCGCGCGTCGGGGCGGGGGTCGGCGAGCAGGCCGGAGTTGTAGACGCCGCCGACCACCACGGAGGTGCCGCGCCGCTCGCACACCGGCAGCAGGTCGTCGTAGGCGGTGCGCTCCAGGAGGGTCCAGCGGCCGGCGCACAGCACCACGTCGACGTCGAGGTCGGCGACGAACCGGGCGAGCACATCGCTGTGGTTCATGCCGAAGCCGATGGCGCGGACGAGTTTCCGGTCGCGCAGCTCGGCCAGGGCCGGGAAGGCGGTCTCGTAGACCTCGGGGATGTGGTTTTCCACATCGTGGAGGTAGACGATGTCCACGCTGTCCAGGCCGAGGCGGTCCAGGGAGGATTCGAGGGTGGCGCGGATCCCGTCCCGGGTCAGCGTCCACTCGCGGACCCGATCCGGGGTCTCCACGAACCCCTGGGGGTCGGCCGGCTCCCCGGGCCTGCGGGGCCGCAGGGCGCGCCCCACCTTCGTGGACAGGGTGTACGAGGCGCGGTCGCGGCCCGTCAGCGCGCGCCCGAGGCGCTCCTCCGACAGGCCGACGCCGTAGTGCGGGGCGGTGTCCAGGTAGGTGCACCCGGCGTCGAAGGCGGCCTGGACGGTGGCCAGGGCGCGTTCCTCGGGCACGGGGGCGTACAGATTGCCCAGCGGCGCGCAGCCCAGCCCGAGCGCCGGTACGTACACGCCCGTGCGCCCGAGTTCACGCGGCCCCGTGGGTGGCTGCGCCATGGGTCCCTCACCTCTTTCGTCAGTCAGTCCTGCTTCTCGCCGCTGGCGTAGCGGGAGATGATGAGCGCGACGATGATGATCGAGCCGTTGATGAACTGGTTCCACAGCGGCGGGACGCCGCCGAGCGTCATCACGTTGACCACCAACTGCAGCGTAAGCACGCCCGTGAGCGCGCCGAAGAGCGTGCCGCGGCCGCCCTTGAGGCTGATGCCGCCGATGACCGCGGCGGCGAACACCTGGAAGATCCAGCCGTTGCCCTGGGAGGCGGCCACCGAGCCGTAGTGGCCGGTGTAGAGGATGCCGGCGAAGGCGGCGAGCAGCCCGCCGACGGACAGCACGATCCAGGTGATCCGGTCGACCCGGACCCCGGCCGCGCGCGCGGCCTCCGGGTTGCCGCCGATGGCGTACAGCGCGCGTCCGTGCCGCAGGTAGGCCAGGGCCAGGCCGCCGGCCGCGTACAGCCCCAGGCAGATCCACACGGCGGCCGGGGCGCCCATCCAGTCGGCCTTCCCCAGGTAGCGGAAGGACTCGGGGACGTTGATGATCGACTGGCCCTCGGCGACGCCGACCTGGAGGCCGCGCAGCATGGTGAGCATGCCGAGGGTGGCGATGAACCCGTTGACGCGCAGTTTGAGGATGAGGAAGCCGTTGGCCGCGCCGATCGCGGCGCCGACGGCCAGGCACAGCGGGATCGCGGTCCAGGTGGGCAGCAGGCCCAGGCCCTCGAACCGGGCGCCGTGGGCCGGCAGCACCAGCCACATGGCGATCACGGGGGCGACGGCGATGGTCGACTCCAGGGACAGGTCCATCCGCCCGCAGATCAGGATCAGCGCCTCGCCCAGCACCAGCAGCCCCAGCTCGGTGGACTGCTGGACGACGCCGATCAGGTTGTCCTGGGTGAGGAAGGCGGGCGAGACGATGAAGCCGATCACGCCCAGGACGAAGATCACCGGGACCAGTGACAGATCCCGCCAGCGGGCGAAGTCGATCCTCGGCCGCGCCGGTCCCGCCGCCGCCATCTCGCCGGCCGCCACCACGTCGCCGGGGCGCTGCCGTGCGGTATCGGTCATGACTGGCTTCCCTCTCTCCCCTGATCGCCGCTCTTGCCTCTCTTGCCGCTCTCGCCCCTCTTGCCGCTCTCGCCTCTCTTGCCGGTCGCTCCCGCTTCCGCTCCCGCCGTCGGCGCGCCGTGCTCCGCTGTGGCCATTCCTTCCATCGCGGCGACCAGTGCGCGGTCGCTCCAGTCGTCGCCGAACTCGGCGACCACCCGCCCGTGGAAGAAGGCCAGGACCCGGTCGCACACCCGCAGGTCGTCCAGTTCGTCGGAGACGATCAGGGCGCCGCTGCCGGCCGCCGCCACCTCGCGCACCACACCCAGCAGCGCCTCCTTGGACTTCACGTCCACCCCGGCGGTCGGGCGGATGGCCACCAGCACGCTCGGTTCGCGGGCCAGCGCCCGCGCGATGACGACCTTCTGCTGGTTGCCGCCGGAGAGGCCGGAGACGGGCTGTGCGGGGCCGGAGGTCTTGATGTCGAGGGAGGCGATCATGCGGCTCGCGAACGCGCGGGTCCGGGAGGGCAGCACCGTTCCGAAGGGACCGAGCTGGTCGGTCACGGTCAGCGTGGCGTTCTCGGCGACGCTGCGGCCCAGGACCAGGCCCTGACGGTGCCGGTCCTCGGGCACGTATCCGATGCCCGCGTCCAGGGCGTGCGGCACGCTTCCGGGGCGTACGGCGCGGCCGCGCACCGCCACCCGCCCGCCGTCCGGCTTGCGCAGCCCCACCAGGGTCTCGCCGACAGCGGTGTTGCCGCTGGCCGTGGCCCCGGCCAGGCCCACCACCTCCCCCGGCCGCACCACCAGGTCCAGCGGGTCGAACTCGCCCTCCAGGGCGAGCCCTTCGGTGCGCAGCACCGGCTCCGCGCCCGGGCCGGCCTGCCGACGCGGGACGGCCTCCTGGCGGGGGACGGCCTCCTGGCGGGGAACGACCTCCTGGCGGGGAACGACCTCCTGGCGCGGGACGGGGGCGCGCACCGCGCCGCGCGCCCGCTTCGGCGGCCCGGCTTCGGCGTCCCCGGTCATCGCCGCGACCAGTTCGTCCTTGGGCAGCTCGGCGACCGGGGCGGTCACCACGTGCCGGGCGTCGCGGAAGACGGTGACGGTGTCGCAGAGCTCGTAGACCTCCCGCAGGTGGTGCGAGATGAACAGGAAGGCGACGCCCTGCCGGCGCAGCTCGCGCAGCTTGGCGAAGAGCCGCTCGATGCCGCCCGCGTCGAGCTGCGCGGTGGGCTCGTCGAGGATGATCAGGCGGGCGCCGAAGGACAGCGCCCTGGCGATCTCGACGAACTGCCCCTGCTCGACGGTGAGGTCCTTGGCGCGGGTGCGGGGATCGACGTCCACCCCGTACTCGGCCAGCAGGGCGCGGGCGTCCTCGCGCAGCGCGCGCCAGCGGATCCGCCCGGTGCCCTGGAAGCGGCCCAGGTAGAGGTTCTCGGCGACGGTCAGGTCGGGCACCACCATGGATTTCTGGTAGACGCAGGCCACCTTGCGCTGCCACGCGGCGGTGTCGCCGTAGCCGGGCGCGGGCTCGTCGGAGAAGGTGACGGTGCCCTCGTCCGGGCGCTCCATGCCGGTCAGCACGGACACCAGCGTGGACTTCCCCGCGCCGTTGCGCCCGACCAGCGCGTGGGCCTCCCCCGGCCGTACGGCCAGGTGCGCGCGGTCCAGGGCCACGGTGGGCCCGAACCGTTTGACGACGCCCTCCGCCCGCACGGCGGTGGGCCGGTCCGCTGCGGCCATGGCTACTTCTTCTCGAGCTGGTTGGCCCACAGGGTCTTGTCGTCGACGTTCTCCTTGGTGACCAGGGGTGCGGGAAGCTGGTCCTCCAGACCGTTCTTGATCTTGACGATCTCGGAGTCGTGGTCGGTCTTGCCGGGCTTGAACTTCTTGCCGTCCAGGGCCGCCTTGGCGTACTCCAGCGCGTACTTGGCGTAGAGGTCGGCGGGCTGGGAGAGGGTGGCGTCGATCTTCCCGGAGCGGATGGCGTCCAGCTCCTCCGGAATGCCGTCGTTGGAGATGATCGTGATGTGCCCGTCCGACCCGGCGGGCTTGAGTCGCTTCTTCTGCTCCAGCAGCGCGAGCGTGGGCTGCAGGAAGGCGCCGCCCGCCTGCATGTAGATGCCGTCGACGTCCTTGTGCTGGGCCAGCAGGCTCTGCAGCTTGGCGGAGGCGACGTCGCCCTTCCAGTCGGTGGGCAGCTCGTGCACCGTGATGCCCGGGAACTTCTCCTTCATGCAGGAGGCGAAGGCCTCGGACCGGTCGCGGCCGTTGATGGAGCTGAGGTCGCCCTGCAACTCGGCGACCCGGCCCTTGCCGCCCAGCTGCTTGCCCAGATATTCGCAGGCCTTGGTGCCGTAGGCGCGGTTGTCGGCCCGTACGACCATGTAGACCTCGCCGGCGTCGGGGCGGGTGTCCACGCTGACGACGGGGATCTTCTTCTCCTTGAGCCGGTCCAGGGTGGAGGAGATCGCCCCGGTGTCCTGGGGGGCCATGACGATGGCCTTGGCGCCCTGGTCGGTGAGGGCCTGGACGTTGGCGACGAGCTTGGCGATGTCGTTCTGCGAGTTGGACAGCGGCAGCGCGTCGACGGTGCCGTCGTCGACGCCCTTCTCGAGGTACTGCTGGTAGGAGTTCCAGAAGTCCGTGTCGGTGCGCGGCATGTCGATGCCGACCTTGCCGCCGCCCGCGCCGTTGCTCTCGCGGTTGCAGCCCGCGAGTGCGGCGGCGGCGAGCAGCACGGCACAGGCGACGGTGCCGGTCGTGCGGAGTCTCGTCATCGTCCCGTCCTTGGTGGAATGGTGCGGCTCTGTGCTCCTGGGCTGGGGGCTGTGCGTGCGGGGTTCAGGTGGCAGGGTCAGGGGGCGGGGGTCGCGGGGCGGGGGTCGCGGGGCAGGGGTCGTACGGCCCTTCAGGTGGCCGTTCAGGTGGCGGGGCGCAGGCGCAGGCCCTGCATCCCTCCGTCGACGGCCAGCGCGGTGCCGGTGACGGCCGCGGCGGCCGGGCCGGCCAGATACGCGACGGCGGCGGCCACCTCGTCGGCGGACACCAGCCGTCCGGTCGGCTGACGGGCCTCCAGGGCGGCGCGCTCGGCGGCCGGGTCGGCGGCCCGGCCGAGCAGCCGGCCGACCCAGGGGGTGTCGACGGTGCCGGGGTTGACGCAGTTGACGCGGATGCCGTCGCGCACGTGGTCGGCGGCCATGGCGAGGGTCAGCGCGAGCACCGCGCCCTTGCTGGCGCTGTAGGCGGCGCGCTGCGGCAGTCCCGCGGTGGCGGCGATGGAGCAGGTGTGGGTGATGGAGACGGCGCCGGGCCGCTCGGCGGCGGCGGCGCGCAGATGGGGCAGCGCGGCGCGGGCGGTGCGCACCAGGCCCAGGACGTTGACGTCGAGCACCCGCCGCCACTCCTCGTCGGAGTTGTCCTCGACGGTGCCGATGGCGCCGATCCCGGCGTTGCCGACCACGGTGTGCAGCGCGCCGAACTCGGCGACCACCTCGGCGACCCCGTTCCGTATGGCCTCGTCGGAGGTGACGTCGGCCTTCACCGGGAGGGTGCCGGCGGGGGCGCCGGCCGGGTCGCGGTCGAGCACCGCGACCCGCGCGCCGCGGTCGCGCAGCAGGGCGGCGATCGCGGCGCCGATGCCGGAGGCGCCGCCGGTGACGAGCGCGGCCAGTCCGTCGAAGTCGCCGGTGGGATGGGCCTGGTTCACGGGGTTCCCTCCTGTCGTGCGGCGGTCCGGGCCTGCCACTGGGGCCCGTCGGGGTAGCGGTAGGCGGCGATGGATCCGGGGTGCATGCGGGCCGAGGAGCCGGGCAGGGCCGGGGCGCGGTAGCGGCCGCCCTCGACGACGGCCGGGTCGTCGAAGTGCTCGTGGAGGTGGTCGACGTACTCGATGACCCGGTCCTCCCAGCTCCCGGAGACCGCGACGAAGTCGAACATGGCCAGGTGCTGGACCAGTTCGCACAGTCCCACGCCGCCGGCGTGCGGGCAGACCGGCACCCCGAACTTGGCGGCGAGCAGCAGGATCGCCAGGTTCTCGTTGACGCCGGCCACCCGGGCCGCGTCGATCTGTACGAAGTCGACGGCGCCGGCCTGGAGCAGCTGCTTGAAGACGACGCGGTTGGCGACGTGCTCGCCGGTGGCGACCTTGACGGGCTGCCCGCTGCGGATGGCGGCGTGGCCGAGGACGTCGTCGGGGCTGGTGGGCTCCTCGATCCAGTGCGGCTCGTACGGCGCCAGGGCGCGGGTCCAGCGCAGCGCCTCGGCCACGTCCCAGCGCTGGTTGGCGTCCACCGCGATCCGCACCTCGGGGCCCACCGCCTCGCGCGCCAGGCGCAGCCGCCGCAGGTCCTCGTCGAGGTCGGCGCCGACCTTGAGCTTGATCTGCCGGAAGCCGTCGGCGACGGCCTCCTGGGCGAGCTTGACCATCTTCTCGTCGGAGTAGCCGAGCCAGCCGGGGGAGGTGGTGTAGGCCGGGTAGCCCCGCTCGACCAGCAGCGCGGCGCGTTCGGCGCGGCCGGGCTCGGCGGCGCGCAGGATCTCGAGCGCCTCGTCGGGGGTGAGGGCGTCGGTGAGGTAGCGGAAGTCGACCAGCTCGACGAGGTCTTCGGGTGGCATGTCGGCGAGAAACCGCCACAGCGGCTTGCCCGCCTGCCGGGCGGCGAGGTCCCAGGCGGCGTTCACCACCGCGCCGGCCGCCATATGCATGACCCCCTTCTCGGGCCCGAGCCAGCGCAGCTGCGAATCGTGCGTCAGCTCCCGGTAGAGGGCGCCGAGATCGGCGGCGGTCAGCGGGGCGGGGCGGCCCACGAGATGGGGGCGCAGGGAACGGATCGCGGCCGCGGTGACATCGTTGCCACGGCCGATCGTGAAGACGAACCCGTGGCCCTCGGCCGGGCCGCCGCCGGTCTCCTCGGTCCCGTCGGTGCGCAGCACGACGTACGCCGCCGAGTAGTCGGGGTCGGGGTTCATGGCGTCCGAGCCGTCGAGCTCTTCCGAGGTGGGAAACCGGACGTCGTGGACCTCGATCTCGGTGACGGTCGGGCGCAATCTCAACGGGACTCCCTGTGCAGCGCGATAGAACATCGGACCTTTCGCGGTGATCCGATGTATAGCGCCGTCGGAGCCGTCTCGTCTAGGGGCGTGCGCGAACTTTCCCGGGAGCCTCGGAGCACAGGTCGGATGAATCAACAGGTCCCTTGTCGGCTGCTCGCCGTACGGGCTTCCTTGATCATTTCTCTGTCCGCTCCCCTCCCCGCCACTGCCCCTCCGCAGGCCCACCCTCACATGGGGGCTGCGGCCCGGGGGCCGGGAAGCCGTAGGCTTGGGACGCACGCGAATGGAACTGCAGCTGGTGGCGGTACGGACCCGTCCGCCCCGGTCGGAAGGAGGCGCTGGGTGATCGAGCTTGAGGGGGTTCCCGAGCTGATCGACCCGGTCATGATCTGTGCCTTCGAGGGCTGGAACGACGCCGGAGACGCCGCCTCCACCGCGGTCGGGCACCTGGATCGGGAATGGAAGGGCGAGGTCTTCGCCGCGCTCGACGCCGAGGACTACTACGACTTCCAGGTCAACCGGCCGACCGTGGCGCTGGAGGGCGGAATCCGCAAGGTCACCTGGCCGACCACCCGGCTCTCGGTGGTCCGCGCGAGCGGCGGCGACAAGCCCCGCGACCTGGTGCTGGTGCGCGGCATCGAACCGAGCATGCGCTGGCGGTCGTTCTGCAACGAGATCCTCGGGTACGCCCACGAGCTGGGCGTCGAGATGGTCGTCGTCCTCGGCGCACTGCTCGGCGACACCCCGCACACCCGGCCGGTGCCGGTCAGCGGCGTCACCTCCGACCCGGACCTGGCCCGCACCCTCGATCTGGAGGAGTCGCGGTACGAGGGGCCGACGGGCATCGTCGGGATCCTCCAGGAGGCGTGCACCCACGCGGGCGTCCCGGCGGTGAGCCTGTGGGCGGCCGTGCCGCACTACGTCTCGCAGCCCCCGAATCCCAAGGCGACCCTGGCCCTGCTCAACCGCCTCGAGGACCTGATCGGCGTGCGTATCCCGCTCGGCGAGCTGACGGAGGACGCGCGCGCCTGGCAGCTCGGGGTGGACCAACTCGCCGCGGAGGACAGCGAGGTCGCGGAGTACGTCCAGTCCCTGGAGGAGGCACGCGACACGGCCGAGCTGCCGGAGGCGTCGGGCGAGGCGATCGCCCGCGAGTTCGAGCGCTATCTGCGGCGCCGGGACGGCCAGCCGGGCCCGGGCGGACACGCCACGGACGGGGGCGGGCTCGGGGACGGCCGGGACGCGGGCGCGGGCGGCCCCGGCTCGTATCTGCGCGACTCGTCGGCCTCCGGATCCGGCGGCTCGACGGGGTCGACGGGCTCGACACGTCCGCGGAGACCTTCGGCGCGGGACGAGGCCGACACCGGGTCGGACGCCGGGTCGGACACCGGCTCGGACGCCGGCTCCGGATCCGTTGACGGGCCGGGCGACGGCGGCGAGGGCGGCAGCGAGCGCCCCGACGAGCAGGAGTAGGCGGACCGGGAGCAGGCGGCCCCGGAGCGGGTGGGGCCAGGATCAGGCGGGACCGGGCGGCGCGCCTCGCGCCCTCTCGGTCCCGCGCGGTGTTCCCCGAACGCGGCGGTGTTGACCGAACGCGCGGTGTTCCCCGAAGGCGTGCGGACCGGGCCCGGGGGCGAGACCCCGGGCCCGGTCGGCAGTCAGCGGCCGGCGAGCCCGGCGTGATCCAAACGAGAGGCCCTACAGCGCGACGCCCAGCAGCGCGTCCACCGCGCGGGACACCAGGCCCGGAGCCCCCTCGTCCGTTCCGCCCTCCGACGCCTGCGCCGCCGCCCAGCGGTCGACCGCGGCGAGCGCGGCCGGGGCGTCGAGGTCGTTCGCCAGGGCGGTGCGGATCTCGTCCAGGAGCCCGTCGGCCGACGGGCCGTCGGGGCGGGAGACGGCGGCGCGCCAGCGGGCCAGGCGCTCCTCGGCCTCGCGGAGCACGCCGTCGGTCCACTCCCAGTCCGCGCGGTAGTGGTGGGAGAGCAGCGCGAGCCGGATGGCCGCCGGGTCCACGCCGTCGCGGCGCAGCGCGGAGACGAAGACCAGATTGCCCTTGGACTTGGACATCTTCTCGCCGTCCAGGGCCACCATGCCCGCGTGCACGTACGCCTTCGCGAACGGCCGCTGACCGGTGAGGACCTGGGCGTGGGAGGCGCCCATCTCGTGGTGCGGGAAGGCGAGATCGGAGCCGCCGCCCTGCACGTCGAAGCCCATGCCGAGGTGATCGAGCGCGATGGCCACGCACTCGATGTGCCAGCCGGGGCGGCCGGGCCCCAGGGAGCCGCCGTCCCAACTCGGCTCGCCGGGGCGGGCGGCCATCCACAGCATGGGGTCCAGCGGGTTCTTCTTGCCTGGTCGGTCCGGATCGCCGCCGCGCTCGGCCGACAGCAGCCGCATGGCCTCGGCGTCGAGCCCGGAGACGCCGCCGAAGGAGGCGTCCGACTCGACGGAGAAGTAGATGTCGCCTTCGAGTTCATAGGCGGCGCCCGCGTCGCGCAGCCGCTCCACGAGCGGCACGATCCCGGGGATCGCCTCCACGGCGCCGATGTAGTGGCGCGGCGGCAGCATCCGCAGCGCCGTCATGTCCTCGCGGAACAGGGCGGTCTCACGCTCGGCGAGAGCCGTCCAGTCGAGGCCCTTCGCCACGGCGCGCTCAAGCAGGGGGTCGTCGACGTCGGTGACGTTCTGGACGTAGTGAACCTGCCGCTTGGTGTCGAGCCACACGCGTTGTACGAGGTCGAACGCGTTGTAGGTCGCCGCATGTCCCATGTGGGTCGCGTCGTACGGGGTGATCCCGCAGACGTAGATGCGGGCGACGGGGCCGGGGTCGAGGGTGATCGATCCCCCGGTCGCGGTGTCGTGGATCCTCAGGTCGCGGCCTCTGCCAGGCAGGGCGGGCACCTCGGAAGCGGGCCAGGCATACATGTGTCGAGCGTAACCGGACGCCCCTTCCGGATACGAACCGGATGGGGTCTGGTTGGCTTGATAGGCGGTCTTGCGAATTCGCCCGTGACCTGCTGTGTCTGCCGCTTCGGCCCCGCAGGCCGGCTGCGGGGCCGGTGGGGGCACCCCCGCAGGCCGCACTGCGGGGCCGGTGGGGGCACCCTTTCCGGGCCGTTTTCGGGCGTGGTTCCGGGAGCCGGTTGGTGGCCGGTGGGGGCGGTCAGACCGGGGGCCAGGGGATGGCGGGCCACTGCCCGCTGGGCTTGGGGTGGCGCCCCGACCGCAGCAGGCCCGCGATCCGGGCGCGCAGCGCCGCGATCTCGGTCTCGGTGATCAGCTCGGACAGCCGGGCGGTGAGCGGATCCCCGTCGGCCAGCCGGTCCGCGAGCCGGCGCAGCACCGCGAGCGCCTCGTCGGTCAGCGGCTCGCCGGCCCAGCCCCACAGCAGGGTGCGCAGCTTGTCGTCCGCGTTGAACGTCACACCGTGGTCGATGGCGTAGAGCCGCCCGTCGGCGGTGGGCAGCAGGTGGCCGCCCTTGCGGTCGCCGTTGTTGATCACGGCGTCGAGGACGGCCAGCCGCCGCAGCCGCTCGTCGTCGGCGTGCACCAGCAGCGCGGTGCGGCCCTCGTCCACCTCGGCGAAGGCCACGGCCTTCCAGCCGGGACCCGGCTCGTCGCCGTCGACGAGCGCGAGCAGCCCCGGGGCCCCGTCGCCGTCCTCGCCGTCCTCGGAGTCCTCGCCGTCGCCGCCGGTGGCGGCCTCGATCCACAGCTGGCACATCCCCTGCCCGTACGGCCCGTCCCGCAGCACGGTCGGGGGCACCAGGCCCCACCCGGTGGCCTCGGAGAGCTCGTACGCCGCGACCTCGCGCTGGGCCAGCGTGCCGTCCGGGAAGTCCCACAGCGGGCGCTCCCCCGCCACCGGCTTGTAGACGCAGGCCGCGCTGTGGCCCTCGTACTCGACCGTGCAGTACAGCACCGCGTTGGACGCCTCACGGACCCGTCCGCGCACCGTCAGCTCGCCCCGCGCCAGCAGCTCGGACGGCTCCGGAGGCGTCACGCCCCGCGGCGATATCCGTTCTGGCGCGGACATACGTGTCCCTCCGGGTCGAGCGGCAGACTGCACAGCGGGCACGGCGGGCGGCCGGCGTTGACGACCTCCAGGGCGCGCTTGGCGAAGGCGCGCGCCTGGGGCCCGGTGAGCCGCACGCGGAGCATCGGCGGCCCGTTGACCTCGTCCTGGAGCAGCCGCTCCTCGGCCTCCGCGAGGTCCTCCTCGGACTCCGCCTCCAGCTCGACGAGGGCCTGCGCCTCCACGATCATGCGCTGTTCCTCGCCGTCCCAGGCGAGCGCCATGGTGCCGACCCGGAACTCCTCCTCCACGGGGACTTCCAGCGGCGCGGTGTCGGTGAGCTCGGGGGGCGCGACGGCCGGCACCGGGGCGCTTCCGCCGGTGCGCCGCACCACCTCGTCCAGCAGCTCGTCTATCCGCTCGGCGAGCGCGGCGACCTGGGTCTTCTCAAGCGCGACGCTGGTGGTCCGGCCGCCCCCGGACGCCTGCAGGAAAAAGGTGCGGCGCCCGGGCAGCCCGACCGTGCCGGCGACGAAACGGTCCGGCGGGTCATAGAGGAACACCTGACGGGACAACGTCCTGCTCCATTTGTTTCGACGTGGTTCGGCGTGGTCTTCGGCGTAGTTCAGCGTGGTCTTCGGCAGGTCTTCGGTGTGGTCTTCGGTGGGTTTCGACATGGTTCGGCGTGGTTTTCGGCGGCCTCGGCCGCTGACTGCCGAGGTCACACACCTGCCCGGTCACGGCTGCCCGCGGTTGGGCGGCGCCGCGGCACCACCCTACTGCGCCCGGCGATCACGGTGCTCACGCGCCGCCGCCCACCTCAGCGTCCCCGGACCGGCCCTCGCCCGCGCCGTCCTCGCGGGGCGCGAGGGAGCCGAAGTCGCCGGTGTCGCCGAGCCGCACGAGGAAGGGGCGCAGCCGGGTGTAGCGGATGGCGGTGACCGAGCAGGGCTCGACCGAGACGCGCTGGAAGAGGTCCAGGTGCATGCCCAGGGCGTCGGCGACGAGCGCCTTGATGATGTCGCCGTGCGAGCACATCAGGTAGACCGCGTCGGCGCCGTGCTCCTCCTCGATCCGGGCGTTCCAGTCGCGCACCGCGTCGACCGCGCGGGCCTGCATGGCCCGCATGGACTCGCCGCCCGGGAAGGCGGCGGCGGACGGGTGCTGCTGGACGACCTGCATGAGGGGCTCGTCGGCGAGCTCGGCCAGCTTGCGGCCGGACCAGTCGCCGTAGTGGCACTCCCCGATCCGCTCGTCGGTGTGCAGGGGCAGCTCCGGCCGGGCGGCCAGCAGCGGGGCCAGGGTCTCCTGGCAGCGCTGCAGCGGGCTGGTGACGGCGGCGGCCAGCGGGAGCGCGGCGAGCCGCCCGGGGAGGGCGGCGGCCTGGGCGGCGCCGCGCTCGTCGAGTGCGACGCCGGGCGTCCAGCCCGCGAGGAGTCCCGCGGTGTTGGCGGTGGACCGGCCGTGCCGTACGAGGATCAGCGTGGGCATGCCTGCCACCCTACGGCCCCGGTGCCCCCGTACCCCGTGGCCCCGTGCCTCGTACCCCGTGGCCCCGTGCCTCGTACCCCGTGCCCCCGTGCCCCAGCCCGTGGCCCGGTGCCCTACGTCCGGGCTCGCCCGGAGGCCGCCCGGTGTGCTTTCAGCGGAAGGGGGCAGAATGCCCGGCGTGATCGTGGACTGTGCCATTTACCGGGGCGGGCGCCGAACCGAGGGGCCCGCCGACTTCTCCGACGCCCTCGCGGAGGCGAGAGCCACCGGTGACTCCTTCCTGTGGATCGGGCTGCACGAGCCGACCGAGAAGGAGTTCGACCTGGTCACGAGCGAGTTCGGGCTGCACCCGCTGGCCGTGGAGGACGCGCTGCGCGCCCACCAGCGGCCCAAGCTGGAGGTCTACGACGACTCGCTGTTCCTGGTGCTCAAGCCGGTCGAGTACGACGACTCCGCCGACAGCGTCACCGCAGGGGAGTTGATGGTGTTCGTCGGCGACTCCTTCGTGGTGACCGTGCGGCACGGCCACACCAATCCGCTGGGAACGGTGCGCGAGCGCCTGGAGAGCAACCCGGACGTGCTCCAGCACGGGCCCACGGCCGTGATGTACGCGGTGTCCGACGCGGTCGTGGACCACTACCTGGACGTCGCGGACGCGCTCCGCGTCGACCTGGACGAGCTGGAGGCGGAGGTGTTCAGCCCGGCGGGGGCGGTGGGGAA
Organism: Streptomyces sparsogenes; assembly: GCF_001704635.1. GTDB lineage: Bacteria > Actinomycetota > Actinomycetes > Streptomycetales > Streptomycetaceae > Streptomyces > Streptomyces sparsogenes. The sequence continues at coordinate 26,698 of NZ_MAXF01000222.1, read as the reverse complement.
CACGGCCGGGCGGATCTACACCTTCAAGCGCCAGGTGCTGGAATTCCGGCGGGCCACCGGTCCGTTGGGGGACCCGATGATGCGGCTCGCGGGGACGGGGCTGCCGTTCGTCCACGAGGGGTCCCGGCCGTTCTTCCGCGACGTCAGCGACCATCTGACCCGGGTGAACGAGCACGTGGAGGGGCTGGACCGGCTGCTGTCGGACATACTGTCCGCGCATCTGGCGCAGATGGGCGTGCGGCAGAACGACGACATGCGGAAGATCTCGGCGTGGGCGGCGATGGCGGCGGTGCCGACGATGATCGCCGGGATCTACGGCATGAACTTCGAGTACATGCCCGAGCTGGGGTGGCGGTGGGGGTATCCCGCGGTGCTGATGCTCATGGGCGGGACGATCTTCGGGCTGTACCGATTCTTCAGACGTCGCGGCTGGCTCTGACCGGGCGGCGGGGCCGGGCTGTAGGCGGCGCGGCAAACGTAGGCGGCCGACCGGGCGGGGGAGCGACCGGCCGGGGCGGCGCGGCCGGGTGTCAGGCGAACTCGGGGGTGGGCTCGGCGGGCCCGCCGAGCGCGTCCAGCCGCTCCGGCGTCCGCAGGGTCACCATGCGCCGCCAGCCGCCGAGCCGCTCGTACAGGTACACGGCGTGGACGCCCGCCGTCAGCAGCGCCCCCCTGGCCCGCGACCAGCCCAGGATGCGGCCCATACGGGCCATCACGGCGAGGCTGACGTCGCGGTGCACCCGGGCCTCGACGAGCGCGCACTCCCTCAGGGCGCGCCGGATCGCCCGGCCGTGCCCGGCGGCGGCCAGGCGCAGCAGCTCCTCGTGGCAGTAGGCCAGGTGGTTCTCCTCGTCGCCCGCGATCATCTTGAGCGCGCGGCCGAGGAGCGGGTCGTCCCCGAAGAACCGGCACAGCATCGCCATCTGGCCGGCCGCGCGCTGCTCGGTGACCCGGCTGTGGGCGAGGTAGGCGACGATGTCGTGCTCGGTGAGCGGTGCGTCGCGGCGCAGCTTGTCGTGGGCGAGGCCGACACCGCGCGCTTCGAGCAGCATGGTGTAGTCGGTCTCGGGCGGGACCTCGACCGGTTCGAGCCCGCGCCGGCGCAGCAGGGCGTTGAAGATCCTGCCGTGCTTGTCCTCGTCCGCGCCGTGCCGGGCGATCTTCGGGGCGAGGGCGCGCTCGCTGTCCGGTACGAGGGTGGCGATCCTGCCGTTCTCCCAGCCGCCCTGGGCCTCGCCGCCGGCGGCGATGGAACACAAGAGCCGGAAGGATTCGTCGTTGTCGACAATCTCCTGGAACAGCCTTTTCGCCGAGAGCATCTCCGCCACCTCCGTGCCCGACGTCCGCGCAGCAAAAGTCAAATGCCGGGCGCCGGGCGCGGCAACAGGTGGCCTCCTCCGCTCCACCGGCCGAGGGACCGGCGAGGTGTCGGGCGCTCGCGTAACCGCCCGGGGGCCTGAGCGTTGTGCTGGGTGACGGCCGTGGCGGGGAAGACACCCCGAGCCCCCACCACGGCCGCAGATCTTCCCCTCCCCGGACAGCCGCCGCCCGGGGGTCCCGGCCGGGACCGCCCGGGGCGCGGGGTGCGCTAGGCCAGCCCGGCTCGCTCCAGCGCCTCGATGCCCGCGCGGAGCCCCGCGACGCGCTCTTCGAGGGTGAAGCCCGACGGGGACAGCGACAGCGTGGTGACGCCGGCCTCGGCGTACGCGCGCATGCGGTCGGCGATGCGCTCGACGGGGCCGAGCAGCGTCGTGGAGTCGATCAGCTCGCGCGGTACGGCCGCGGCGGCGCCCTCCTTGTCGCCGGCCAGGTACTTCTCCTGGATCTCGGCGGCCTCCTTCTCGTACCCCATGCGCTGCGCCAGCTTGTTGTAGAAGTTCTGCTTCGCGCTGCCCATGCCGCCCACGTACAGCGCGGTGTAGGGGCGGAAGACGTCGGCGAGGGCGTCGATGTCGTCGCCGACGGCCAGCGGGACGGTCGGCACCAGGTCGAAGCCGTCCAGGCTCTTGCCCGCCTTCTCGCGGCCCGCGCGGATCGCGCTCAGGGTCGTCGCCTCGGCGTGCTCGGGCGCGAAGAAGACGAGCAGCGCGCCGTCAGCGATCTCACCGGTCTGCTCGAGGTTCTTCGGGCCGATGGCCGCGATGTACAGCGGGATGTGCTCGCGCACCGGGTGCACGGTGAGCTTGATGGGCTTGCCGGGGCCGCCGGGCAGCGGCAGGGTCCAGTTCTCGCCCTCGTGGGTCAGGCGCTCGCGCGCCATGGCCTTGCGGATGATCTCCACGTACTCGCGGGTGCGGGCGAGCGGCTTGTCGAACCGCACCCCGTACCAGCCCTCGGAGACCTGCGGCCCCGAGACGCCGAGCCCGAGCCGGAAGCGGCCTCCGGAGAGCGAGTCGAGGGTCGCGGCGGTCATCGCCGTCATCGCGGGCGTCCGGGCCGGGATCTGGAAGATCGCCGAGCCGACGTCGATGCGCTCGGTCTGGGCGGCCACCCACGCCAGCACGGTGGCAGCGTCGGAGCCGTACGCCTCCGCGGCCCAGCAGACCGCGTAGCCGAGGCGGTCTGCCTCCCGGGCGACCGCCAGGTTGTCCGCGTCCATCCCGGCGCCCCAGTAGCCGAGGTTGATTCCGAGCCTCATGCCGCACGCACCCCTTACCCATCAGTAACGTCCCTGTCGCGGGGACTCTAGCGCGCCGCGTCCGGGTACGTCAGGACCGGGTTATCCACAGGCCGCCACGGTTCGTGGCGCGGCCAGTAATCTCAACGTTCATGGAGCTAAGGCACCTCGGCCGCACGGGCCTGCGCGTATCCCGCCTCGGGCTCGGCACGCTCACCTGGGGGCGGGACACGGACGAACACGACGCGGCGGATCAGCTCAAGGAGTTCTGGGAAGCGGGCGGGACCCTCGTGGACACCGCCGATGTGTACGCGGACGGCGAAGCGGAGTACATCCTGGGCCAGCTGATGGGGGGCCTCGTACCGCGCCGTGAGCTGCACATCGCCACCAAGGCCGGCAGCGTCCCGGATCCCGACCGCCGCTTCGACGGATCGCGGGGCTATCTGCTGGGCGCGCTCGACGCCTCGCTCCAGCGGCTCAACACCGAATACGTCGATCTGTGGCAGGTGCACGCCTTCGACCCGGCCACCCCGCTCGAGGAGACGCTCCAGGCGCTGGACATCGCGGTCAGCAGCGGGCGGGCGCGGTATGCCGGGGTGTCCAACTTCTCCGGCTGGCAGCTCGCCAAGGCCGCCACCTGGCAGCTCGCCTCGCCCGGCGCGCACACCCGGCTCGCCAGCACCCAGATGGAGTATTCGCTGCTGCAGCGCGGCATCGAACGGGAGGTGCTGCCCGCGGCCCTGGACCTGGGCCTGGGCATCCTGCCCTCCTCCCCGCTGGGCCGCGGGGTGCTCACCGGCAAATACCGCCACACCACCCCTGCCGACTCGCGCGGCGCCTCCGACCAACTGGCCGCCTTCGTCGCCCCCTACCTCGACGAGGAGGCGAGCCGGATCGTCGAAGCCGTCAGCACCGCGGCCGACGGCCTGGCCACCACCCCGCTGCACGTGGCACTCGCCTGGGTCCGCGACCGCCCGGGCGTCACCGCGCCCATCGTCGGCGCTCGAAACGCGCAGCAGCTCAGGGCGGCGCTGTCGGTGGAGGCGCTTAGTCTTCCAGAGGAAATCTGCCAGGCGCTCGACGATGTGTCGGCGCCCGTGCACCGCTATCCCGACCAGGACTGGAGCACGCTGTGAGTACCGACCGCCTCGCCGGCGACGCCGCCTCCGCGCCCGAGGAGGAGCCCACCACCGGCGCCCCCGCGGCGGGGACGGACGCGGACGCGGATACGGATACGGATACGGATGCCGATACGGGTGCGGCGGGGCCAAGCGCCGCGCCACCCTCCGGGGCGGAGGCCGCGGCCGACACCACGCAGCGGCTGGGCGACGCCAACCAGCCACCGGGCGACGCCACCCAGCCGCAGGGCGACGCCCCGGCGGCGCCGCGCGGCGCCGCCGGGGGCGCCGGGGGCGCGGGAGGCGGCAAGCGGTCCGCCGCCGCGGAGGCGCTGGCCGCGGCCGTGCGGGCCGTCGAGAGCGGGGAGCGGTCGGCGGCCTCGTTCTTCACGGACACCCCCGCGGCCCGCCAGGGCCGAGCCGCGACCCGCGGCACCGGGGGCAGCGGGGCCGGTCCCGAGGGGGCGCGGGAGCGCACGGGCGGCCCGGGGCGCGAGCAGCCCCGGGCGAGCGCGCCCGGCGGACTCGCCCCGGCGAGCGGGGCCCTCGCGGGGCCGGGGGCCGGGGCCGGGCAGCCCGTTCGGGTCGTGCCCAGGGCCGCGTCCGGCCCGGTCGACAACGCTCCCGGCGCCGCCGAGGTCCGGCGGGTCCTCGCCGAGGGCGGCGCACCCGAGAGCCTGGCCGGCGCGGTCGTGGCGGCGCTCGGCGAGGGGGCCGCCGAGGCGCTGCGCGAGGACCCGTGGCAGCTGCTCGCCGTGCCCGGCGTGCGCCCCGACCAGGCGGACGGCTTCGCCCGTGCCCTGCTCGGCCCGAGCTGCGGGCCGGACGACGAGCGCCGGGCCCAGGCGCTCACGGTCTGGCTGCTCGAGCGCGCCGCGCTCGAAGGCCACACCGCGCTGGAGTCCTCCGCGCTGCGCGCGGGGCTGGCCAAGCTGTCCGTACCGGACCCGGACGCGGGGCTGCGCTCCGCGATCGCGGACGGCCGGGTGCTGGTCTTCCAGGACGCCCTCGACACCCCGGGCGCCGCCCGCCCGGCGGCCGGGGACGGGGACGAGGAGGACGAGCAGCCGGTGCGGGTCCTTCTGGGGCTGGACCGCTTCGCGCTGGCGGAGGAGAGCCTGGCCGACGGCCTGGCCCGGCTGGCGAGCACCTTCAGCGACCGGCTGAGCGCGACGGCGCCGGGTGGCGCGGGCGACGAGGGCGGCGACGAGGGCGGTGCGCCGGAAGCGACCGGGGCTGCGGCCAGTCAGGCGGAGGCCGGGGCGGCCGAGGCGGACGGGGCCGATGAGCCCGGGGCTGCTGAGGCCGCAGCCGACACGGACAGTGCGGCCGGGGGCGACGCGGCCGGGGCCGGGGCGGACGTGGACAGTGCGGCCGGCGTGCGCAGGGCGACTCCGGCCGCGACTGCGGCTGCCGAGGCCGGTGGCGTGGCGACCGGAAGCCACACAGCCAGGGCCGACGCGCCCGGGGCGACCGGAGCCGACACCGACAGTGCGGCCGACGCGGACGGGGCGACCCGTCGGACTGCGGCTGCCGAGGCCGGAGGCGTGGCGACCGGAAGCCACGCGGTCGGCGCGGTCGGGGCCGGGCGCGGTGGGGATGGCGCCGCGGGCAGTTCGGACGCGGCCGGGTGGGAGGCCGCGGCCGCCGCCGCGCCCAGCCCGTCCGCCGCGGAGCTGATCCGCGCGGTCGCGGGCCACGGCCTGGTCGCGCACACCGGCGGCGAGGCGGCCCGGGCCGAGCCGGCGGCGCTCGTCGCCGCGGCCGGGTCCCTGGGGCTGCGGGCCTACGCGGCGGCGCACACCGAGGACGGCAGGCGCCGGCTGGCCGAGCTGATCGACGACGCCGCGGCGGTCACCGTCGCGGGGCTGCTCGCCGGCCAGGAGGGTCCGGGGCGGGACGAGGACGGGGCGCTCGCGCTCGATCTGATCGCCGTGCTGGACGCCCCGCAGCTGGACGTGGAGACCGCGGCGATGCTCGTGGAGTCGTTGCCGGACGGCGCGCGGCTGGTGCTGAGCGGGGACCCCGGGGTGCTGTGGTCGGCGGGGCCGGGCAAGGTCTTCGCGGATCTCCTGGCCGCCCGCCGCTGCCCCCAGGTCGTCTCCCGCACGCCCGACCCCGGGCCGATCGGGGAGCTGGTCTCGGCCATCGGGATCGGGGAGCTCAACCAGGTCGAGGCGCCGGGCAAGGAAGTGGTGATCGTCCCGGTGCGCGACGCGGGCGAGGCCGTGCACCGCACGGTCCAGCTCGTCGCGGACTCGGTGCCGCGCGCCCTCGGCGTGCCGTCCGAGCACACACAGGTGATCACCCCCGGCCACGGCGGCGCGGTGGGCACCCGCGCGCTCAACGCCGCCCTGAAGGAGCGGCTGAACCCAGGACCCGGCCGGTTCGGCGGCTTCGACCCGGGCGACCGGGTCGCCTATGTCCCGGCGCCGGGCCGTGCGCTGCCCGGCACGGTGGTCTCGGCGGACGCCGAGGGACTACACCTCGACTGCGCGGGCACGGCCGTCGTGGTGCCCCGCGAGCAGGTCGCCGACACGGTCCGCCCCGGCTGGGCGCTCACCGCTCACCAGGCCGTCGGCACGCGCTGGCCCGCGGCGGTCGTGGTGCTGCCCCAAGACGCCGCCGCGGGGCTGACCCGGGCCTGGGTGTACACCGCCTTCAGCCGTGGCGAGCGCCACCTGTCCGTGGTGCACGGGGCGGACGCGGCACTGGCGCGGGCGGTGGCCGAAATCCCGGCGACGGAACGGACCACCCGCCTGCGATCGCTGCTGCAGACCCAGCTCCCCTCCACGGCGCGCTGACCGGCGCCCCGCCCCCGGACGCGGGCGGGGCAGCCGTGGAGGCGCTCTCACGCACCGGCCGCCCTCACGCACCGGCCGCGCTCCCGCGCCCCGGGGGCGGCACTCCCGGCACCTGCGGCCGTCCGGAGACGGGCCGTGCAGGGACCTGAGGCGTCACGCGGACCGGCATGCCCGCGTGACGCGTGCGGCACGGCACGTGCAGCCCCGCGGCGGCGGCCCGTAGAGCCACGCGGCCCATGAGCGAGCCCGCACGCTCAGCGCAGGCGGACGGACACCCTGCGGCCCACGGGCGCGGCCGTACGAGGAGCGGTGGAGAGGCCCTCACCCGCCGCGCGGGCCGGCCGCCGCGCCTGCCACGGTGACGCCATGCGGCCCGGAAGCCCGCAGCCCGGCACGCGCGGCACCTGCCCTACGCGGCCGGAGCCCAGGGGGCGACGCGGCTCATGCGCCGGGCGGCACGCCTGAGCCCCTGCGGCGCCGCGGCGCCGCAGGGGCTCAGGACAGGCGGGCTCAGTTGCCAGGGCCCAGCACCTCCAGGTCGTCCTCGCCTTCCGCCTCGTCGTCGTCCTCGACCTCGTCTTCGTCGTCGTCGAGGTCCTCGTCGAAGACCGAGCTCACGTCGAAGCGGCAGACGACCTGCTGCGGGTCCGGCTGGTCGAAGGGGGCGGCCAGCCACTCCCCCGGCTCGGCGAGTTCGTCGCCGGCCGCCACCCACAGGGTGGAGTCGCCCTCCTCGAGGCCGAACTCCTTGTGGCGGGAGGCGATCTCGTCCGGTTCGTATTCGCCGAAGAGCACGCCGATGGCGGACTGGACGCTGTCGCCGACGACCGCCGCGCCGGCCGGCCCCGCCTGTTCCGCGGGGGCCTGGTCCAGCTCGGCGACCCGCCGGGCCTGCGCGAGCAGGCGCTGGGGTTCGACGACGGCGTAGTCCCGGCGGATCAGCACGCTCAGGGCACTCGGTTCGTCGGGGCCGGCGTAGGGGGGCAGGGAGTCGTCGCCTGGGATCTCGAAGGGCGTCACCTCGTCGTAGGCGTCATAGAGCAGCTCGTCGTACACCTCGGCTGCCGCGGCCAGGTCGTTGAACGCGGCGTAGACGGCCGGGTCGTCCTCCCCGGACCGGCGTTCGACAGCGTCGAGGTGACGATCCAGTGCGGCTTTCACCGCTTCGGCGGCGGCGCGTACCTCGGCAGCGGATGGCTGCGCAGCATCAGACATAGTGCAGACGCTATCCGTAGGGGGCCTGGTCCCGCACAATAGATGCGATGCCGGAATACGAATTCTGCGACGTGTACGTGCCGCGCGGGGTCTCCCGCAAGGCCGCCACGCGCTTGCTGACCGATCATGCCGAGTACGGACACTGGGAGCTCGACCGCCTTCGACTCAATCCCGACGGCAGCCGCAGGGTGCGGTTGCGCCGCCGGATCATCCGCCAGCTCCGCGCCACCTGGTGAATCGCCGAAGAGTGAACCGTGAAGACTCGAACCATGCAGACGTAAACGGCTGAAACGCCGAGCGGGCCCCGCCGTGGCGGGACCCGCTCGTTGTCACCTCATCTCATCGCGCCGGGGGCGGCGCGATGTGCCGGTCTGAGCGCTGCTCAGCGCTCCTCAGCGCTGGCCGGCCCGCGCCCTGCGGTAGAGCACGGTGCCCGCGAGCAGCATGCCCGCCGCGGCCGGGAGGGCGATGGCGACCGGCCCGGCGCCGGTGTGGGCGAGCTGCTCGCTGCCGGTCGGCTGGGAGCCGCCGAGGTGCGAGGAGGCGCCGTGGGCGCCGGCCTGCTGGGCCCCCTGGTGCCCACCGTGGCCCGCCCCGTGGCCGCCGCTGTTGCCCGGTGTGGAGGGGGCAGGCGTGTGGCCGCCCGGGTTGTCGTCCCCGGGGTGGTGCGGCTTGCCCGGGTCGTCCGGGTCACCGGGGTTACCGGGGTCGCCCGGGTTTCCGGGGTCACCCGGGTCGCCGGGCTGCCCCGGGTCTCCGGGGTCGCTCGGCTCGGCGTCCACGACGCCGCCGCATTCGCCCCCGAAGTCGGAGTTTCCGCCCGTGCCGACCCCGATGTCGTTCCCGCAGACGTTCGCCGGCACATGGATCGGGGCCTGGATGTTGTTGCCGGAGCCGATGCCCGGCGAGTGCTCCGTGCGGCTCTCCGCGCTGGAGCCGCTCTGCTGGGAGCCGCCGGAGGCGCCCCCGCCGACCGTGTTGCCACAGCCGGTCCCCCCGCTCCCGTTGAGCACCCCGAGGATCTGCACGGTGTTACCGCAGACGTTCACCGGAATCTCGACGGGTGCCTGGATCGAGTTGCCGGACACGGCTCCCGGCGAGTGCGCGGTCGTAGCGCCCGCCCCCGTGCCCGCGTAGGCGTAGCCGCCGGTCACGGCCAGTACGCCGCCCGCCGCCGCCATGGTGATCAGGCCCTTTTTCGCAACCTGTCGCATAACTCTTTCGCTCCCCTGCCTTCCGTCCTGCGGAATGCGCGCGAGCCGAAGCGCCCGCCCCCCATCCCCGGCCTCCCCGGAGCACCTCACCGGCCTCCGGGGCCACCCGGGATCACACCCCTCCGGACTGTGACTTCACGTCACGTGATCAATGCCGCGACCCCGTTGAGGGCCGCACACCATGTAACGAGGAAGGAGCAATCGAGCTATGAATCTACGACCCCATTCACCCTTATTGGTTCAGTCGGTATGTGTGATCGATTACCGCGCCGACGAGCGCGCGGCCGGGCCGGTCAGCAGGCGTCGAGGAACCGGTCGAGCACCCTGACCCCGAACTTCAGCCCGTCCACCGGCACCCGCTCGTCGACGCCGTGGAACATGCCGGCGAAGTCCAGCTCCGGCGGCAGTCGCAGCGGCGCGAAGCCGAAGCAGCGGATGCCGAGGTCGTCGAAGGACTTGGCGTCGGTGCCGCCGGAGAGGCAGTACGGCACGGCGCGGGCGATCGGGTCCTCGGCCTTGAGCGCCGACTGCATGGCGTCGACGAGCGCGCCGTCGAAGGTGGTCTCCAGGGCCTTGTCCGCGTGGACGTCCTCGCGCCGGACCCGGGGGCCGAGGATCCGGTCGATGTCGGCCAGGAACTCTTCCTCGTACCCCGGCAGGAAGCGGCCGTCCACGTGCGCCGTGGCCTGGCCCGGGATCACGTTGACCTTGTAGCCGGCGCCGAGCATGGTCGGCGCGGCGGTGTTCTGCAGCGTCGCCCCGATGAGCTTGGCGATGCCGCCGAGCTTGGCCAGCGTCTCCTCCATGTTCTCCGGGTCGAGCGGGGTGCCGAGCGCGTCGGACAGCTCGTCCAGGAAGGACCGTACGGTCTTGGTGACCCGGACCGGGAACTTGTGCCGCCCGAGCCGGCCGACGGCCTCGCACAGCTCGGTGATCGCGTTGTCGTTGTTGGTCATCGAGCCGTGACCGGCGGTGCCGTCCACGGTCAGCCGCATCCAGTGCATGCCCTTCTGGGCGGTCTCGACGAGGTAGAGGCGCAGGTTCTCGTTCACCGTGAAGGAGAAGCCGCCGACCTCGCCGATCGCCTCGCTGACCCCCTCGAACAGGTCCGGGTGCCGGTCGACGAGGTGCCGGGCGCCGTACACCCCGCCCGCCTCCTCGTCGGCGAGGAACGCCAGCACGATGTCGCGCGGGGGCTTGCGGCCGCTGCGCAGCCGGTCGCGGACGACCGCGAGCGTCATCGCGTCCATGTCCTTCATGTCCACCGCGCCGCGGCCCCAGACGCACCCGTCCGCGATCTCGCCGGAGAAGGGGTGGTGGGTCCAGTCGTGGGCGTTGGCGGGGACGACGTCGGTGTGGCCGTGGATGAGCAGCGCCGGGCGCGAGGGGTCCTCGCCCTCGATGCGCGCGACGGTCGACGCCCGGCCCTTGTGCGACTCGAAGATCTGCGGCTCGAGCCCCACCTCGGCGAGCTTCTCCGCGACGTACTCGGCGGCCGCGCGCTCGCCCGGGCCCGAGTGGTCGCCGTAGTTACTGGTGTCGATCCGGATCAGGTCGCGGCACAGGTCGACGACCTCGTCCTCGCCGCTGACCGTGCCGGTCGCCCTCGCGGCCGAAATCGACTCGCTCACGCTGCCTCCTCAGGTTTCTGCTGTCCTGGGCCATCCTCCCCCGCCCGCCCGCTCAGCCCAAGGCGGAAATACCGCTGTCACACCCCGTCCACACATCCCGGCTCCGCGCCCCGGGCCCGCCCCCCGGGGTCCGGGCACGCGTGATCGAGCACGTCCGGATGTTTGCTATGGTTTTCCCGTCGGAACGGCCGCGGGCCGGACGGCAGACACCTTGTCCGGGTGGCGGAATGGCAGACGCGCTAGCTTGAGGTGCTAGTGCCCTTTATCGGGCGTGGGGGTTCAAGTCCCCCCTCGGACACCACACCAGCTCGGCTCCGGCCCGGCTCCCCCTCCTCGAGGCGCCTGAACACCAGTTCGGGCGCCTTGTTCGTTGGTGGACCGTTCCCTCGCGTCCGGGCGTCCGACGCGTGAAATCCGGGGCCTCTGGGCAGGCATCGCCCCGATCGCGCGGGAACCCGAAACGGGACGTGAAGCATCACATCAAACGAGTCCGACCCTCGAAACCGGGGCGGGCCAGTGTGTCCGTGTCTTGTCCATTTTCTCAGCCAATGGGTAGGTGAGTGTGGAATCAGGGGTTCCGCTCAGCGTCGTATTGGTCGATGATCACCCCGTGGTGCGCGCGGGCATAGCGGCGTGGTGCGCTGCCGCCGATGTGCCGATCAAGGTGGTGGCCGAGGGGTCGGACGTGTCGGTGGCCCTCTACGGTCCGGGCCGGGGCGCGGACGTCGTGGTCCTGGACCTGTTGCTGCAGAACGGAAGACCCGCGTACGAGGAGTTACAGGAGCTGGTCGCCCAGGAGCGCAAGGTCGTCGTCTACACCATGCGGGACAGCCAGGAGGCGGCGTTGACCTGCATGGACCTGGGTTCGGCCACCTACCTCACCAAAGCCGAGGGGCAGCGGCACCTGGTCAAGGCGATCCGGGCCGCCGCCGACGACATCCCCTACACACCCCCGTCACTGGCCGGCGCCTTCGGCAGCGACACCCGGCAGAGCCGCCCGTTGCTGTCCGTACGGGAGGTCGAGGTGCTGGTGGAGTGGTTCCAGTCCGAGTCGAAGGCCATGGTCGCCCAGAGCCTGGGGATCTCGGAACGCACCGTCAACACCTATCTGGACCGGGTGCGCATCAAGTACGCGAACGTCGGGCGCCCGGCGACCACGAAGGCCAAGCTGGTGGCCAGGGCGGTTCAGGACGGCCTGATCTCGCTGGACGAGTTGTGACCCGGCACGCGGCCTCCACCAGGAGGCGGTCCTCGCCGTGAACCGTGCGCACCCGGATCCCGCAGGCCGCCGGCGCGGGCAGCCGCTCCTGCGGGGTGTCCACCACGATGCCCACCCGCACCTGGTTCTCGCGGCGGATCACGGTGACGCGCGCCGTCCGCCGGGCGGCGGCCAGCGCGGCGATGACCGGGTCCAGGAGCGCGCGGCGCAGTGGCAGTGGCAGCTCGAGGGGGTCGCCGCGGACGGCGAGCTGGACGGTGACCCCGTTGCGCTCGGCGACGTCGATACAGGCCCGCATCTCGTGGACCAGCGGGTCGAAGGTGCAGTCGCTCTCCGCGAACAGCCGCCTTAGCCGGGCGGCCTCCAGCGCGCAGGCCCGCCGCACCTCGTCGTCCCGGGGGTCGAGGGAGCCGTCGGCGAGACCGGTGAGCAGAGGCAGCACGGTGGTGTTCAGCTCGGCGTACCGTCGGCGCTGGTCCACCTGGATCTGTCTGCCGACGGCGATGCGGGTGCGCACCCGCTCTTGCACCCGCAGGGCCTCCCCGATGGCCGTGCTGCTGTTGAGCAGCAGTTTCGCGCCGGCGGCGATGGTCATCTGGAAGCAGCAGGCGGACAGGGCGCTCAGGGCCATGGCCGCCCCGACGGGGCGCGGCGGCACGTCGGCCGCCAGCGTCTGGGCGACGGTGGCGGCCAGATGGCAGCCGATGAAGGCACCGGACGCCATGGGTCCCCGGTCGCCGAGCAGCACGACGGCGAACCAGCCCGTGAGGGAGAAGGACCAGTGGGCGGGGTCGACGAAGTAGTGGTTCGCCGGCACCTGGCTGGTCGCGGCCATGGAGGCGGCGAAGGTGCAGGCGAGCGCCGACGGCACCCAGCCGCGCGGCCATGGGCGCCCGCCGAGGCCGAAGAGGACGCAGCCGCCGAGGACCAGGGTGAGCAGGCCGTAGGCGGCCAGCGGGAGCCAGGGGTGAGGGTAGACGTCCAGGTTGCCCAGGAGGCGGGGCAGCGCGTACCCGACGTGGAGGGTGACGAGGATGACCAGGGCCCCGGCGCGGATGCCGCGGCGCTGGTGACGGGTGATGAGCTGGCCGTGGTCCTCAGGCACGCGGCCACTCCAGGCGCACCGTCGTGCCTCGGCCCGGCCGTGACTCCACGGTCGCCCGGCCCCCCACGTTGCTCATCCGGCCGCAGATGGAGTGCTTGATTCCGATGCGCTGGACGGGAACGCGCTCGGTGCGGAACCCCACCCCGCGATCGGCGATGACCACGGTGACGACGTGCTGGGTGCGCTTCGCCGTCACCCGCACCACATCGACCCCCGCGTAGCGGGCCACATTGCGCAGCGCCTCGCCGAGGCCGCCGCGCAGCGCGGTCGCGGCGGGGCACCAGACCGTGCCGAGGTCCTCGTCGAACCGCGTGATGACATGGAGGGAATGCGCGGCGATCTCGTCGGCCAGTTCGGAGGCCAGGTCGACCTCCCCCGCGGGCGACTGCTCGGCACGCAGGCGGACGAGATCTCGCGCGGCCTGGGCCCGCAGCGTCTCCGGCCGCATCGACGCCCACGGCGCCGATGCGATCAGCAGGGTCGCGCAGGCGGTGTCGTGGAGGGCGGCCAGGTATTCCCGCTCCGCGGCGCAGCGGGCCTCCGCCGCCTCGCCCTGCCGCCGTGCCCGGGCGGCCCGGTCGGCGGCCTCGTCGGCCGCCCGGCTCTCGCTGAACACCAGCCGGACCACCACCTGGGCCAGGATGACGTTGACCAGCACCCAGGTCACGCTGGGCAGGGCGTCGGTCCATGCGTGGCGCGGGCGCCACGCGGCGCCCGCCAGATCGGCGCAGCACAGCCATGACGCCGCCAGGATCGCGGTGAACGGCGGCTGCATGAGCTGGTAGCCCACGGCCGTGAAGTTGACGGACACCAGGATCCATGTGCTTCCGTGCGCGGGCTGCCCGTCGGGGACCGTGATCCGCTGGCTCAGGCACAGGGCCGTCATGACCGCCACATCGAGGAAGAGAAGCAGCCTGGGCCGCGCGGTCGAGGCGGTGGCGAGCCACAGGTGGATCCAGCACCAGGCGAGCGCGGCGAACGCCACCGCCGCGGCGGGCGCGATCTTCCCCATCGGCATGGCCGGCACGGCCAGGAGGGCGCAGGCACTCATCACCGCGGCGCGGCCGTAGAGCGCCAACCGCCGGTTGAACACCACATAGGCCCGGGCCCAGGGCCCTGCCGGACCGGGGAGGCGCGCCAGGCCGGGCAGGGCGGCCCCGGGCGGGAGTGAGGGAATCGGCATCGGTCATCCCCCCTCGGCGATCGGCTGCGGTATACGGCGACCGGGGTGACCCGACGGTCCGTGATCAGAGGGAATGTCTTTTGTCGGTCGAACGACCCTCACACCGCATGACCCGGCCCGTCTAGGCTGGACCGAGCGCGGCGGCTCCGGGGGAGCGGGTCGGGACGATCTGGAATCCCACCCATGTCGGGCCCCGCAAGCCCCTTGCGAGGAAGTAATGCCTCGAGCATCGGCGCGCTTTCGCCTCATGCCAACCTTCTCTTGAACGTGTAGCGAAGGGAATGCAGTCGTTTATGTCCGCACCCGCGCCCAACGTTGTCCTGCTCGGCGGTCCCATGCCGCTGGCCGATCAGTGCACGCGATATGTCGATGACACCGAGTCGACGCTGAAGCTTCTCGTCGGCAACGCCTACGAACACTTCCAGCCCACAGGCGAGTTCACGGAACACCAGGGACGGCACCTGCGGGTCTTCCAATGGATCCGCCGGACCTACATCGCCGAGTGACCAGGGGTCGGAACATCGCCGGCGGGCCCACTCGCGCCATGCGAGTCGAGCCCCCGGCGAGTTCGGGCAGACCGGACGGGGCCGGCGTCACCGCCGGCCCCGTCCGTCACGTCGAGGCCAGAACCGTGTGGCGCAACTCCCTGAGTTTCCGGCCGGGTTCCAGTCCCAGTTCCCGGTCGAGGACGCGCCGGGCGGACTCGTATATGCCGAGCGCCTCGGACTTCCGCTCGGAGCGGTAGAGCGCCAGCATCAACTGCCGGTAGAAGGTCTCGCGGAGCGGGAACTCGGCGACGAGCGACCGCAGCCGGCCGACGAGTTCCTGATGCCGGCCGAGTTCCAGCTGCACCTCCGCGGACATCTCCGCGCATTCGATGCGCATCTCGTCCAGCCGCTTCAGGAATCCGGCCACGATCGGCCCGGCCTGGACATTGCCGAACGCCGGCCCGCGCCAGAGCGCCAGCGCCTGCTCGAAGCAGCCCGCCGCCTCCGCGTGTGCCCCGCGCCTGACGTGCTTCCGCCCGTCGGAGACCAGCCGCTCGAAGGCATCGAAATCACATTCGGTCGACGCCCTGCGCAGCATGTATCCGCCCGGCCGCGTGATGATGGGGTCCTTTCCGCCCGGCCGGTCCAAGAACTTGCGCAGCCGCGAAATGCAGACGTAGATACCCGCGGTCGTGCGCTGCGGAGGCAGTTCGCCCCAGATTTCTCTCGTGAGCTGTTCCGCCATCACGACCTGGTCGGAGCGGATCAGCAGAACCGCAAGGACGGTGGCGAGTTTCTGCGCTCTGAGCGGCGCACTTCTCTTTTCGTCGACTACTCGGACAGGTCCCAAAATCTCGTACCGCACTGAATTCCCCCCTGTATTCGGTCGATTAGGCGGCTTCGATTTCCGGGGCGTCGACGAGGACTGCGTGATGCAGCCGCTTGAGCGCGGCGGACGGCTCGAGTCCGAGCTCCTCCCCCAGCACGGTCCGCGCCGACTGATAGACGCTCAGGGCGTCGGCCCTGCACCCCGAGCGGTAGAGCGCCAGCATGAGTTGCCGGTAGAACGCCTCGTACAGCGGAAGCTCTTCGATCCGGGCGTAGAGGAAGCTGACGAATTCGCGGTGGCGGCCGAGTTCCAGGCCGGCGTCCACGAACGACTCGACGCATTCGAGTCGGGACTGCTCGGCCCAGCACACGAAGCCGTTGACGATCGCCCCGTCGCGCAGATCCTCGAGAACCGGGCCGCGCCAGAGGCCCAGGCCCTCTTCGTACGCCTCACACGCCTCCTGGGTGCGCCCGGCCCGGCGCGCGGCACTCCCCTGGCGGACCAGGTCCTGGAAGATATGGAAGTCCAGTTCGTCCGCTTCGTCCGCGCCCAGCCGCAGGACGTATCCGCCGCGGGCGGTGACGATGGGGCTCTCGGTCCGGTCGGGGCGCCTGAGGAACTTGCGGAGCTGGGAGACGTAGACGTGGAGCGTCGCTATGGCCTGCCGCGGCGCCCGGGTGCCCCAGATCTCCTTGACGAGGTCTTCGCTGCTCACCACCTCGTCCGCGCGCACCAGCAACGCCGCCAGCAGCACCTCGACCTTGCGGGCGCTGAGCGAGGTGATCGACGGTCCGTCGACGACGCGTAGCGGGCCAAGGATCTCGTACCTCATGACGCCCGACCTCCCCCTGTCACCGGCGTCTCCTCGGACCAGAGGGGCTCTCCATTACGATCGAATTCGGTCAGCATTCGAAAAAATTCACCCCGATTTTGGAAGCCTTTATGGTCACACTTCAGGCCTCGGCGCCGGTGCCTCCCCACGCCGAACCCAGTTTAGAGAGAACGAACTCACCACCGCGCTCAGCCACGCCGATGCAACACCGCCCTCAGTGCGATTTTCGGTCAGACGAGAGTGGTCTTCTGTCTACGGAAGTCGGCGGCGTGCTCCGCGGTCGGCGGTTGCGCCGACACATGGCACCGAACAACGACGGTCGGCGCCCCGGACGCCGGTTGCCCCTGACGAGACGACAACCAGCGGCAGCGCTCGCAAAGAGACAACATCGCCGCATCCTAACCGCGCCGCGCGGGACAGTGTGAGGGTCAATAGACCCACAACCAAATCGGCACATAGGAGGATTCATCGATCAGTGACCGTCACGGGGCCCGCCCGACTTCCGCGGCGTCGGACACCTGCCGCCCGCGCCCCGGCCGGTTAGATCAACTTTAGAGAACATTCCGAGAATGAGCGCAGTTCGGGGCATGTCGTGAGCCATAACCAGCGGTCCCGCGATTCACGTATGGGGGTGTCATGACCGGGAGCAGCCCGACCCGCTCACCGCAGGAGATGTCCCCCGTCGCGATCGTGGGCCTGGCCTGCCGACTGCCGAACGCGCCGAATCCGGAGGCGTTCTGGCGGCTGCTGCGCGAGGGCGGCAGCGCCGTCGCGCCCGTCCCGGCCGACCGCCTGCCCCAGCGTCCCGGGTCCCCGCCGTACTTCGCCGGACTCCTGGATCACGTGGACACCTTCGACGCGGCGTTCTTCGGCATCTCGCCGCGCGAGGCGACGGCGATGGATCCGCAGCAGCGGCTGATGCTCGAACTGGCCTGGGAGGCCATGGAGGACGCGGGGCTCGTCCCCGGCACGCCGGCGGACAGCCGGACCGCGGTGTTCACCGGCGCGATCTGGGACGACTACGCCACCGTGCTCCACCGGCACCGGCCGCACGAGATCAGCCGTCACACGATGACGGGGCTGCACCGCGGCATCATCGCCAACCGGATATCCCACCGCCTGGGCCTGCGCGGCCCGAGCCTCACCGTGGACGCGGCGCAGTCCTCCGGGCTGGTCGCCGTGCACCTGGCGGGCGAGAGCCTGCGCAGGGGGGAGGCCGATCTGGCGCTCGCGGGCGGGGTGAACCTGATCCTGGCCGAGGAGAGCATGCGGGTGGCCGAGGCCCAGTTCCAGGGGCTGTCACCGGACGGCCGGTGCTACACCTTCGACGCGCGCGCCAACGGCTTCGTGCGTGGCGAGGGCGGCGGCATGGTGCTGTTGAAACCGCTGGCCGCGGCCCTGCGGGACGGCGACCCGGTGTACTGCGTGATCGAAGGCAGCGCCGTCAACAACGACGGCGCCACCGACGGCCTGACGCGGCCGAGCGCCGAGGCCCAGACGGAGGTGGTGCGGCAGGCGTGGCAGCGGGCCGCGGTGACGCCGGCCGACCTCCAGTACGTCGAACTCCACGGCACCGGCACACCGGTCGGCGACCCGGTCGAGGCGGCCGGCCTCGGCGCCGCGCTCCGGGGCCACCGCCCGGCGAACGCCCCGCTGCGGGTCGGCTCGGTCAAGACCAACCTGGGCCATCTGGAGGCCGCCGCCGGCATCGCGGGGCTGCTGAAGACCGCCCTGAGCATCCACCACCGGCACCTCCCGCCCAGCCTGAACTTCGCCACCGCCAACCCGGACATCCCGCTGGCCGAGTTGGGCCTGCGTGTCCAGACCGAGTCCGGGCCTTGGCCCGACGAGCGGCGGCGGCTCACGGCCGGGGTCAGCTCCTTCGGCATGGGCGGCACCAACTGCCATGTCGTGCTGGCCGAGCCGCCCGCCCCGGCCGCGCCGCCGGCCCGTACGGCACCGGCCAAGGGCGCCTCGCCGCGCACCGCCCCGCCGGTCACGCCCTGGGTCGTCTCGGCGGCGAGCCCTCGGGCGCTGGCCGCCCAGGCCGCCGCCCTGCGCCAACACCTGCGGACCCGTCCCGGACTCCACCCGGTGGACGTCGGCCACGCCCTCGCCACGACCCGGGCGGCCCTCCCCCACCGGGCCGTCGTCCTGGGCACGGCGCCGGGCACGGACACGGACCCGGACGGCGGCGGACTCCTCGGCCGTCTGGAAGCCCTGGCCTCGGGGACGGAGACGGCGGGAGTGGTCCGGGGCCGCGCGGGCGAGGGACGGGTCGCGTTCCTCTTCAGCGGCCAGGGCAGTCAGCGCCCCGGCATGGGCCGCGAGCTGTACGCGGCGTACCCGGTCTTCGCCGCCGCGCTGCGGGAGGTCTGCGCCCACCTGGACCCCTGGCTCGACACCCCGCTGCTGGACGTGATGTTCGCGCGGGCTTCGCCGGGCGACGAGCCGCTGCTGGACCGGACGGTGTACACCCAGCCCGCGCTGTTCGCGATCGAGGTGGCCCTCTACCGCCTGGTGACGTCGTGGGGCCTCGTGCCCGACCACCTGATGGGCCACTCGGTCGGCGAGATCACGGCCGCGCACGCGGCCGGGGTGCTGTCGCTGCCCGATGCCTGCGCGCTGGTGGCGGCGCGCGGCCGTCTCATGCAGTCGATCACCGCTCCCGGTGCGATGGCCGCCTGGCAGGCGACCGCCGAGGAGGCCGGACACGCGCTGGCGGCGTACGGCGGCCGGATGAGCCTGGCGGCCGTCAACGCCCCCGCCTCCGTGGTGGTCTCCGGTGACCGCGACGCCGTGGCCGAGGCGACCGCCGCCTGGCGGGCGCGGGGCCGCAAGGCCACCGTGCTGAAGGTCAGCCACGCGTTCCACTCCCCGCACCTGGACGGCGTGCTCGACGAGCTCCGCGAGATCGCGGCCGGGCTGACGTTCGCCGCGCCCGCCATCCCCGTCGTATCGAATGTGACCGGCGGCCCGGCCACCGAGGCCCAGCTGCGCTCACCGGACTACTGGGCCGACCACGCGCGGCAGGCCGTGCGGTTCGACTCCGGTGTGCGGCACCTGTGCGACGCGGGAGTCGGCACGTTCCTCGAGCTGGGTCCCGACGCCTCGTTGACGGGCATGGCGCGCGAGAGCGCGGCGGCGTGGGCCGGCGACGCGCCCCGCCCGGTGGCGGTCGCGGTGCAGCGCCGCGACCGTCCGGAGGCGCTCGGCTTCGTGTCGGCGATGGCCCAGGCGCATGTGCGCGGCGTCCGCGTCGACTGGGCGGCCGCCTTCGCCGGGCACGAGACCCGGCGGGTGCCCCTGCCGACCTACGCCTTCCAGCGCGAGCGCCACTGGCCCGGCCCCCCGGACGACCGGCGGGCGGACGCGCCCCGGACGGCCCCCGCCGCGCCACCGGCCGACGCCGCCCGGCCGGCCGACGCCACGGGTGACGCGCCGCCGCCCGCCGACGGCGTGACCACCCCGGGCGGGCTTCTGGCGCTCGTGCGCACCCACACGGCCCTCGTCCTCGGGCACGACAGCCCCGACGGCATCGACCCCGCTCTGACCTTCAAACAACTCGGCTTCGACTCGCTGGCCGCCACGGAGCTGAGCGAACGCCTCAGCGCCGCGACCGAGGTCGCCCTGCCCGCCACCCTCACCTTCGACCATCCGACGCCGAACGCGGTGGCCGCGTGGCTGCGCGCGGCGGGCGAGGGCAGGCCGGCCGCCGCCCCGGTGGCGACGGGCGGAGCGGCCACCGCCGACGACCCCGTCGCCGTGGTGGCCGTCGGCTGCCGCTACCCGGGCGGTGCCGACTCGGGCGAGGCGCTGTGGCGCCTGGTGGACGAGGGCGTGGACGCCGTGGGCGAGTTCCCCGGCGACCGGGGCTGGGATCCGGCCGAGCTGTTCGGCCGGGAACCGGACGGGAGCGGCGGCAGCGCGACGGGCCGGGGCGGCTTTCTGTACGACGCGGGGGACTTCGACGCGGAGTTCTTCGGGATCAGCCCGCGCGAGGCGCTGGCCATGGACCCCCAGCAGCGCATCCTGCTCGAACTCTCCTGGGAGCTGCTGGAGCGGGCCGGCACCCCCCCGGCCTCGCTGGCCGGCAGCGCGACCGGCGTCTTCGTGGGTGCGACCGCGGCGGACTACGGACCGAGACTGCACGAGGCCACCGCCGGGATCGACGGCCACCTGCTGACCGGCTCCACACCGAGCGTGGTGTCCGGCCGGGTGGCCTACGCCCTCGGTCTCGAGGGACCGGCGCTCACGGTGGACACGGCGTGCTCGTCCTCCCTGGTGGCGACGCACCTGGCCGCACAGGCGCTGCGGCGGGGCGAGTGCGACCTCGCCCTCGCGGGCGGGGTGACGGTGATGGCCACGCCGGGCATGTTCACCTCGTTCTCCCGGCAGCGCGGCCTGGCCCCCGACGGCCGGTGCAAACCCTTCGCCGCCGCCGCGGACGGCACCGGGTGGAGCGAGGGCGCCGGACTCGTCCTGCTCGAACGTCTCTCGGACGCCAGGCGCAACGGCCACCGGGTGCTCGCCGTGATCCGCGGGTCGGCGGTCAACCAGGACGGCGCGAGCAACGGCCTGGCCGCCCCCAACGGCCCGTCCCAGCAGCGCGTCATCCGCCAGGCGCTGGCCAACGCCCGCCTCGGCCCGGCGGACGTGGACGCGGTCGAGGCCCATGGCACCGGCACCACCCTGGGCGACCCCATCGAAGCCCAAGCCCTCCTGGCCACCTACGGCCAGGGCCGCCCCGACGACCGGCCGCTGTGGCTGGGATCGGTGAAGTCCAACATCGGCCACACCCAGGCCGCCGCGGGTGTCGCGGGCCTCATCAAGATGGTGATGGCCCTGCGCCACGGCCGCCTCCCCGCCAGCCTCCACATCGACCGGCCCACCCCCCATGTGGACTGGTCCGGCGGACGTGTCCGGCTCCTCACCCGGCCCACCGACTGGCCCGAGGCCGGCCGGCCCCGCCGCGCCGCCGTCTCCTCCTTCGGCATCTCCGGCACCAACGCCCATCTCATCCTCGAACAGGCCGCACCTCGACCGGAACCCCTCGAGCCGGTCGCGCCCGGCGGCGGCGTGGTGCCCTGGGTGCTGTCGGCCCGTACCGCCGAGGCGCTGCGCGCGCAGGCCGGGCGCCTGGCCGAGTGGGTCACCACCGGCGCCCCGCCCTCCCCGGCGGACGTGGGATGGTCGCTGGCCACGACGCGGTCGGCGGACCGGCACCGGGCCGTGGTCAGCGGTACCGACCGGGAGGAGCTGCTGTCCGGACTGCGCGCGGTGGCGGAGGACCCGTCGGACACCGCCGTCGTGGCGGGGGCGGCTCCCGGCCCGGTCATGGTGTTCCCCGGACAGGGTTCGCAGTGGCGCGGCATGGGCGTGGAACTGCTGGACTCCTCCCCCGCCTTCGCGGCTCGCGTCGCCGCGTGCGAGGCGGCGCTGGGCGAGTTCGTCGACTGGTCCCTGACCGCGGTGCTGCGCGGCGCGCCGGGCGCGCCGGAGCCGTCCCGGGTCGATGTCCTCCAGCCGTGCCTGTGGGCGGTGATGGTGTCGCTCGCCGCCGTCTGGGAGAGCTTCGGCGTGCGGCCCGCCGCGGTCGTCGGACACTCGCAGGGCGAGATCGCCGCGGCCTGCGTGGCGGGCGGACTGTCGCTGAGGGACGGCGCCCGGGTGGTGGCGCTGCGCAGCCGGGCCCTGCGGGCCCTCGCCGGGCAGGGCACCATGGCCTCGCTCGCGCTGAGCGGCGAGGAGACCGAGCGTCTCCTCGCGGACCTGGGCGCGGAGGCCGAGCGGGTGACGGTGGCGGTGTTCAACGGGCCGTTCTCCACCGTGGTGTCGGGGCCGACCGAGCGGGTCGCGGCGGTGGTGGCCGCGTGCGAGGCGGCCGGCCACCGGGCCCGGACCATCGAGGTGGACTACGCCTCGCACGGTCCGCAGGTCGACCGGCTCGCCGACACCATCCGCGCCGACCTGGCGGACCTCGGCCCCCGGGCCTCGGGCGCGGAGTTCTACTCGTCCGTCACCGGCGCCCCGCGGCCGACGGAAGAGCTGGACGCCGACTACTGGTTCACCAATCTGCGGCAGCCGGTCCGGTTCGCGCCGGCGATCGACACCCTGCTGGCCGCTGGATACCGCGTGTTCATCGAGGTCAGCCCCCATCCGGTGCTGATCCCCGCCCTGCGGGAGTGCTTCGAGGAGGCCGACGTGGCGGCGGCCACCGTGCCGACGCTGCGCCGGGACCAGGGCGGCCGGGAGCAGTTGGCGCGTGCGCTGGGGGACGGCTTCGCGGCGGGGCTCGCGGTGGACTGGAGCCGCTGGTTCACCGGCGGCGAGGGCGCCCGGCCGCGTACGGTCGAGCTGCCCACCTACCCCTTCCAGCGACGGCGGTACTGGCTGACGGCGGACCAGGGGCGCCGCGCCGGGCGGAGCTCCACAGCCGGCACCCGGCCCACCGGCCACCCGCTGCTGTCCTCGGCGGTCGAACTGGCGGACGGCGGGCTGGTGCTGAGCGGTCGGCTGCCCGGCGACGCCGACTGGCTGGGCGCCCACACCGTGGCGGGCGTCCCCCTCGTGCCCGGCGCGGTCCTGGTGGAGTGGGCGCTGCTGGCCGCCGACGAGGCGGGCGGGACGGTGCTGGATGAGCTGCTGCTGCGCGCGCCGCTGGAGCTGAACGGGCTGAACGGGCTGAACGGAGGTGTGCTCGCTCAGGTCTCGGTCATGGCTCCGGACGACTCGGGCCGCCGTGAGATACGGATCTCGTCCCGGCCGGAGGACGCCGGCGCCGGTGGCGGATGGACGTGTCACGCGGTGGGGTCGCTGGTCCCGTGGAGCCGGCCCGCTCCCGCGGAGGCGGTGGCGTCGGTCGTCCCGTGGCCGCCGGCGGGCGCCGAGGCCCTGGAGCCCGGCGGGCTGTACGAGCGGGCCGAGCGGCGCGGTTACGGCTACGGGCCCGCGCTGCGGGGAGTGCGGGCGCTGTGGCGGGACGGCGCCGACCTGGTCGCCGATGTGGTGCTGCCCGAGGCGACCGGCGAGGGCGACGACGGCCTCGGTACGGGCGGCGCGGCGGGGTTCGGCATCCACCCGGTGCTGCTGGACGCGGCGTTGCAGCCCGCGCTGCTGACCGCCCCCGATGACGAGAGTGGCGAGGGTGGCGAGGGCGACGGGGGCGATGCCCGGCTGTGGCTGCCGTTCGCGTGGAGCGGGGTCCGCCTGTGGGCGACCGGGGCGCGCGCCGCGCGG
Organism: Streptomyces sparsogenes; assembly: GCF_001704635.1. Classification (GTDB taxonomy): domain Bacteria; phylum Actinomycetota; class Actinomycetes; order Streptomycetales; family Streptomycetaceae; genus Streptomyces; species Streptomyces sparsogenes. Next base: position 3,204 of record NZ_MAXF01000222.1, on the reverse strand, counting down.
GTCCGGCTGACGCCGCCGGCGGAGGACGACGGGGGCGCCGCGGACGAACGGGAGCTGCGGATCGCCGTGTCCGACCCGGCGGGGGCTCCCGTGCTGAGCGTCGAGACGGTGGTGCTGCGCCCGCGCAGCGTACGGCAGGTGCGGGAGGCCGGCGGGGCCGCCGCGGGCGGTCTCTTCACCCTCGGCTGGACGCCGGTGGGGCCCGGCGAGCCGCCCGGCGGGAAGGACGACGCAGGACGCGTGGCCGTGCTGGGCGAGGCGCGGGCGGAGCCGGACGCCGACGGGTGCCAGGAGGAGTACGGGGAGCGGTACGCGGACCTCCCGGAGCTGCTGGCCGCGCTGGACGCCGGGGCGCCGGCCCCGGCCGTCGTGGTGTGGCGCCCCCCGACCCCCGGCGTCGGCGCCACGCCGGACGCCGCCCTGTCCGCCGTACGAGGCGTCATGGCGCTGCTGCGCGCCTGGAGTGACGAGCCGCGGCTGGCGGACAGTCGGCTCGTGGTGCTGACCCGGGGCGCGGTGGCGCCCGACGGTGACGGGGGCGAGCCGGTGGACCCGGCCGCGGCGGCGGTCTGGGGCTGTGCCGCGGCCGTCCAGGCGGAGCACCCCGGCCGCTTGTTCCTCGTGGACGCGGACGCCGGCGCCGACACCGCTACGGAGGCGGTTCCGGCCGCCGTGGCGCGGGGGGCCGTGCTCGACGAGCCGAGGATCGCGCTGCGCGGGGACACCCTGTTCGCGCCACGCCTGTCCCTGTCCTCCGCCGCCGCGGGCGGCGGGGCGTTCGACCCGGAGGGCACCGTCCTCGTCACGGACGCCGGGGGCCCGCTGGCCGAAGCGGTCGCCGAGCGTCTGGTGCGCCAGGAGGGCGTCAAGCGGCTGCTGCTGGTCCGCTTCGAGGGCACGGACGGCACGAACGATCACACAGCCGACGACACGAACGACGCCATGACCGACGAGACGAGGTGGGGTGCCCGGGTGCGCGTGGCCACGGTCGATCCGCTCGACGCCGCAGCGCTGGAGCGCGTGGTGGAGGGGGTCGATCCGGCCCATCCGCTGACCGGCGTCGTCCATGCCGCGGGGCTGTCCGCCGGCGCCGGGTCCGTATCGGGGTGGGCCGCGGCGGCCGGGGCGGCGGAGGCGTTGCACCGCGCCATCGCCGGGCTGCCGGGGGTCCGGTTGGTGGCCCTGGCGGACGCCGCCGCCGCATGGGACGGCCCGGTGGCCCCGGAAAGGGCCGCGGCGGGCGCCTTCTGCGCGGCCGTGACGGCCATGCGGCGACGGGCCGGGCTGCCCGGCGTGGCGGTGGCCTTCGGGCCGTGGGCCGCCATCGGTGCCGATTCCGGCGGGCGCTGGGCCGGGGTGCTCGGCGCGGACCACGGGATGGCGCTGTTCATGGCCGCGTGCCGCGCCGACGGCCCGGAGCTGGTGGCGGCCGACCTCCGCGCCCGGCCCCTGGCCGCCCACCCGGCCCACGAGCCGCCGGCCGCGCTGCGCGCGCTCGTCGCGGGCGCGGCCGGCCGGGCGGCGGCCCGGCCGGTGGCCGCCTCACCGGGGCGCGCCGCCGATCTCGCGGGCCGGCTGGCGGGGCTCGGGCCCGCCGAACGCCGCCGCGCCGTCCTGGAGCTGGTGCGGGATCAGGCCGCCGCCGTGCTCGGGCAGACCGACCCCAGGGCCGTGCGGGCCGACGCCTCGTTCAAGGAGCTGGGCTTCGACTCGATGACGGCGGTCGAGCTGCGCGACCGGCTGGTGGCGGCCAGCGGGCTGCGGCTGCCCGCCGCCGTCATCTTCCGGCACCCGACGCCGGAGGCGCTGGCCCGCCGCATCGAGCAGCAGCTCACCCCCGACGCCCCCGGGGAGGCCGGCGGGACCGCCGCCCCGAAGAACACCACCGCCCGGGATGACACCAACGCCCGGAAGAAGACCACCGACAACGGCACGACGGCCAGCGCCGCGGGGAAGCTGGCGTCCGCCACGGCCGACGAGATCCTCGACTTCATCGACAACGAGCTCGGCGTGCTCTCCGACGTGAGTCCGCGCCCCACCCGCTGAAGGCAGGTGACGACATGGTCAGCGAAGAGAAACTGGTCGAGTACCTGCGCCGGGTCACCACCGAGTTGCACGACGCCAGGACCCGTCTGCAGGAGCTCGGGGAGGGGCGTCAGGAGCCGGTGGCGGTGGTGGGCATGGCCTGCCGTTTCCCCGGCGGGGTGCGCTCCCCGGAGGACCTGCGGCGCTTCGTCCTGTCGGGCGGCGACGCGATCGGCGACTTCCCCACCGACCGCGGCTGGGCCCTGGACGGCCTCTTCCATCCGGATCCGGGCCACTTCGGCACCAGCTATGTGAGCCAGGGCGGCTTCCTCTACGACGTCGACCGGTTCGACGCGGGGTTCTTCGGGATCAGCCCGCGCGAGGCACTGGCGACGGACCCGCAGCAGCGGCTGCTCCTCGAGCTGTCGTGGGAGGTGCTGGAGCGCGCCGGGATCGTGCCCGACACGCTGCGCGCCAGCCGGACCGGCGTGTATGTGGGGGTCTCCAGCGAGGACTACATCTCCGGCCTGCCGCGGATTCCGGAGGGTTTCGAGGGCTACGCCACCACGGGCAGCCTCACCAGCGTGATCTCCGGCCGGGTCGCGTACACCTTCGGCTTCGAGGGGCCGGCGGTCACCGTGGACACCGCGTGTTCGTCGTCGATGGTGGCCATCCATCTGGCGGGGCAGGCCCTGCGGCAGGGCGAGTGCTCCCTCGCGCTGGCGGGCGGCGTCACGGTGCTGTCCACGCCGCTGATGTTCACCGAGTTCTGCCGGCAGCGCGCGCTGGCGCCCGACGCCCGGTGCAAGCCGTTCGCCGCCGCCGCGGACGGCACCGGCTTCTCGGAGGGGGCCGGTGTCCTGCTGCTGGAGCGGCTGTCCGACGCGCGGCGCAACGGACACGAGGTCCTGGCCGTCCTGCGGGGCTCGGCGGTCAACCAGGACGGCGCGAGCAACGGGCTCACCGCGCCCAACGACGTCGCCCAGGAGAACGTGATCCGGGACGCGCTGGCCCGGGCCGGCCTGGCGGGCGCGGACGTGGACATGGTGGAGGCGCACGGGACGGGCACCCGGCTGGGCGACCCCATCGAGGCGGAGGCGCTGATCGCCACCTATGGGGCGGACCGCCCGGCGGACCGCCCGCTGTGGCTCGGCTCGATCAAGTCGAACCCACACCCAC
>NZ_MAXF01000221.1 GCF_001704635.1 Streptomyces sparsogenes | reverse complement strand
GGCGCACGGGACGGGCACCCGGCTGGGCGACCCCATCGAGGCGGAGGCGCTGATCGCCACCTATGGGGCGGACCGCCCGGCGGACCGCCCGCTGTGGCTCGACTCGATCAAGTCGAACATCGGCCACACCCACGCGGCGGCCGGGGTCGCGGGCGCGATCGCCACCGTGATGGCGCTGCGGGACGGCAGACTGGCCAGGACCCTGCACATCGACGAGCCGACCCGGCACGTGGACTGGAGCGGCGGCACGGTGCGGCTGCTGACGGAACCCCGGGACTGGCCCGCGACCGGCAGACCGCGCCGGGCGGCGGTGTCGTCGTTCGGCGTCTCCGGCACCAACGCTCATGTGATCCTCGAACAGGCCCCGGACGACGGCGACCCGCTGGACGGGCGGCGGCCCCCGGTGGAGCGCGGCACGGCCGAAGGCGGCGCCCGCCACGGCGTGGTGCCCTGGCCCGTGTCGGGGCGCGGCGAGACGGCGCTGCGGGACCAGGCCACGCGGCTCGGCGCCTTCCTGGCGGCGGAGGGGGCGGCGAGTGGCGCCGCCGAGGTGGGCTGGTCGCTGGCGACGCGCCGCTCGGCGTTCGAGCACCGGGCCGTCGTGGTGGGCCGGGACCGGGCGGAGCTCCTGGCCGCGCTCGAAGGGCTGGCGGCCGACGAGCCGGGTCCGGCGGTGGTGCGCGGCGTGGCGGCCGACGTGGGCGCGGGCCCGGTGATGGTCTTCCCCGGGCAGGGGTCGCAGTGGCTGGGCATGGGTGTGGAACTGCTGGACTCCTCCCCCGTGTTCGCGGACCGCGTCGCCGCGTGCGAGCGGGCCCTGGCCGCGCATGTGGACTGGTCGCTGACCGATGTGCTGCGCGGCGCGGACGGCGCCGCCGACATCGGGCGGGTCGATGTGCTGCAACCGGTGCTGTGGGCGGTCATGGTGTCGCTGGCCGCGGTCTGGGAGGCGCACGGGGTGCGGCCGGCCGCCGTGGTGGGCCACTCGCAGGGGGAGATCGCGGCGGCCTGTGTCGCGGGCGCCATGACACTGGAGGACGGTGCCCGAGTGGTGGCCCTGCGGGCGCGGGCGCTGCGGGCGCTGTCCGGGCACGGTGCCATGGCCTCGCTGGGCTGCGGCGTGGAGCGGGCCGGGCGGCTGGCCGCCGGGCCCGCGGCGGATGTGACGGTGGCGGCGGTGAACGGCCCCTCGTCCACGGTGGTGTCCGGGCCCCCCGAGCAGGTCGCGAAGGTGGTGGCCGCCGCCCGGGCCGAGGGGCTGCGGGCCCGTACGATCGACGTGGACTACGCCTCGCACGGCCCGCAGGTGGACCGCATCGCCGGCGAGCTGGCGGAGGTGCTCGCCGGGGTGTCCGGCGTCGCCTCGGACGTCGCCTTCTACTCGACGGTGACCGGCGGCCGCATGGACGCGTCCGGTCTGGACAGCGGCTACTGGTTCACCAACCTGCGGCAGCCGGTGCGTTTCGACGAGGCGGTCCGGGCCCTGCTCGCCGACGAGTACCGGGTGTTCATCGAGGTCAGCGCGCACCCCGTGCTGCTGCTCGGACTGCAGGAGTGCTTCGGGGCGGCCGGTGTCCCGGCCGTGGGGATCGGCACGCTCCGCCGGGACGAGGGCGGCCCCGAGCGGCTGTGCCGGGCGCTGGCCGAGGCGCATGTCGCGGGCGTGGCGGTCGACTGGGCGAGCTGGTACCCCGACGCTCCCGCGCCGGCGGCGGTGCCGCTGCCGGTGTACGCCTTCCAGCGGGAGCGGTACTGGCTGCCGGCGAGCGGCGGTTCCGCTCCGGGCGATGTCGCGGGGGCCGGGCTCACTCCGGTCGGGCACGCGCTGCTGCCGGTGGCGGTGCGCCTGCCCGACGGGAGCCTGGTGCTCACCGGGCGGTTGCCGGAGGCGGCGCGGGGCGGCTGGCTGGCCGAGCATGTGGTGGCGGATGTGTCCCTGCTGCCCGGCGCGGTGCTGGTGGAGTGGGTGCTGCGGGCCGCGGACGAGGCCGGCTGCGGCGGCGTCGAGGAGTTGACGTTCCAGGTCCCGGTGGTGCTTCCGGCGTCGGGCGGGCTGGTGGTCCAGGTGATCGTGGATCCTGCCGGGGGCGACGGACGCCGTGCGGTGCGGGTCCACTCCCGGCCCGAGGAGGGCTCCGGCGCGCCGGACGGCTGGGCCCGCCATGTCGAGGGCACGCTGCTGCCCGGTGCGGCCGAGCCGGTCCCGCCGCCGGGCCTGGGCGGGGCGTGGCCGCCGCCGGGAGCGCGGCCCGTGGCGACCGAGGGATTCTACGAGCGGGCCGCGGCGGCGGGTTACGGCTACGGGCCGGCTTTCCGCGGCCTGCGGAACGTATGGCACGAGGGCGAGGACACGCTGGCGGAGGTGGTGCTGCCCGAGGAGGCGGCACAGCGGGCCGATGGCTTCGGTATCCATCCCGCCCTGCTCGACGCGGCGATGCAGCCGGTGCTGGCGGCCGGTGGGCTCGCCGGCGTGCCGGGCGGCCCGGCGCACGGGTCGGTGCTCCTCCCGTTCGCCTGGAGCGGGGTGCGGCTGTGGGCCGGGGGTGCCACCCGGCTCAGGGTGCGGCTGTCGCCGCGGCCCGGCGGGCTGCGGGTGCTGCTGGCCGATGCCACGGGTGCCCCGGTGCTGACCGCGGAGGCGGTCGCGCTCCGCGAGACCGACGGCCGGCGGTTGCGCGCCTCGAGCCGGGCGCGGGGGTCGCACGGGCTGTTCGCCGTCGAGTGGACGCCGCTGCCCGCCCCGGCGGGCGGGGCGGTGGCCGGGCCGGTGCCGGGGCGGGTGGCGGTGCTGGGCGACGGCGCCCCGGGCCTGGCCGGCGCCGACCGCTACCCCGGTCTCGACGCGCTGTTCCGCGCCGTGGAGGACGGCGCTCCCGCCCCCGAGATCGTCGTCGCCCCGGTACGGACCGGCTCGGACCCGGCGGGGGCGGACTCGGGCCTGGCCGCCGTGCGCGGGACGCTGGCGCTTGCTCAGAAGTGGCTGGGCGGGGCCGGCCTCGAGGGTGCGCGGCTGGCCGTGGTCACCCGGTCGGCGGTGCGGGCCCAGGACGCCGGCGGAGAGCCGGTGGACCCCGCCGCCGCGGCGGTGTGGGGGCTGGTGCGCAGCGCGCAGACGGAACACCCGGGGCGTTTCCTCCTCGTCGACACCCGTCCCGAGCCCGGCACCGCCGAAACCGGCACCGCCGAGCCCGGCGCCGCCCTGGTGGCGGCGTTGCGGGAGGCGGTCCGCGCGGACGAGCCGCAGCTGGCGCTGCGGGGCGGGCGCGCGCTGGTGCCCCGGATGGGCCGGGCGGAGGCCGAGCGGGAGCTGACGGCGCCGCCGGGCGAGCGGGCCTGGCGTCTGGTGGCCGGCGGGGCCGGCCCCGACGACCTCACGGCGGTCCCCAGCCCCCGGGCGTCCGCTCCCCTGGAGCCCGGCCAGGTGCGGATCGCGGTGCGCGCCGCGGGTCTCAACTTCCGCGATGTGCTGATCGCCCTGGACATGTACCCCGACCCCGCGGCGTCGATCGGCAGCGAGGGCGCGGGCGTCGTCCTGGAGGTGTCCGAGGGGGTGACCGGTGTCGCCGTCGGCGACCGGGTGATGGGCCTGTTCGAGGAGGCGTTCGGCCCGGTGGCGGTGGCGGACGCCCGGATGGTCGCCCCCGTGCCGGACGGCTGGAGCCTGCGGGAGGCCGCCGCGGCCCCGGTGGCCTTCCTGACCGCGTGGTACGGCCTGGTGGAGCTGGGCGGGCTGCGCCCCGGCGAGACCGTCCTGGTCCACGGCGCGACCGGCGGCGTGGGCATGGCCGCCGTCCAGGTCGCCCGGCACCTGGGCGCCGAGGTGTTCGCGACGGCGAGCCCGGCGAAGCACCCGGTGCTCGAGGGCATGGGTGTCGGCGCCGGCCACCGGGCGTCCTCGCGGGACCTGGACTTCGAGGAGCGGTTCCGGTCGGCGACCGGCGGGCGCGGCGTCGATGTGGTCCTCAACAGCCTGGCCGGGGAGTTCACCGATGCCTCGCTGAGGCTGCTCGCGACCGGCGGGCGGCTGGTCGAGATGGGCAAGACGGACCTGCGCGACCCGGACGCGGTCGCGCGGGAACACGGCGTGGCGTACCGGGCGTTCGACCTGATCGCGGACGCCGGCCCGGAGCGCATCGGGCGGCTGCTGGCCGCCCTGGGCGAGCTGTTCGCGGCCGGCGCCCTCACCGCCCTGCCCGTCACCGCGTGGCGGCTCGGCCGGGCCGGGCAGGCGCTGCGGCAGCTCAGCCGGGCCCGGCACACCGGGAAGCTGGTGCTGGACGTCCCGCCGGCGCCGGATCCGGAGGGCACGGTACTGATCACGGGCGGCACCGGGACCCTCGGCGGCCTGATCGCCGAACACCTGGTGCGCTCGCGCGGGATACGGCACCTGCTGCTGCTCAGCCGCCGCGGCCCGGACGCCCCGGGCGCCGGGGAGCTGACGGCCCGGCTCGGCGCGCTCGGCGCGCGGGTGCGGGTGGCCGCGGTGGACGTCGGGGACGCGGCAGCGCTCGGCGGGGCGATCGCGGGTCTCGACCCGGCGCATCCGCTCACCGGCGTCGTCCACGCGGCGGGCGTCGTGGCCGACGCGATGCTGCCCTCGCAGGACGGGGAGCGCCTGGCGGAGGTCTGGTCGGCCAAGGCCGCGGCGGCGGCCCATCTGCACCGCGCCACCGCCGGGCTGCCGCTGGGCATGTTCGTGCTGTTCTCGTCGTTCGCGTCCACACTCGGCACCCCGGGGCAGGCCAACTACGCGGCCGCCAACGCGTTCTGCGACGCCCTGGTCGAGCGGCGGCACGCCGAGGGCCTGCCGGGCGTGTCGGTGGGCTGGGGCCTGTGGTCGGCCGCGAGCGGGCTCACCGGCGGGCTGACCGAGGCGGACGTGGCGCGGATCGCCCGGCAGGGCATCGTGCCGACCACCACCGAACAGGGGCAGGACCTGTTCGACGCGGCGCTGGAGGGCGAGCGGCCCGCGCTGCTCGCGCTCAACCTGGACACCCGGGCGCTGGCGGCGCAGCCCGTAGCGGCCCTGCCCGCGCCGCTGCGCGCCCTGGCGGCGGGCGCCCGCTCCGGCGCGGGGGCGGCGCGGCCGACCGCGGCGGCGGCCGAGGAGCCCGGGGACTGGGCGACCCGGTTGGGCCGTTACGCCCCGGCCGAACAGCGTCGGCTGCTGACCGACCTGGTACGCAGGCACGTCGCCACCGTCCTCGGGCACGCCGACCCGGCCGCCGTGCCGGCCGACGCGGCGTTCAAGGAACTCGGCTTCGACTCGCTGACCGCCGTCGAGCTGCGCAACCGCGTCACCGCGGCCACCGGGCTGCGGCTGCCCGCCACGGTCGTCTTCGACCACCCGGAGCCCGGGGCGCTGGCCGAACACCTGCGCACCCAGCTGGCCCCCGAGGAGCGGGAGCAGGCGGCGGCCGACGTCTACGCGCCCGTGCTGAGCCGGCTGACGGGCCTGGAGGAGACGCTGGCGGCGCTCACCGCGCCCGGCGGGAACGGCTCCGCGGGGGCCGGCCCCGGCCAGGTGACGGCACGTCTGGAGGCGCTGCTGGCCGCCTGGAAGGCGGCCCACGCCACGGGCCCGAACGGCGGCAGCGCGGCCGAGCGGCTCGAGGCCGCGACGACCGACCAGGTCCTCGACTTCATCGACAAGGAACTCGGAGTGCAATGAGCCCGGTCTGCCAGGAACGCCGAGGAATCCCGACCGAGCGGGAAGAGGGGCCGCGCCGTGACCACTGAGACGAACGAAGAGCGGCTGGTCGATTACCTCAAGCGGGTCGCCGCCGATCTGCACGACACCCGGGCGCGGCTGCGCGAGGTGGAGGAGGGGCAGCGGGAGCCGGTGGCCATCGTGGCGATGGCCTGCCGGTACCCGGGCGGCATCGCCTCCCCCGAGGATCTGTGGGACCTCGTCGCCGCGCGCCGGCACGCGATGACCGCGTTCCCGGACAACCGCGGCTGGGACCTGGAGCGGCTGTTCCACCCGGACCCCGACCACCCGGGCACCACGTATGCCCGCGAGGGCGGGTTCCTGCACGAGGCGGACCGGTTCGACCCGGAGTTCTTCGGCATCAGCCCCCGGGAGGCGGCGGCCGTCGATCCGCAGCAGCGGCTGCTGCTGGAGGTGGCGTGGGAGGCGCTGGAGCGGGCGGGCATCGCCCCCGGGTCGCTGAAGGGCGCGCCCGTGGGCGTGTACGCGGGCACCGCCCTGCCGGGATTCGGCACTCCGCACATCGACCGGGCCGCGGAGGGCTATCTGGTCACCGGCAACGCGCCCAGCGTGCTGTCCGGCCGGGTGGCGTACACCCTGGGTCTCGAGGGGCCCGCGGTCACGGTGGACACGGCATGTTCGTCGTCGCTGGTGGCGATGCACCTGGCGGCGCAGGCGCTGCGGCAGGGCGAGTGCGATCTGGCGCTGGCGGGCGGCGTGACGGTCATGACGACGCCGTACGTGTTCACGGAGTTCGCGCGGCAGCGGGGCCTGGCGGCCGACAGCCGGTGCAAGGCCTTCTCCGAGGGGGCCGACGGCACGGCGTTCGCGGAGGGGGTGGGGCTGCTGGTGCTGGAGCGGCTGTCGGAGGCCCGGCGCAACGGACACCGGGTGCTGGCCGTGGTGCGCGGCTCGGCGGTCAACCAGGACGGCGCGAGCAACGGGCTCACCGCGCCCAACGGCCTGTCGCAGCAGCGCGTCATCCGGCAGGCGCTGGCCAACGCCCGGCTGTCCCCGGCGGATGTGGACGCGGTCGAGGCGCATGGCACCGGCACCACGCTGGGCGACCCCATCGAGGCCCAGGCGCTCCTGGCGACCTACGGTCAGGAGCGGCCCGGGGACCGGCCGCTGTGGCTGGGCGCGATCAAGCCGAATCTCGGGCACACGCAGGGCGCGGCGGGCGTGGCCGGTGTCATCAAGATGGTGATGGCGCTGCGGCACGCCTCGCTGCCCGCCCTGCTGCACGCCGACCGGCCCACGCCCGTGGTGGACTGGGAGGGCGGCGCGGTGCGGCTGCTGGCCGAGCCGGTCGCGTGGCCGGCCGGGGACAGGCGGCGCCGGGCCGGTGTCTCGTCGTTCGGGATCAGCGGCACCAACGCGCATCTGATCATCGAGGAGGCGCCGCCACCGCCGGCCCCGTCGCGGGAGGAGGCGCCCGGGAGCGCGCCGTCGCGCCCGGAGGGCGCCGCCGTGCCGTGGCTGGTCTCCGCGCGCGGCGCGGCGTCGCTGCGGGCCCAGGCCGCGGCGCTCGCCGGGCATGTGGCCGCGCACCCGGACGTCCCGGCCTGCGACATCGGCTGGTCGCTGGCCGTCACCCGGTCGCCGCTGGACCACCGGGCGGTCGTGCTGGGCGCGGACGGCGAGGAGTTGTGCGCCCGGCTGGCCGATCTCGCCGAGGACCGTACGCATCCTGGCCTGATACGGGCGTTGGCCCCGGCACGGCTCGGCGGCAGCGCCTTCCTCTTCACCGGGCAGGGCAGCCAGCGCCCCGGCATGGGCGAGGGGCTTTACCGGGCGTATCCGGTGTTCGCCGCCGCGTTCGACGAGGCCTGTGCGGCGCTGGACCCGCTGCTGGGGCGGTCGCTGCGGGAGCTGGTGTTCGCGCCCGCCGTCGGGGACGGGGACGGGGCCGGGGCCGGGCCGCTGGACGCGACGGAGGTGACCCAGGCCGCGCTGTTCGCGGTCGAGGTCGCCCTGTACCGGCTGGTCGAGTCGTTCGGTGTGGTGCCCGGCTATCTGGCGGGGCACTCGGTCGGCGAGCTGGTCGCCGCGCATGTCGCCGGGGTGCTGTCGCTGCCGGACGCGGCGCGGCTGGTGGCCGCCCGGGGGCGGCTGATGCAGGCGCTGCCCGGGGGCGGCGCGATGGTCGCGCTGGAGGCCGCCGAGGAGGAGGTGGCGCCGCTCCTGGCCGACGCCGCCGACCGGGTGGCGCTGGCGGCCGTCAACGCGCCGGCCTCGGTGGTGGTCTCGGGCGACGAGGGCGCGGTGGAGGAGATCGCCCGTACGCTCCGGGAGCGCGGGCGCCGGACCAGGCGGCTGCGGGTCGGCCATGCCTTCCACTCGCCGCGGATCGATCCGATGCTGGAGGAGTTCCGGCGGGTCGCCGCGTCGCTCGGCTACGCCCCGCCGCGGATGGCCGTCGTCTCGAACGTCACCGGCGCGCTCGCCACGGCGGAGCAGCTGTGCGACCCCGACTACTGGGTGCGGCACGCCCGGCAGCCGGTGCGGTTCCGCGACGGCGTCGCCGCGCTGCGCGCGGAGGGCGTCACCCGTTTTCTGGAGCTGGGCCCGGACGCCGTGCTCACCACCATGGCGCGCGACTGCCTGGCCGAGGAGGGCCCGGCCCAGGGCCCGGGTGGCTCCGGCCCGGGCGCTCCGGTGCTGGCCGCCGTGGTGCGGGCCGGCCGCGACGAGTCCCGTACGCTGCTGACCGCGCTCGCCCGGCTCCATGTGGACGGGGAATCCGTCGACTTCTCCGCCGCCTTCCCGCCCGGCGCCCGGGTCACCGACCTGCCCACCTACCGCTTCGACCGCCGCCGGTACTGGCGGGACGCCCCACGGGCGGAGGCGGATGTGCGGGCCGCCGGGCTCGAGCGGAGCGACCACCCGCTGCTGCGCGCCGCGCTCGAACCGGCGGACGGCGGGCTGCTGCTGACCGGCCGGCTGTCGCGGCGCGGCCAGCCGTGGCTGGCCGACCACGCCATCGTGGACGCGGTGCCGCTGCCCGGCACGCTCTTCGTCGAGCTGGCCCTCCAGGCGGGTGGGCGGACGGGCTGCGACGGGATCGAGGACCTCACCCTGGAGGCGCCGCTGCTGCTGCCCCCGGTGGGGTCGGTGGATCTCCAGGTCGCCGTCTCGGCCGCCGACCCGGCCGGCCGACGGGCCGTCACCGTCCATTCGCGCCCGTCCGGCGGCGCCCCCGACGAGGTGGAGGGGCCGGGCGGCCCGTGGCGGCGGCATGCCACGGCCACCCTGACCGGCACGCCGGGCAACCCCGGGCCCGCGGCCCCACCGGCCTCGTGGCCGCCCGCCGGGGCGGAGCCCGTCGATGTCGCCGGGCTGTACGAGCGACTGGCCGCCGAGGGCTACCGGTACGGACCGGCGTTCACGGGGCTGCGCGCCGCGTGGCGGCTCGGCGAGGAGATGTTCGCGGAAGTGGGCCTGGCCCCCGGACAGCGGGGGGACGGCGGTGCGTACGCGATCCACCCCGCGCTCCTGGACGCCGCCCTGCACCCGATCGGCGAGCTGTTCACCGGCGAGGACCAGGCGGGCGGCGCGCCGGGCACGGTCCGGCTGCCGTTCTCCTTCGGCGGCGTACGGGTGCTCGCGCGCGGCGCGTCCCGGCTGCGGGTCCGTATCACGCCGACCGGGCCGGACAGCGTGACCATGCGGCTGTCCGACGACGCCGGCGCGGAGGTCGCCGTCATCGACTCCCTCGCGCTGCGCACCGTCTCCGCACAGCGGTGGTGGTCCGGGGCGGGCCCGGCCGACAGGTCGCTGTACCGGCTGGACTGGGAGCCTTTCGCCCTGCCCGCCGCCGACGCGCCGGCGGCGCCGGACCGCTGGGCGGTCTGCGACGCCGGCGGCGCGGACACCGCCACGGCCTCGCTGCCCGTGGAGCGCGTCGCGCGCCACCCGGACCTGGCCGCGCTGAGCGCCTCGGTCGCCGCCGGGGCCCCCGCGCCCGACCTGGTCGTCCTGGGCTGCCTCGACGGCCATGACAACGACGGCACCCGCGACGACGACCCGCCCGCCCGCGTACGCGCCGCCACCCACCGCGTCCTCGCACGGCTGCGGGAGTGGCTGGCGGACGACGCCCTCGCCGCCGGCCGTCTGGTGGTCCTCACCACCGGAGCCGTCGCCACCGGAGCCGTCGCCACCGGCGCGGACGACGCGCCGGCCGACCTGGCGGGCGCCGCGGTCCTCGGCCTGCTGCGGGCCGCCCAGGCCGAACACCCGGGCCGGATCGTGCTGGTGGACATGGACGGCACCCCGGCGTCCCGGGACGCGCTGGCGCCGGCGGTCACGGCCGCCGCGGCCGCCGGGGAGTGGCAGCTGGCGCTCCGCGAGGGGCGGGTGCTGGTGCCCCGGCTGGTCCCGGCGCTCCCCGACCCGGACGCGGCGCCGGCGGTGCTCGACCCGGAGGGAACCGTGCTGGTGACCGGCGGGACCGGCTCGCTCGGCCGGCTGCTCGCCCGGCACCTCGCCGAGGCCCATGGCGCCCGGCATCTGCTCCTGGTCAGCAGGCGCGGGCCGGCCGCCGAGGGCATCGACGCGTTCGCGGCCGGACTGGCGGCCGACGTACGCGTCGAGAGCTGCGACACCTCCGATCCCGCGGCGCTGGCCGCCCTGCTCGCCACCGTCCCCGAGGAGCACCCGCTGACGGCGGTCGTCCACACCGCGGGCGTGCTCGACGACGGCGTCGTCACCTCGCTGACGCCCGAGCGGCTCGACGCCGTTCTGGCGCCGAAGGTGGACGCGGCCTGGCATCTGCACCGGCTGACCCGGGACGCGGGCCTCGCCTCGTTCGTGCTGTTCTCGTCCGCCGCGTCCGTGCTGGGCAGCGGCGGGCAGGGCAACTACGGCGCGGCGAACGCGTTCCTCAACGCCCTCGCCGAGCACATCCGCGCCGCCGGCGGCCCGGCGACCTCGCTGGCCTGGGGCCTGTGGGGGGTGGACGAGGGGATGACCGAACACCTCGCCTCCGCGGATGTGGCCCGGATGGCGCGCTCGGGCACCGCCGCGATGTCCGGGGACGCGGGCCTGGCCCGGTTCGACGCGGCGCTCGCCACCGCGCTGCCCGTGCTGGTCCCCGCCCGGTTCGAGCCGGCCGTGCTGCGCGAACAGGCCGCCGCCGGAACCCTGCCCGGGCCGCTGCGCCGCCTGGTGCGCCTGCCCGTACGGACGGCCACCCCGGCCGAGGCGTCCCCCTCCCGCTCCTGGGCCGGCCGGCTGGCCGGGCTGCCCGAGGCCGAACAGGACCGGATGATCGGCGAGCTGATACGGGAGCGGGTCGCCGCCGTCCTGGCCCACCCCGAGCCGGACTCCCTCGAACTGGGCCGCACCTTCCAGCAGCTCGGCCTCGACTCGCTGACCGCGCTGGAGCTGCGCAACGCGATCCACGAGGCCACGGGGGTGCGCCTGCCGGCCACCGCCGTCTTCGACTACCCGACCCCCGAGACCCTGGTGCGCCATCTGCGCACCGAACTGCTCGGCGCCGCCGCGGCCGCCGCACCGCTCCCGGCGGGGCCGGGAGCCGCGGCCCGGACCGGGGGCGCCGGCGATCCGGTCGTGATCGTGGGCATGGCCTGCCACTACCCGGGCGATGTGCACTCCCCGGACGAGCTGTGGCGGCTGGTGTCCGACGGGGTGGACGCGATCGGGCCGTTCCCCGAGGACCGCGGCTGGGACGTGGCCGGGCTGTACGACCCCGACCCCGAGCGGACGGGCAAGAGCTATGCCAGGGAGGGCGGCTTCCTGCGGGAAGCCGCCCTGTTCGACGCGGAGTTCTTCGGGATCAGCCCCCGCGAGGCGCTGGCCACCGACCCGCAGCAGCGGCTGCTGCTGGAGACGGCGTGGCAGGCGTTCGAGCACGCCCGCATCGATCCGGCGGCGCTGCGCGGCAGCCGGACGGCGGTGGTCACCGGCATCATGTACGACGACTACGGCGCGCGGTTCCTGGGCCGGATCCCGGAGGGCTACGAGGGCCAGATCATGACCGGTTCCACGCCGAGCGTGGCGTCCGGCCGGGTGGCCTACACCTTCGGTCTCGAGGGGCCGACGCTGACGGTGGACACCGCGTGTTCGTCGTCGCTGGTGGCGATGCACCTGGCGGCGCAGGCGCTGCGGCAGGGCGAGTGCGACCTGGCGCTGGCGGGCGGCGTGACGGTGATGGCCACGCCGAACACCTTCGTCGAGTTCTCCCGGCAGCGCGGCCTGGCCCCGGACGGGCGGTGCAAGCCGTTCGCCGCCGCGGCCGACGGCACGGGGTGGAGCGAGGGCGCCGGGCTGCTGGTGCTGGAGCGGTTGTCGGACGCGCGCCGCAACGGGCACCGGGTGCTCGCCGTGCTGCGCGGTTCGGCGGTCAACCAGGACGGCGCGAGCAACGGCCTGACCGCGCCCAACGGCCCGTCCCAGCAGCGGGTGATCCGCCAGGCCCTGGCCACGGCCGGGGTGGACCCGGCCGGGGTCGATGTCGTCGAGGCGCACGGCACGGGCACGACGCTGGGCGACCCCATCGAGGCCCAGGCGCTCCTGGCCACCTACGGCCGGGACCGTCCGGCGGACCGGCCGCTGTGGCTCGGGTCCGTCAAGTCCAACATCGGCCACACCCAGGCCGCCGCCGGCGCCGCCGGCGTGATCAAGATGGTGATGGCTCTGCGTCACGGCCGGCTGCCCGCCACGCTCCACGTCGACGAGCCCAGCCCCCACGCCGACTGGGCCCAGGGCGCGGTCAGGCTTCTCACCGAGGCCACCGACTGGCCCGAGGCGGATCCGCCGGGCCG
>NZ_MAXF01000220.1 GCF_001704635.1 Streptomyces sparsogenes | reverse complement strand
CAGGCCGCCGCCGGCGCCGCCGGCGTGATCAAGATGGTGATGGCTCTGCGTCACGGCCGGCTGCCCGCCACGCTCCACGTCGACGAGCCCAGCCCCCACGCCGACTGGGCCCAGGGCGCGGTCAGGCTTCTCACCGAGGCCACCGACTGGCCCGAGGCGGATCGGCCGCGCCGGGCCGCCGTCTCCTCCTTCGGCATCTCCGGCACCAACGCCCACGTCATCCTGGAACAGGCACCCGACCGGCCGGAACCGCCGGCGGAGCGGCCCCGGCCGGACGCCACGGGCGGCGTCCTGCCGTTCGTGCTGTCCGCCCGGACCGCCGGGGCGCTGCGGGAGCAGGCCGCCAACGTGGCCGGGCGGCTCCCCTCGGCCGAGGTGGCCGAAGCGGCCGAAGCGGCCGAAGCGGCCGAAGTGGCCGAGGTGGCCGAGGTGGCCGAAGTGGCCGAAGTGGGCTGGTCGCTGGCGACGACGCGGTCGGTGTTCGAGCACCGGGCGGTGGTCGTGGCCGAGGACCGGGAGTCGCTGCTGTCCGGTCTGGAGAAGCTGGCCGCGGACGAACCCGACCCCGCGGTCGTCTCGGGAGAGGCGACGGTGGCGGCCGCAGGCCCGGTGTTCGTCTTCCCGGGCCAGGGGTCGCAGTGGCGGGGCATGGGCGTGGAGCTGCTGGACGGCTCGCCCGTTTTCGCGTCCCGGATCGCGGAGTGCGAGCGGGCCCTGGCGCCGTACGTCGACTGGTCGCTCACCGCCGTGCTGCGCGGCACCGACACCGCCACCGACCCCGCGCGCGTGGACGTCGTCCAGCCCACGCTGTGGGCCGTCATGGTCTCCCTGGCCGCCGTGTGGCAGCACATGGGCGTCACCCCGGCCGCCGTCATCGGCCACTCCCAGGGCGAGATCGCCGCCGCCTGCGTGGCAGGCGCGCTCACCCTCGACGACGGCGCCAAGGTCGTGGCCCTGCGCAGCCAGGCCCTCCGTACCCTCGCCGGCCACGGCGCGATGGCCTCGCTCTCCCTCGGCGCCGACGACACCGCGCGGCTCCTCGAGGAGCTGGCCGAGCGGGCGGGCGATGTCACCGTGGCCGCCGCCAACGGCCCCGCCGCCACCGTGGTCTCGGGCACGCCGGAGCGGATCGCCGCCGTCCTGGCGGCCGCCGGGGCGCGCGGCGCGCGGACCCGCACCATCGACGTGGACTACGCCTCCCACGGGCCCCATGTGGACCGTATCCGGGAGGACATCGTCTCCGCCCTGGACGGTCTGACGCCCACCGGCTCCGACATCGCCTTCCACTCCACGGTGACCGCCGAGCGCCTGGACACCTCGGGGCTCGACGCCGACTACTGGTTCACCAAGCCGGCCGGT
>NZ_MAXF01000022.1 GCF_001704635.1 Streptomyces sparsogenes | reverse complement strand
GTGTCCTCGCTGCGCAGCACGCCCAGCAGCCGCCGCATCTCGGCCAGGGACTCACGGGCGGTGGCCGCGATGGTGCCGAACTCCCGCTCCGCCTCGGGCGGCAGGCCGCCGATCCGGTACGGGGCGCTGTCCGCCTGCACCGTTATCACCGACATGTGGTGGGCGACCACGTCGTGCAGCTCGCGCGCGATCCGGGCGCGCTCCTCGAGCAGCGTGCGGCGGGCCCGCTCCGCCTCGCTGATCGTCTCCTGCTCGGCCAGCCGCCGCTGGACGTCCCCGCGCTCCCGCAGCGCGCCGCCGACCAGCAGCACCACGCCGCTGAGCACGAACAGCAGCACATTGCTGCCGTCGCTGTACCTCGCCCCCGGTATCCCGAAGAGCACCCCCACACCGCCGGTGATCAGCCAGACCGCGACCAGGGTGTGGCGGGTCTCGCGCAGCGCGAGGGCGAGGAGGAGGAAGAGGTAGCCGATGATCCCGGGCGGCGTCCACGGCCAGCTGCGGGCCGGGAGGTGGGGATAGCCCAGCACCGCCAGCGCGCAGACGCTGTCGGCGATGAAGACGATCCACCAGGCGGGCAGCGGGCGGGTCACGGCCAGCAGCAGCGGCGCGGCCTGGGCGGTGGCCAGCACGCTGGCGAAGCCGCCGTTCACGCCGTAGTCGTTGGTGAGGATCTGCGCCGTGACCGGGACGAGGATGAGGGTGAGGATCCCCGCGACCGCGTACGGCAGCCGCCGCAGCCAGCGCCGGGAGGACCGGGCGAACAGCGGGGTCGCCGGGTAGGCGGGCGTCACGAGCGCCCGCGCGAGGGCGGAGGTGTGGCGGCGGGTGGCCGCCAGCAGGCTCTCGTGCGCGGCGGACGGCACGGCGGTGGCGGGGCCGGTGGCGGCGGGGCCGGGCGCGGACGGCGTCGAGGCGGGCGAGGGCTGGGACATGGCGGCTACAGCGTAGGGGGGCCGGCGTGCCCGCACGTCATACCGGGGTATCGCATACCGGGGTATGGCCTGAGCGGCCCGGAGTCACAGCTCCGCGAGCAGTTCGGCCTTCTTCGAGCTGAACTCGTCGTCCGTCAGCAGCCCCGCCGTGTGGAGTTCGCCGAGGTGGCGGATGCGGTCCGCGATGTCGGCGGGGTCGCGGCGGCCGGGCGGGGCCGTGGGGCGGGCGCGGCCGGCGGACGGGTCCGGGGTGGCGGCCCGTACGGCCTCGAGCACCGCGGCGGCGAACGGCAGCGACTCGTGGACCATGCCGTAGCCGAGGCCGAAGACGACGGCGGCGGGGTCGTGGTCGGGCCGTGTGGCCACGGCGGTGCCGTCCGCGCCGGACGGTCCCGTCAGGCCCGGGGAGCCCGACGCACCCGCGCCCGCGCCGGGGCGCGCCGTGCTTGCGCCGACGCCGCCCGCGCCCCGGTGTGCGTCCTGCGCGCCGTGCGGCAGCAGCCGCAGATAGCCGCTGCGCCCCTCCTTGGGGGAGCCGCTCCCCTTGGACTCGGGCGAGCGCCACTCGACGCCCGACAGCTCGTCGACCCGGAAGCGCTGGTCCCCGGCCTTCCACTTGGCCGAGGAGGCGCCGGTCCAGAACCAGCGGAAGGAGACGGCCTTGCCGTCGAAGGACGCCTTGCCGTCGTACGCCTTGAACGACAGCGGCGGGGCGGGCGCGGCGACCAGGTAGGAGTCGGCGGGGATGGCGGCCGCGGGGCCGAGGGCGGCGCGTATCTCCTCGGCGTAGTACTCGGCGAGCGTCCCGCGCTCGGCGGGGAGCACCAGCCGGTACGGGTCGCCGCCGTCCCGGAGCTGGCCGTCGGCGGCGTCCATCAGGGGGTCCGCGCCGGGTCTCGGCACGGCGCGGAGCACCACCGTGCCCCGCTTGCCGGGAGTGACCTCCACCGCGGACAGCGCCTCGTAAGGGACGCGGCGCTCGCCGAGCGCCTGCAGCAGCTTCGGCGTACGGATCCCCCGTTCGAAGCGGATGAGCACGGAGTCGGTGTCGAACTCCCAGACGGTCTGAAAACCGGCCAGCACATCACCCATGCGGCTCATCGTATGCGGCGGGGGCCCGCCCGTCCCCCCTCGGAGGTTACGCGCGTCAAATGAATGTGCGCTGTGAGCTAATTTTCAGCCGTCAGCGTGAGTTTCAGCCGTCAGCTCAGGCCGGACCGGCAGCTGTCGCCGTTCGCGCAGCTCACGGTCGCGACGGAGCCGACTCCGACCCGGGCGAAGTTGGCGAGGCTGGTGGTGCCGGGCTCGAAGTACCCGGCGTGGCCCTGTGCCCCGTCGGCGGACAGGATCCGGGCGCCGAAGCCGGAGGAGACCGGGTCCGCGCCGTGTCCGAGCCCGCCGAACTCGACGTGCGGAACGTCCTGGATCCAGTCGCCGGAGTCGCGCATGGCCCACACCCGGGCGCTGGTGCCCAGGTCGGAGGCGTGGTCGGCGCGCATCCCGGGGCTGCCGGCGACGGCGATGTCGGTGACCTTGGGGGCCAGGTCGCGGGCGGCCACCCCGCACACCACCGAGCCGTAGCTGTGGCACATCAGCGAGACGCGGGTGAGCTCGGGCAGCCCGTTGACCAGCGCGCGCAGCCGCAGGGCGCCCTGCGCGGCGAGCTTGCCGGTGGCGGCGTCCATGCCGACGCCGCTGGGGGAGGTGTAGTCGGCCCAGGCGATGACGGCGTTCCTCCCGGTCGGGTCGACGGCCCGCTCGGCGTCGTAGAGGGCGCGCGCCATGCCGACCACGGCGGTGTAGCCGCGCTCGGACTTCTGGAAGGTCAGGATGTCGGTGTCCACGCCGGGCACCACGACTGAGACCCGGCCGGCGTGTTCCAGGTCGCCGAAGACCTCGGCGGCCCGCCCCGAGCCGCTGGGATCGAAGGCGAGGATCTGCCGTCCTTTGCCGAGCAGCTCCTCGTAGCGGTGCATCCGGCGCCCGGCGTCCTGCCGCCCCAGCGGGGTCAGCTCGCTGTCGTGCATCCGCTCGCGCTCGACGTTCCGGGCCTGGAGGAGGGCGATCCGGTTGGCGCGGTAGCGCAGCCCGGCCGGGGCGCCGTTCATGTTGCCGATGACCAGGGGGTAGCGGCGGGCCAGGCGCTCGCGCTGGGCGGCGGTGAGCGAGTCCAGATAGCGGGCCAGGCGGCGCGGCGGGCCGGAGGGGTCGGGGAGGGCGTGGCCGCCCAGCGTTCCCTTGTGCCAGGCGGCGAGCGACGCGGCCAGCGGGCCCTCGGGCCCTCGCTGGTTCCGCATGGTCGTCCAGCCGGTGGTGGCGAGCAGTACGAACACCACCGCCAGGGCGAGCAGCGCACGCCAGGCGGTGGAGCCAGGGGAGGGGGAGCCGAGCTCAGAGAAGGAAGTCACCGCGGGCCACCCTAGGAGAAGCGCGGTGGTGGCTGCCAAATGCCGTGACACTTCTCACGTTTGAACAGACCCGGGGCGGCCTCTTTGTCCTATTTAGGGCTTTTCATTCCTGCTGATCATTCCTGGCGTTCACTCCAATGTCCGGTCAGGGCCGCCCCGACGTGGTCGAGGTGGAACGCGGTGAGTTCCCGCAGGGCCTCCATGCTGGTGTCCTCGCCCTCGCTCCACAGCCGGCCCGCCACCCTTATCACCCCGCTGAACGCCGCGACCACCAGGCGCGGCCGCGGGTCCGTCTCGATGTCGAGGCCCTCCCGGCGGGCGATCTCCCGGGCCAGCCGCTCCTCCAGTTCGGCGGTGCGGCGCAGATGGACGGCCAGCAGGGCCGGGGTCGACTCGATCACGCTGTACATGCGCATGTAGAGGTCCGGGGGCACCAGTTCTGTGACGGCCTCGCCGATGGTGTCCCAGGCGTCGAGGGCGGCGCCGCGCAGGGCGGCGAGCGGTGCCTCGCCGGCGGGCCGGGCGGTGAGCGCGGCGAAGAAGTGGGAGTCCGTCGCCTCCTGGGCCGCGAAGGCGACCTCCTCCTTGTTGGCGAAGTACCGGAAGAAGGTGCGCTGGGAGACGTCGACCGCCTCGGCGATCTCGTCGACCGTGGTGTGGTCGTAGCCGTTCCGGGTGAACAGCTCCAGGGCCGAACGCACCAGGGCGGCCCGGGTCCGCCGCTTCTTGCGCTCCCGTAGTCCCGCCGATGGCGGTGCCACCGCCTGGTCCGTTGTCACCTGTCGGCTCGCTTTCTGGTGCTCAGGGGCTGCTCACCATACCCGCGGCAAAACTGACAGTTACCGAATGGTGAAGTTGTTTGTCAATTGTCAGTCGCTGACACTAGCCTCTCTCCATGACGTCTGAGACCACCATCGCCCACGGGGCGCCGGAACCTCCCGTACCCGATCCCCCGAAGGGGCTGCGTGGACACCCGTGGCTGACGCTGCTGACCGTCGGCTTCGGGGTGACGATGGTCGCCCTCGACGGCACGATCGTCGCCATCGCCAACCCCGCCATCGCGGAGGACCTCCACGCCTCTCTCGCCGATGCCCAATGGATCACCAACGGATATCTGCTCGCCCTCGCCGTCTCGCTGATCACGGCGGGCAAGCTCGGTGACCGCTTCGGCCACCGCCAGACCTTCCTGATCGGCGTCGTCGGCTTCGCCGCCTCCTCGGCCGCCATCGCCCTGTCCGGCAGCGTGAGCCTGCTGGTGACCTTCCGCGTGCTCCAGGGCCTGTTCGGCGCCCTGCTCATGCCCGCCGCGCTCGGACTGCTGCGCGCCACCTTCCCGGCCGAGAAGCTCAACATGGCCATCGGCATCTGGGGCATGGTGGTGGGCGCGTCCACCGCGGGCGGCCCGATCGTCGGCGGTCTGCTCGTCGAGCACGTCAACTGGCAGTCCGTCTTCTACATCAACGTTCCCGTCGGCGCCCTCGCCCTGGTCCTGGGGCTGGTCATCCTCAAGGACCACCGCGCCGAGAACGCCCCCCGGTCCTTCGACATCCCCGGCATCGCGCTGCTGTCGGGCGCGATGTTCTGCCTGATCTGGGCCGTGATCAAGTCCGGCGACTGGCAGTGGGGCGACTCCAGGACGCTGGGGTTCCTCGCGCTCGCCGCGGTCTGCTTCGCGCTGTTCGCGTTCTGGGAGACCCGGTCCGGCGAGCCGCTGCTGCCGCTGCGCATGTTCCGCTCCATCCCGCTGTCCGCCGGCACCGTGCTGATGGTGCTGATGGCCTTCGGCTTCATGGGCGGGCTCTTCTTCGTCACCTTCTACCTGCAGAACGTGCACGGCATGAGCCCGGTCGACAGCGGGCTGCACCTGCTGCCGCTGACCGGCATGATGATCGTGGCCTCGCCGGTGGCCGGAGGCGTGATCACCAAGGTCGGGCCGCGGATCCCGCTGGTCGTCGCCATGCTGCTCACCGCCGTGGCGATGTTCGGCGCCTCCACCCTCGACGTGGACTCCTCCACCGGCGAGATGTCCCTGTGGTTCGGCCTCCTCGGCCTCGGCCTCGCCCCCGTGATGGTCGGCGCCACCGAGGTCATCGTCGGCAACGCGCCGCTTGAGCTCGCGGGCGTCGCCGGCGGCCTCCAGCAGGCGTCCATGCAGGTCGGCGGCAGCATCGGCACGGCCGCGCTCGGCGCGGTCATGGCCGCCAAGGTCGATGACGCGCTGCCCGGCTCCTGGCAGCGCGCCGGGCTCCCGCCGCTGAGCGGAACCCAGCTCGACCAGGCGTCCGAGGCGGTCGAGGTCGGCAAGCCGCCGATCGCCCCGGGCACCCAGCCGGAGATCGCGGCGAAGATCACCGATGTCGCGCATGACACCTTCGTGTCCGGGATGAGCCTCGCCTTCGTCGTCGCGGGCGTCGTCTCGCTCGTCGCGGCCGGGGTGGCGGCGTTCACCAAGCGCGGCGCCAACGCGGAGGCGGGTGCCGGAGCCGCGCACATCTGACCCGTACGCCACGGCGGAGTACGCCGCGGCAAGTACGCCCCGGCACGGCAAAGCGCCGGGCAGGCCGTTACCGGCCCGCCCGGCGCTTTCGCCTGTGCGGCCCCGCCCGGCTACCGGGCGGGGCCGTGGCCGTTTACGCGTCGCCCCCGGCCGGGCCCGGGTCCGCGGCGGACACGTCGAGCAGCTGGTACCGGTCGATCGCCTGCTTCAGCACCGAGCGGTCGATCCGGCCCTCCCGGGCCAGCTCGGTGAGCACGCCGAGAACGATCGACTGCGCGTCGATGTGGAAGAAGCGGCGCGCCGCTCCGCGGGTGTCCGCGAAGCCGAAGCCGTCGGCGCCCAGCGACTGGTACGTGCCGGGCACCCAGCGCGCGATCTGGTCCGGAACGGCACGCATCCAGTCGGACACGGCCACCTTCGGGCCCTCCGCGTTCGCCAGCTTCCGGGTCACATACGGAACGCGCTGCTCCTCCTCCGGGTGGAGCAGGTTGTGCTCCTCCGCCTCGACCGCGTCGCGCCGCAGCTCGTTCCAGGAGGTCGCCGACCACACATCGGCCTTCACGTCCCACTCGTCGGCCAGGATGCGCTGCGCGTCCAGCGCCCACGGCACCGCGACGCCCGAGGCGAGGATCTGCGCCGGGATCGCGCCCTTCTCGCCCTCCTTGAAGCGGTACAGGCCCTTGAGGATGCCCTCGCGGTCCACGTCGGCGGGCTCGGCCGGGTGCCGGATCGGCTCGTTGTAGACGGTGAGGTAGTAGAAGACATCCTCACTGTCCTCGCCGTACATCCGGCGCAGACCGTCCTGCACGATGTGCGCGATCTCGAAGCCGAACGCCGGGTCGTAGGCGACGACGGCCGGGTTGGTCGAGGCCAGCAGCTGCGAGTGGCCGTCCGCGTGCTGGAGGCCCTCACCGGTCAGCGTCGTACGGCCGGCGGTCGCGCCCAGCACGAAGCCGCGCGCGAGCTGGTCGGCCATCTGCCAGAACTGGTCGCCGGTACGCTGGAAGCCGAACATCGAGTAGAAGACGTACACCGGGATCAGCGGCTCGCCGTGCGTGGCGTACGCCGAGCCGGCCGCGATCAGCGAGGCCGTGCAGCCCGCCTCGGAGATGCCGTCGTGCAGCATCTGCCCGGTCGGCGCCTCCTTGTAGGCGAGCAGCAGCTCGCGGTCCACCGACTCGTAGGTCTGGCCCAGCGGGGAGTAGATCTTCGCCGAGGGGAAGAGCGAGTCCATGCCGAAGGTGCGGTACTCGTCGGGCGCGATCGGCACGAACCGCTTGCCGATCTCCTTGTCCCGCATCAGGTCCTTCAGCAGCCGCACGAACGCCATGGTGGTGGCGATCTGCTGCTGCCCGGAGCCCTTCTTCAGCGACGCGTACGTCTTGTCGTCCGGCAGCTGGAGCGGCTTGGCGCGCACCAGCCGGGTCGGTACGTACCCGCCCAGCGACTTGCGCCGGTCGTGCATGTACTGGATCTCCTCCGAGTCCCGGCCCGGGTGGTAGTACGGCGGCAGGCCGGACTCCAGCTCCTTGTCGGGGATCGGCAGGTGCAGGCGGTCGCGGAAGCGCTTGAGGTCGTCGACCGTCAGCTTCTTCATCTGGTGGGTCGCGTTGCGGCCCTCGAAGTTGGGGCCGAGTGTCCAGCCCTTGACCGTCTGGGCCAGGATCACCGTCGGCTGGCCCTTGTGGGCCTTGGCCGCCGCGTACGCCGCGTAGATCTTCCGGTGGTCGTGGCCGCCGCGGCCCAGGTGCAGGATCTGGTCGTCGGTCATGCCCTCGACCATCTTGCGCAGCCGCTGGTCGTCGCCGAAGAAGTGCTCGCGGATGTAGGCGCCGGTCTCGGTCGCGTACGTCTGGAACTGGCCGTCGGGCGTGGTGTTCAGCTTGTTGACCAGGATGCCGTCGCGGTCCTGCGCCAGCAGCGGGTCCCAGGTGCGGTCCCACACCAGCTTGATCACGTTCCACCCGGCGCCGCGGAACTGCGACTCCAGCTCCTGGATGATCTTGCCGTTGCCGCGCACCGGGCCGTCGAGGCGCTGCAGGTTGCAGTTGACGACGAAGGTCAGGTTGTCCAGGCCCTCGCGGGCGGCCAGGGACAGCTGGCCGAGCGACTCCGGCTCGTCCATCTCGCCGTCGCCCAGGAACGCCCACACATGCGACTGGGAGGTGTCGGCGATGCCGCGCGCCTCCATGTAGCGGTTCATCCGGGCCTGGTAGATCGCGCCCAGCGGGCCGAGGCCCATGGAGACCGTCGGGAACTCCCAGAAGTCCGGCATCGACCGCGGGTGCGGGTAGCTGGACAGACCGTGGGAGGCCTTCGACTTCTCCTGCCGGAAGGCGTCCAGGTGCTGCTCGCTCAGCCGGTCCAGGAGGAAGGCGCGGGCGTAGATGCCGGGGGAGGCGTGGCCCTGGAAGAAGATCTGGTCGCCGCCGTCGCCGCCGTCCTTGCCGCGGAAGAAGTGGTTGAAGCCCACGTCGTACAGCGAGGCCGAGGAGGCGAAGGTGGCGATGTGGCCGCCGACGCCGATGCCCGGGCGCTGGGCGCGGGAGACCATCACCGCCGCGTTCCAGCGGGTCGCGTTCAGGATCTTGCGCTCGATCTCCTCGTTGCCCGGGAAGAACGGCTCGTCCTTGGTGGCGATGGTGTTGACGTAGTCCGTGCTGCGCATCTCGGGCACCGCGACGCGCTTCTCACGGGCGCGCTCGATCAGGCGGAGCATGAGGTAGCGGGCACGTTCCCGGCCTCGCTCATCGACGGCTGCGTCGAGCGAGTCGAGCCACTCCTGGGTCTCTTCGGGATCGAAGTCCGGGACCTGGCTGGGAAGGCCGCCAATGATGATCGGGTTGCGATCGGATCCGGAAGCCACGCTATTCCTTCGCTTTTCGGTCGTGCTGTGCACGCAATGGATTCGTGCTCTGCTGGTGTCGCGCCGATCTCCATCGTGTACCTCGGGTAGGGGATACGTCACCTCTACCGGGGAGTAACCATCACGTGGTGAGACGGTCGCTGCGCGGGCGTCGGAGGTGCGACGGCCAAATCGCAACCATACGCCCACCCCCCGGCGGGGTCCGCGTACCCCCGTTCGGCCGCTGTCCGGCGTACTCGGCGTATCGTGACGATACGTACGCGCAAAGCGGGCATATGGGAGTGATGTGACTCACCGGTGGCTGTTCGTCCATGATGGGAGTTGCGACGACACTCCCCCAATACTCCGTTGAACGCCGTATGGGGGGACCCCCCACGTTTGGGCGGGATCGCTGGCCAGGTACTTGCGCGATCCGCCCGGCCCGTGTGGACTACGCCCCATGCCCCGCGTACGCGCGTGGCGTACAGCGACTCGAGGAATGAACGCAAGATGACAGGAGGCAATCCGTGAGCGCGACCGCGGACCACGCGGAGGAGCGGACCAGCCCTGCCGTGAGGCTGGGTTTCCAGCCCGATCAGGTGGTCCAGGAGATCGGCTACGACGACGATGTCGACCAGGAGCTCCGCGAGGCCATCGAGGAGATC
Source organism: Streptomyces sparsogenes (assembly GCF_001704635.1). GTDB lineage: Bacteria > Actinomycetota > Actinomycetes > Streptomycetales > Streptomycetaceae > Streptomyces > Streptomyces sparsogenes. The sequence goes on along the minus strand of NZ_MAXF01000022.1, from coordinate 51,368 downwards.
ACCGGCCAGGAGCTTGTCGGCGAAGACTATGACGATGTGGCCGACGCCGTGGTGCTGTGGTTCCGGGAGAGCGACGGCGACCTGACGGACGCGCTGGTGGACGCCATTGGGATGATCGACGACGGCGCGCCGGTCTGGCTGTTGACCCCCAAGACCGGCCGTGACGGCTATGTCGAGCCGAGCGACATCAACGAGGCCGCGACCACCGCCGGCCTGTCCCAGACCAAGAGCTTCAACGCGGGCAAGGACTGGACGGGCAGCCGTCTGGTCACCCCCAAGGCCGCCAAGTCGAAGCGCTGAGCCGGTGCGGCGGGCCGTCGGCGCACGGCCCCGCGACACCCCGCTGAGAGCCCCCCTCCGGACCGATCGGAGGGGGGCTCTGCGCGTAGGGTGGTCCCCGGTCAGCCAATCCGGAAACTCCAGGGAAGGAATGCCATCCATGGCGATAGAGGTCGGTGCGAAGGCCCCCGAGTTCGAACTGAAGAACCAGCACGGGGAGACGGTCCGGCTCTCCGACTTCCGGGGTGAGAAGAACGTCGTCCTCCTCTTCTACCCGTTCGCCTTCACCGGCGTGTGCACCGGCGAGCTGTGCGCCCTGCGCGACGAGCTGCCGAAGTTCGTCAACGACGATGTGCAGCTCCTCGCCGTCTCCAACGACTCGCCCTTCTCGCTGCGCGTGTTCGCCGAGCAGGAGGGGCTCGAGTACCCGCTGCTGTCCGACTTCTGGCCGCACGGCGAGGCCAGCCGGGCCTACGGCGTCTTCGACGAGGAGAAGGGGTGCGCGGTGCGCGGCACCTTCGTGATCGACAAGGAGGGCGTGGTCCGCTGGACCGTCGTCAACGGCCTCCCCGACGCCCGGGACCTCAACGACTACGTGAAGGCCCTGGAAACCCTGTGACGAGGGGAACCGCTCACTAGGATCGACGCGTTGATCCTGATGGGATCACCGGGCGCCCCCGGCCTCACCCGGGCGGCGCCCCGGCACCCGGCATAGCAACGAAGGGGCACGCAGTGCTCCTGACGAACCTTTTTGGGAGGACTCGTGGGAGTCAGCCTCAGCAAGGGCGGCAACGTCTCGCTGACCAAGGAAGCCCCGAACCTGACCGCCGTCACCGTGGGTCTGGGCTGGGACGTCCGCACCACCACGGGCACTGACTTCGACCTCGATGCCAGCGCCCTGCTGACCAACGCCGAAGGCAAGGTCTCCAGCGACCAGCACTTCGTCTTCTTCAACAACCTGAAGAGCCCCGACGGCTCGGTCGAGCACACCGGTGACAACCTCACCGGTGAGGGCGAGGGCGACGACGAGCAGATCAAGGTGAACCTGGCCGGTGTGCCGGCCGATGTCGCCAAGATCGTGTTCCCGGTCTCGATCTACGACGCCGAGAACCGCCAGCAGAGCTTCGGCCAGGTCCGGAACGCGTTCATCCGCGTGGTCAACCAGGCCGACGGCAATGAGCTCGCCCGCTACGACCTGACCGAGGACGCCTCGACGGAGACCGCCATGGTCTTCGGCGAGCTGTACCGGCACGGGGCCGAGTGGAAGTTCCGGGCGATCGGCCAGGGGTACGCCTCGGGCCTGCGCGGCATCGCGCAGGACTTCGGCGTCAACGTCTGACGTACCGCCCGCAGCACCACCGGCGCATGTACGTCCGCGTACGCACCGCACCGCCCGCGCGTCCGGTGCCGCGCCCCTGCACACCGGCAGGAGCGTGGCGCCGGACGCGCTGCTGCTAAGGCCGCTTCCGCGCGCTCGGGGCGCCCCACACGCCGCCCGCGCGCTCCGCGCTCCACGCGCACCTCGCGCTTCACGCGCACCTCGCGACACCAGGGGAGGAACCACGATCATGGGCGTTACCCTCGCCAAGGGAGGCAATGTCTCCCTCACCAAGGCCGCGCCGAATCTCACCCAGGTGATGGTCGGCCTGGGCTGGGACGCGCGCTCGACCACCGGAGCACCGTTCGACCTCGACGCCAGCGCGCTGCTGTGCCAGTCGGGGCGGGTGCTCGGCGACGAGTACTTCGTCTTCTACAACAACCTCAAGAGCCCCGAGGGCTCGGTCGAGCACACCGGTGACAACCTCACCGGTGAGGGCGAGGGCGACGACGAGTCGATCCTGATCGACCTCACCAAGGTCCCGGCGCAGGTCGACAAGATCGTCTTTCCCGTGTCGATCTATGACGCGGACCCCAGGCGCCAGACGTTCGGGCAGGTCAGCAACGCTTTCATCCGCGTGGTGAACCAGGCCGACGGTAATGAGCTGGCCCGCTACGACCTCTCCGAGGACGCCTCGAGCGAGACCGCGATGATCTTCGGCGAGGTTTACCGCTATGGCGGGGAGTGGAAGTTCCGAGCCGTGGGGCAGGGGTACGCGTCAGGTCTGCGCGGCATCGCTCTAGACTTCGGGGTCAACGTTTCGTAAAGCCGCGTAATAACGCGCGGGGGAGACCTCACGAAGAAGGATTGGGTTGCCAGTGCTCCTCAAAACCTTTGGTTGGTCGTTCGCCGTCACGGCGGGCGGTCTGGCCTTGGCCGGCGTCCTCTGGGGGTGGAAGGGGCTCGCCATCGTCGGGATCCTCTCGATCCTGGAGATCTCACTCTCTTTCGACAACGCGGTCATCAACGCGGGCATCCTCCGCAAGATGAACGCCTTCTGGCAGAAGATCTTCCTGACCGTCGGCGTCCTGATCGCCGTCTTCGGCATGCGGCTCGTCTTCCCCGTGGTCATCGTGGCCATCACGGCGAAGATGGGGCCGCTGGAGGCCGTCAAGCTGGCGATCAACGACAAGGACCGGTACGAACACCTCGTCACCGCCGCGCACCCGGCGATCGCGGCGTTCGGTGGGGTCTTCCTGTTGATGATCTTCCTCGACTTCCTCTTCGAGGACCGCGACATCAGGTGGCTGGGCTGGCTGGAGAAGCCGCTGGCCAAGCTCGGCAAGCTGGAGACGCTCTCGATCATCGTCGCCCTGCTGGCGCTGCTCGTGACCGCCATGACCCTCGCCACCGACGTGGCGCACGGCGGCGGCGACAAGAGTGCCACGGTCCTGCTGGCCGGCGTGGCCGGTCTGCTCACCTATCTGATCGTGGGCGGCATCTCCGGCTACTTCGAGGACAGGCTGGAGGAGGAAGAGGAAGAGGCGGAGGAAGCCGAGGAGGCCGAGAAGGCCGCCAAGGAGGCCTCCGGGGCCCAGAAGGGCGGCCAGGGCGCCACGGTGGTCGGCCTGGCCGGCAAGGCCGCGTTCTTCCTGTTCCTCTACCTCGAGGTCATCGACGCGTCGTTCTCCTTCGACGGCGTCATCGGCGCCTTCGCGATCACCAACGACATCTTCGAGATGGCGCTGGGTCTGGGCATCGGCGCCATGTACATCCGGTCGCTGACCGTCTTCCTCGTCCGCAAGGGCACCTTGGACGACTACGTCTACCTGGAGCACGGCGCGCACTACGCCATCGGCGCGCTCGCCGTCATCCTGCTGATCACGATCAAGTACGAGATCAACGAGGTGATCACCGGCCTGGTCGGCATCGTCCTCATCGGCGCCTCCTACTGGTCCTCCGTGGTCCGCAACCGCCGGCTGGCGGCAGAGGGCGGCGAGGACGCCAAGAGCAAGACGGAAGTCGCGTCCGGAGTGTGACGCGGGTCCGTTTGAGGAACGCTTCGAGCGGGGCGGGTCGGGAGTCCTGGTCTCCCGACCCGCCCCGCGGGCCGTTGTGAGTAGCTGATTGGTGGGGGTGGCCACAATGCCGTTCTGGAGCAACTGGGGACGGGGCGCATGGCGTGATTTCGACAGTGGTGACGCCTCGGGCGTGGTCCAGCTCACCAGGCGACACCAGACCATATCGCTGACCAAACAGGGGGCGGTGAGCGGCAACCTGCGGATCAACCTCTCCTGGCGGATGCGGACCTCGGACTTCAACGACAGGGCCGGGCGCGGCGGGCTGCGGAATCCGCTGCGGATGTTCAAGCCGGAGGTGGTGCAGGCCCAGGGTCCCGCGATGGTCAACGTCGACCTGGACCTGGCCTGCATGTACGAGCTGCAGAGCGGTGCCAAGGGCGTGGTCCAGCCGCTGGGCAACTTCCTGGGCAACCTGAACGAGGCGCCCTACGTCAAGCTCAGCGGCGACGACCGGTTCGGGTCCGGATCCGGCGAGACGATGCACATCAACATGGACCACAAGGACGACATCAAGCGGCTGCTCGTCTTCGTCTACATCTACGACGGCACCCCGGCCTTCGACCGCACCCACGGCATGGTGACGCTCTACCCGAGCAACGGACCACGGGTGGAGATCGAGCTCCACGAGCGCGCCCCGCAGGCCCGCTCCTGCGCCGTGGTGATGATCGAGAACGTCAAGGGCGAGATGCTGGTCCGCCGCGAGGTGAAGTACGTCTACGGCTTCCAGGCGGAGCTGGACCGGCTCTACGGGTGGGGGCTTCAGTGGGGGCGCGGCTACAAGGAGAAGGTCTGAGGCAGAAGGCCTGAGGGCGCGGCCGCCGGCCGCGCCCGGCCCGTCTACCGGTGCTGGAACTGCGGCCCCTGCGGCGGCAGCGTGAAGTGGGGGTCGGGCGCCGGGGGCGGCGGTATGGGCTGCGTGCGCTGCACCTGCTGCGGATAGCCGTACGCCGGCTGGGGCGGGTAGCCGTACGCGGGCTGCGCCGCCGGGGGCTGCGCGGGGGGCTGGGGATAGCCGTACGCGGGCTGGGCGGGAGGCTGCTGCGGATAGCCGTAGCCGGGCTGCGGCTGGTGCTGGGGGTGGGGCTGGGCCGGCGGTGGGGCGGCCGGCGGGGGCGGCACGGCGCCGGTCGGGACCGGGCCGTAGCCGGCCGTGGGGAGCGGTGTGGGCGGCACCATCGGCTGGGTCAACTGGGAGTCGTCCCAGGAGTCCGGCGCGAAGGAGGGGCCGGGGGGCGCCGCCGAGCCGAGCGGGGAGTCCTGCGCCGCCATGGGCGACGGCGGGGTGGTGGACGAGCCCTCGGGCCCACCCCCGTCCGTGCTCCCGGTGCCGCCCGCGCCGGTTGCCGCGCTCTCGCCGGTGCCCGACGCCTCGCCGCCGCCCTCGCCGTCGTCCACCGAGATGCCGTACTCCGTGGCCAGCCCGACCAGCCCCGACTCATAGCCCTGGCCGAGCGCGCGGAACTTCCAGGAGTCCCCGCGCCGGTAGAGCTCGCCGCAGATGAGCGCGGTCTCCTTGCCGGTCTCCGGCGCCACCGCGAACTCCGCGATCGGCTCCGCGCCCGGCGCGCCCGCCGCGTCGTACAGCAGCAGGCTGAGGTCCGGCACCTGGCCGAAGCTGCCGCCGTCGGCGGACGCGGCCAGCACCACCCGGTGGACGGCCGGCTCCAGCGCCGTCAGATCGGCCTCGACGGTGTCCGTCAGCCGCTCCCCCACCCGCGTCTTGGGCAGGTGCCGGACCAGGCCGGAGGGGTGGCGCGGCTGGTTGTAGAAGACGAAGTCCTCGTCCGAACGCACGCGATCGTCCGCGCCCAGCAGCAGCGCCGAGGCGTCCACGTCGGGTACGTCCGTGCCGGGGGTCCAGCGGAGCACGGCCCGTACGGCGGCGGCCTCCAGCGGGATGTTCGATCCCTTCAGCATCGCGTGGGTCATGGCCGCAATCCTGCCCTCCCGGCCCTGGTCGGGACAACGCAGGGGGCCGCTCCGGGGCCGGAAAAGTGTCAGGAGGAGAAGATGGGCCAGTATCCCGGACACGCGCCGGACGCACATGAGTTACGTGATTTTCACGCTCTTGGGGAACTTTTGACCGGTCGCCGCACGTACGATTATCGGCCACCACCGGGCCGGATCGGCCAGCGCGGGCATTGGCAGTGCAGGGAGAGCTATGCGGCATTTTGGACACCTGTCGGCCGAGGTGCGGAAAGATCTCTTCTACCGGGAGCCGGTCGAATTCACCGCCGACTCCCCGGCCCACACGCTCGCCGTCGCGCTCGGCGCCACCCTCTACAGCCCGGCCACCCGGCCCCGACTCGCCGATGACATCGCCAAGCAGGCAGCTCAGGGCGTTACCTCCATGGTGATCTGCCTCGAGGACTCCATCGACGACAACGAGGTCCCGCAAGGCGAGGAGAACCTCGTACGCCAGCTCGGCGACCTCGCGGCGCGCGGCCCCCACACCCCGCTGCCCCTGCTGTTCATCCGGGTCCGGACCCCCGAGCAGATCGTCGACCTCGTCCAGCGGCTGGGAACGGCCGTTCGGCTGCTGTCCGGATTCGTACTGCCGAAGTTCACCGAGGAGCGGGGCGTCCCCTTCCTCGAGGCGCTGATATCGGCCGAAACCGAGGAGGCCACCGCCGCGCTGGGCGGGCGGCGACTGTATGCCATGCCGGTCCTCGAATCGCCGGAGCTGATGCACCGGGAGACCCGCACCGAGACCCTGGTCGGCATCGGGCGCACCGTCGACAAGTACCGCGAGCGGATCCTGGCCCTCCGTCTCGGCGTCACCGACCTGTGCTCGGCGTACGGGCTGCGCCGCGCCCCCGACATGACGGCCTACGACGTACAGCTCGTGGCCTCCGTCATCGCGGACGTGGTCAACATGCTGGGCCGCGCGGACGGCACGGGCTTCACGGTCACCGGGCCGGTGTGGGAGTACTTCAAGCCCCACGAGCGGATGTTCAAGCCCCAGCTGCGCCTCAGCCCCTTCACCGGCCGCGCCGCGTCCTCGCTACGCACCGCGCTCATCGAACACGACATGGACGGGCTGCTGCGCGAGATCGAACTCGACCGCGCCAACGGCCTCCAGGGCAAGACCTGCATCCACCCCACCCACGTCACCCCCGTGCACGCCCTGTCGGTGGTCAGCCACGAGGAATACAGCGACGCCGTGGACATCCTCGAACCGGAGCGCGGCGGGGGCGGGGTGCTGCGCTCGGCCTACACCAACAAGATGAACGAGGTGAAGCCGCACCGCGCGTGGGCCGAGCGGACCCTGCGGCGGGCCGAGGTGTTCGGGGTGGCCCGGGAGCACATCAGCTTCGTGGAGCTGCTGGCGGCGGGGCTGCGCACGGGATGACGGGGCTGACAGGGCAGGCTTGGCCGAGGGTGTCGAGAGGACCGAAGGTGTCCATGGGGCTGAGAGGGCTGACGGGGTTGAGAAGGCTGACGGGGCTGATGGGGCGTACGGCGTGATGTGGTCGGGGCAGTGGGTCGCGGACCGGCTGGGAGTCGGCCTCGAAGGCGGCGACGAGCTGCGCGAACTGCTGGGGCTCGCGCTGCGGCGCAACCCCAAGCGCGCGCATCTGCTGGTCTCCAACGTGCTCGGCAAGCACGTACCGCAGCGGCCGAGCGCCGTCCACGGCGCCGGCGTACGGCTCGGGCGCCGGGTGCGCGAGCTGCTGGGCGACCGGGACGCGGCGCGCGCCGTCGTCCTCGGCTACGCGGAGACGGCGACGGGCCTGGGCCACAGCGTCGCGGACGGCCTGGCCCTGGCCCCCTACCTCCACTCCACCCGCCGCCCGGTGGCGGGGGTCGCGCCGGTGGGCGGCTTCGAGGAGGAGCACAGCCACGCCACGTCCCACCTCCTGCTCCCCGAGGACCCTGACCTGCTGGCCACGGACGGCCCCCTGGTCCTCGTCGACGACGAGTTCTCGACCGGCCGCACGGTGCTCAACACGATCGCCGCGCTCCACCGGCGCTTCCCGCGCGAGCGTTACGTGGTGGTCGCCCTGGTCGACATGCGTTCCCCCGAGGACCGCGCCCACCTGGAGGCGTTCGCGGCCGACCTCGGCGCGCGCGTGGACCTGATCGCCGCGGCGACGGGCGCGGTCCGGCTCCCCGAGGGGGTCCTGGAACGCGGCCGGCGCCTCGTCGAGGAACACGAGGCCGCCACCGCGCACCCCGGGGCGGACGACCCGGCGCCCGCGCCTACGCCGGCGCCCGGCCCTGAGCCCGCCCCGGGGCCCGCGGCTGCGCCTGGGCCCGTGCCCGCCCCCGCGCCCGGGCCGGTGCGTGCGGGACGACCCCGCCGGACGGAGGCGGTCCGGGTCGCGCTCGGCTGGCCGGGCGGGCTGCCCGATGGCGGGCGACACGGGTTCACACCCGCTCACCGGGAGCGGCTGGAGGCCGCGCTTCCGGGGATGGCCGCCCGTATCGCCGGAGCGCTGCGCGCCGCCGCGCCGGACGCCGCGCCTCCCCGGCGCGTCCTCGTCCTCGGCTTCGAGGAGCTGATGTACGCGCCGCTGCGGATCGCCGAGGCGCTGGAGACCGCGCTGGACACCGGGCCGGACACCGCGCTGGACACCGGGCCGGCCGGTGCCGAGGTGCGGTACTCGACCACCACCCGCTCACCCGTGCTGGCCGTCGACCACCCCGGCTACGCGATCCGTACCCGCCTCGCCTTCCCCGCGCACGACGCGCCCGCCGACGGCCCGGGGGAGCGCTACGCGTACAACGTCGCTCCCGGCGGCGACCCCGCGCGCCGCTTCGACGCGATCGTCGCCGTCGTGGACTCGGTGGCCGACACCCCCGAACTGCACGCGCCCGGCGGGCTGTTGGCCAACCTCGCCGCGCACACCGACCGGCTCCTGCTGGCCGTCGTGCCGTCCTACACGCCGAACACCCCCACCCGAACCCCGGCCCGAACCTCCGCCCGAACCCCCGACCGACAGGCACCCCCCATGTCACGACCGCCGCTGCCGGAACCGCTGCGCGGCCCCGCGTTCTCCTCGTACGCCCCCGAGGATGTGGGCTGGCTGCTGCAGGACCTCTCCGAGGTCACCCTCGAGGCGCCCACCGAGGAGCGCGAGGAGGCGATCCAGAGCGGCGGCGCGCACTACGCGGAGTCGCTGCCCGTCGAGTACCAGCCAACCGAGGAGTACCAGGCGCTGTTCCGGGCCGCGCTCACCACCTCCGCGGCGCGCATCGCCCGCGCGGTCGGCGCGGTCACCGAGACCGTGCTCGCCGAGCGTTCGCCGCGCCCCGTCCTGGTCTCGCTGGCCCGGGCCGGCACCCCCGTCGGCGTGCTGATGCGCCGCTGGGCGCGTCATGCGCACGGGCTCGACCTGCCGCACTACGCCATCTCCATCGTGCGCGGCCGCGGCATCGACACCACCGCGCTGCGCTGGCTGGCGGACCGGCACGACCCCGCCGACGTGGTGTTCGTCGACGGCTGGACCGGCAAGGGCGCCATCACCCGCGAGCTGGCGGCGGCCGTACGCCCGTACCCCGGTTTCGACCCGCGGATCGCCGTGCTCGCCGACCCCGGACGCTGCGTGGACACGTACGGCACGCGCGACGACTTCCTCATCCCCTCCGCCTGCCTCAACTCCACCGTGTCCGGGCTGATATCGCGCACCGTGCTGCGGGCCGACCTGGTCGGGCCGGACGACTTCCACGGCGCGAAGTTCTACCGCGAGCTGGCCGGCGCCGATGTCTCCGGGCTCTTCCTGGACACCGTCACGGCCCGCTTCGACGAGGTCGCCGACCAGGTCGCGGCCGACGCGAAGGAGCTGGCGGCCGCCGACCGCGCCCCGACCTGGGAGGGCTGGGCGGCCGTGGAGCGGATCAGCGAGGAGTACGGCATCCACGACGTGAACCTCGTCAAGCCGGGCGTGGGCGAGACGACGCGGGTCCTGCTGCGCCGCGTCCCGTGGAAGATCCTCGCGGCGCGCGGCGCCGGGGCGGACCTGGCCCATGTGCGGCTGCTGGCCGAGCAGCGCGGGGTGCCGGTGGAGGAGGTGGACGGCCTGCCGTACTCGTGCGTCGGCCTGATCCACCCCCGCTACACGCGCGGCGCGACGGGCGCGGACGGCAAGGCGGTGACCGCGTGATGGCGAGCCACCCGCCGAGCCACGCCACCGGCCGACCGGGCCACGAGCCGAGCCCGGGTACGAGCCGCGCGCCGGGGCACGAGCCACCCGTGCTGATCGCGAGCGACCTCGACCGCACGCTGATCTACTCCGCCGCCGCGCTCGCCCTCCGTATGCCGGACGCCGAGGCGCCGCGCCTGCTGTGCGTCGAGGTGTACGGCCACCAGCCGCTGTCGTACATGACGGAGACGGCGGCCGAGCTGCTCACCGGGCTGGCCCGTACCTCCGTCTTCGTGCCGACCACCACCCGCACCCGCGAGCAGTACGGCCGCATCCGCCTGCCCGGCCCCGCCCCCCGCTTCGCGATCTGCGCGAACGGCGGGCATCTGCTGGTGGACGGCGAGTCCGACCCGGACTGGCAGGCGTCCGTACGCGACCGTCTCGACGCCGCGTGCGCGCCCCTGGAGGAGGTCCGCGCCCACCTCCTCCGCACCGCGGACCCGGCGTGGCTGCTCAAGGAGCGGGTGGCCGAGGACCTGTTCGCCTACCTCGTCGTGGAGCGGGCCCTGCTGCCCGCGAACTACGTCAAGGAGCTGGCCGAATGGGCCGGGGAGCGCGGCTGGACGGTCTCGCTTCAGGGCCGCAAGATCTACGCCGTGCCGAAGCCGCTCACCAAGAGCGCCGCGGTCGCCGAGGTCGCCCGCCGCACCGGGGCGGGGGAGGTGCTGGGTGCCGGGGACTCCCTCCTGGACGCCGACCTCCTGCTGGCCGCCGACCGCGCCTGGCGCCCGGGCCACGGCGAGCTCGCCGACGAGGGCTGGACGGCGCCGCATGTGACCGCGCTGCCGGAGCGGGGGGTGGCGGCGGGGGAGGAGATCCTGCGGGCGTTCGCGGCCCGGGCGGTGGGCGCCCGCACCGCGACGGCCCGCACCGCGACGGCCCGCACCGCCACGACCTGACCCACGCGGGCCCGCCCCGCGCCCCGGGCCGGAGCCCACGCGGCCCCCGTCACCCCCGGCCCCGTCACCCCCGCCGCTTCCCCCGCCCCGGCCGGAGCACCCGGGCGCCCACGAACACCGCCACCCCGAGCGCCGCAGCGCCCGCCACCACCTTCGAGTACACCGACACGTAGTCCGTCACCTCATGCCAGTTGTCCCCCAGCGCGTACCCCGCCAGCACGAACACCGTGTTCCAGATCAGGCTCCCGAGCGTGGTCAGCGCCAGGAACACGGGCACCCGCATCCGCTCGATCCCGGCCGGCACCGAGATCAGGCTGCGGAAGATCGGCACCATGCGCCCGAAGAACACGGCCTTCGTGCCGTGCCGGGCGAACCACCGCTCCGTCCGCTCGATGTCCGCCACCTTCACCAGCGGCAGCCGCGCGGCGATCGCGACCGTACGGTCCCGGCCGAGCAGCCCGCCCGCCCAGTACAGGGCGAGCGCCCCGATCACCGAGCCCGCCGTGGTCCACAGCAGCGCGGCGTACAGGTTCATGTCGCCCCGCGCGGCGGCGAATCCCGCCAGCGGCAGGATCACCTCGCTGGGCAGGGGTGGGAAGAGGTTCTCCAGGGCGATGGCGGCGCCCGCGCCGGGCGCGCCCAGGGTGTCCATCAGGCCGGTGGCCCAGTCGGTGATCCGATCGCTCATGCCCGATGACGCTAGAAACCCCGCCGCCCGGCGGCCATGAGGGCGCCCACCCGGCCCTTCGGCCGCACACCGCACCCACAACCTGCGGAAATCCTCAGTGTGCGGGACCACGCGCCCCGCTAGCGTGGCCGTCCATGGGCACATGGGGGAGTTTGCTGCGGCGCGGATGGCGGCGCGGGTGGCGTCTGGCCGGCGGGCTGCTGATCGGCGCCTGCACCGCCGTCGTGGAGTTGCCGGGCGCCGCCGTGGCGGGGGCGGCCCTGCTGGGCGTACGGGCCTGGCCGGGCGGGCGCCCCGCCGCCCGGCGGCGCGTGGAGCGCGCGGTGACGGCCGGGGCCCGGCGGCTGGCGGAGGCCGAACGCGGCCGGCTGTCCCGCTTCCTGGGCCAGGACATCGCGGCCGACTACGACGACGGCGGCGCCCGCCAGTACATGGCGGTGCGCTGGTCACTGGGGCTGCTGGGCGGGCTGGTGCTGGCTTCCGTGGCGGTCGGCGCCGCGTACGGCAGCCTGCTGCTGTGGGGCTGGTTCCTCATCAGCGGCGGCGAGTGGATGACGATCACCGCCTCGGCGGTCGGCGGGCTCTTCCTGCTCTTCCTCGCCCTCCAGGGCATCGTCGGCGTCGCGCTGCTGGAGGGGCAGCTGGCCCGCCACTTCCTCGGCCCCAGCCCCCAGGAGGCCCTGCGGCGCCGGATCGACGAGCTGTCCACCAGCCGCGCCGGGGTCGTGGACGCGGTGCACGACGAGCGGCGCCGTATCGAGCGGGATCTGCACGACGGGGTGCAGCAGCGGCTCGTCGCCCTCGGCATGCTGCTCGGCCGGGCGCGCCGCAGCCAGGACCCCGACAAGGCGCGCGCCCTGCTGGTCCAGGCCCACGAGGAGAGCCGGGCCGCGCTGACCGATCTGCGGGAGGTGGCGTGGCGGGTCTACCCCACCGCGCTGGACGAGGCCGGGCTGCGGGCGGCGCTGGAGGCGGTCGCCGAGCGCTCGCCGATCCCCGTGCGGCTGGAGTACGGGCTGACGGCCGAGCCGGAGGAGGCGGTCCGTACGGTGGCGTACTTCGTGGTCGCCGAGGCGGTGACGAACGCGATCAAACACGCGGGTGCGGAGCACCTCACGGTGGCGCTCACCCGGAGCGATGCGGACAAGGGCGTGGCGGAGGTGGGCGTGGCGGCGGCGAGAAAGGCGGGGGCGGGCGTGGCGGAGGCAAGAAGGCCGGAGGCAGGCGCGGCAGGGGAGGCGACGGCGCGGGGCGGGCTGCTGCTGGTGCGGGTCACCGACGACGGCAAGGGCGGCGCGGACCCGGCGGGCGGCGGGCTGCTGGGGCTGGCCCGGCGGGTCGCGGGGCTGGACGGCCGGCTGCGGGTGGCCAGCCCGCCCGGCGGCCCCACGACCATCAGCGCGGAGCTGCCATGCGCGTGATCCTGGCCGATGACTCGACGCTGCTGCACGAGGGACTGGTGCGGCTGCTCGCCGAGGAGGGCCACGAGGTGGTGGCGGCGGTGGGCGACGGCGCGGCGCTGGTGGAGGCGGTGGCGCTGCACCCCGACGTGGACGCGGTGGTGGTGGACGTACGGATGCCGCCGACGCACACGGACGAGGGGCTGCGGGCCGCGCTGGAGATCCGCCGGGCGCACCCCGGGATCGGTGTGCTGGTGCTGTCGCAGTACGTGGAGAAGCGGTACGCGACCGAGCTGCTGACCTCGGAGGACGGCGGCGCGGGGGTCGGCTATCTGCTCAAGGACCGGGTGGTGGAGGTCGACGAGTTCCTGGACGCCCTGGAGCGGGTGGCGGCGGGCCGCGCCGCCTTCGACCCCGAGGTCGTCCGCAGGCTGCTGGCCCGCAGCACCCACACCGACCCCCTCGGCCGGCTCACCCCGCGCGAGCGCGACGTCCTCGACGCGATGGCGCAGGGCCACGCCAACACGGCCATCGCGGAGCGGCTGCATGTCTCGCGCAGCGCCGTCGAAAAACACATCAATGCGATCTTCGACAAGCTCGAACTCCCCGCGAGTTCGGGTTACAGTCGCCGGGTGTTGGCCGTCCTGCGCTATCTGGGAAGCTGAAGGGGACCTGAGTTGGCCGAGAGCAAGAGCACGCCGATCACGGACGAGCTGTACGCCTACATGCTGGGGCACAACCCGCCGCTCGACCCGGTCCAGCGCGAGCTCGTCGAGGTCACCCACGCCCGGCTCCCCGAGGTCGCGGGCATGCAGTCGGCCGAGGAGCAGGGCCCGCTGCTGGCCTTCCTGGTACGGCTGACCGGCGCCCGGCACATCGTGGAGGTCGGCACCTTCACCGGCTTCTCCGCCCTGTCCATGGCGCAGGCGCTGCCCGCCGACGGCAAGCTGATCGCCTGCGACGTATCGGAGGAGTGGACGGCGTACGGGCGCGAGGCCTGGGCGAAGGCCGGGGTCGCGGACCGTATCGACCTGCGGATCGCGCCCGCGCTCGACACGCTGCGCGCGATGCCGGCCGAGCCGCACATCGACCTGGCCTACCTGGACGCGGACAAGGGCAACTACGTCGCGTACTGGGAGGAGCTGGTGCCGCGCATGAGCCCGGGCGGGCTGATCGTCGCGGACAACGTGTTCTTCCACGGCTCCGTCGTCGACCCCGGGGCCACGGGCTCGGGCGCGGCGATCAAGGCGTTCAACGAGCATGTGTCCGCCGACGACCGCATGGAGGCGGTCATGCTCACGGTCGCGGACGGGCTGACTCTGGCGCGCCGCCGCTGAGCCTGCGGCGGCGGAGCAGCCGCCGGGCGAGGCGCCGCGCGTGCGGGTGCCGGCCTTCCCTGCCGCCTCCTCCCCCTTCTCCCCGCTCCCCGCCTTCCGCTTCCGCGCCTCCGCCTTGCCGCCGCTGCCCTTCGGCCCGGCGCTCGGCGGAGGTACCGGGGGAGGTACCGGCGGAGGTACCGGGGGAGACGTCGCGGGAGGAGCCGGGGGAGCCTCCGGGGGGCTGATCGAGCTTCCCCCACTTACCGGGCGTCCCGGCCCGGACCTCCCGGGCCTGCGCCTCGCGCCGGGCGAGCTCGGGGTGGCGGGCCCGCCAGTACGGATTGTCGTGCGGCAACCCGCCGCTGACCCGCCCGTACATGCCGAACCACATCAGCATCAGGCCGACCACAAAGCTGAACAGCACGTTCTGGAGGCGGAAGGCCAGGAAATTGTAGGGCGTTTCCAGCAGGCAGAGATTGACGAAACCGCTCAGCAGGAACGCGACGCCGAGGACGATGTTGAGGGTCGAGGCGAAGTTGCCCCCGATGACCATGCCGGCGAACAGCAGCGCGCCGATGACGATGGACAGGACGCTCAGCGCGCCGTCGGTGTTCAGCCCGGCGACGGTGTGACCGCCGGTGTCGAAGAAACCGATCTGGTGGGCCAGGCCCAGGCTGCCGAAGGCGACCAGCACCAGGCCGGTGAGCCCCGCGCCGACGCGGTAGACCTGGCTCAGGGCGTGGTCGGTCGGCAGATGCTCGTCGAGCTTGGTACGGACGCCGATCCGCTCCGGGAACTGGCGTCCGATCCCCGCTGGACTCGGACCGATGGGGGAGGGGCGACCAGTGGCCATGTCCGGCCTCCTTCGGGCTGATGGGCTTTACCCCTGCCGCGCGCGGAGACCCCGGCCTCACGGTGCTGCGCGGTCGAGGCCGTACCTGCGTACGTACCTCCCAGGATCCGCCCCCGGCCCGGCCCGCTCAACCGCAGCAGCCGCCCCCGCAGCAGCCGCCGCCACCACCGCCGGAGGCCTGCGCCCGCGCCGGAGCGGAGGAGCCTCCCGTGACGGCGACCGTCGAGAGCAGCTTCACCGTGTCGTCGTGCCCGTCCGGGCAGGAAGCGGGCGAGGAGGACTCGGCCATGGGCCGGTTCAGCTCGAAGGTGGTCCCGCAGGCGCGGCATCGGTATTCATAGCGAGGCATGGTCCGCAGCATAGCCAGGGACGGCGCGGGACAACACGGGTCCGGTGCGGGACCCCGCCCCCGCCGGGGGACCGCTCAGCGCCCGCCCCCGCGCTCCTCACGGATCTCCTGCACCACATGGGCGACCGTCTGCCGCACGGCCTCCGTCTCGGACAGGAAGTGCCACCAGTCCGGATGCCGCCCCTCCAGGCCCGCCACCGCCCGGTCCAGCCGCTCCACCGCTCCGTCCAGCGGCCGGGCGTGACGCGGGTCGGGGGTGTCGCGGCCGGCCATCGCCAGCCGCTGCGCGTCGCGGATCGCGAAGCGCGTGCGCTCGATCTCCTTGCCCCGGTCGTACGACACCTCGTCCAGCCGCCGCAGCCGCTCGCCGGCGGCCGAGACCGCCTCGTCCGTGGTGTTCAGCAGCGCCCGTACGGTGGCGAGCAGGGCCGTGGCATCGGCCCAGCGCTGCTCGTCCCGCGCCTGCTGCGCCTCCTTGAGCTTCGTCTCGGCCCGAGCGACATCCCGCGCGGCCTGCTCGGGGACAGACTGCAGATCCTGCCAGCAGGCCGCGCTGTAGCGCCGCCGCAGCTCGCTCAGCACGGGCTCGACGCCCTCCGTCCGCGTGGTGATCGCCTGGGCGCGGGTCCGCAGCGACACCAGCCGCCGGTCGATCTCCGCGGCCCGCTCCGGCAGCCGCTCCGCCTCGCCGCGCACCGCCTCCGCCCGGCGCAGCACCTCGTCCGCGCGGCGGATGGTCTGCTGCACACCGTGGCGGCCCGCCCCCTCGTTGAGCTTGGTCAGCTCGGGCGCCAGCGCGGCCAGCCGCGCCGCCAGGTCGTCGGCCCGCAGCCCGGACCCCCGTACGGCGTCCAGCGCGTCGCTCGCCGCCCGCAGCGCCTGCCGGGCCCGCTCCACGGCGGGCGCCAGCCGCGCCAGCTGGGTCTCGGCCTGCTCGAGCAGCGGGCCGAGACCCTGCGCGAAGCGGTCGAGATCCGCCTTGGCGCGCCGCAGCTCGTCCTTCGCCCCGACCAGGTCCGCGCGGGCGCGCGAGGCCGCCTGTGCGTCCAGGCCGTCCCGGTCCAGGTCATGGGCGTCCACGGCGGTGATGTAGTCCCGGCTGACCTGGTCGATCCGCTGCCCCAGCGCCTCGAAGTCGGCCACCGCCCGCCGGGCGGCGGGGGAGTCGTCCACCGCCGTGATCGTCTCGATCGAGATCCGCAGATCGCGCTGCGCCGTGTCCAGCTCGTAGAACGCCGCCGCGGCCTCGTCCTTCGCCGCCTGCGCCTGCGCCCGCTGTCCTTCCCCCCGCCCCCCGAACCACCGCCGCGCCCCGCCCCCGGCGAACGTCATCGGCACCACCGCCACCAGCAGCGACAACGGCGCCAGCACCACCACGGCCCGCCCCACGACGGCCCCCACAACCCCCTCGCCGACCCGGCGCCCCAGCCCACCCGGACGCCCCACCGCCCGCGGCCCGCGCACCGCACGCCGACGACGTACTGGACGCGCAGACCGCGCGGATGTCGCCGTCACTTCCCTCTCCCACATGGATCGCCCCAGGCCCGGCTGTCATTCTCCCACCCGTCACTGACGAACAGGCGTGACGTTCGGTTCGCGGCCGGGCGGCCCCCTTTCCGCCCGCCCACGGGATTGCGATGCCGGGGCGCGGACAATGTAGGCTGGCACCTCATCCCGGGCGCATAGCTCAGCGGTAGAGCGCTGCCCTTACAAGGCAGATGTCGGCGGTTCGAACCCGTCTGCGCCCACCGTGAATGACCGCAGGTGAAAGCCTGATTCGGCCCCTCGACCCGTCTCGCAGCCGAGGCGGGGGCAGAGGGGCCGAGCGCGTGGCTAACCTGGCGGCATGGAAACGATCCTGGTGAGCGCGTGTCTGCGCGGGGTGCCGTGCCGGTTCGACGGGCGGCACAAGGCTTCGCCGGAGTTCGAGGAGGCGGTGGCCGGCCGCGAAGTCGTCTCCTTCTGCCCGGAGGTCGCGGGCGGGCTCACGACTCCGCGCAGGCCTGCCGAGCTGGTCGGCGGTGACGGGCACGACGTGCTCGACGGGACGGCGCGGGTCGTCGAGGACACCGGGCGTGACGTAACCGAGGCGTTCGTGGCCGGAGCTCAGCGCGCACTTGAGGCGGCGCGGCGGGGAGGCTGCACGGAGGCGCTTTTGATGCCGCGCAGTCCTTCGTGCGGCCGGGGCGTGGTGTATGACGGATCGTTCGCCGGGGAGTTGGTGCCGGGCGACGGGGTGACGGCGGCGCTGCTCGAACGGAACGGCGTCACCGTGCGGCCCGCACCCGGCGTGTGAAGTCGCCGGCCTCGCCGCCGCACGCGGGGAGTTGGACGAGGCCCCGGCCGGCCCACCGGCATCGACGGCCCCGGCGCCGGAGGTTCAGCTTCCGGCTCGCGTCCGGGTGAAGACGTGGGAGCGGCCGACCGGGGTGAAGCCACGGCGGGCGTACCAGTGGCGCGGCCAGTCATGGAGGTCGGCGAGGAGGAAGACCAGGCCGCACCCCGCGGCGTGGTGCAGGGCGGTGGCGAGGACGGCGTCCGCGCAGCCGCGCCCGAGGTGGGTGTCGGCGGTGACGACTTCCTCGATCTGGGCGATGCCCTCGGCCGTGTCGAGGTAGAGGTCGGCCCAGGAGGCGACGGTGCCGTTCCCGTCGCGTACGGCGAGGAAGCGGACCTCGTCGGCGCCGCGGAGCCGGGCCGTCCTGCGGTCGGCGAGCTGGCGGATCACGGCGTCGTCGGCCTCGGGCATCCAGCCACGCTGCCGGCGGAGCAGAGCGGGGCGCAGATCGGCGAGGGTGACCGTCCGCACGGACGGGTGGGGGACGGCGGCGGGCGAGCCGGAGTACGCCATCACGAGCTCGGTGTCATGGGAGTAGCCGGCCGCGGTGAGCGCCGGTGCGCAGGCGGTGCCGACGGCGTCGTCGAGGACCGTGATCCGGCGGTGGCCCAGGTGGCCGAGAACGGTGTCGGCGAGGGCGGGGAGCTCCGGGGGAGCCGAAGTCCCCTCGACGATCAGCTGGTTGTGTTCATGGGAAGCCGCGTACTCCTGGTCCAGGACCGCCACCCCACCGGGCACCTCGGTCACCACGGCGGCCTGACGCCGGGCGAAGGACGAGCGGAAGGCCGCGATGCGCTCGAGATCCGTGGCTGACATGGGGGCAGTGTATGGAGCGGTGTCACACCCGGTGGCTGAGCCCCCGGCAGGGGCCCGGGGTGGCGCGCGGTGGCTGAGCCCCCTGCAGGGGCCCGGGTGGCGCGCGGTGGCTCGGCCGGCCGCTCCGGCTACCCTCCGCCCCGGCCCGTGGCGGGCGAGCCGTCAGGCGGCGAATCGGGGGCGGTCGTTCCTCGGCTCGTGGTCGCGTGCCGCCTCTTCCAGCGCCCGTATCCCGAGGTCGATGAGCGGGTTTCGCCGGCTGCCCCGGCGTACGCAGGTGAGGATGCGGCGCGTCGGCGTGTTCCCGCCCGACAGCGGCATCCGCGCCACCGCCTGGCCCGCCGGGCCCTCGGCCAGCCGGGGGACCAGGGAGACGCCCAGGCCGTTTCCGACCAGCGACCAGATCGCCGGCCAGTGGGTGGCGGCGTGCACGATCCGGGGCGAGAATCCGGCCGCCGCGCACAGCATCCGTACCCGCTGGGCGTGGTCGCAGGCGCCCGGGTCGGAGACGATCCAGTCCTCGTCCGCGGCGTCCTCCAGCCGCACCGACGCCGCCCGTGCCAGCGGGTGGTCGGCGGGCACCAGCATGAGGTGCGGCTCCTCCAGCAGGGGGCTCTGCTCGAACCGGGCGTCATCCGGCGGCGGGCCGTCCTCGATGGGCTCCACGACCGCGATGTCCACCTCGCCCGCCACCAGCAGGTCCATGCTCTCCGCGGTCTCGCACTCGCGGACCCGCACCTGGAGGTCGGGGTGGCTGTGCCGCAGCCGCCCGGCCGCGGGGGCGATCAGGCCGCTGATCGCGGTGGTGAAGCCCGCGAGGCGCAGCGGTCCGGTGGTACCCGCCCGGTAGGACTCCAGCTCCGCCTGCGCCTCCTCCCACCGGGCCAGCAGCGCGTCGGCGTGGTCGATGAGCAGGTGCCCGGCCGGGGTCAGCCGGACGCCGCGGCCCTGCGGCTCCAGGAGCGGGACCTTCAGCTCGCGCGCGAGCTCGCGGAGGTGGTGGGAGACCGCCGACGGGGTGAGGTGCAGGGCCTCGGCGGCCGCGGTGACCGTGCCCTGCTGGCGCAGCACGCGGAGCATGTGAAGCCGGCGCAGGTCAATCATGAAAACATTTTGCACACAGCACCCGGAAAACATGCAATAGACCTCAACGGTCGACCGGGTTCATCCTGCTGCCATGAACACCAGCGCGAACACCATCGTTTCCCGGCACACCACCAGCGAGGGCGTTGTGGTCTGGAGCCGTTGCGCCTGCGGGCGGCTCCAGATGGTCCTGGTTCCCCACGGCAGTGACGGGAGGGGACTCGTCGCGGGCGGACACGACATCCGGTGCACATGTGCGGGCTAGGGGGCCCTTAATCCTGGTCCCACAGCCGCAGGGAGTCATCGAGCAAGCGCTGGCCCTCGGGTGACACGGCCCATTTGCCCATCCGATTCCCGGGATCGTATGGGGCGCCCGGGTGAGTGTTCAGCCAATTCCGCCATCTGTTGAGATCGCTTCCCTGGTACAGGTTGACGAGCAGCGGGACGTTGTTACGGATGGGCTCGTTGTCCGGGTTCTGCTCGGTCACCTTGGAGTACGCCCCGAGGATCGCGGCTATGTACCTGATCGACCCGTCGGAGGTGCGCAGAATCGCGCGGCGGCCGTCCTCTCCTTGGCGGGGAAGATATCCCTCGGCCTCGATCTGCTTGACGATCTCGGTGTCGATGTGCACCTTTCCCGGCCCGGCCGACAGGTGATAGTCGAGCGGCGGCCGGGCGGGCAGTCCGTCCCTGATGTCCTGCCACCAGCGGTCCTTGTTCTTCAGTGCTTCCCACGCGATGGCCCCGACGATGGCCCTCGGGTCGATGTTCCACCTGCGCGCCTCTCGCAGAATGGTGTCCCTGTGCAGCTC
Organism: Streptomyces sparsogenes; assembly: GCF_001704635.1. Classification (GTDB taxonomy): domain Bacteria; phylum Actinomycetota; class Actinomycetes; order Streptomycetales; family Streptomycetaceae; genus Streptomyces; species Streptomyces sparsogenes. Next base: position 30,987 of record NZ_MAXF01000022.1, on the reverse strand, counting down.
GACCCAGCTCAGCACGGCGAGTTCGTCGCGGGAGTAGGGCTTGCCGTCGAGACCGACGCCCTGCGGGGCCACGGACGGGTAGGGCAGGGCGTTGGCGCCTCTGAGCTCCCAGGAGAGATCCGCGTCCGTAGGCGCCTTCGCACCGCCTGGCCACGACGGATGCGTCGCGTGGATCTGATCCAGAAGCATGCCGAGGCCGGAGGCCCGCGCCCCGTAGGTCCCCTTGATCCGCAGCAGTTCGGGGTCGTCCAAGTGGTACGCGAACTGGGAGGCTGCCGTCCTGTTGGCCAGCAGCGCCTTGAGGAAGGCGATCTGGTCGTCCGGCGGGACGCCGTCGTGGTGGCCTTCCCACGGGAACAGCGGCTTCCACGGAAGCGGCGGGCCGGGGAGGATTCCGGGCTGGTCCCAGCCGAGCTGCCGGGTGACCCTGTCGGCGGTCTCCCCGCTGACCGCACCGCCGGCGAACGCGCTCACCAGCGCCTTGATGCCGGTCGGGTCGGACATCAGCCGCCGGATCCGCTCGTCGTCCAGCTGGTTGTAGAAACCGGCGGCGAAATGGGGATCGTCAGCGTGCCGGCCGAGCTCCGCCAGAATCGGCCCGAGGCCACCGCCCTGCTCCATCCGCCTCGCCAGCGCGGCCCCGGCCTCCGCCGAATGGGACTGCTGCGCGTACTGCGTCTGAAGGCGCTGGAAGGCGGCGTTGACGGCCTGTTCCGAGGCGGATACCGGGTTCGCGGGCACACCCGCCGCGGGGCCGCCCGCCGCGGGGCCGCCCGCCTCCTGGAAGGCCCGGCCGACCGTGGCCACATCGCGGTCCGTGTAGAAGGCGGCGGCGATCCACTTCGCCCCGGACGAGTCCAGCGACGAGGGCGGTACGACGCCGCTCCGCTCGCCGTCCCGCAGCGCGACCGTCAGATACGTGCTCACCCACTGCTGAAACTGCTCCGCGCCCCGCGTACAGGCCTCGGCATACGCGAAAAGATTCTCAGGAATCGCCGATACCTTGGCCATGTGGGCTCGGCCTCCTCAGTCCCTGGGCTTTTGCCGCGCGTGCTGCGCGTGGGCCTGTGCGGTGGCCTGGTCCACGCGCGCCTTGAGCCGCTTGGCCTCGTCCTTGAGGTGGATCAGGGCCGCCCGCTGGCGGGCGAGGTCCTGCTCGTAGCGAGTGCGCTTCGCGCCCTGCCAGTTGTCGCTGTCCGGAGTGCTCAGGAGCGCCTCACGCCGGCCGTTGCGCAGCCACAGAAACCAGTCGATCTTCTCGCCGAACTGTTTCAGCACCCAGCTCAGCCGATCGGCGGCCTGATAGTCGAACTCGGGCGGCATCCGTCACTCCCCCTGTATCGGCCCAGCCACAAGAGTTATCAGGCCCGCCGCCGGGCGTCATTGACCTCCAGCGCAGAGTTCTTTGTTCCTCCGCGCAATGCCGCCGAACCAGATCGACGGGGACCGCGGGAAGGAGACCGGCCGGGGGCGGGCTACCGGACCGGGCGGCGGCCGCTTCGCGCTCCGCCGCCGGTCCCGTTGAGGGGGATCAGCGAGGCCAGGGTGGCTCCGCGGACCCATGCCCCGAGCAGGTCGCGGTGCATGGCGAGGATCTCGTGCTTCACCGCCAGCTTCTCGGCCGCCGCCGTGAAGTTGCAGGTGGCGACGTACACGGCGACGTCCGCGCCGTGTTCGGCCTTCGCCGTGCCGAGGAACTTCTGCATCTCACCGCTCCCCACGGTGCGGTGGGGCGCGTAGTGCTTGCACTGGATGACCAGCCGGCGCCCGTCCGGCATCAGGCCGATCACATCGGCGCCCAGGTCGCCGGCCTTCCCGGAGACCCTGACCTGGGTGCAGCCGTCGCGGCGGCACAAGTCCGCGACGTACCGCTCGAATCGTTGCCAGGTCATCGCGTCGACATCGGACATGGCCAGTTCCCGCGCCCGGTGCTCCTCCTCGGCCCGCCAGGCGTGGTCGCCGGCCACGGCGCGCCGGTGGGTCCTCAGAAGCCACCAGCCGATGCCGGCGAGCAGCGCCGCGACGACCGCCCCGAGCACGTACGGCCACACGGTCCGCCACGTCAGCGCCAGCACGAGCGCCACCACGGCACCGGCGCCCCACGCCCCGCGGCGTGCCCGCGTCTTCAGCCGTCGTAAGGACCGCGTGCGTCGCCGTCGTGCCGTGGCTGCCATGTCTCCCCTCCCGTGCGTACCCGGGCAGTGTGGGGAGTGGTGGGCGGCCGCGGCAAGACCGCCTCACCCGTCTCACCCGAACCCGCGGGCTCGACCCGAACCCGTGGCCTGAACCCGTGGCCCGAACCCGCGGCCTTCACCTGAACGCGCGGCGGTAGGCGTGCGGGCTGACGCCGGTGGTGCGCTTGAAGCGGTCGCGGAAGGCGGTGGGGGAGCCGAAGCCGACCCGCGCGCCGACGCGTTCGACGGAGTGGTCGGTGGTCTCCAGCAGGTGCTGGGCCTGGCGGATGCGGGCGCGGTGGAGCCATTGGAGGGGGGTGGTGCCGGTCTGGTCGCGGAAGCGGCGGATGAGCGTACGGGTGCTGACCCCGGCGTGGGAGGCGATGTCGTCGAGGGTGAGGGGCCGGGCGAGGTTGTCCCGGAGCCAGACGAGGACCGGTTCCAGCACCGAGCCACCGGGGGTGGGGGTGTGGTCGTGGACGATGAACTGGGCCTGCCCGCCCTCGCGTTCCAGGGGCATCACGGACAGGCGGGCGGCGTCGGCGGCCACCGCGGCGCCGTAGTCGCGGCGGATCAGGTGCAGGCACAGGTCGAGTCCGGCGGCCGCGCCGGCGGAGGTGAGGATCTGGCCGTTGTCGACGTAGAGCACGTTCGGGTCGACGTCGATGTCCGGGTGGGCGGCGGCGAGCCGGTCCGCGGCGAGCCAGTGGGTGGTGGCGCGCAGGCCGTCCAGCAGGCCGGTGGCGGCCAGGGGGAAGGTGCCGGTGCAGATGGAGGCGATACGGGTGCCGTCGGCGGCGGCCCGGCGCAGCGCCTCGCGTTCGGCGGGGCTGGGCGGGGCGGCGGGGTCGGCCACGCCGGGCACGATGACGGTGTCCGCGCCGGTGAGCCCCTCCAGGCCCCAGGGCGCCCGCAGGGTGAACGCGCCGGCGTCGGTCTCCGGCCGCTCGGCGCAGACGCGTACCTGGTAGCCGGGGCGGCCGTCGGGCAGGCGGGTGCGGGTGAAGACCTCGATGGGGGTGGACAGGTCGAACGGAATCACCTTGCTGAGCGCCAGGACGGCCACCGTATGCATGTCCAGAACCTAGCGGCCCGACGGGCCGGACGCACCGGGACGGGGGCGGGTCCGGCGCCTGTCCGGGCAGGTCAGGGAGGCATACACCAGGGTTGGCGTTTTTCCGTTGGTACTCGTCATTAACGCCACTGGGGAGGGTCGCGCCACGCGGCTAGCGTCGAGGGCGATCCCGTACCGTTCCCTTTCTGGAAAGGCATACGCGTGCTGTACCTCGCGCCGATCGGCATCGGCCTTCTCTACGCCCTGCTGATGTCCCTCATCCGGGAACCGCACCGTCGCCGCTTCAACGCGATGATGGTGGCCGGCGCCGGCGCCGCCTACCTCAGCGGTGGCGGCCTGGGCGGCTGGGAGTTCGCGTTCACCGCGCTGGTCACCTATGTCGCCTACCGCGGCCTGGAGTCGTGGACGTTCATCGGCATCGGCTGGCTGCTGCACACCGCGTGGGACGTGGTGCACCACATCAAGGGCAACCCGATCGTCCCCTTCGCCCACACCTCGTCGCTGGGCTGTGCCATCTGCGACCCGGTCATCGCCCTGTGGTGCCTGGGCGGAGGCCTGGCCCCGCGCGAACTCCTGCGGCGCGGGCGGCCCGTGGCGGCCGCGGAGGGGGCCACCGTCGCGCGCTGACCGCTGACCGCTGACCGCTGACCGCGGGCCGGCGGGCCGGCGGGCCGCGGTCCGCCGGGCGCCCGCCGCGTCATCCGCGCAGTTCCGGCGGGAAGCCGGTCCAGCGCAGCTCGGGGGGCAGGTGGGACATGTCGTTGTAGAAGAGGACGGAGGACAGGCGGCCGGGGGCGTAGCGGATGACCGTCAGGGCCGCGTTGCCGTGGTTCAGGCCGAGCCAGCGCCAGCGGGGGGCGTCCTGGGCGGCGCGGACCAGCCAGCCGATGAGGAAGTTGTGGGTGACGAGCAGTTCGTGGCGGGGCTCGTCGCCTGGCACCGGACCGGTGAAGCGGGCCAGGGCCTCGCGGGCGAGTGCGGGGCCGCGGTCGCGCTCCGCCTGGGGAAACCGGCCGAGGAAGTCGAGGAGCGGCTCAGCGGCGTCCGGCGGGAGTTCGGAGCGCTCGGGGACGTACGGGAGGTAGTCCCCGGCCGGTTCCGAGGGACGGAGGGGGATGCCAGGGTGTTCGGTGGCCAGTTGGTCGGCGATCAGGCGGGCGGTCTGGGCCGCGCGGGGCAGGGGACCGTGGTGGATGGCGGACAGGGGGAGGCCGCGCAGCCGCTCGCCGAGCAGCGCGGCCTGGCGGCGGCCGTTCGCCGTCAACTCGGTCTCGTCGGGGGACGCCTCGCCGTGCCGGGTCAGATAGAGGTAACGGGCGGCCGTTGTGGTCATCGACGGGTTCCTTGGCGACGGGCGGGCGTGGTGCCGTGGAAGACGTCCTCCGCCGGGTTCGGGGTTGCGCACCGGGGGATACGCCGGGCCGAGGCCGGACGGTGAGGGGGAGGGCGGGGGCCGGTCCGCCCCCGCCCCCGGTCGGACGGCAGCCGGAGTGACGTCATCCGATTCAGCTACCATGCGTCCTGATCTGCGATGTGGCGCGGCGCGGCCAGGGGAGGGACGGCCGTGGGCGCGGATGCGCGGGGTGCCCTCTACGGGAGGTAACGGGGATATGTCATTCGACAGCGAGTGGTCTCAGCTCAAGGCGGACGCGGCGGGGCGGCAGAGCACCCATACGCGGCTCAACCAGACCGTCGCCGACGGCGGGGGCGGGACGGGCGCGGGCTCCACGGGGGAGGGCGGCTCCACTGACCTGGTCGTGCACCAGGACGACCTGGGCGCGGTGGGGCACGAGGCCTTCGTGCTGCACGGCAGGCTTCAGAAGGCGGCCGACATCGCCGGGGCCGGGGCGGACAAGGACGGCGTGGGGTCGTCCATGCAGGCGGCCAAGGCGCTGAGCGACCACAACTTCGCGATGGGCGAAGAACTGAGCACGACGGTGTCCGTCTGGAGCTCCCAGGTCAAGACCGTGCTGCAGATGTGCGCCCACATCTCCAACCACCTGGACTACTCGAAGAAGCGGCATGCCGAGGACGACGCGGCGATCGCCGCCTCGCTGCGCCACCGGGACGGCTCGGCCGTGAGTGTTTCCGAGATATCCGAACTGGTGAAGTGAAAGACGTAGCGGGGGAAGACGATGGGCGCTCTCACCTACCAGGATCTCGTCGATGTCGACCTGGGGAAGTTGGGCGCCGCGGTCTCCGACTGGAAATCCGCCGTGGACAGTCTGAAAAACGCTGATGACCGACGCGCGTTCGGGCCTGTTGAAGAAGTCGGAGGGCGCGCGGTGGGCCGGGCTCAACGCGGCCGTCACCCGTGAGTTCGTCGGCAAGACCGCGAAGGAGTTCGAGGACCTGCACAAGGAGGCCAGCAGCATCTGGAGCGTCCTGGACGACGCGCATTCCCAGCTGACCGAGATTCAGTCCAGCGTCCGGTCGACCGTCGCGCAGGCGGCGGACGCCGGATTCAAGCTGTCCGACAACGCCGACGGCACCGTGCGTTTCTTCATCCCCCATTATCCGGGGGACGACGGGGCGCGGACGCAAGCCCAGCTGGACACCCAGGCGGAGTACGCTAACAGGGTGAACCGGAAGCTGGCCCGGGCCGCCGAGATCGACGGCATCGTGAAGGCCGCGCTGGTCAGGAGCCACGGCGGCGACGTGTATGACGCGGGCCACGCCCGGTACCACTCGCTGGCCGAGGTCCAGGCCGACCGGGCCATCGAAATCGCCTCGCTCGGCCATGAGGCGAGCCCCCGGCAGCGCGCCGAACTGCGCCGGATCTGGGACGGTCTCAGCCCGGAGCTGCGCGGCCGGGTATGGGCGGCCGACAGCGTCGCGCTGATGGCGGCCGGGATCATGGAACCGCAGTACAAGTGGAAGCCGGCGGACGTGGGATCCGGGAAGTTCCACTCGCGGGATGCCGGCATGAAGGACCACTTGTTCCGCGTCGAGGCCGCGGCCATGGTGAAAGGCGGCCGCCTGGTGGGCTACAAGGAGGCGGCCCGGGAGTTGGACCATTACCTCGACGCGTCCGGAAAGCCGCTGGACCTCGACATCAATCGGATGTGGGACGAGGACCCCGACGGCTTCCGCAAGGCGGCCGAGGAAAACCTCTCCAAGTACGAGGGCGAGTGGAAGAAGAAGGCGCTCAAGGCGTTCGAGGAGTCGGGCGGCCGGCCGGTGGCCATTCCGGTGGAGACGAAGGCCGAGGGCTACAAGCACGACGACCGCGACTGGTACCTCGCCGTCGGCCACGGAATGGTGAACCATTCGGGGGTCGTGAGCGTGGAGCCCGGCCCGCACGGAAAGCCCAAGGTCTCCCTCGATTACCAGGTGAACGTCTGGGACCGGTTCAACTGGGACGACGACACGTCTTTCGACATCGCGGGCGTCACGGTCACCGGTGAGCAGATGCAAAAGCTCCACCAGACCGGGCTCGCCCAGGAATACAACATGCACGGCAGCAGCTCGACGCGCTATCGCGAACTGTCCTGAGGCGGGGGGCGATGTCAGTGACTTTGCGGTGAGTATGGGACAGCGACACGCCGACACCACGGCGTGTCGCTGTCCCATACTCACCGCAAACCCCTACCGCCGGTCCGGCGGCTCGTCGCCGTGGCGGGGCGGCGGCCACTGCCGCAGCGACGCCTCGTCCGGCGCCATCCGGACGACCGCCTCGGCGAGCTGGGTGCAGATCCGCTCGATCTGCCGACGGGTACGGTTCCGCTCCGTGATGATCGCCGAGAGCAGCAGCGCGGTCAGCGCGGTCGAGCCGTTGAACGCCTGAAGGGTGACCATCCGCGTCAGCAGCGTATGCCCGGCGAACGGGCCGACCCCCGCCGCCGTGGCCTGGATCGCGATCACCGACACGATCAGCGAGCACAGCGCGGCCCCCGCCAGCTGGAAGCGCAGGGCCGCCCAGATCAGGAAGGGGAAGACCAGGAAGAGCAGGCTGTGGGCGGAGTGCGTGGCGAGCAGCGTGACGGCCGCCGTCCCCAGCGTCAGCAGCCCCGCCTCGGCCCACCGATAGGGATTTACGTCGCGCGGCGGCCGTGCCTTGCGGAGCATCAGCAGCAGCGGGGTGATCACCAGGACGCCCATCGCGTCCCCCGTCCACCACACCGACCAGGTGGTCCAGAAGTCGCCGGTCCCGATCGCCCCCTCCAGGACCAGCACCCCGGTGCCCACGGTCGAGCTGATCAGCATTCCGGCCAGCGCGCCGAGGAAGACCAGGGCCAGCGCGTCCCGCAGCCGGTCAAGACCCGCGTGGAAACCGATGCGCCGCAGCAGCAGGTACGAGCAGACCGGGGCCGCGGTGTTGCCCGCGACGATCGCGGCGACCGCGGGGACAGTCGGCCCGATCGGGGCGTTGACCAGGAGGGCGCCCAGCGCGACGCCCGGCCAGGTGCGCAGGCCGAGAAGGAGCAGACAGGTCAGGGCGATGCCGGTGGGCGGCCACAGCGGGGTGATCTGCCCGCGGACCAGCTCCTGCTGCAGCCCGACCCGGGCCCCCACGTAGTAGGCCGCCGCGACGGCGAGGATCCGCAGGGCCGTGGCACCGTATCGCCGGATCCCGTCATCGCCTGCCACAGCGGCCATCACACAACGCCGTCGCGGCTCGGAGCGGGTGACACGCGCGGCCGTGGCGCGGTCTCCGCCGCACGGGGGAACCGCCCGCCCGCGGGCGCGGCAGTCACGGTCCCGGCCGCGGCAGCAACGACCTCAGCCGCCGCAGTCACGGTCCCGGGCGGTCGCGCCGTACGCCGTCGTGGCGCAGCACCAGCACGGCCGCGTCGTCGCTGTGGCCGGTCCGGTCGGCCACCTGGCTCACCCGCGTGGCCAGCTCCTCCGCGTCGGCCTCGTAGCCCGCGCCGACCAGCCGTGACACCTCCGCGAGGCCCCGGTCGATCGGGTACGACGGCCCTTCCACCACCCCGTCCGTGAACAGGACGAAGGCGCCCGCCCGCGTCAGCCGGCGGCGGGTCACCGGATAGGTCTCCCCGGGCATGATCCCCAGCGGCAGGCCCCCGGGGTCCCAGACGACCTCGACCGGGCAGTCGGCCGAGGCCCATACGGCCGGGACGTGGCCCGCCCGGGAGCAGGCCAGCTCGCCGGCGACGGGGTCGAAGCGCAGGAAGGAGCAGGTGGTGAACAGGTCGGTGCCCATCGAGATGAGCAGTTCGTTGACGCCGCGCAGCACCTCGCCCGGGTCGCAGGTGGCGGCGGCGATGGCGCGCAGCCCCGTGCGGACCTGGCCCATGAAGGCCGCCGCCTCCACGTCATGGCCCTGTACGTCGCCGATGGCGAACCCGACCGAGGCGGTGCCGGGCAGCGGGAAGGCGTCGTACCAGTCGCCGCCGATGTCCAGCCCGTCCCGTGCGGGGGTGTAGCGGGCGGCCGCGTGCAGACCGGGGAGGGCCGGCAGTTCGGACGGCAGCATATGGCGCTGCAGGGCCACGGCCAGCTCCACCCGTGCCTGCTGGAGCTTGATCCGCTCCAGGATCTGGGCGGTCAGCCGCCCCAGAGAACGCAGCGCCTCTTCGGTGCTCTGGTGCGGGGTGCGGCGGCGGTTCATCGGTGGCTCCGAGGGGGCACCTGCCGGCGATAGCTGGGGGAGCTCTGACCTGCGTCTCATGGTACGCGCGGATACGGCCGAAGGAGCAGTCCCACCCGCTGGCTGTCAGGTCACGGTCAGGCGCTGCCCACGCATATGCGCAGCGGCCTTGTCGGGGCCGCCGGTTGCCGCCACCGTTGTCCGGCAACGGGCACGCGCGCCGCGCGCCCGTCTTCGACTGGGACCGGAGGTGCCATGGGACCGATCGTTCCACCCCTCGTTCCACCGTTCGAGCTCGTCGGCGAAGGGCCGCACCACGTCATGGCCGTCCACGGCTGGTTCTCGGACCGCGCCGCCTTCGCGGCCGTGCTGCCGCACATCGACCGACGGACCTTCACCTACGCACTCCCCGATCTGCGCGGCTACGGGGAGGCACGGGACATCCCCGGTGAGTACACCACCGAGGAGGCGGGCCGCGATCTGCTGGCGCTCGCCGACGACCTCGGCTGGCAGCGGTTCTCGCTCGTCGGGCACTCGATGGGCGGCTCCGTAGCGCAGCGGGTCGTGGCCGCCGCCCCCGACCGGGTCGTGCGGCTGATCGGGGTCGCCCCCTTCCCCGCGAGCGGGATGCCGATGGACGGCGAGCAGTGGGAGCTGTTCACCTCCGCCGCCGAGCACCCCGAGAGCCGGCGGGCGATCATCGACCACACCACCGGCGGCCGCCACCCCGACGCCTGGCTCGACCTGATGGTCCGGCACTCGCTGGAGCACAGCGACGCCAAGGCGTTCCGGGCCTGGCTGGACTCCTGGGCCCTGGAGGACTTCCACGAGGACATCGCCGGGGCCCGGGTGCCGGTCCGGGTGGTGATCGGGGCGCACGACCCGGCGCTGACGGCGGAGCTGATGCGGCGGACCTGGCTGCGCTGGTACCCGCGGGCCGACCTGGTCGAGCTGCCCTGCGCGGGGCACTACCCCGCCGACGAGACGCCGCTGGAACTCGTACGCGCCGTCGAGGACTTCATCACGGCCGGGGCGTGAGACGGGAGGCGCCCGGCGACGGGTGTGCCGCCGCGTACTCCGCCTCGCTCTTGCGGTACTGGGGGAGCAGCGTGTGCAGGATGCGGTCCACGTACTCGCGGGTCTCGTCGATCCTCGGGATCCCGCGGGCCTTGAGGACCGCGGTCGGCCCGGCGTTGTACGCGGCAAGCGCCAGCTCGGTCGGATCGCCGGGCAGGTTCTTCACCATGTCGTACAGATGGCACATGTAGCGCGCCTGCGAGGGGATGGCGTCCTCGGGCTCCCAGACGTCGGCCTTTCCGTCGCCGTCCCCGTCGCGGCCCCACTCGGCCCAGGTCTGCGGGGCGAACTGCGAGATCCCCTGCGCGTGCCCGGAGTCCGCGTCCGGCCGCCAGCCGCTCTCCGCGTCGATCTGCGCGGCCAGCAGCGGCACGCTCACCTTGGGGCAGAGGCGGGCGGCCGCCTCGACCACCGGGCGGCGGGCCGCGGGGATCGTCGGGAGTTCGGGCTCGGACGGGGCGGTGAAGTGCCGTACGACGAGGATCGCGGCGGCGAGCACCAGGGCGCCGCCGACCAGGGTGGCGGCGGTACGGCTGCGGCGGGTCACCATGCGGGGTCCGGCGGGGTGGGGATGCGCATGAGGGGACGTTAACGGGATTTCGCGGTGGGATCCTGAATTCGCACGCCCGGCGGTCGGGTCCGGGCGTGCGCTACGGCGTCACGGCCGGCCCCGCTCCGCTTACCGTGGGATGGGCCGGGAGCGGCTGCTCCGCTTCGGCGGGGCGCTTCATCACATAGGCCGCGCCCGCGCCGGCCGCGAAGAGCGCGAGCACCGAGACCGCCGTGCCGAGCCAGGTGGCGCCGAGCCACTGCCCGCCGACGTAACCCAGGCTCACGCTGTAGGCGGCCCAGGCCAGTCCGGCGACGGCCGACCAGGGCAGGAACTCCTTGGCCCGGCGGTGCGCCGCGCCCGCGCTCAGGCTGACGACCGACCGCCCGGCGGGCGCGAAGCGGGCTATGACGACCAGCGCGCCACCGCCCCGCACCAGCGCCGTGCCCAGCTTCTCCTGCGCGGAGGTGAGCCGGCGGGAGCGGGAGATGGCGCGGTCGAGGCGGTCGCTGCCGCGCCAGGCCAGCCGGTAGGCGACCATGTCGCCGAGGACGGAGGCGGTGGCGGCGCACAGCATCAGGGCGAACATCTCGGGGAAGTCGGCGGCGCCCGCCTGGACGCGCACCACGCCCACGGCGTCCACGGTGGTCCCGGCGGCCGCGGTGGCCGCCGTGATGACGAGGACACCGCTGGGCAGGACGGGGAGGAAGACGTCGAGGAGAACGGACATGCCGACAACCGCGTAAATCCATGGGGTGTTGGTCAGCGACCCCAGATGTTCCAGCAACGTTTCTCCCGGTCCCGTTCCCCCCAGCCGCGATGTCGCTGGGGAGCGGCAGGAGCGGCCTTCACAGTCATACAGCGTACGCCTGTGGCGGGTGGGGATGGGGTCGGGGGGTGTTGATGTTGTTCGAATCACGTGACGCGGGGGTCGCCTCCCGGGGGACGAATGGGGAGGTACCCCCGCATCAGGTGAAGCGGGACTTGGTGTGGTCGGCCAGATTGATCGAGCGACTTATTGCTTTGTCGCTTTATCGCACGGTCGTCGAGCCGGCGAGCCGTCGAGTCGCGGGGCCGTCGCGGTCGTCGAGCCGCCGGGCCGCCGAGTCGCCCTAGACGGCCGTCGGCTGACGGTGCGTCTCGGAGGTGGTGACCGACGGGCGCGCCGAGCCCAGGAAGCGGTCGAGCGCCCAGGGGCCGGGGCCGGTGAAGACGATCAGCAGGAACGCCCAGCAGAACATCGCGGCCGCCTCGCCGCCGTTCTGGATGGGCCACAGCTTCTCCGGCTGGTGCTCGTGGAAGTACGCGTACGCCATCGAGCCGGAGCAGATGAACGCCGCGCTGCGGGTGCCGAGGCCCAGCAGCACCAGGCCGCCGCCGACGAGCTGGATCACGGCCGCGTACCAGCCGGGCCAGGTGCCCGCGTCGAGGGTCTTGCCGGTGCCCATCAGGCCGCCGAACCAGCCCAGCAGCGATGAGGCGCCGTGGCAGAAGAAGAGCAGGCCGACGACGATGCGGAAGAGGGAGAGGATGTACGGCCTGGTGCCGTCCAGGCGGTCGGCGAGACCTTGGGGGGTGGCGGACGGGGGCATGGGGACTGCTCCTTGTTCCGGGAAGGGTTCCGGGGACGGGAACCAACGGGAGTGTCAGGTTGGGTTCCCCTCACCTTTTGTTGCAAGTTCAAGTTTCGCCAATCTGAGGCCGCCGCGCGCGGCGCCGGTCGATCGACGGCATCGGTGTCGTACGAGGTCAGCGGGGTGACGCCGGGCCGCGCCCCGGTCGCCGTCGGCGTCGCCGGCACCACCGGAGGGCCGGCACCCGCGCCCGCCGCGCGCCGAAGCCGGGGATTCCGCCCGGCCCGACGGGACCCGGCTCCTCCATCTCCCCATGCGGACCGAGCGCCTCCAGCGCCCTCGCCTCGGTCGGCGTGGCCAACTCCGCGACGCGCGGGCGCGGCGGGCCGCTCGTCCAACATCAGCGATCACACGTCATGACCCCGGACTCGCCCGGCACGGCCGCCTCTTGCGCTCCGTCGTGCTCGGTGGCCAGAAATCGTCTCCGGAATCCCGTGGAGCCCCTGATTCCCGGCTGTCCGGCCCGTCCCCGCTGTCCCAACAGCGTCTCGTAATAGACCTTCCAGGCCTCAAAGACCGTCCGTCTCCAGGGCCGTGACCAGCCGGGCCCCGCCGCCCGAGGGGTCGGGCCGGGCCTGGTCCAGCCGCAGCCGCGCGGCGCGCCCCCGCAGCGTCAGCGTCATCAGCTGGTTGCCGAACCACGGCCCGCCCGTCCTGCTCCAGTCCAGCCGGCTCGGGGTGACCCGCCCGTGCCGGGCGAAGGCGCGGCCGAGCCGCCGGCCCGCCCGGCTCCAGCCGAAGCGGAAACCGAGCCGGATGGAGGCGTAGGTGCGGTTGTGCACGGGGGAACACGTCAGCTGCCGCACCCGGCTGTCCGGCGGCTGCGGCCACCGCGACCAGTCGGGCTCGGCGATGTACGCGTGGTGCACATCGCCGGACAGCACACTGATCGTCGCCGGCGCCGAGGGCCCGCCGCCCACCTTCGCGATCAGCTCGGTGAGCGCCTCGAAGGACTCGGGGAAGGCCGCCCAGTGCTCCAAGTCGCCGCGCCGGCGCAGGTCTTCCCCCAGCCGCGCCCACCGCGGGCCGCGCGCCCCGCCGCACACCGCGGCGTTCCACGCCTCCACGTCGTGCACGAAGTGCGGCAGCAGCCAGGGGAGCGAGGTGCCGATCAGCAGGTGGTCGTACGGCCCGGCGCTGCCCTCGGTGGCGTAGCCGTCCGCGCCGTCCAGCGCCTGCTCGCGCAGCCAGGCCAGCTCCGGCTCGGCGACCATCGCCCGCTCGCCCTCCGTCAGCACGCGGGCGGCCCGGGTGTCCACCATCAGCAGCCGCACCCGCCCGAAGTCGCGGCGGTAGCTCCAGCGGGCGTACGTGGGGTCGGCGTCGGCGCGGGCGGCGAACTCCCGCAGCGGCTCCGTGCCGTCCGGCGCCTCCCGCACCGCCGCGTACAGCGGATCGGCCGCCAGCTCGGCCGGGGAGAGGTTGCCGAGGTGCTGGTAGACCCAGTACGACATCAGGCCGCTGAGGATCCGCTCCCGCCACCAGGGCGTGGCGCGCATCCGCCGCAGCCACGCCTCGCTGGTGTTCCAGTCGTCGATGACGTCGTGGTCGTCGAAGATCATGCAGCTGGGGACCGTGGAGAGCAGCCAGCGCACCTCCGGGTCCAGCCAGGACTCGTCGTACAGCCGGGTGTACTCCTCGTAGTCGGCGACCTGCTCCCACGGCGGCTGCTTCACATCGCGCCGCGCGGCGAGCCAGCGGCGGGTCGCCTCCGAGGTCTCGTCCGCGTAGATCTGGTCGCCGAGGAGGACCAGGACGTCCGGGCGCTCGGCCCCCGGCGTGTGGGCGAGGGTGTGCGCCAAGGCGCCCAGCGCGTCGGGGCCGATCGGGTCGGGCGAGGAGTCGGCGGGCCGCGCCGCCCACCGGCAGGAGCCGAAGGCGACGCGCACGGTGGCGGGGGCGCCGGGGGCCTCTCCGGCGGTGGAGGCCTCTCCGGCGGTGGGGGCCTCTCCGGTGGCGAGCGCTTCTCCGGTGGCGGATGCCTCTCCGGTGGCGGGGTGCCGGGGCGTGGGGGTGCGGATCGTGGAGTCCGGGAAGGGGGAGTCGGGCAGCGGCCACACCTGCTCGCCGTCCAGCAGCACGCGGTAGGCCGTCTCGGCGCCCGGGCGCAGCCCGGTAACCGGGATCAGGGCGTAGTGGTGCCCGGCGATCCGCCAGGTGCGGGCCGCGCCGCCGGCGCCGTCGGCGCACCGCACCTCGGCCTCGCAGGCCCGGTCGGCCTCGATCCAGACCGTCGCGCCGGTGCCCGTCTCCCAGTCCACGTGGCGCAGCAGCGGTCCCAGGCGCAACCCGGCCATCCGGCCCTCCTCCGTCGCTCGTGGCGTCACGGCGTCCTTCATGGCGTTCGACGCGCGAAGGCGTCTCGTACGGAACGACGAAGGAGGGCGCGGGGTTCCGGGTCGGCGTCCGGCCCGGGCTCGGCAGCCGTCCGGCGCCGGGCTCAGCAGCCGTTCAGGAGGGAGCTGAGGGCGCTCTTCTCGGCGGAGTCGACCGACAGACCGTAGTAGTGCTTCACCTGCACCCAGGCGCGGGCGTACGTGCAGCGGTACGAGGTGACCGGCGGCAGCCACTCGGCCGGGTCCTTGTCGCCCTTCTCCTGGTTCACGTTGTCCGTGACGGCGATCAGCTGCGGGCGGGTCAGGTCGTTGGCGAACGCCTGGCGCCGGGAGGTGGTCCACCTGCTCGCGCCGGAGTCCCAGGCCTCGGCGAGCGGGACGACGTGGTCGATGTCCAGGTCGGAGGCGGCGGTCCAGGTCGCGTTGTCGTAGACGGAGCGCCAGGTGCCGCTGACCGCGGCGCAGCTCGAGTCCTGCTGGACGTTGGTGCCGTCGCGCTTGAGGACGACCTCGCGGGTGTTGCACGCGCCGCTCTGGGTGATCCAGTGGGGGAAGAGGTCGCGGTCGTAGCCCGTGCGGTCCTCCGTCGCCACGGTCAGCGAGGCGAGGTAGGTGCGGGCGGTGGCGGCGCTGACGGGGGTGGGCAGTGCCGCCTGGGCGGCCGGGCCGTTGAACAGGCCGGTGAGGGCGATCAGACCGGTGGCCGCGGCCAGTACGCTCAGCCGTCGACGCGCGTAGAGCCCGCGCCGGGTGAAGGCGTTGCGTATTCGGGACATGCGAACTCCCTTGATGTGGGGGACGGTTCGGCTCGGTCGGAGCCGGGTAACGCGGGGGTAATGCTGTCGCCGAAACGTTTCTCTTCGGCGTGCGACAGGTAACAGATTGGCGTCATGTACACGTCATGTCGAGGGTTCGCGGCGGATTCCGCGCCGAATGCCCGCCCCGCGGCGCATTCCGGGGCCGAATGTCCGCAGCGCGACGGATTCCGTGCCGAATGCCCGCCCCGGGAGCCCCCGGCCTACCGTGAAGCGTGTACGTCCTCGCCGCCCGCGCGGCCTCCTCCGCCACCCTGCTCCCGGTCAACCCCGTCCTCGGGGCCGTGCTCGCCGCCCTGCTCCTGGCCGCCGTCACCGTCGCCGCCCGGGCCCGCCTCGCGGACCGCCGCGACCGCGGCTACGCGCGCGCCATCGCCGTGGCCGGGCTGCGCGCGGCGGTCCAGCTGGCCGCCGTCTCGTACCTCATCGGCTGGGTGGTGCACGCCCTGGCGACGCTGCTGGCCTTCCTCGTGGTGATGTTCGGCGTCGCCGTGCGCACCGCGGGCCGCCGCATCACCGACAACCACACCTGGTGGTGGGCGGCGCTCCCGATCGGCGCCGGGGTGGTGCCCGTGGTCGCCGTCCTGCTGCTGACCGGGCTGGTCCCGCTCAAGGGCGTCGCGCTCATCCCCATCACCGGCATCCTCATCGGCGGCGCTCTCACCGCCACCGTGCTCGGCGGCCGGCGCGCGCTGGACGAGCTGACCGCCCGCCATGGCGAGGTGGAGGCGGGCCTGGCGCTCGGCCTGCCGGACCGGGACGCCCGGCTGGAGATCGCCCGCCCGGCCGCCTCGGACGCGCTGCTGCCGGGGCTCGACCAGACCAGGACTGTGGGGCTCGTCACACTTCCCGGGGCCTTCGTCGGCATGCTGCTGGGCGGCGCCTCGCCCGTGATGGCGGGCGCGGTACAGCTGTTCGTGCTGGTCGCGCTGATGGCGGTGCAGGCGGTGGCGGTCGCGGTGGTCCTGGAGCTGGTCGCGCGGGGGCGGCTGCACCGGGCGCGTCGCGTATCCTTGCCGACAGCAGAAGGGGAGTAGCTCTTCGCCGGACCGTCGACATACTGCCCGCCCCTCGTGGTGCGGGCCGGCGCCCGGAGCGTACGTACGGGACCCGTCCGAGGGGATGGGCCCGCGGGGATCCGCCCGTACGCCAGCGAGACCTTCGGCCGCAGTGTCCGACGCTGCCGTGCCGAAGCGACCCCTTCCCAGGGCCCCTCCCGGCGCGGCCCGAGCCTTCGAGGTAACCCACCCGTGTTCAGTCTCACCGTCGCCGCCGTCGTCTTCGGCGTCGTCTTCCTGGCCGAACTTCCCGACAAGACCGCCCTCGCCGGGCTGATGCTCGGCACCCGCTACCGCGCCTCGTACGTCTTCGTGGGGGTCGCCGCCGCCTTCGCGGTCCACGTCTCGCTCGCGATCGCGGCGGGCAGCGTGCTCGGGCTGCTCCCGCACCGCCTCGTCCAGGCGATCGTCGGAGTGCTGTTCCTGGCCGGCGCGACGATGCTGCTGCTGAAGAAGGACGACGACGAGGAGGAGATCCGCAAGCCCGCCGACCAGAGCTTCTGGAAGGTCTCCGGGGCGGGGTTCATGCTCATCCTGGTCGCGGAGTTCGGCGACCTGACCCAGATCATGACGGCCAACCTGGCCGCCCGCTACGACGACCCGCTGTCGGTCGGCATCGGCGCGGTGCTCGCCCTGTGGGCGGTCGCGGGCCTCGGCATCGTGGGCGGCCGCACGCTGATGCGGTATGTGCCGCTGCGGCTGATCACGAAGGTGGCGGCGCTGGTGATGCTGACGCTGGCCGGGTTCAGCCTGTACGAGGCGGTGGTGGCCTGACGCACCCGCGCCCGGCGCCGGGGGACCGCCCCCGGCGCCGGGCCGGGGTTCGTCTCCGCAGCCGGGCCGGGGTTTGTGCCCGGTGCCGGGTCGGGGCAGTGCGCGGCTCCGGGTCGGGGCAGTGCGCGGGGTCAGTCCGTGAAGCGCAGGCGCAGGGCGCCGTCCGGCAGCGCCTCGACGCGGACCTGCTCCAGGTCCCGTACGTGCGCGTCCGGGGCGTGGGCCGCCGCCCGGGGGCCGACGCCCACCACCCGCATGCCGGCCGCCCGGCCCGCCGCGATGCCGACCTCGGAGTCCTCGAAGACCACGCAGTCCTGAGGACGGAAGCCCAGCTCGGCCGCGCCCTTGAGGAAGCCCTCCGGATCCGGCTTGCTCGCCCCCACGCGCTCCGCCGTGACCCGCACACGCGGCATCGGCAGCCCCGCCGCGTCCATGCGGGCGCGGGCCAGTCCCTCGTCGGCGGAGGTGACCAGGGCGTGCGGAAGGTCCGCGAGGGAGGCCATGAAGGCGGGGGCGCCGGGAATGGCCACGACGCCGTCGACGTCCGCGGTCTCCCACTCCAGCATCCGCTGGTTGTCGGCCAGGTTCTCCTCCATGGGCCGCTCGGGGAGCAGCACCGCCATGGTGGCGTACCCCTGCCGGCCGTGCACGACCTCGATGACGCTGTCCCCGTCGAGCCCGTGCTCGGCCGCCCAGTGGCGCCAGCAGCGCTCCACCACGGCGTCGGAGTTCACGAGAGTGCCGTCCATGTCGAGGAGGAGGGCGCGGGCGGTGAGCGGGGCGGTGGCCGGCATCGGCGTACTCCAAGGCGCGGGAGACAGACAAGTGGCTCCGCCCGCCGGTCAGGGAATGCGGGCGGAACCACTTTGTTCCTCCACGATACAAAGAGCGCCGCCGGTGCGCCAGCCTTGCGGCCCACGGACGGGCCACGGGCTCCCTGCCCCTACGGCCCGCTGCTCCTCACGGCCCGCCGCTCCTTACGGCTCGCCTCCTCGTTACGGTTCGTCGGTCCGCGCCTCCAGCGCCTTGCGCGTCTGGGGCCCGTACACGCCCTCCGGGTCGCCCTCCACCCCGTAGGTGGTCTGGAAGCTGGAGACCGCGTTCCGTACGCCGTCGTCGAAGTCGCCGTCCGCCGATCCGAGGTAGATCAGCAGCTGGCCCAGGCGCTTCTGCAGCTCGACCACCTCCGGACCGCTGTCGCCCTCGCGCAGTACGGGCGGGCCGGTGGGGGTCGGGCTCTCGGTCGGGTCGGGGGAGACGCTGCCGCTCGCGTCGGTCGCCGAGGGGGTGGGCGGGACGGCCGTCCTGGAGGCGTCCCTCGACTTCAGCGTCGAGGGCGACCGGCTGGGGCGCGGGCTCGCGCTCGCGTGCCTGGAGGCGGACGGCGTCGCGGTGGGCGTGGCCGACGAGGCCGAGGGCGACGCCTTGCCGGACGGCTCGCCGTCCTCGGTGGTCGGGTCGTCGGCCGGGGCGCTGGAGCTCGCGTCCGACAGCGCCCGATCGCTGTCCTGGTCGTGCTTCTTGTCGCCGCCCAGTAAACCGGTGCCGAAGGCCAGCGTGCCGGCCACCGCCACGGCGGCGGCCCCGGAGAGCACCGCCACCACCGGGCCGCGTCGGCTCTTGCGGTGGCGCCCGAGGCCGGCCCCGGCCCCGCCGTCGGCGGAGTCGGGCGAGTCGGCGGGCGAGCCGGCGCCGGGGCGTGGGGCGCCGACCGTGTCGATGGGCTGGGTGATGGGTTCGAAGGCCTGCGTCGCGGCGGCGGCCCCCGGGGCCGTGTCGGCGCCGTGCGGCTCGCTCGCCCGGTCCGTGCCGCTCGCCCGGTCGCCGCTGCCCCTGCCGGCCGCCCAGTCCGTACGGGTCGCCCAGTCCGTACCGGCGGCTCCGCCCGTACCGGCGGCTCCGCCCGCTGCGTCCGCTTTGTTCGCGCTGTCCCCTCTGTTCCCCTGTCCGGAATCCGTGTCCGCATCGTGGGCGTCGCGGGTCGCTCTGCGGGTCGTCATGCGCTCGAACAGCCGTATGTCGCGCAGCTCGGGGCCCTTGCGGCGGCCCTCGCCGGAGAGCGTGACGTACGGGCGCGGGCCCATCGGGTCGTCGCGGATCTCGTCGTCGAAGCCGTCGCGTCTGCGGTCGCCGGTGGTGTCAGTGGTGCCGGTGGTGCCGGTGACGCCTGTGGCGTCGCGGCCACGGGTGCCGTCGCGGTCGTCGCGTATGCGGTCCTCGCTGTCGCCCGCCGCCGCGGCCGCGGCGGCGGCACGCGCGGCGCACGCGCAACCGGGGCGGCCGTTGGCGCGCGCCGGTGCGAAGCAGTGCGGGCAGAGGTCTGCCGTCACGGGTCTATCCCTCCCTGGAGTCGCAGCGATTATGCAGAGCCTGTCATGTTCCGCGCAGCGCTTCCCCCGGGTGGTCCCCGGGTGTGGACCTTCTCGGCGGGCCATAGCGGGACATAAAGGCGAGGATGGGGGTGAGGACGAGCACAAGGACGACACGAGCGTGCGAGCGCGGCGCCCGGAGGCGGGCGGCCGCGCGGTCGAGGAGCCACCATGGCGCAGGACGCGAGCCGCCCGACCCCTGCCCCGGGCCCCGTGGCCCTCGGGCCGGGGGAGGCCCGTACGAAGCGGACCGTCCTCGTGGCGATCGGCGCCCTGCTGCTCGGCCTGCTGCTCGCCGCCCTCGACCAGACCATCGTCGCCACCGCCCTGCCCACGATCGTCAGCGACCTCGGCGGCCTGGAACACCTCTCCTGGGTCGTCACCGCGTATCTGCTCGCCTCGACCGCCGCCACCCCGCTGTGGGGCAAGCTCGGCGACCAGTACGGGCGCAAGCGGCTCTTCCAGGGCGCCATCGTGCTCTTCCTCGTCGGCTCGGCGCTGTGCGGGCTCGCGCGGAACATGCCGCAGCTGATCGCCTTCCGCGGGCTCCAGGGGCTGGGCGGCGGCGGGCTGATCGTGCTGTCGATGGCGATCGTCGGCGACATCGTCTCGCCCCGGGAGCGCGGCCGCTACCAGGGTCTCTTCGGCGCGGTCTTCGGCGCCACCAGCGTCCTCGGGCCGCTGCTCGGCGGGCTCTTCGTCGACCACCTCAGCTGGCGCTGGGTCTTCTACGTCAACCTGCCGCTGGGCATCGTCGCGCTCGCCGTCATCTCCGCCGCGCTCCAGATCCCGGTCCGGCGTGCCCACCACACCATCGACTACCTCGGCACCCTCCTCATCGCCGCCGTCGCCGCCGCCCTGGTCCTGATGACCTCCCTCGGCGGCGTCAACTACCCCTGGGGCTCCTGGCAGATCGTCGGGCTCGGGCTGCTCGGGCTCGTCCTGCTGGCGGCCTTCGTACGGGTGGAGCGGCGCGCCGCGGAACCCGTCCTCCCGCTGAAGCTCTTCCGCGGCCGCACCTTCGCGCTCTGCTCGGTCATCGGCTTCGTCGTCGGCTTCGCGATGTTCGGCAGCATGACCTACCTGCCGACCTTCCTCCAGGTCGTGCAGGGCGTCTCGCCGACCCTGTCCGGCGTCCACATGCTGCCGATGGTCTTCGGCATGCTGCTCGCCTCCACCGGCTCCGGCCAGCTCATCAGCCGCACCGGGCGGTACAAGGTCTTCCCGATCCTCGGCACCGGCGTGACCGCCCTCGGGCTGCTGCTCCTGCACCAGCTGCGGCCCGCCAGCGGCGTGGCCGAGACCAGCGCGTACTTCTTCGTCTTCGGCGTCGGGCTCGGGCTGGTCATGCAGGTCCTGGTGATCATCGTCCAGAACGCCGTCAGCTACCAGGACCTGGGCGTCGCCACCTCCGGCATCACCTTCTTCCGCTCCATCGGCGGCTCCTTCGGCGTCTCCGTCTTCGGCGCGCTCTTCGCGAGCAGCCTCGCCCCGCACCTCACCGACGTGCTGGCCGGGCGGCGGCTGCCCCCCGGCGTCGACCCCGGCGCGCTGAGCGCCGACCCCAGGGCCGTGGGGACGCTGCCTCCGGCGCTGCGGGCCAGGGTGCTGGACGCGTACTCCGTCTCCATCACCGACGTGTTCCTGTACGCGGCCCCCATCGTGCTGATCGCCTTCGTCCTGGCCTGGTTCCTGAAGGAGGAGCCGCTGCGGGCCAGCGTCACCGCGCCCGACGCCAGCGAGGTCGTCGCCACCAACCCCGTCGAGCGCTCCTCCCACGAGGAGGCCGCGCGCGCCCTCTCGGTGCTCGGCAACCGCGAGGGCCGCAAGCGGATCTACGAGGAGATCACCCGACACGCCGGCCTCGACCTCAAACCGGCCGCGAGCTGGATGCTGCTGCGCATGAGCCGCGACGGCGCGGTCGAACCCTTCCTGCTGGCCGAGCGCTCCACCGTGCCGCTGCGGGTCATCACGGAGGCGGCCCGGCAGATCGAGGAGCGGAAGCTCGGCGTACGGGAGGGGCTGGCGCTCGTGCCCACGGGGGAGGGGAGCGAGGCGGCGGACCGGCTCTACCGCGCCCGCGAGGAGTCCCTGGCCAAGCTGCTGGGCGACTGGTGGTCCCCGGACCGCCCGACCGACCTGATGGAGCTGGTGCGCGAGCTGAACCGGGAGCTGTGCGGCTCGGACGCGGAGCAGCCGCACGACGGGGACGCCCGCCGCCCGGAGCCGCCGCGAGAGGCGTGAGCGCGCGGCGGCGGGCCGTCGAGCGGTGCGCTGACCGGGCGCGGATTCAGCCGGTGAGCGGCGCGCCGAGTCAGCCGGCGGGCGGAGGACCGTTTCAGCCGGCGGGCGGAGTGCCGAGTCAGCCAGCGAGCGGAGGACCGAGTCAGCTGCCGAGCGGAGGACCGAATCAGTCGGCGAGCGGGGTGCCGAGGGGGTCGCCGAGTTCCTTCCCCAGCCAGACCTCCGAGTACGGCCCCTCGCAGAACGGCGGCACGTCCACGTACCCATGGCGCGCGTACAGGGCGCGTGCCTCGGTGAGGTCCAGCCGGGTCTCCAGCACCATCCGCCCGGCGCCCAGCTCGCGCGCGGCCGCCTCGGCCGCCGCGAGGAGCACGCCGGCGCCGCCGAGGCCACGCTTGTCCGGCCGTACGAACATCCGCTTGAGCTCCGCCGCGCCGCCCTCCTCCAGCAGCCGCACGCCCGCGCAGCCGGCGAGTTCGCCGGCGTGGTGGGCCACCAGGAAGACGCCGTGCGGCGGGGCGAGGTCGTCGCTCGGCATCTCGGCGAGGTGCCGATCGATCTCCTCGGGCGTCGAGGACCGCTCCTCGTACAGCTCGTACCAGCGGTCGGCCACATCGACCAGGTACTCGCGCAGCAGCCGGGCCGAGACGGGGTCGTCGACCGGGCGCGGCGCGACCGCCCACGGCGCGGTGGTGAGGGCGGGGGTGCGGGTGCGGGGCGTGCTGCTCATGGCGGGCATCCTGACAGCCGCCGCCGGGCCGCGCACGCGAATTGATCCCCCGGCCTCTCGCCTCGCGGGACCCCGCCGTCCCGCGACCGCCCCTGAACGCCCGTTAGTTTGACGGCGGCGGACCGGGACACCCGAAGAGGACCAGCCCCCGGACGGAAGGGGGCACCTGTGGAAGGCAGAAGCAGACCATGTCAACTGGCACGACCATCATCGTGGTTGTCGCTGCCGTCGTCATCGTCGCCGCGCTCGCCGTCGGAATCGCCCGAGCGCGCGGCGGAGGCCGGAACCGCGCTCTGCGACGCCACTTCGGACCCGAGTACGACCTGACCGTCGCCCGCCACGCGGGCGATACGAAGGCGGCCGAGCGGGAGCTCGACGAGCGGCTGCGGCGGCACGGCGACCTCAAGACGCAGCCCCTCTCCGGCGAGTTGCGCGAGCGTTATGTGGCCGAGTGGGCCGGGGTGCAGGAGGAGTTCATCGAGCAGCCCGCCCGTGCCGTGGCCGACGCCGACCAACTGCTGGCCCACCTCGCCCACGACCGCGGTTTCCCCTCCGAGCGCTACGACGAGCAGGTCGCGGCCCTGTCGGTGCATCACGCGGACAGCGTGCAGGGCTACCGCCAGATCCACGCGGCCGCCCTGCGGGCCCGCGAGGGCCGGGCGGACACCGAGGAGCTGCGCGAGGCCGTGGTGCATGCCCGGGCCCTCTTCGAGGACCTGGTCAAGCCGCCGCACCACAGCGCGGACGGCAAGGACACCGCCCACCAGCAACACCACCACCGGCGCCGGTTCGGCGGCGGCACCCGCGATCACCGGGGCGGCGGCATGCGCCACCGGCTCGGCACCCGGCAGCACGCGCCGTGGGCCATGCGCGGCGGGAACATGGGACGGGGTGACCTCTGATGCGCGAGACCACCCCTGACACGAACGCCGCGCCACGCGGCCACGCCACCACCGCCAAGGCGCCGTACGCACCCGGGGCGGCGCCCGCGGCCGGGACCCCCGGAACGACGCCGGGGGCGGCCCCGACACCGGGGGCGGCTACCGGGACCCCCGGCCCCGGGACCACGGGCACCGGGGCCCCGGGCCCCGCGAGCGCCGCTGGTGCCACCGGGGTCGGCGCCCCGGCGGCCCCCGGGGTTGCGGGGGTGACGGGGGCCGACCCCGAGGGCCCGCCCTTCCCGGTGATCCCGCCGAGCGACCACAACGAGCTGACCGAACGCCTGCGGCACGCGGTCAGCGGCTTCGTGGACGCCCCGCGCGGCGCCGTGGAAGAGGCCGACCGGCTCCTCGAGGAACTCTCCGCCCGTCTCACCGAACTCCTGGCGGACCGCCGCCGTACGCTGCGCGACACCTGGAGCGAGGACGAGGCCGAGGGGGCGGGCGCCGTACGGACCGAGGAACTGCGGCTGGCCATGCGTGGCTACCGCAACGTCCTGGAGCGCCTGCTGAGTATCTGACCGGCAGGCCCCCGCGGAACGACGACGCAGCGACACGCCGCCGCCTCCGGCGCGCCACGATCCGGCGCGCCGGAGGCGGCGGCGTGCCCGCACCCGTCAACCGGCCACGGCCGCAGGCCAGTTCATGGCGTTTACGGCGTGAAGCGGGCGACGAAGCGGCGTTGCCAGGGCGTCTCCACGGCGCGCGCCGCGTAGTGCTCGCGGACGTAGGCGACCGCCTCGCCGCTCGCCACCCCGTCCAGCACCGCGAGGCAGGCCAGAGCCGTGCCCGTACGGCCGACCCCGCCGCCGCACGCCACCTCGACCCGCTCCGACGCGGCCCGCTCCCACGCCTCGCGCAGCGCCTCCCCGGCCGCGACCCTGTCGGACGGCAGCCGGAAGTCCGGCCAGCGGACCCAGCGCGCCTCCCACGAGACGGCCGGGGGTTCCTTGCCCAGCAGATACAGCGCGAAGTCCGGCTCGGGCCCGGCGGGCAGCGGCCGGCGCAGCCCCCTGCCCCGTACGAGCCGACCCGACGGCAGCCGCAACACGCCCGCGGCCGTGGGCTCCCACGTGGTGATCATGTCGAGCGAGGGTAGCCGCGCCGCCCCGTCACCCCCCGGGGTTCAGCTCACCGCTGAAGGCTGATCCCCTACTCCAGGGGTTCCCCGGCCGCTCGTCCGGCGGCGGCGCGCTCCCCACCACCGACATCAACCGCTGCCGGCGCGGCCCACACACGCCGACCTCAGCCTTCTTCCAGCACCGCCCGGATCACATGCCGGGCGTTGCGCGCCATCGCCGGGTTCGTCTCCCGGTAGTACGGCAGCGCGATCAGCGCCTGCGAGAGTGTCCGGCCCCGGCCCCGGATCCAGGTCGCGTCGTCCACGCCCAGCGCCTCGCGGAAGACCTCCCTCGCCTCGGCGGGCAGCAGATTCCACGCCGGGAACAGATCGCAGGCCGGATCGCCCACCCCCAGACACCCGAAGTCGATCACCGCGGTCAGCCTGCCCCCGTCCACCAGCAGGTTGCCCGGCATGAGATCGGCGTGCAGCCACACCGGCGGCCCGTCCCACTCCGGGGCCCGCAGCGCCTCCTCCCATACGGCGCTGACGGCATCGCAGTCCACGCCCTCCTGCGGGATCCCGCGCAACTCCTCGATCGCCGCCCGGGTCCCCGCGTCGAGCGACGCCAGCGGCCCGCCGCGATGGGCCTGCGGCCCACCCGCCAGGGCGACGCCCCGCATGGCCGCCACGAACGCGGCCAGGTCCTTGGCCAGCAGCACCGGCTCGCTCAGCGCCCCCTCCTCGGGATTCTCCCCCGCCAGCCACCGGTACACCGACCACCGCCACGGATACCCCTCGGCGGGAACCCCGTCCCCGAGCGCCTCGGGAATGGGCACGGGCAACCGCGGCGCGAGCCTCGGCAGCCACCTCTGCTCCCGCGCCACGTCGTCGGCCCCGCCCTCGACCAGCGGAAGCCGTACGGCCATGTCCTCGCCCAGCCGGTACATGGCGTTGACCGTGCCACCGGACGGAAACCGCCGCACCTCCAGCTCCGCCCACTGCGGGAACTGCCCGGCGACCAGCCGCCGTACGAGGTCGTCGTCGATCGGGTGCATGCCGGGGTGCAGTTGCCCTGTGCTCATGGCGCGTCATCAGACCGCCGGACGACAAGGAACGTCAAACGCTTTTCACCCGGCCGACCGGCGCACGGAGCCTCAGTCGGCGAGTCCTGCCCGCTTCGCCATGAGGAGGAGATCCGGACGGCTGCGCTGGTGCATGGTCCAGAGCACCCGCAGGACTTCCCGAGCCATGGGATGGATCTCGGCCATTTGAGGGGCCACCCGGAACGCGTACTTCAACGCGTCCTCTGCGCCCGTCAGATCCTTCGTCGCGAGACGGGCACGGGCGGCGTCGATGGCCAGGCGGCCGACCCGGGAAGGCTTCAGACCGGCGGGAGGCTCTTTCAGCAGCGGCCCCGCTACCTCAGCCGCCTTGTCCGGTGCGTTCAGCTCGATCTGCGCAGCCAGTTCATAAAGCGCTGTGTTACCCGGGCCGAACGTCAGATTGTGCTGAAGGAGGTCGGGGCCCTTGATGCGCTCAGCGAGGGCCTTCGCCCGCCGGACGTGGTCCGCGGTGGCCTTTGCGTCCTCGTGGCGGGAGGCCAGGACGACGCCGCGGAGGTGGAGCGATCCGAGATGGACGACGTGCTCCAGTCCATCGCCCGGAGCCGACTCGTAGCGCACGATGGCCCGCTCCACGATGGCGAGGCCATCAGCGTACTCACCAGCGCTCTGGTACGTCCCTGCCTCGTTCCACGCGGCAGCCGCCTCGGCGCTGGGGTTCCACGTCTGCTGTGCTGCCCATGTCTGCCGCGCGACGATCATGTCTGCCAGGTCCGGCTGACGGAATCGATGCGCGACGGCGTAGGCGCAGCTGTACACGTCGGCCACCTGGCCCCACGCGGTGGCGTCGCCGCCGGACGCCATGGCGGTTGCGGTTGCCTGGCCGAGCAGCGTCGGAAGGAGCTTGAGTAGCGACAAGTAGTCGGTCTCTGCCCGTAGTTGAGCCGCCCTCTTGAGCGAGGCTGCCAGCTCGTCGGGCGGAGGAACGTCTTCCCTGGGAAGCGTGTGCCTGCGGACAACAGCGCGCAAGTCGTTCATCAACTCGTGTTGCGTCGACGGATCGGCGAATGGATCACCGTAGATTCTCGCTGTCGTCACGCGCAGAGCCGAGGCTGCGGCAGCCACAAGAGGAGGAGTGGCTGGACGAAGGCCAGTCTCGATCTTGCTCAGATAGGAGAGCGAGATCTTCATGAGGCGGGCAAGTTTCGTCTGGCTCATTCCGCGGACCTTCCGCAGGACCGCGATGTTCTCTCCCGCTGACGGTGCGCTGTGCATGACCCCACCATCGCACGCGCAAGTACGTTCGTCCCTGCGTCCAGCGGGATCTGACCCGTGGTTGTGCAACTTCCGTGTGAACTGATCACGGCTCCTCAGTAGTTGCCTGGGTACAGACGGCAACGACATCGAGCCGGGGAGCGACCAGTGACAGAGGACGGGGCGGACAGCCCAACTCTCGCCTTCATCTACGACCGCGAGGCGACGGCGCAGACCGACAGCCTGAATAGTCGAATCGCGACGTGCCGGACGTACGCGGTCAACATGAAGTGGGAGGTCGCCGGCCAGTGGGTGGACCGCGGAGACGTCGCGCTGACGGACCGACGGCCCCACTGGCGCGGCATGGTGGCGGCGATGGAGGCACAGGAGCAGGGCCGCAAGATCGTCTGCCTTGTCGCCGACTGGGGACGCATCAGCAACAACGACGAGGAGAGCGCGCGTCTGCGTCGGCTCGTCAGCCTGGCCGGCGGAGTGTGTGTCACGGCCAGGGGTGAGGACGACTCGGGGGAGGGCACCAGTCGCGGACGACTCACCGCTCCGCCTCCGCCGCCTGGGCGAGCGTTCGACGACGCGCGCAAGCTTCTGCGCAGGCGCGGGCAGGTGGTAGCGCCCGGCACGACGCTCGTACCGCACGAGTCTTTGTCCCACCACCTGAGAAACCCATGACGACAGAAGGGAGCGCCGCTATGGGTGGCGAAAAAGAGGTCAACGGGTATGACGTGTACGAGAACGAGACCGTGACCCCGGCCCCCGAGCCGGAGCCTCCGGCCCAGGAAGAGGAATGACGCAGGAGTCAGCACCTGAAGGCGAGCCGCTGAAGCCCCGGGAAATGATCGGGATGCTGATCAAGCGGGACCTGCCCAACCGGGCCGGGCCGTCGGAGTGGTGTGGCAAGCATCCGAAGGAGCGGACACAGTTGATCGCACGCTCGCAATGGGTGTGTGCCGAATGT
This sequence comes from Streptomyces sparsogenes, assembly GCF_001704635.1. GTDB lineage: Bacteria > Actinomycetota > Actinomycetes > Streptomycetales > Streptomycetaceae > Streptomyces > Streptomyces sparsogenes. The sequence goes on along the minus strand of NZ_MAXF01000022.1, from coordinate 3,308 downwards.
GTTCGAGAATCGAGCAGAGACTAGCCCTGCCTGCCCACGCCGAGAGGAACCGGCTCCATGACCTTGATCGACAGACGGCCGTGGTACGCCGCCAACGAGTTCCTGGCGTTCCTGCTCGAACTCGCCGCGCTCGCGTGCCTGAGCTGGTGGGGATTCAGCGTCGCGCACGACGAGGCCACCGGTGTCCTTCTGGGGGTGGGAACGCCCCTGGCGGCGATCATGCTCTGGTCGTTGTTCGCGGCCCCGAAGGCGCGGTGGCGCCAGCAGGTTGCCGCCGAAATCCGCAGCGGCATCACGGCAGGCGAGTACAAGCCCGGGAGCCCGCTCCCCTCAGAGACCCAACTCATCGAGCGCTACAAGGTCAGCCGCCCGACCGTCCGCAAGGCCATCGCCGCACTCCGCGCAGAAGGGCTCATCGAGGTCATCCACGGCAAGGGCAGCTACGTCCGAGCGATCCCCGCCCCCGCCGTCACCATCGAGCGGACCATCACGCGCACCGGCAAGACCTTCCACACCGGACACCACACGTGGGAACAGGCCGAGACCCCGACCATCTACCGCACCACCACCACGGCCACCACCGGCCCGCTGCTCGGACTCGACGAGGGGGAAGCCCTCTTCGGCGTTGACCGGCTGCTGACCGACCCGAAGACCGGCACCCGCGCCATGCACCGCGTGCTCATCCCGTTCGCCACCGCCGCCGACGAAGCCGAACAGCTAGCCGAAGCACCGGACACCGAGCCCGAGCAGATCTATGCCATCCTCACCGCCGCCGGGCACAAGCTGACCTGGCAGGAGACCGTGAGCGCCCGGATGCCGTTCCCCGACGAGCGCAGCACGCTGGACATCCCCGACGCGACCCCGATCATGCACACCGCCCGCGTCACACTCGGCAACCACGACCGGCCTCTGATCCTCGAAGAACTCCGCGCCAGCGCCGACCGCGCCCAACTCACCTACCACATCACCGCCACCAGGCCCCTGAGCGTGACGCGGGGCACCTGACCTCCGACTGGTAGCCGCACCAGCCTCCGACGCCGACGCGTCGTTGTACCCGCGAACCGGCACGGAGGGCTACGCTAGGTCGCTCACCGTGTAGGGAGCAGGGGGAAGGCCATGTCCGTTGATGTAGTGCAGCTCGCGCAGGACGTGGCGCCGTACGCCACAACGGCGATCACCGCATACGGGGCCGCAGTGCTGGCCAGGGTCGAAAGCGACGCCGCCGACGCCACCGTCTCGTTCGGACAGCGCATCCTGCGACGCCTCACCGGCCGGGACACCCCCGACGACGGTGAAACGGCCACCGCCGAACAGGAAGCCCTGGCCGGCACCGTCGCCGAGCTGGCCGAGAGCCCTGACGACGCGGACCTGGCCGCCGCACTGCGCGTGCAGATCCGCCGCTTGCTCGCGGCCCATCCGGACATCGCCGCCGACATCGCCGGCTGGGCACGCCCCGAGGCGCCCGGGTCGGTCACCATCTCCACGTCGGGGGAGAGGTCACCAGCCGTTCACACCAACTACGGCACCATCCACACCGGCGACACCACAGCCTGAGCCCCGGCATGGGTGAAGCCATGACGCACAGCGCAGCACCGCAGCACCAGGCCCCCATGACCTCCGGGGCCCGGTCACCCGCCGTGGGCACGAACCACGGCGCCATCTTCACCGGAGACACCACCGTCCAGGCCCCTCTGGTGCTCCCACCGCCCGCCGACGTCTCTACCCCTCACGGGATGCACAACCTCCCGCGCCCCGTCGGTCACCGATTCGTCGGTCGCGCAGCGGAGATGGCCGCCCTGGAACAGGCGCTACAGCCCAGGAACGAGCGGGCAGCCACGCATGTCGTCACCCAAGCCATATCCGGGCTCGGCGGCATCGGAAAGACCACTCTGGCAATGCACTTCGCCCACACCCACCGCACCGACTACACAGCGGTCTGGTGGATCGACGCCGAGACTCTTGAGACCATCACCAGCTCCCTGGCCCAGCTCACCGCCCGGGTCAACGCCGGTACCAATACCAGCAGTGCACCCAGCGCAGACCTGGCTGAATGGGCCCTGACCTGGCTCGACACTCATCCCGGATGGCTCCTCGTCTTCGACAACGCCACCCACCCCGACCACCTCGCCCCGTACCTCGCCAGACTCACCAGCGGCGACCACCTGATCACCAGCCGCCTCACCTACGGCTGGCACGACCTAGGCGCCACGCCCCTGCACCTGGACGTCCTTGCCCCAACGGCAGCCACCAGTCTGCTGTACCAACTCACCAGGTCCGACCCGAACAGCGAAGCCTCAGCAGCTCAGGAGCTAGCTGACGAACTCGGATACCTCCCCCTGGCTCTGGAGCAAGCCGGTGCGTACATACGCCGCACACGCAACACCTACTCCGCCTACCTACACCGTTTCCGCACCCAAGCCGCCCGCATGCTCAATACTCCCGGCAACGGCGACCCTCACAGCATCACCATTGCCCGGACCTGGCGCGTCACACTCGACACGATCGCCGAACGCGACCCACTCGCCGTTCACCTGCTGCGCGTCATGGCCTGGCTCGCACCCCACGACATACCCCGCGACCTCCTCAACGGCATCGCCGACGAGCCCGACGCGGACACCGACGCCCTCGCTCTCCTCAACGACTTCAGCATGATCACCCTCACCGAGAGCACCAGCGCCATGCACCGCCTCCTCCAAGCACTGGCCCGAACCCCAGACGCTCAAGACCCCCACCGCAGCGACACAGCCATCAGCCAAGCACAATCCACCGCCGCAACGTTGATCCACGATGCACTGCCCGACGCCCCGGAGACCAACACCGCCGGATGGCCACGCTGGCGCGCCCTCCTCCCTCACATCGATGCCTACCTCACCCACACCCACCCGGAAACGGACACCGCCGAAACAGACTGGATTCTGTACAGCGCTTCGCGTTTCCTGCGTGGTCAGGGTCGTCTCTCTCAAGCGACCCAGTACGCGCATCGGTCTGCCGCCACCTCAGCAAGGATCAACGGCGAGGACCACCCTGACACACTGGCCTCCCGCAACAACCTCGCCAGCGCCTACGCGTCGGCGGGGGACTTAGGTCGCGCCATCCCGCTGTACAAGCAGACGCTCAACGACAGCATCCGCGTCCTGGGTGAGGACCACCCTGACACACTGGCCTCCGGCAACAACCTCGCAGGCGCCTACGCGTCGGCTGGGGATTCGGGTCGCGCCATCCCGCTGTACGAGCAGACGCTCACCGACAGCATCCGCGTCCTGGGTGAGGACCACCCTGACACACTGGCCTCCCGCAACAACCTCGCC
>NZ_MAXF01000219.1 GCF_001704635.1 Streptomyces sparsogenes | reverse complement strand
GGACCCGCACCATCGACGTGGACTACGCCTCCCACGGGCCCCATGTGGACCGTATCCGGGAGGACATCGTCTCCGCCCTGGACGGTCTGACGCCCACCGGCTCCGACATCGCCTTCCACTCCACGGTGACCGCCGAGCGCCTGGACACCTCGGGGCTCGACGCCGACTACTGGTTCACCAACCTCCGCCGGCCGGTCCGCTTCGCCGACACGCTCACCGCCCTCATCGGACACGGACACCGCCACTTCATCGAGGTCAGCCCCCACCCGGTGCTCATCCCCGGCATGCAGGACGCCTTCGAGGCGGCCGGTGTCCCCGCCGCGGCCGTCCCCACCCTCCGGCGCGACCAGGGCGGGCCCCACCAGCTCGCCCTCGCCGTCGCCCGCGCGTACACCACGGGACTGCCGATCGCCTGGGACTCCTGGTATCCCGCCGACGCGCGCGTCACCACCGACCTGCCCACCTACCCCTTCCAGCGCCGGCGCTACTGGCTCGGCCTGGACGGCGGACCGGGTGACCTGCGGAGCGCCGGGCTCACCTCGGTGGCCCACGCCCAGCTCGGTGCCGCGGTCGAACTGGCCGACGGCGGCCTGGTGATGACCGGCCGGCTCCCCGCCGCCGCGAGTGGCGGCTGGCTCGCCGACCATGTCGTCGCCCGGACCCCTCTGGTGCCGGGCGCGGCCCTGGTGGAGTGGGTGCTGCGGGCGGCCGACGAGGCGGGCTGCGGCGGGATCGAGGAGCTCGCGCTCCAGGTGCCGATGGCGCTGCCCGCGTCCGGCGGGCTGCGGGTCCAGGTCGTGGCGGACGCCCCCGACGAGCAGGGCCGCCGCGGGGTGCGGGTGCACTCCCGTCCGGACGCGGACGGCTCGTCGCCCTGGACGTGCCACGCCACCGGACAGCTCGCCCCGAGGACGCCGGGCGTCCCGGAGGCGGCGCCGGAGGCGGTGTGGCCGCCGCGGGACGCCGAGCCGGTGGACGTGGCGGACTTCTACGGCCGCGCCGAGGCGCTCGGTTACGGCTACGGCCCGGCCTTCCGGGGGCTGACCGCCGCCTGGCGGCAGGGCGCCGACCTGCTCGCCGAGGTCGCGCTGCCGGAGGCGGCCCACGAGGGCGCCGACGGGTTCGGCATCCACCCCGCGCTGCTCGACGCGGCGCTGCACCCGGTGGCGCTGGACGGCCGGGGGGACGACGGGCGGCTGCGGCTGCCGTTCGTCTGGAGCGGGGTGTCGCTGTGGGCCACCGGCGCCCGCGCGGCCCGGGTCCGCATGTCTCCCCTGGACGGCGGCTTCCGGCTCGTGGTGGCCGACCAGGCGGGCCAGACCGTGCTCAGCGCCGAGTCCGTGACCGTGCGCCCGACGAGCGCCCGGCAGTTGCGCGAGGCGGGCGCACGGACGGTGGACGGGCTGTTCACCGTGGCGTGGGTGCCGCTGCCGCCGCCTGCGGCGGCAGCGGGGGCGCCGGAGGTGTCCGCCGAGGGGTGGGCGTCGCTGGACGGCGGCCCGCTCCCGTTCTCCTCGCCGGAGGCCGGGCCGCCCCGTTACGCCGACCTCGACGCCCTGCTCGCCGCGCACGACGCGCGGGAGGCCGTCCCCCGGACGGTGCTCGTCGGGGTACCGGCGGCCGAGGGCGACGAACCGGCCGCCGGCGCGCTGGAGCTGGCGCGGCGCTGGCTGGCGGAACCGGTGCCGGCCGACGCCCTGCTGGTGTTCGTCACCCGGGGAGCGGTGGCGGCCGGGGAGGCCGACGAGGGCCCCGACGCCCCGGGCCCCGACCCGGCGGCGGCCGGGGTGTGGGGCCTGGTGCGCAGCGCGCAGGCGGAGAACCCGGGCCGCTTCCTGCTGTGCGACATCGACGACGACGCCGGGCCCGAGGAGGTGCGGGACGCCGTCGCACGGGCGGTGGCCCTGGACGAGCCGCAGCTGGCGGTGCGCGGGGGGCTCGTGCTGATACCGCGGCTCGAGCGGGCGGCGGCGCCGGAGCTGACGCCGCCTCCGGGAGCGGCCGCCTGGCGGTTGGCGTGCGAGGACACCGGCACCATCGACGGCGTGTCGGTCGTGGCCTGTCCGGAGGTGCTGGAGCCGCTCGCCCCGGGTCGGGTGCGCGTCGCCGTGCGTGCCGCCGGCATCAACTTCCGGGAT
>NZ_MAXF01000218.1 GCF_001704635.1 Streptomyces sparsogenes | reverse complement strand
CCTCCATCGCCTGGGGCCTGTGGGAGGCCGCCAGCGGCATGACCGGACATCTGGCGGGCGCCGACCTGGCCCGGATGAGCCGCACCGGTTTCACCCCGCTGTCCACGCCGATGGCGCTGGCGCTGTTCGACGCCGCTCTGGGCCACGGCAGCGCCTCCGTGCTGGCGCTCGACCTGGATCCGCGTACGCTCGGCGCTCAGCCGTCCGACGCCGTGCCGGCCCTGCTTCGCGGCATCGCCGCCGCGGGCGCACCCGTGCGGCGCGCCGCGGCCGTCGCGCGGTCCACCGACTGGGCCGGCCGGCTGGCCACGCTCTCCGACGCCGAACGCCACCGCGAGTTGCTGAACCTGGTGCGCACCCACGCGGCGACGGTGCTCGGCCACAGCGACCCCGCGGCCGTACGGGCGGACGGCTCGTTCAAGGAGCTGGGG
>NZ_MAXF01000217.1 GCF_001704635.1 Streptomyces sparsogenes | reverse complement strand
GGCTGCGGCTGCCCGCCGCGCTCGTCTTCGACTACCCCGACGCGGAGACCATGGCCCGCTACCTGGATCAAAAACTGGCGCCCGAGGACCGGACGGCCACGGCGGTCGATCCGCTCGCGCCCGTCCTGGGCGACCTGGCCAGGCTGGAGTCCACCTTGAACAGCCATGACGTGGAGGGGAAGTCCCGGGAGACGATCGCGAGCCGGCTCCACGCCCTGCTGTCGCGGCTGGAGGGCCGGACGGCCGGCGCCAAGGACATCGACGGCGAGGCGCTGGAGTCGGCGTCGGACGACGAGATGTTCGCGCTCATCGATCAGCAACTCGGCTCGTCCTGACGAGGAGTGAGGGGGAGGAACAATGTCGTCCACGGAAGACAAGCTGCGTCAGTACCTCAAGCGGGTCACCCTCGATCTGGGCGAGGCCAAGCAGCGCCTGCGCGAAGCGGAACAACGCCACCACGAACCCATCGCCATCACCGCCATGGCCTGCCGTTACCCCGGCGGCATCGACTCCCCCGAAGACCTGTGGCAGCTCGTGGACACCGGCGCGGACGCCATCGGCCCCTTCCCCACCAACCGCGGCTGGGACCTCACCGCCCTCTACCACCCCGACCCCGACCACCCCGGCACCAGCTACATCCAGGAAGGCGGCTTCGTCCACGACGCCGACCGGTTCGACGCCTCCTTCTTCAACATCAGCCCCCGCGAAGCCCTCGCCATGGACCCCCAGCAGCGGCTTCTCCTGGAAACCGCCTGGGAACTCCTCGAACGCGCCCACATCGACCCGACCGCCCTCAAGGGCAGCTCCACCGGCGTCTACGCGGGCTGCGGTGTGCCGGGGTTCGGCACACCGCACATCGAGAAGAGCGCCGAGGGCTTCCTGCTGACGGGCAACGCGCTCAGCGTCGTGTCCGGCCGTATCGCCTTCACCCTGGGCCTGGAGGGCCCGGCGGTCACGCTGGACACGGCGTGCTCGTCGTCCCTGGTGGCCATGCACCTGGCGGTCCAGGCGCTGCGGCACGGCGAGTGCGACCTGGCCCTGGCCGGCGGGGTGACGGTGATGTCCACCCCGAACGTGATCACGGAGTTCTCGCGCCAGCGCGGCCTGGCCCCGGACGGGCGGTGCAAGCCGTTCGCCACCGCGGCCGACGGCACGGGCTTCTCCGAGGGCGCGGGCCTGGTACTGCTGGAGCGGCTCTCGGACGCCCGGCGCAACGGGCGCCGGGTGCTCGCGGTCATCCGGGGTTCGGCGGTGAACCAGGACGGCGCGAGCAACGGGCTGAGCGCCCCCAACGGGCCCTCGCAGCAGCGGGTGATCCGCCAGGCGCTGGCCAACGCCGGGCTGGCGGCCGTCGAGGTGGACGCGGTGGAGGCCCACGGCACGGGCACCACGCTCGGCGACCCGATCGAGGCCGAGGCGCTGCTGGCCACCTACGGTCAGGAGCGGCCGGAGGACCGTCCGCTGTGGCTGGGGTCGGTGAAGTCGAACATCGGGCACACGCAGGGCGCCGCCGGGATCGCGGGCGTCATCAAGATGGTGATGGCCCTGCGCCACGGCTCGCTGCCCGCCACCCTCCACGTCGACGAGCCCACCTCGCACGTGGACTGGAGCAGCGGCACGGTACGGCTGCTCACCGAGCCGGTCGACTGGCCGACGGCCCCCGACCGCCCGCGCCGGGCCGGCGTCTCCGCGTTCGGGATCTCCGGCACCAACGCCCACATCATCCTGGAGGAGGCGGCTGAGCCGGTCCCGTCCCCGGGGCCGGAGGCCGAAGGCGCCGGCGGGCCGGCCGTCCTGGGCGGCGTGGTGCCCTGGGTGCTCTCGGCCCGTACCCGGGAGGCCCTGGCCGACCAGGCGCGCCGGCTGGTCCGGGCCGTCGCCGACGCCCCGGACGTCTCGCCCACCGAGGTGGCCTGGTCCCTGACCACCACCCGCGCCACGTTCGACCAGCGCGCCGTGGTCACCGGCACCCGGCTGCCCGATCTCACCGCCGCCCTGGAGGCCCTTGCCGCCGGCGGCGAACACCCCGGCCTGATCCGCGGCGCCGCCCTCGATCCCGAGGAAGGTCCGGTCTTCGTCTTCCCCGGCCAGGGCTCCCAGTGGTCCGGCATGGCCGTCGGCCTGCTGGACTCCTCCCCCGCCTTCGCCGCCCGGATCGCGGAGTGCGAGCGGGCCCTGGCGCCGTACGTGGACTGGTCGCTCACCGCCGTGCTGCGCGGCACCGACACCGCCACCGACCCCGCGCGCGTGGATGTCGTCCAGCCGACCCTGTGGGCCGTCATGGTCTCCCTGGCCGGCCTCTGGCAGGACTTCGGCATCACCCCGGCCGCCGTCATCGGCCACTCCCAGGGCGAGATCGCCGCCGCCTGTATGGCCGGGGCCCTCACCCTCGACGACGCCGCCAAGGTGGTGGCCCTGCGCAGCCAGGCCCTCCGCGCCCTCGCCGGACACGGCGCCATGGCCTCCCTCACCCTCGGCGCCGAGGACACCGCCCGCCTGCTGACCGGCCTCGGCGAGGCGGCCGAGGGCGTCGCCGTCGCCGCCCACAACGGCCCCCGCTCCACCGTCGTCTCCGGGCCGCCCGAGCAGATCACCGCCGTCCTGGCGGCGGCCGAGGCCGAGGGCGCGCGGACCCGCGCCATCGACGTGGACTACGCCTCCCACAGCCCCCATGTCGACCGCATCCGCGACTCGATCCTCGCCCAGCTCACCGACCTCACCCCCACCGCGCCCACCGTCCCCTTCTACTCCACGGTCACCGCCCAGCCGCCGGCCGGCACCCCGCTCGACGCCGAGTACTGGTTCACCAACCTCCGCCGGCCGGTCCGCTTCACCGAGACCCTCACCGCCCTGCTCGCCGACCGCCACCGCCACTTCATCGAGGTGAGCCCCCACCCGGTCCTCACTCCCGGGATCCAGGACGCCATCGACGACGCCGACGTGCCCGCCACGACCATCCCGACCCTCCGCCGCGACCACGGCGGCCCTCTCGACCTCGCGGGCGCCCTCGCCCACGCCCACACCGCCGGGCTCGCCGTCGACTGGCGGCCCTGGTATCCCACCGCCCCGGCCGCCACCACCGACCTGCCCACCTACCCTTTCCAGCGCGAGCGCTACTGGGTGGCGGCGGGCCGTACGGCGGGCGATGTCAGCGCGGCCGGCCTGCGGCCGGTGGAACACCCGCAGCTGTCGGCCGCGACGGGGCTCGCCGACGGCGGGCTCCTGCTGACCGGGCGCCTTCCGGCCGCCGGTGACGCCGGCTGGCTGGGCGAGCACGAGGTCGCGGGCGTGGTCCTGCTGCCCAGCACGGCCCTGGTGGAGTGGGCGCTGCGGGCGGCCGACGAGGCGGGCTGCGGCGGCCTCGAGGAGCTGACCCTGCACGTGCCCCTGACCCTGTCGGCCACCTCCGAGCTGCGGGTCCAGCTCGTGGTGGACGCCCCCGACGAGGACGGGCGCCGCGAGCTGCGCGTCTGCTCCCAGCCCGCGTCCGGCACACCGGAGGGACCCGGGGAGCGGGACATCTGGACCTGCCACGCGACGGGCACCCTCGCGCCCGGCGCGACGGCCGGGACGGAGCTCACGGGCGCCTGGCCCCCCGCCGGGGCCGAGCCGGTGGACATCGCCGACCTGTACGCGCGCACCGAGGCGGCCGGTTACCGGTACGGCCCGACGTTCCGGGGCGTCCAGGCGGTGTGGCGGCACGGCGCCGATCTCCTTGCCGAGGTGGCCCTGGACCAGGGAGCCGAGGAGGGCGCCGACGGGTTCGGCATCCATCCCGCGCTGCTCGAAGCCGCCCTGCACCCGGTGGCGCTGGACCGCCGGCGGGCCGACGGCCCGCTGTGGCTGCCGTTCGTCTGGAGCGGTGTGTCGCTGCACGCGGGCGGCGCGACGGGCGTTCGGGTCCGGCTCCGCGCGCGGCGGTCGGAGGACGGCGAAGGCCGCGAGCTGAACGTCGTCGTGGCGGATCCGACCGGCGCCCCCGTGCTCAGCGTGGATTCGGTCGCGCTGCGCCCGGCCGGGGACGACTGGCTGAAGGCCGCCGAACGACGTGGCCCGGGCGGCCTGTTCACGGTGGAGTGGCTGCCGCTGCCGCCGCCGGAGGACCGGCCCGAGCCGGCGGAGACCGAGGACCTGGTTGTCCGCACCGTGGCGCCGGCGGCCGGCTCCGGCACCGGGAGCGAGACGGGTCTGGCCGCTGTCCGGCGCACGCTGGGCCTCATCCGGGACTGGCTGGCCGAGCCCCGGTCACCGGACGCCCGGCTGGTGCTGGTCACCTCCGGCGCGGTCTCGGCCGGCGAGGAGGACGGGCCCCCGGATCCGGGTGGCGCGGCCGTCTGGGGCCTGGTCCGGGCGGTCCAGGCCGAGCACCCGGGCCGGATCACGCTGGTCGACACAGACACAGACACAGACGCCGACACAGGCACAGACACCGGCACAGACACAGACACAGACACCGCCACCGGCACCCGCACCCGCACCGGCGCCCACTCCGACGCCACCGCCGCGAGCGGGAGCGAAAAGCTGGCCGAGGCGGTCCGCCGGGCCATCGACGCGGACGAGCCGCGGATCGCGGTCCGTTCGGGCGCGGTCTCGGTCCCCCGTCTGCTGCGTGCCGTCGAGCGGCCCGGGGAGCGCACGGAGGTGGATCTCTCCGGCGGGACGGTGGTGGTGGCCGGTGAGCCCGGCCCGTTGCACGGCGTGGTCGCCGAGCACCTGGTGCGCGCGTACGGCGCCCCGCGGCTGCTGCTGCTCTCCCGCTGCGGCGGCCAGGCCCCCGAGGCGGCCGCCCTGGCCGAGCGGCTGACGGCGCTCGGGGCGGAGGTGGAGTCGGCTGCGGCCGACGTCGCCGACCACACCGCCCTGGCGGCGGTGTTGGAGGCGATTCCCGACAGCCACCCGCTGGTGGGCGTCGTGCACATCACCGAGGCGGCCGACGCGGCCCCGGTGGAGGCCTGGGACGAGGAGCGGCTGTCGCGGACCTGGGCGGCGAGGGCCGCCGGCGCGTGGAACCTGCACGCCCTCACCCGTGACCTGCCGCTGCGGATGTTCGCGGTGCTCTCCTCCGTCGCCGTCACCGACGTGGTGGCCGGCCCCGGCCAAGCCGGCCGCGCCGCCGCCCAGGCCTGCGCCGACGCGCTGATCGCCCACCGGCGTTCCGCCGGGCTCCCGGGCGTCGGCCTGGCCTGGACCCTGGGGGGACGGGCCACACCCCACGCCCTGCACCTGTTCGACACGGCGCCGCACCTCACCCGCCCGGTGGCCGTGGCCGCGGACCCGCACCAAGGCCCGCTCGCCACCCGACCGGGCCCCACGGTCCCCGCGCTGCTGCGCGCCCTGGCCCGGCCCGCCCGGCGCCGCGCCGCGGAACGGCGGTCGGTGGCAAGCGCCCTGGCCTCACGCCTCGCCGGTCTCGACGCCTCCGGACAGCGTGACGTCGTGCTGGAAACGGTGCGCCGGGCGGCCGCCGTGGTCCTGGGCCACTCCTCCGACGCGGCCATCCGGCCCGAGGCCGCCTTCAAGGAGCTGGGCTTCGACTCCCTCACAGCGGTCGGACTGCGCAACCGGCTGGCCGAGGCCACCGGGCTGCGCCTGCCCGCCGGCCTGGTCTTCGACTACCCGACCCCCCGGGGCCTCGCCGACCACCTCCTGCACCGCCTGACCGCCGGCACGCCCGTGTCCTCGCCTCTCGCACCGCCGCCGGCCCGGACCGGCGGCGCGGACGACGAGCCGATCGCGGTGGTGGCGATGGCCTGCCGCTTCCCCGGCGGGGTGACCACCCCCGAGGAGCTGTGGGACCTGGTCGCGGCGGGACGGGAGGTGGTGGGTCCGTTCCCCACCAACCGCGGCTGGGACCTGGCCAACCTGTTCCACCCGGACTCCGACCACCCCGGCACCACGTACGCCTCCGAGGGCGCGTTCATCTATGACGTCGACGGCTTCGACGCGGCTTTCTTCGGCATCAACCCCCGCGAGGCCCTGGCCATGGACCCCCAGCAGCGCCTCGTCCTGGAAACCGCCTGGGAGGCCCTCGAACGCGCCGGCATCGACCCGCACACCCTCCACGAGAGCCTGACCGGCGTCTATACCGGCGTCATCTACCACGACTACGCCACCGGCCTGCCCCCCGGCGACCCCCGCCTGGACGGCTACACGATGCTCTCCAGCATCGGCAGCATCATCTCCGGCCGGGTGGCGTACACCCTCGGCCTCCAGGGCCCCGCCGTCACCGTCGACACCGCCTGCTCCTCCTCCCTGGTGTCCATGCACCTCGCCGCCGGGGCCCTGCGCCAGGGCGAGTGC
>NZ_MAXF01000216.1 GCF_001704635.1 Streptomyces sparsogenes | reverse complement strand
TGGGGTTCGACTCGCTGACCGCCGTCGAACTGCGCAACCGGCTCTCGGCCGCGACCGGGCTGCGGCTGCCCGCCGCGCTCGTCTTCGACTACCCCGACGCGGAGACCATGGCCCGCTACCTGGATCAAAAACTGGCGCCCGAGGACCGGACGGCCACGGCGGTCGATCCGCTCGCGCCCGTCCTGGGCGACCTGGCCAGGCTGGAGTCCACCTTGAACAGCCATGACGTGGAGGGGAAGTCCCGGGAGACGATCGCGAGCCGGCTCCACGCCCTGCTGTCGCGGCTGGAGGGCCGGACGGCCGGCGCCAAGGACATCGACGGCGAGGCGCTGGAGTCGGCGTCGGACGACGAGATGTTCGCGCTCATCGATCAGCAACTCGGCTCGTCCTGACGAGGAGTGAGGGGGAGGAACAATGTCGTCCACGGAAGACAAGCTGCGTCAGTACCTCAAGCGGGTCACCCTCGATCTGGGCGAGGCCAAGCAGCGCCTGCGCGAAGCGGAACAACGCCACCACGAACCCATCGCCATCACCGCCATGGCCTGCCGTTACCCCGGCGGCATCGACTCCCCCGAAGACCTGTGGCAGCTCGTGGACACCGGCGCGGACGCCATCGGCCCCTTCCCCACCAACCGCGGCTGGGACCTCACCGCCCTCTACCACCCCGACCCCGACCACCCCGGCACCAGCTACATCCAGGAAGGCGGCTTCGTCCACGACGCCGACCGGTTCGACGCCTCCTTCTTCAACATCAGCCCCCGCGAAGCCCTCGCCATGGACCCCCAGCAGCGGCTTCTCCTGGAAACCGCCTGGGAACTCCTCGAACGCGCCCACATCGACCCGACCGCCCTCAAGGGCAGCTCCACCGGCGTCTACGCGGGCTGCGGTGTGCCGGGGTTCGGCACACCGCACATCGAGAAGAGCGCCGAGGGCTTCCTGCTGACGGGCAACGCGCTCAGCGTCGTGTCCGGCCGTATCGCCTTCACCCTGGGCCTGGAGGGCCCGGCGGTCACGCTGGACACGGCGTGCTCGTCGTCCCTGGTGGCCATGCACCTGGCGGTCCAGGCGCTGCGGCACGGCGAGTGCGACCTGGCCCTGGCCGGCGGGGTGACGGTGATGTCCACCCCGAACGTGATCACGGAGTTCTCGCGCCAGCGCGGCCTGGCCCCGGACGGGCGGTGCAAGCCGTTCGCCACCGCGGCCGACGGCACGGGCTTCTCCGAGGGCGCGGGCCTGGTACTGCTGGAGCGGCTCTCGGACGCCCGGCGCAACGGGCGCCGGGTGCTCGCGGTCATCCGGGGTTCGGCGGTGAACCAGGACGGCGCGAGCAACGGGCTGAGCGCCCCCAACGGGCCCTCGCAGCAGCGGGTGATCCGCCAGGCGCTGGCCAACGCCGGGCTGGCGGCCGTCGAGGTGGACGCGGTGGAGGCCCACGGCACGGGCACCACGCTCGGCGACCCGATCGAGGCCGAGGCGCTGCTGGCCACCTACGGTCAGGAGCGGCCGGAGGACCGTCCGCTGTGGCTGGGGTCGGTGAAGTCGAACATCGGGCACACGCAGGGCGCCGCCGGGATCGCGGGCGTCATCAAGATGGTGATGGCCCTGCGCCACGGCTCGCTGCCCGCCACCCTCCACGTCGACGAGCCCACCTCGCACGTGGACTGGAGCAGCGGCACGGTACGGCTGCTCACCGAGCCGGTCGACTGGCCGACGGCCCCCGACCGCCCGCGCCGGGCCGGCGTCTCCGCGTTCGGGATCTCCGGCACCAACGCCCACATCATCCTGGAGGAGGCGGCTGAGCCGGTCCCGTCCCCGGGGCCGGAGGCCGAAGGCGCCGGCGGGCCGGCCGTCCTGGGCGGCGTGGTGCCCTGGGTGCTCTCGGCCCGTACCCGGGAGGCCCTGGCCGACCAGGCGCGCCGGCTGGTCCGGGCCGTCGCCGACGCCCCGGACGTCTCGCCCACCGAGGTGGCCTGGTCCCTGACCACCACCCGCGCCACGTTCGACCAGCGCGCCGTGGTCACCGGCACCCGGCTGCCCGATCTCACCGCCGCCCTGGAGGCCCTTGCCGCCGGCGGCGAACACCCCGGCCTGATCCGCGGCGCCGCCCTCGATCCCGAGGAAGGTCCGGTCTTCGTCTTCCCCGGCCAGGGCTCCCAGTGGTCCGGCATGGCCGTCGGCCTGCTGGACTCCTCCCCCGCCTTCGCCGCCCGGATCGCGGAGTGCGAGCGGGCCCTGGCGCCGTACGTGGACTGGTCGCTCACCGCCGTGCTGCGCGGCACCGACACCGCCACCGACCCCGCGCGCGTGGATGTCGTCCAGCCGACCCTGTGGGCCGTCATGGTCTCCCTGGCCGGCCTCTGGCAGGACTTCGGCATCACCCCGGCCGCCGTCATCGGCCACTCCCAGGGCGAGATCGCCGCCGCCTGTATGGCCGGGGCCCTCACCCTCGACGACGCCGCCAAGGTGGTGGCCCTGCGCAGCCAGGCCCTCCGCGCCCTCGCCGGACACGGCGCCATGGCCTCCCTCACCCTCGGCGCCGAGGACACCGCCCGCCTGCTGACCGGCCTCGGCGAGGCGGCCGAGGGCGTCGCCGTCGCCGCCCACAACGGCCCCCGCTCCACCGTCGTCTCCGGGCCGCCCGAGCAGATCACCGCCGTCCTGGCGGCGGCCGAGGCCGAGGGCGCGCGGACCCGCGCCATCGCACTCCGCCCCGCCGTCCTGGCGGCGGCCGAGGCCGAGGGCGCGCGGACCCGCGCCATCGACGTGGACTACGCCTCCCACAGCCCCCATGTCGACCGCATCCGCGACTCGATCCTCGCCCAGCTCACCGACCTCACCCCCACCGCGCCCACCGTCCCCTTCTACTCCACGGTCACCGCCCAGCCGCCGGCCGGCACCCCGCTCGACGCCGAGTACTGGTTCACCAACCTCCGCCGGCCGGTCCGCTTCACCGAGACCCTCACCGCCCTGCTCGCCGACCGCCACCGCCACTTCATCGAGGTGAGCCCCCACCCGGTCCTCACTCCCGGGATCCAGGACGCCATCGACGACGCCGACGTGCCCGCCACGACCATCCCGACCCTCCGCCGCGACCACGGCGGCCCTCTCGACCTCGCGGGCGCCCTCGCCCACGCCCACACCGCCGGGCTCGCCGTCGACTGGCGGCCCTGGTATCCCACCGCCCCGGCCGCCACCACCGACCTGCCCACCTACCCTTTCCAGCGCGAGCGCTACTGGGTGGCGGCGGGCCGTACGGCGGGCGATGTCAGCGCGGCCGGCCTGCGGCCGGTGGAACACCCGCAGCTGTCGGCCGCGACGGGGCTCGCCGACGGCGGGCTCCTGCTGACCGGGCGCCTTCCGGCCGCCGGTGACGCCGGCTGGCTGGGCGAGCACGAGGTCGCGGGCGTGGTCCTGCTGCCCAGCACGGCCCTGGTGGAGTGGGCGCTGCGGGCGGCCGACGAGGCGGGCTGCGGCGGCCTCGAGGAGCTGACCCTGCACGTGCCCCTGACCCTGTCGGCCACCTCCGAGCTGCGGGTCCAGCTCGTGGTGGACGCCCCCGACGAGGACGGGCGCCGCGAGCTGCGCGTCTGCTCCCAGCCCGCGTCCGGCACACCGGAGGGACCCGGGGAGCGGGACATCTGGACCTGCCACGCGACGGGCACCCTCGCGCCCGGCGCGACGGCCGGGACGGAGCTCACGGGCGCCTGGCCCCCCGCCGGGGCCGAGCCGGTGGACATCGCCGACCTGTACGCGCGCACCGAGGCGGCCGGTTACCGGTACGGCCCGACGTTCCGGGGCGTCCAGGCGGTGTGGCGGCACGGCGCCGATCTCCTTGCCGAGGTGGCCCTGGACCAGGGAGCCGAGGAGGGCGCCGACGGGTTCGGCATCCATCCCGCGCTGCTCGAAGCCGCCCTGCACCCGGTGGCGCTGGACCGCCGGCGGGCCGACGGCCCGCTGTGGCTGCCGTTCGTCTGGAGCGGTGTGTCGCTGCACGCGGGCGGCGCGACGGGCGTTCGGGTCCGGCTCCGCGCGCGGCGGTCGGAGGACGGCGAAGGCCGCGAGCTGAACGTCGTCGTGGCGGATCCGACCGGCGCCCCCGTGCTCAGCGTGGATTCGGTCGCGCTGCGCCCGGCCGGGGACGACTGGCTGAAGGCCGCCGAACGACGTGGCCCGGGCGGCCTGTTCACGGTGGAGTGGCTGCCGCTGCCGCCGCCGGAGGACCGGCCCGAGCCGGCGGAGACCGAGGACCTGGTTGTCCGCACCGTGGCGCCGGCGGCCGGCTCCGGCACCGGGAGCGAGACGGGTCTGGCCGCTGTCCGGCGCACGCTGGGCCTCATCCGGGACTGGCTGGCCGAGCCCCGGTCACCGGACGCCCGGCTGGTGCTGGTCACCTCCGGCGCGGTCTCGGCCGGCGAGGAGGACGGGCCCCCGGATCCGGGTGGCGCGGCCGTCTGGGGCCTGGTCCGGGCGGTCCAGGCCGAGCACCCGGGCCGGATCACGCTGGTCGACACAGACACAGACACAGACGCCGACACAGGCACAGACACCGGCACAGACACAGACACAGACACCGCCACCGGCACCCGCACCCGCACCGGCGCCCACTCCGACGCCACCGCCGCGAGCGGGAGCGAAAAGCTGGCCGAGGCGGTCCGCCGGGCCATCGACGCGGACGAGCCGCGGATCGCGGTCCGTTCGGGCGCGGTCTCGGTCCCCCGTCTGCTGCGTGCCGTCGAGCGGCCCGGGGAGCGCACGGAGGTGGATCTCTCCGGCGGGACGGTGGTGGTGGCCGGTGAGCCCGGCCCGTTGCACGGCGTGGTCGCCGAGCACCTGGTGCGCGCGTACGGCGCCCCGCGGCTGCTGCTGCTCTCCCGCTGCGGCGGCCAGGCCCCCGAGGCGGCCGCCCTGGCCGAGCGGCTGACGGCGCTCGGGGCGGAGGTGGAGTCGGCTGCGGCCGACGTCGCCGACCACACCGCCCTGGCGGCGGTGTTGGAGGCGATTCCCGACAGCCACCCGCTGGTGGGCGTCGTGCACATCACCGAGGCGGCCGACGCGGCCCCGGTGGAGGCCTGGGACGAGGAGCGGCTGTCGCGGACCTGGGCGGCGAGGGCCGCCGGCGCGTGGAACCTGCACGCCCTCACCCGTGACCTGCCGCTGCGGATGTTCGCGGTGCTCTCCTCCGTCGCCGTCACCGACGTGGTGGCCGGCCCCGGCCAAGCCGGCCGCGCCGCCGCCCAGGCCTGCGCCGACGCGCTGATCGCCCACCGGCGTTCCGCCGGGCTCCCGGGCGTCGGCCTGGCCTGGACCCTGGGGGGACGGGCCACACCCCACGCCCTGCACCTGTTCGACACGGCGCCGCACCTCACCCGCCCGGTGGCCGTGGCCGCGGACCCGCACCAAGGCCCGCTCGCCACCCGACCGGGCCCCACGGTCCCCGCGCTGCTGCGCGCCCTGGCCCGGCCCGCCCGGCGCCGCGCCGCGGAACGGCGGTCGGTGGCAAGCGCCCTGGCCTCACGCCTCGCCGGTCTCGACGCCTCCGGACAGCGTGACGTCGTGCTGGAAACGGTGCGCCGGGCGGCCGCCGTGGTC
>NZ_MAXF01000215.1 GCF_001704635.1 Streptomyces sparsogenes | reverse complement strand
CCGACGCGGAGACCATGGCCCGCTACCTGGATCAAAAACTGGCGCCCGAGGACCGGACGGCCACGGCGGTCGATCCGCTCGCGCCCGTCCTGGGCGACCTGGCCAGGCTGGAGTCCACCTTGAACAGCCATGACGTGGAGGGGAAGTCCCGGGAGACGATCGCGAGCCGGCTCCACGCCCTGCTGTCGCGGCTGGAGGGCCGGACGGCCGGCGCCAAGGACATCGACGGCGAGGCGCTGGAGTCGGCGTCGGACGACGAGATGTTCGCGCTCATCGATCAGCAACTCGGCTCGTCCTGACGAGGAGTGAGGGGGAGGAACAATGTCGTCCACGGAAGACAAGCTGCGTCAGTACCTCAAGCGGGTCACCCTCGATCTGGGCGAGGCCAAGCAGCGCCTGCGCGAAGCGGAACAACGCCACCACGAACCCATCGCCATCACCGCCATGGCCTGCCGTTACCCCGGCGGCATCGACTCCCCCGAAGACCTGTGGCAGCTCGTGGACACCGGCGCGGACGCCATCGGCCCCTTCCCCACCAACCGCGGCTGGGACCTCACCGCCCTCTACCACCCCGACCCCGACCACCCCGGCACCAGCTACATCCAGGAAGGCGGCTTCGTCCACGACGCCGACCGGTTCGACGCCTCCTTCTTCAACATCAGCCCCCGCGAAGCCCTCGCCATGGACCCCCAGCAGCGGCTTCTCCTGGAAACCGCCTGGGAACTCCTCGAACGCGCCCACATCGACCCGACCGCCCTCAAGGGCAGCTCCACCGGCGTCTACGCGGGCTGCGGTGTGCCGGGGTTCGGCACACCGCACATCGAGAAGAGCGCCGAGGGCTTCCTGCTGACGGGCAACGCGCTCAGCGTCGTGTCCGGCCGTATCGCCTTCACCCTGGGCCTGGAGGGCCCGGCGGTCACGCTGGACACGGCGTGCTCGTCGTCCCTGGTGGCCATGCACCTGGCGGTCCAGGCGCTGCGGCACGGCGAGTGCGACCTGGCCCTGGCCGGCGGGGTGACGGTGATGTCCACCCCGAACGTGATCACGGAGTTCTCGCGCCAGCGCGGCCTGGCCCCGGACGGGCGGTGCAAGCCGTTCGCCACCGCGGCCGACGGCACGGGCTTCTCCGAGGGCGCGGGCCTGGTACTGCTGGAGCGGCTCTCGGACGCCCGGCGCAACGGGCGCCGGGTGCTCGCGGTCATCCGGGGTTCGGCGGTGAACCAGGACGGCGCGAGCAACGGGCTGAGCGCCCCCAACGGGCCCTCGCAGCAGCGGGTGATCCGCCAGGCGCTGGCCAACGCCGGGCTGGCGGCCGTCGAGGTGGACGCGGTGGAGGCCCACGGCACGGGCACCACGCTCGGCGACCCGATCGAGGCCGAGGCGCTGCTGGCCACCTACGGTCAGGAGCGGCCGGAGGACCGTCCGCTGTGGCTGGGGTCGGTGAAGTCGAACATCGGGCACACGCAGGGCGCCGCCGGGATCGCGGGCGTCATCAAGATGGTGATGGCCCTGCGCCACGGCTCGCTGCCCGCCACCCTCCACGTCGACGAGCCCACCTCGCACGTGGACTGGAGCAGCGGCACGGTACGGCTGCTCACCGAGCCGGTCGACTGGCCGACGGCCCCCGACCGCCCGCGCCGGGCCGGCGTCTCCGCGTTCGGGATCTCCGGCACCAACGCCCACATCATCCTGGAGGAGGCGGCTGAGCCGGTCCCGTCCCCGGGGCCGGAGGCCGAAGGCGCCGGCGGGCCGGCCGTCCTGGGCGGCGTGGTGCCCTGGGTGCTCTCGGCCCGTACCCGGGAGGCCCTGGCCGACCAGGCGCGCCGGCTGGTCCGGGCCGTCGCCGACGCCCCGGACGTCTCGCCCACCGAGGTGGCCTGGTCCCTGACCACCACCCGCGCCACGTTCGACCAGCGCGCCGTGGTCACCGGCACCCGGCTGCCCGATCTCACCGCCGCCCTGGAGGCCCTTGCCGCCGGCGGCGAACACCCCGGCCTGATCCGCGGCGCCGCCCTCGATCCCGAGGAAGGTCCGGTCTTCGTCTTCCCCGGCCAGGGCTCCCAGTGGTCCGGCATGGCCGTCGGCCTGCTGGACTCCTCCCCCGCCTTCGCCGCCCGGATCGCGGAGTGCGAGCGGGCCCTGGCGCCGTACGTGGACTGGTCGCTCACCGCCGTGCTGCGCGGCACCGACACCGCCACCGACCCCGCGCGCGTGGATGTCGTCCAGCCGACCCTGTGGGCCGTCATGGTCTCCCTGGCCGGCCTCTGGCAGGACTTCGGCATCACCCCGGCCGCCGTCATCGGCCACTCCCAGGGCGAGATCGCCGCCGCCTGTATGGCCGGGGCCCTCACCCTCGACGACGCCGCCAAGGTGGTGGCCCTGCGCAGCCAGGCCCTCCGCGCCCTCGCCGGACACGGCGCCATGGCCTCCCTCACCCTCGGCGCCGAGGACACCGCCCGCCTGCTGACCGGCCTCGGCGAGGCGGCCGAGGGCGTCGCCGTCGCCGCCCACAACGGCCCCCGCTCCACCGTCGTCTCCGGGCCGCCCGAGCAGATCACCGCCGTCCTGGCGGCGGCCGAGGCCGAGGGCGCGCGGACCCGCGCCATCGACGTGGACTACGCCTCCCACAGCCCCCATGTCGACCGCATCCGCGACTCGATCCTCGCCCAGCTCACCGACCTCACCCCCACCGCGCCCACCGTCCCCTTCTACTCCACGGTCACCGCCCAGCCGCCGGCCGGCACCCCGCTCGACGCCGAGTACTGGTTCACCAACCTCCGCCGGCCGGTCCGCTTCACCGAGACCCTCACCGCCCTGCTCGCCGACCGCCACCGCCACTTCATCGAGGTGAGCCCCCACCCGGTCCTCACTCCCGGGATCCAGGACGCCATCGACGACGCCGACGTGCCCGCCACGACCATCCCGACCCTCCGCCGCGACCACGGCGGCCCTCTCGACCTCGCGGGCGCCCTCGCCCACGCCCACACCGCCGGGCTCGCCGTCGACTGGCGGCCCTGGTATCCCACCGCCCCGGCCGCCACCACCGACCTGCCCACCTACCCTTTCCAGCGCGAGCGCTACTGGGTGGCGGCGGGCCGTACGGCGGGCGATGTCAGCGCGGCCGGCCTGCGGCCGGTGGAACACCCGCAGCTGTCGGCCGCGACGGGGCTCGCCGACGGCGGGCTCCTGCTGACCGGGCGCCTTCCGGCCGCCGGTGACGCCGGCTGGCTGGGCGAGCACGAGGTCGCGGGCGTGGTCCTGCTGCCCAGCACGGCCCTGGTGGAGTGGGCGCTGCGGGCGGCCGACGAGGCGGGCTGCGGCGGCCTCGAGGAGCTGACCCTGCACGTGCCCCTGACCCTGTCGGCCACCTCCGAGCTGCGGGTCCAGCTCGTGGTGGACGCCCCCGACGAGGACGGGCGCCGCGAGCTGCGCGTCTGCTCCCAGCCCGCGTCCGGCACACCGGAGGGACCCGGGGAGCGGGACATCTGGACCTGCCACGCGACGGGCACCCTCGCGCCCGGCGCGACGGCCGGGACGGAGCTCACGGGCGCCTGGCCCCCCGCCGGGGCCGAGCCGGTGGACATCGCCGACCTGTACGCGCGCACCGAGGCGGCCGGTTACCGGTACGGCCCGACGTTCCGGGGCGTCCAGGCGGTGTGGCGGCACGGCGCCGATCTCCTTGCCGAGGTGGCCCTGGACCAGGGAGCCGAGGAGGGCGCCGACGGGTTCGGCATCCATCCCGCGCTGCTCGAAGCCGCCCTGCACCCGGTGGCGCTGGACCGCCGGCGGGCCGACGGCCCGCTGTGGCTGCCGTTCGTCTGGAGCGGTGTGTCGCTGCACGCGGGCGGCGCGACGGGCGTTCGGGTCCGGCTCCGCGCGCGGCGGTCGGAGGACGGCGAAGGCCGCGAGCTGAACGTCGTCGTGGCGGATCCGACCGGCGCCCCCGTGCTCAGCGTGGATTCGGTCGCGCTGCGCCCGGCCGGGGACGACTGGCTGAAGGCCGCCGAACGACGTGGCCCGGGCGGCCTGTTCACGGTGGAGTGGCTGCCGCTGCCGCCGCCGGAGGACCGGCCCGAGCCGGCGGAGACCGAGGACCTGGTTGTCCGCACCGTGGCGCCGGCGGCCGGCTCCGGCACCGGGAGCGAGACGGGTCTGGCCGCTGTCCGGCGCACGCTGGGCCTCATCCGGGACTGGCTGGCCGAGCCCCGGTCACCGGACGCCCGGCTGGTGCTGGTCACCTCCGGCGCGGTCTCGGCCGGCGAGGAGGACGGGCCCCCGGATCCGGGTGGCGCGGCCGTCTGGGGCCTGGTCCGGGCGGTCCAGGCCGAGCACCCGGGCCGGATCACGCTGGTCGACACAGACACAGACACAGACGCCGACACAGGCACAGACACCGGCACAGACACAGACACAGACACCGCCACCGGCACCCGCACCCGCACCGGCGCCCACTCCGACGCCACCGCCGCGAGCGGGAGCGAAAAGCTGGCCGAGGCGGTCCGCCGGGCCATCGACGCGGACGAGCCGCGGATCGCGGTCCGTTCGGGCGCGGTCTCGGTCCCCCGTCTGCTGCGTGCCGTCGAGCGGCCCGGGGAGCGCACGGAGGTGGATCTCTCCGGCGGGACGGTGGTGGTGGCCGGTGAGCCCGGCCCGTTGCACGGCGTGGTCGCCGAGCACCTGGTGCGCGCGTACGGCGCCCCGCGGCTGCTGCTGCTCTCCCGCTGCGGCGGCCAGGCCCCCGAGGCGGCCGCCCTGGCCGAGCGGCTGACGGCGCTCGGGGCGGAGGTGGAGTCGGCTGCGGCCGACGTCGCCGACCACACCGCCCTGGCGGCGGTGTTGGAGGCGATTCCCGACAGCCACCCGCTGGTGGGCGTCGTGCACATCACCGAGGCGGCCGACGCGGCCCCGGTGGAGGCCTGGGACGAGGAGCGGCTGTCGCGGACCTGGGCGGCGAGGGCCGCCGGCGCGTGGAACCTGCACGCCCTCACCCGTGACCTGCCGCTGCGGATGTTCGCGGTGCTCTCCTCCGTCGCCGTCACCGACGTGGTGGCCGGCCCCGGCCAAGCCGGCCGCGCCGCCGCCCAGGCCTGCGCCGACGCGCTGATCGCCCACCGGCGTTCCGCCGGGCTCCCGGGCGTCGGCCTGGCCTGGACCCTGGGGGGACGGGCCACACCCCACGCCCTGCACCTGTTCGACACGGCGCCGCACCTCACCCGCCCGGTGGCCGTGGCCGCGGACCCGCACCAAGGCCCGCTCGCCACCCGACCGGGCCCCACGGTCCCCGCGCTGCTGCGCGCCCTGGCCCGGCCCGCCCGGCGCCGCGCCGCGGAACGGCGGTCGGTGGCAAGCGCCCTGGCCTCACGCCTCGCCGGTCTCGACGCCTCCGGACAGCGTGACGTCGTGCTGGAAACGGTGCGCCGGGCGGCCGCCGTGGTCCTGGGCCACTCCTCCGACGCGGCCATCCGGCCCGAGGCCGCCTTCAAGGAGCTGGGCTTCGACTCCCTCACAGCGGTCGGACTGCGCAACCGGCTGGCCGAGGCCACCGGGCTGCGCCTGCCCGCCGGCCTGGTCTTCGACTACCCGACCCCCCGGGGCCTCGCCGACCACCTCCTGCACCGCCTGACCGCCGGCACGCCCGTGTCCTCGCCTCTCGCACCGCCGCCGGCCCGGACCGGCGGCGCGGACGACGAGCCGATCGCGGTGGTGGCGATGGCCTGCCGCTTCCCCGGCGGGGTGACCACCCCCGAGGAGCTGTGGGACCTGGTCGCGGCGGGACGGGAGGTGGTGGGTCCGTTCCCCACCAACCGCGGCTGGGACCTGGCCAACCTGTTCCACCCGGACTCCGACCACCCCGGCACCACGTACGCCTCCGAGGGCGCGTTCATCTATGACGTCGACGGCTTCGACGCGGCTTTCTTCGGCATCAACCCCCGCGAGGCCCTGGCCATGGACCCCCAGCAGCGCCTCGTCCTGGAAACCGCCTGGGAGGCCCTCGAACGCGCCGGCATCGACCCGCACACCCTCCACGAGAGCCTGACCGGCGTCTATACCGGCGTCATCTACCACGACTACGCCACCGGCCTGCCCCCCGGCGACCCCCGCCTGGACGGCTACACGATGCTCTCCAGCATCGGCAGCATCATCTCCGGCCGGGTGGCGTACACCCTCGGCCTCCAGGGCCCCGCCGTCACCGTCGACACCGCCTGCTCCTCCTCCCTGGTGTCCATGCACCTCGCCGCCGGGGCCCTGCGCCAGGGCGAGTGCGACCTGGCGCTGGCGGGCGGTGTGACCGTCATGGCCACCCCCGATCCGTTCACCGGGTTCTCCCGGCAGCGCGGCCTGGCGCCCGACGGCCGGTGCAAACCGTTCGCCGCCGCCGCCGACGGCACCAGCCTGAGCGAGGGGGCCGGGCTCGTCGTGCTCGAACGGCTCTCCGACGCCCGCCGCAACGGCCACCAGGTGCTCGCCGTACTGCGCGGCTCCGCGATCAACCAGGACGGCGCGAGCAACGGCCTGACCGCCCCCAACGGCCCCTCCCAGCAGCGTGTCATCGCCCAGGCCCTCGCCAACGCCGGTCTGGGCC
>NZ_MAXF01000214.1 GCF_001704635.1 Streptomyces sparsogenes | reverse complement strand
CTGGCCAACCTGTTCCACCCGGACTCCGACCACCCCGGCACCACGTACGCCTCCGAGGGCGCGTTCATCTATGACGTCGACGGCTTCGACGCGGCTTTCTTCGGCATCAACCCCCGCGAGGCCCTGGCCATGGACCCCCAGCAGCGCCTCGTCCTGGAAACCGCCTGGGAGGCCCTCGAACGCGCCGGCATCGACCCGCACACCCTCCACGAGAGCCTGACCGGCGTCTATACCGGCGTCATCTACCACGACTACGCCACCGGCCTGCCCCCCGGCGACCCCCGCCTGGACGGCTACACGATGCTCTCCAGCATCGGCAGCATCATCTCCGGCCGGGTGGCGTACACCCTCGGCCTCCAGGGCCCCGCCGTCACCGTCGACACCG
The DNA here is from genome assembly GCF_001704635.1 of Streptomyces sparsogenes. Taxonomy (GTDB): domain Bacteria; phylum Actinomycetota; class Actinomycetes; order Streptomycetales; family Streptomycetaceae; genus Streptomyces; species Streptomyces sparsogenes. The sequence goes on along the minus strand of NZ_MAXF01000214.1, from coordinate 4,105 downwards.
CCTGCTCCTCCTCCCTGGTGTCCATGCACCTCGCCGCCGGGGCCCTGCGCCAGGGCGAGTGCGACCTGGCGCTGGCGGGCGGTGTGACCGTCATGGCCACCCCCGATCCGTTCACCGGGTTCTCCCGGCAGCGCGGCCTGGCGCCCGACGGCCGGTGCAAACCGTTCGCCGCCGCCGCCGACGGCACCAGCCTGAGCGAGGGGGCCGGGCTCGTCGTGCTCGAACGGCTCTCCGACGCCCGCCGCAACGGCCACCAGGTGCTCGCCGTACTGCGCGGCTCCGCGATCAACCAGGACGGCGCGAGCAACGGCCTGACCGCCCCCAACGGCCCCTCCCAGCAGCGTGTCATCGCCCAGGCCCTCGCCAACGCCGGTCTGGGCCCCGCCGACATCGACGCCGTCGAGGCCCATGGCACCGGCACCACCCTCGGCGACCCCATCGAGGCCCAGGCGCTCCTGGCCACCTACGGCCAGGACCGCCCCGACGACCGGCCGCTGTGGCTCGGCTCGGTCAAGTCCAACATCGGCCACACCCAGGCCGCCAGCGGCATCGCCGGCGTCATCAAGATGATCATGGCCCTGCGCCACGGCCGGCTGCCCGCCAGCCTCCACATCGACGAACCCAGCCCGCACATCGACTGGACCGCCGGAAACGTCCAGCTCCTCACCGAGGCCACCGACTGGCCCGCGACCGGCCACCCCCGGCGCGCCGGCGTGTCCTCCTTCGGCGCCTCCGGCACCAACGCTCATGTGATCCTGGAAGAGGCGCCCCCACCGCCCGGCCCCGCGCCCGAACCGGCCGCCGCGCCCGCCGTCGCGGGCGGCGTGACGCCCTGGCCGCTTTCGGCGCGTGACGAGCAGGCCCTGCGCGAGCAGGCCTCGGCGCTCGCCGAGCACCTGCGGACCGACGACCGCGCGTCGGTCGCGGACGTGGGATGGTCCCTGACCACCACACGGGCGGTGTTCGAGCGGCGGGCCGTGATCATCGGGGAGGGCCGCGAGGAGATGGCCGCCGCCCTGGAGGCGCTGGCCGACGGGTCTCCCCACCCCGGCCTGTCCACCCCTGGTGGCACCGCTCCGGACACTCCGGGGAAGACGGTGTGGCTGTTCTCCGGACAGGGCAGCCAGCGCCCCGGCATGGGCGCCGACCTCTACCGGCGTTTCCCCGTCTTCGCCGAGGCCTTCGACGAGGTCCGCACGCTCCTGGACCCCCACCTCGAACACCCGCTCGCCGATGTGGTCTTCGCCACCGACCCCGCACACGGCGACCTGATCCACCACACCACCTACACCCAGGCCGGGCTCTTCGCCCTCCACATCGCCCTCGCCCGTCTCCTGGGCGACATGGGCCTGGCGCCCGACGCGGTCGCCGGACACTCCATCGGTGAGATCAGCGCCGCCCACCTCGCCGGTGTGCTCTCCCTGGAGGACGCCGCCCGACTGGTCGCCGCCCGCGCCACCCTCATGGGCGGCCTCCCGTCCGGCGGCGCCATGGCCACCGTGAACGCCGACGAACAGGAGATCACCGCCACCCTGGCCGACTATCCCGACCTGGCCATCGCCGCGCTGAACACCCCCACGCACACCGTCGTCTCCGGCCCCGCCGACCAGGTCGCCGCGCTCACCGCCGCCTGGCGGGAGCGAGGCCGCAAGACCCGCGCCCTCCCGGTCTCCCACGCCTTCCACTCCCCCCAGATGGAGTCCGTCCTCGCCCCCTTCACCGAGGCCATCGGCCACCTGGCCTTCCGCGCGCCCCGCATCCCGCTCATCAGCAACCTCACCGGCGAGCCCGCGGGCGAGGACATCGCCACACCCGACTACTGGGCCCGGCACATCCGCAGGCCCGTCCGCTTCCACCAGAGCATCACCCACCTCGCCGAGGACACGGCCGTCTTCCTGGAACTGGGCCCCGCTCCCGTGCTGACCCACGCCGTTCACCACACCCTCCCCGAGGAGACCACCGCCACCGCGCTCGCCACCCTCACCGGCAGGCAACCCGATGTGCCCGCCCTGGCCCACAGCATGGCGGCCCTGCACACCGGTCACGCCCCGGTGGACTGGACGCCCTGGTTCCGTACCGATCCGGCCCCCAGGACCGTGGGCCTGCCCACCTACCGCTTCCAGCGCCGGCCCTACTGGATCGCCCCCCGCCCCTCCGGCGGCGCCACCCCCGGGGGCGCCGGTCTGGACCACCCGCTGCTGGACACCGCGGCGGCTCTGGCGGACGGCGGCGTGGTGCTCACCGGGAGCGTCCCTCCGGCCGGCCACGACAGCTGGCTCACCGAGCGCGCCATCGCGGGAACCGTCGCGCTGCCCGGCACCGCCGTCCTCGAACTCGCCCTCCGCTGCGCCGGGGACACCGGCAGCCCCCACGTCGAGGAGCTTCTCCTCCACCACCCCCTCGTCCTCCACCCCACCGCACATCTCGATCTGCAGGTCGTGATCGGCGCCGCCGATGACGACGCCCGCCGCACCCTCCACCTGTACGCGCGCGCCCAGTCCGACGCCGGGGCCGAGTGGACCCGGCACGCCACCGCCACCCTGGCCGGGGAACCCGCGGACGACCGGCAGCCGCCGGTGGAAGGGGAAACGGCCTGGCCGCCCGCCGGCGCCGAGCCCGTCGACCTCACCGGTTTCTACGACCGTGCCGCGTCGATCGGCTATGCGTACGGGCCCTCCCTCCGGGGACTTCGGGCGCTGTGGCGCCACGGCGAGGACCTGCTCGCCGACATCGCCCTGCCCGTGGCCGACGACTCCACCGGCACCCTCGCCATCCACCCCGCGCTTCTCGACAGCGCGCTGCACCCCCTCCTCGCCGTCACGGACACCCCGGGCGACCAGGTCTGGCTGCCGTTCTCCTGGAGCGGCGTCACCCTGCACGCCACCGGCGCCACCCACGCCCGGGTCCGCGTCACCCCCCACGGCGACCACGAGCACCGGGTCGCCCTCACCGACACCGCCGGCCGGCCGATCCTCACCGCCGACGCCGTCGCCGTCCGGCCGGCCCGGCTCGAGGCCCCGCGGCAACCCCTGTCCGAAGGGCTGTTCCGTCTGGAGTGGACGCCGACGTCGCCGCCGGCCGACCGGTCGGAGGCCACCGCGGCGGCGCCGGGGGTGGTCCTCGTCAAGGCGCCGGTGGCGGAGGGGGAGGGCGGCGAGCTGGAGGCCGTCCAGCGGGCGTTGACCCTGGTACAGGACTGGCTGGCCGAGCCGCGGCCCGACGATGCCCGGCTGGTGGTGATGACGCGCGACGCCGTCGCCGTGGACGGGGAAACGCACGTCGATCCCGTAGCGGCGGCCGTCTGGGGCCTGGTCCGCAGTGCCCAGACGGAGAACCCCGGCCGGTTCGTCCTTCTGGACACGGGCCCGGACACGGACCAGGACACGGACCTGGGCACAGAGCTGGACACGGGCCTGGGCACGGATCCGGTCCTGGGTTTCGACGCCCTCGCCGAGGCCGACGGCCGCGTGGCCGAGGCGGTCCGCTGTGCGCTCGACCTCGACGAGTCGCAGGTGGCGCTCCGCGGCGGCCGGGTCCTGGTGCCCCGGCTCGTCCGCGCGACCGGCTCGGCCACGCTGCCCCTCCCCACAGACCGGCGGAACTGGCGGCTGGAGGCCGCGACCCCGGCGGGCGCCGCGTCGCTCGACGCCGTGGCGCCGGTGCCGTTCACCGAGGCGGAGGAGAAGCCGGCCGCCGGGCGCGTACGCATCGAGGTGCGTGCGGCCGGCGTCACCTTCCGCGATGTCCTGATCGCCACGGGCGGGGTACCCGGCGAGACCCGCCTCGGCGGCGAAGGCGCGGGCGTCGTCCTGGAGGTGGGCCCCGACGTCACCGACGTGGCACCGGGCGACCGCGTCATGGGCGTCTTCGACGGCGCGTTCGGCCCGGTCGCCGTCGCCGACGCGCGGATGGTGACCCGGATGCCGGGGACCTGGGACTTCAGCCAGGCGGCGGGCGCCCCCGTGGCGTTTCTCACCGCCTGGTACGGCCTGGTGGAGCTCGCGGGCCTCAGGGCGGGCGAGTCGGTCCTCGTCCACGCCGCCACCGGCGGCGTGGGCACGGCCGCGGTGCGGATCGCCCGCCACCTGGGCGCTGTACGCCACGG
>NZ_MAXF01000213.1 GCF_001704635.1 Streptomyces sparsogenes | reverse complement strand
AGGCGATGGGCATCGACGAGGCCCACCGCGCCTCCTCCCGCGACCTGGACTTCGAGGACGCCTTCCGCGCCGCCACCGGCGGCCGCGGCGTCGACGTGGTCCTCAACGGCCTCACCGGCCTCACCGGCGACCACGCCGGCGACCTCACCGGCGCCTCGCTGCGCCTGCTGGCCGAGGGCGGCCGCTTCCTGGATCCGGGCCGGGCCGGCGCGCGCGGCCCCGAACGGCCGGCCGGGGACTTCCCCCAGGTGGACTACCGCGGCTACGACCTGGTCCCGGACGCCGGGCCGGAGCGCGTCCAACCCATGCTGGCGGCGCTGGGGGCGCTGTTCGACGAGGGTGTCCTGGCGCCGCTCCCGGTGCGGGCGTGGCCGCTGGCCAGGGCCCCGCAGGCGCTCCGCCACCTGAGCCGGGCGGAGCACACCGGCAAGCTCGTGCTGACCGTCCCTCCCGCCCTCGATCCCGACGGCACGGTTCTGATCACCGGGGGCACCGGTGTGCTCGGTGGCCTGGTCGCCGAACACCTCGTCACCACCCACCACATCACCCACCTCCACCTCCTCAGCCGCCGCGGCCCCGACGCCCCCGGCGCCACCGAGCTGGCGGACCGCCTCACCGAGCTGGGCGCCACCGTCCGCATCACCGCCGCGGACGCCTCGGACCCGGAGGCCCTGCGGCAGGCCGTGGACGCCATCGACCCCCACCACCCCCTCACGGGCGTCATCCACACCGCGGGCATCGTCGAGGACGCCGTGGTCACCTCCCAGACATCCGAGACCCTCCGGCGGGTCTGGGCCGCCAAGGCGACGAGCGCCGCCAACCTCCACCGGGCCACCCGGCACCTCCCCCTTGCCATGTTCACCCTGTACTCCTCCGTCTCCGGCACCCTCGGCAACCCCGGGCAGGCCAACTACGCCGCCGCCAACGCCTATTGCGACGCGCTCGCCACCCGGCTCCGGCACGCCGGAGTGCCGGCCACCTCCATCGCCTGGGGCCTGTGGGCCACCACCAGCGACATCACCGGGCAACTCAGCCAAGCCGACGTGGCTCGGATGGGCCGCGCCGGTGTCAGGGCGCTGGCCACCGACCACGCGCTGGCGCTGTTCGACGCCGCACACCGGCACGGCGACCCGCAGCTCGTGGCGCTCAACCTCGACGTACCCGCGCTGGCCGCGCAGCCGGTCGCCATCCTCCCGGCCGCACTGCGCGGCCTGGCCACCCGTTCGGGCGGGGCCGCGCGGCGGGCCGCCGCGGCCGTACAGGGCCCCGACGACTGGACACGCCGGCTCGCCGGGCTCCCGGAGGCGGAGCAGCGACAGCAGCTGCTCACGCTGGTGCGCGGCAACGCCGCGACGGTGCTCGGCCACGCGGATCCCGAGCGCGTCCGGGAGGAGGCCCCGTTCAAGGATCTCGGCTTCGACTCCCTGACCGGCGTCGAGCTGCGCAACCGGCTCTCGGCCGCGACCGGGCTGCGGCTGCCCGCCGCGCTCGTCTTCGACTTTCCCTCGGCGAAGGCGCTGGCCGACTACCTGCGCGGCCGGCTGGTGGCGGACGGGGGGCCGGCGACCCCGGGCGGTGTGGACCCGGTGCTCGGCGAGCTGGCGAGGCTGGAGTCCACGCTGTCGGCCCTCGATCTGCCGGAGGCGGACGCGCGGGCGGTGACAGATCGGCTTGAGGGTCTGCTGGCCCAATGGAAGGCGGCGTCCGCGCCGTCGGCCGAGGACAACGCGGCCGACCGGCTCACGCTCGCCACCGCCGACGAGGTTCTCGCGTTCATCGACAACGAACTCGGCTCCTCGTGACGGCTCATCTGCTCGCTTCGACGCGTATGAAGGTCGTGACTGCACATGCCGGATGAAGAGAGGCTTGTCGACTACCTCAAGCGTGTGGCGACGGACCTGCACGACACGCGGCGGCGTCTGCGCGAGGTGGAGGAGCGGCACCAGGAGCCCATCGCCATCGTCGCGATGACCTGCCGGTTCCCCGGCGGGGTGGATTCGCCCGAGGCGTTGTGGGACCTGGTGGCCTCCGGGGGCGATGTGATCGGGCCGTTCCCCGCGGACCGGGGCTGGGACCTGGAGGGCCTGTACCACCCCGACCCCGACCACCCCGGCACGACGTACGCGCGCGAGGGCGGGTTCCTGCGCGACGCCGACACGTTCGACGCGGGCTTCTTCGAGATCAGCCCCCGGGAGGCGCTGGTCATGGACCCGCAGCAGCGCAAGCTGCTGGAGGTGGCCTGGGAGTTGTTCGAGCGCGCCGGCCTCGACGCGACGGGTCTGCGGGGAAGCCGGACCGGCGTCTTCATCGGCGCGGCGACCATGGCCTCGGGCACGCCGAGCGGCCCCGTGCGCAAGGAGTCCGAGGGATATGTGGGCGTCGCCCCCAGCATGCTGTCGGGCCGTTTGTCGTACACCTTCGGCCTCGAGGGTCCCTCCCTGACGGTGGAGACGGCCTGCTCCGCCTCGCTGGTGGCGATGCATCAGGGGATTCACGCGCTGCGGCAGGGCGAGTGCGGTCTGGCGGTGGCCGGCGGGGTGACCATCATGTCCTCGCCCGCGGTGTTCATCGGCTTCGCCCGCCAGCGCGGCCTGGCCCCGGACGGGCGGTGCAAGCCGTTCGCCGCCGCCGCCGACGGCACCGGGTGGGGCGAGGGCGCCGGGCTCGTCCTCCTCGAGCGGCTGTCCGACGCCCGCCGCAACGGCCACCAGGTGCTCGCCGTCATCCGCGGCTCGGCCGTCAACCAGGACGGCGCGAGCAATGGCTTCTCCGCGCCCAACGGGCCGTCGCAGCAGCGGGTCATCCGTCAGGCGCTCCTCAACGCCCGCCTGTCGTCCGCCGAGGTGGACGCGGTGGAGGCGCATGGCACGGGCACCCGGCTCGGCGACCCGATCGAGGCCGACGCCCTGCACGCGACGTACGGGCAGCGGCGGCCGGCCGACCGGCCGCTGCTGCTGGGCTCGGTCAAGTCGAACATCGGTCACCCGCAGGCCGCCGCCGGGGTGGCGGGCGTGATCAAGACGGTGATGGCGATCCGGCACGGGGTGTTTCCGGCGACGTTGCACATCGACGAGCCGACGCCGCATGTGGACTGGAGCTCGGGGGCCATACGGCTGGTGACCGAGCCGGTCGAGTGGCCCGCGACGGACCACCCGCGCCGGGCCGGGGTGTCGTCGTTCGGCGTCTCCGGGACCAACGCGCATGTGATCATCGAGCAGGCGCCCGACCCGGCTCCGGCCGCGGCTCCGGCGGCTCCGGCGGCTCCGGACACGAGCGAGACGGGCACGGGTGAGGCGGGCACGGGCGAGACGGGCACGAACGGCACGGGCACGCGTGAGGCGGGCACGGGCGACCCGGCCCAGGACCCCGAGGGGGCGGCATCGGCGCGCCAGGCCGTGGTGGCGGGCGGTGTGGTGCCGTGGGTGCTGTCCGCGCGGGACGAGGTGGCGCTGGCGCGGCAGGCTCTGCGCCTGGCCGAGGTGGCCGGGGGCGATCCGGCCGCCGACATCACGGACGTGGGCTGGTCGCTGGCGACGACACGCGCCCGGTTCGAGCACCGGGCCGTGGTCGTCGGCACGGACCGGGCGGCGCTGCTCGACGGTCTGGCCAAGCTGGCCGCCGACGAGCCCGACCCGGCGGTCGTCACGGGTACGGCGGGCCCGATCGGCGCCGGCCCGGTGTTCGTCTTCCCCGGCCAGGGGGCCCAGTGGCCGGGCATGGCCCGTGAACTCCTCGACGCCTCACCGGTGTTCGCCGCCCGGATCGCCGAGTGCGAGCGGGCTCTGGCGCCGTACGTGGACTGGTCGCTGGCCAAGGTGCTGCGGGGCACGGATCCGGCGACGGACCCCGGCCGGGACGATGTCGTCCAGCCCGTGCTGTGGGCCGTACACGTCTCGCTGGCCGCCGTCTGGCGGAGCTTCGGCATCACCCCGGCGGCCGTCGTCGGGCACTCCCAGGGCGAGGTCGCCGCGGCGTGCGTCGCCGGGGCCCTGACCCTCGACGAGGCCGCCAGGATCATCGCCCTGCGCGTCCAGGCGCTGCGCCCGCTGATCGGGCACGGCGCCATGGCCTCCCTCAGCCTGGGCGCGGAGGACACCGCGCGGCTCCTCGCCGAACTCGGCGCCGCGGCCGGGGACGTCGCCGTCGCCGCCGTCAACGGCCCGCACGCCACCGTCGTCTCCGGCTCCCCCGGCCCTCTGGACGCCGTCCTGGAGGCCGCCCGGGAGCGTGGCGCACGCACCCGCACCATCGACGTCGAGTACGCCTCCCACGGCCCCCACGTGGACCGCATCCACGACGACATCGTCTCCGCCCTGCGTGAGGTGACACCGGTCGAATCCGAGATCGCGTTCTACTCCACCGTGACCGCGGAACGGCTGAACACCGCGGAACTCGGCACCGAGTACTGGTTCGACAACCTCCGCCGGCCGGTGCGCTTCGCCGACGCCGTGAGCCGTCTGCTGGCCGACGGATACCGGGCCTTCATCCATTGCAACCCGCACCCGATCCTGTCCACGAGCCTTCAGGACATCTTCGAGGAGTCCGGTACCCGCGCCACCTCCCTCGCCACCCTCCGCCGCGATCACGGCGGCGCGCCCCAGCTCGCCCTCGCGCTCGCCCAGGCCCACGCCGCGGGGATCGAGGTCGACTGGCGCCCGTGGTTCCCGGCCGACCGGGCGCCCCGTACCGTCGAGCTGCCCACGTACCCCTTCCAGGGCAGGCGCTACTGGATACCCGTCGACGGCGGCGGCGCGGGGGACGTGTCCGCCGCCGGTCTGCGCGCTGTCGACCATCCGCTGCTGGCCGCCGCGGTCAGCCTGCCCGACGGCGGCATGGTGCTGACCGGACGTCTCCCTGCCGCGACGGGCGCCGGCTGGCTCGCCGACCACGTCGTCGGCGACACCACCCTGCTGCCCGGGGCGGCGATGGTCGAGTGGGCGTTGCAGGCCGCTCACGAGGCGGGCTGCGCCGCGGTCGAGGAGCTGGCCCTCCAGACCCCGTTCGTGCTGCCCGCCTCGGGGGCCCTGCGGGTACGCGTCGCGGTGGGGCCCGCCGACGACGAGGGCAGGCGGACGGTGGACGTGTACTCGCGCCCCGACGAGTTCGACACCGAGACCCCCGACGGATGGGTGTGCCACGCCATGGGCGTGCTGGCGCCCGAGGGCCCCGAGTACGCGGCCGCCCCGCCGGACGCCCCGGCGGCCCCCTGGCCACCGCGGGGGGCGGAACCGCTGGACGTCACGGACTTCTACGAGCGGGCCGCGGCCGGGGGCTACGGCTACGGCCCCGCGTTCCGCGGCCTCACCGCCGCGTGGCGGGACGGCGCCGATCTGCTCGCCGAGATCGCGCTGCCCGAGGCGGCCGGCGAGGGCGCCGACCGGTTCGGCATCCATCCGGCGCTGCTGGACGCCGCCACCCACCCGACGATCTTCGCCGCCGGCCGGGAGGACGGCTCGGACGGCGGCCAGGTGTGGCTGCCGTTCGCGTGGAGCGGTGTGTCGCTGTGGGCCACGGGCGCCCGCCGGGTACGCGTCCGGATATCCCCGATGGACAACGGGCAGCGGATCTCCCTGACCGACGAGACCGGCGCCCCGGTCCTCGAGGCCGCGTCGGTCGCCGCGCGCCCCACCGGCGTCGCCGAGCTGCGCGCCCGCGCCGCGCGCGCCGCCGAGGGCCTGTTCGCCGTGGACTGGGTGCCCGCGCGAGGCGGGACGGGCGACACACCGGCCCCGGCCGACGGTGGTTGGGCCACGGTGGGCGGCGGCGTACGGCTCGCCGGTGCGGCGGACCACGCCGACCTGGGCGCGCTGCTCGCCGCGGTGGACGATGGAGCCCCGGTGCCGGCGGTCGTCCTCCATCCGGTGCCCGCGACGGCCACGCCCGACGACGGCCTCGCCGCCGTCGGCGGCGTCCTGGCCCTGATACGGGAGTGGCTGGCCGAACCGCGGCTGCTGGACTCCCGGCTGGTGCTGGTCACCTCGGGCGCGGTGTCGGCCGGTGACGACGAGGGTGCGGTGGATCCGGGTGGGGCGGCCGTCTGGGGGCTGGTCCGTTCGGTCCAGGCCGAGCACCCGGGCCGGTTCACCCTGCTCGACGTGGGCGGCGACGCGGATGCCGGCGCGGGTGCGGGCGAGAGCCTGGCCGAGGCGGTGCGCCGGTCCATCGACGCGGACGAACCGCAGGTCGTGGTGCGCGCGGCCGGAACGCTGGTGCCGCGCCTGGTGCGCACCGCCCCGGCGGCCGAGGCCGACATCCCGGAGCTGTCCGGCGGCACGGTGCTGGTGTCGGGCGGAACGGGAGTGCTGGGCGCGGCGGCCGCCGAACACCTGGTCCGCGCGCACGGCGTGGAGCGTGTGCTGCTCCTGTCCCGCCGCGGCCCGAACGCCCCCGAGGCGGCCGAACTGGTGGGGCGGCTCACCGCCCTGGGGGCCCAGGCGGAGGTGGCGGCGGTCGACGTGGCCGACCGCGCGGCGCTCGAGGAAACCCTGCGGACGATCCCCGACAGCCACCCGCTGCTCGGCGTGGTCCACTCCGCCGGGGTGACCGACGACGCCCTGGTGGAGTCCTGGGACGCGGACCGGCTCGCCCGGGTGTGGGAGCCGAAGGTCACGGGCGCGTGGCAGCTGCACACCCTCACCCGCGAGCTGCCCCTGCGGATGTTCGTGGTGTTCTCCTCGGCCGCCGGCGTCGTCGGCAACTCCGGCCAGGCCGGCTACGCCGCGGCCAACGCCTGCGCCGACGCCCTGATCGCCCACCGGCGCGCCGCCGGGCTGCCCGGGACCTCGGTCGCCTGGACGCTGTGGGAACAGACCTCCGCCATGACCGAACACCTCACCGAGGCCGACCTCTCCCGCCTCGGCGCCCTCGGCATGCGCCCCCTGGCGACGTCTCGTGCCCTCGGGCTGCTCGACGCGGCGTTGCGCGTCACCCACCCCGTGGTGGTGGCCGCCGACCTCGACGCCACCCGGCTGGGTCCGGACAGCCCCGCCATGCTGCGCGCCCTGGCCAGGCCGGCCCGCCGCCGCGCCGTGGAGCACCATGCCACCGGCCCCGCGCTGGCGGGCCGGCTGGCCGGGCTCGACGCCACCGCCCGGCGCGATCTGCTGCTGCGGACGGTCCGCCGGATGGTCACGGTGGTGCTGGGCCACTCCTCCGACGCGGCGATCCGCGACGAGGCCGCGTTCAAGGAGCTGGGATTCGACTCGCTGACCGCCGTCGAACTGCGCAACCGCCTGGCCGGTGCCACCGGGCTGCGTCTGCCACCGACCCTCGTCTTCGACTACCCCACCCCCCTGGCCCTCGCCGACCACCTTCTGGAGCGCCTGACCGCCACCGCCTCCCCCGCGTCACCCCGGGCCGTGGCGCCCAGGGCCGGGGCCGCCGACGAGCCGATCGCGGTGGTGGCGATGGCCTGCCGCTTCCCCGGCGGGGTGACCACCCCCGAGGAGCTGTGGGACCTGGTCGCGGCGGGACGGGAGGTGGTGGGGCCCTTCCCCGCCAACCGCGGCTGGGACCTGGCCAACCTGTTCCACCCGGACCCCGACCACCCCGGCACCACCTACGCCTCCGAGGGCGCGTTCATGTACGACGCGGACGGCTTCGACGCCGCGTTCTTCGGCATCAACCCCCGCGAGGCCCTGGCGATGGACCCGCAGCAGCGCGTCCTGCTGGAAACCTCCTGGGAACTGCTGGAACGGGCCGGCATCGACCCGCACACCCTCAAGGACAGCCTGACCGGTGTCTACGCCGGTGTCATGTACCACGACTACGGCAACGGCCTGCCCCCCGGCGACCCCCGGCTGGACGGCTACGCCGGGCTCTCCGGCACCAGCAGCATCATCGCCGGCCGGGTGGCGTACACCCTCGGCCTCCAGGGCCCCGCCGTCACCGTCGACACCGCCTGCTCGTCGTCGCTGGTCACCATGCACCTGGCCGCCCAGGCCCTGCGGCAGGGCGAGTGCGACCTGGCGCTGGCGGGCGGGGTGACCGTCCTGGCCACCCCCGATGTGTTCACCGGGTTCTCCCGGCAACGGGGCCTGGCGCCGGACGGCCGGTGCAAGCCGTTCGCCGCGGCCGCCGACGGCACCGGCTTCGGCGAGGGTGTCGGCCTGGTGCTGCTGGAGCGGTTGTCGGACGCGCGCCGCAACGGGCACCGGGTGCTCGCCGTGCTGCGCGGTTCGGCGGTCAACCAGGACGGCGCGAGCAACGGCCTGACCGCGCCCAACGGGCCCGCGCAGCAACGTGTCATCCGCCAGGCCCTGGCCGGAGCGGGACTCGGCCCGGCGGATGTGGACGCCGTGGAGGCGCATGGCACGGGCACGACGCTGGGCGACCCCATCGAGGCCCAGGCGCTCCTGGCCACCTACGGCCAGGACCGCCCCGACGACCGGCCGCTGTGGCTCGGGTCCGTCAAGTCCAACATCGGCCACACCCAGGCCGCCGCCGGCGCCGCCGGCGTCATCAAGATGATCATGGCCATGGTCCACGGCCGGCTGCCCGCCAGCCTCCACATCGACGAACCCAGCCCGCACATCGACTGGACCGGCGGAAACCTCCGACTCCTCACCGAAGCCACCGACTGGCCCGAGGCCGGCCGACCCCGCCGCGCCGCCGTCTCCTCCTTCGGCGCCTCCGGCACCAACGCCCACCTCGTCCTCGAACAGGCCCCGCACACAGCCCAGCCGGTGGCCGACACTCCCCCGCCCGGAATCGCCCCCTGGCCGCTGTCCGCCCGGAGCGATGACGCCCTGCGCGCCCAGGCCGCGGCGCTCGCCGAGCGGCTGCGAGCCGATGGCCGCTCCGCCGAGCCCCTGTCGGTGGCGGGCGTCGGGCGGGCCTTGGCCGTGACGCGCTCGGTGTTCGAACGGCGGGCGGTCATCGTCGGCAGCGACCAGCAGGAGATGGCAGCCGCCCTGGACGCCCTGGCCGACGGGCGTCCCCATCCCGGGCTGGTCACCCCCATGCCCGGCGCCGCGCCGGCATCGGGCACGGCCGTGTGGCTGTTCTCCGGGCAGGGCAGCCAGCGCCCGGGCATGGGCGCCGACCTGCACGCGCGTTTCCCGGTCTTCGCCGCTGCCTTCGACGAGGTGTGCGCGCTGCTCGACCCCCATCTGGACCACCCGCTGGCCGATGTCGTCCTGCGCGGCCGGCCGCGAGCCGGACTGCTGGACCACACCACCTACACCCAGGCCGGCCTTTTCGCCGTGCAGGTGGCGCTCGCCCGGCTGCTCGAGGACTGCGGTGCACGCCCGGACGCGGTGATCGGCCACTCCATCGGCGAGATCACCGCAGCCCACGTCGCCGGAGTGCTCTCCCTGGAAGACGCCTGCCGCCTCGTCGCCGCCCGCGCCACCCTCCTCGGCACCCTCCCCCCGGGCGGCGCCATGTCCGCACTCGAAGCCACCGCCGAAGAAGCCACCGAAGCCCTCGCCCCATACGACGGCCAGGTCACCATCGCCGCCCTCAACGCCCCCACCAACACCGTCATCTCCGGC
>NZ_MAXF01000212.1 GCF_001704635.1 Streptomyces sparsogenes | reverse complement strand
TCCTCACCCCGCCCCCGGTCCAGGCATGGCCACTGGCCAAGGCCCGACAAGCACTGCGCCACATGAGCCAGGCCAAACACACCGGCAAACTCGTCCTCGACATCCCCCCAACCCTCAACCCCCACGGCACCGCCCTGATCACCGGCGGCACCGGCACCCTCGGCGCCCTCATCGCCGAACACCTCATCACCACCCACCACATCACCCACCTCCACCTCCTCAGCCGCCGCGGCCCCCACGCCCCCGGCGCCACCGACCTGAAAACCCGCCTCACCCAACTGGGCGCCACCGTCCACATCACCGCCACCGACACCACCGACCCGGAAGCCCTCCAACACGCCCTCGACACCATCGACCCCCACCACCCCCTCACCGCCGTCATCCACGCGGCCGGGGTCCTGGACGACGCCGTGATCACCTCCCAGACGCCCGACAGTCTCCACCGCGTCTGGGCCGCCAAGGCGACGGCCGCGGCCCACCTCCACCGGGCCACCCGGCACCTCTCACCGGCCATGTTCGTGATCTTCTCCTCCGCCGCCGGTACGTTGGGCAGCCCCGGGCAGGCCAACTACGCCGCCGCCAACGCCTATTGCGACGCGCTCGCCACCCGGCTCCGGCACGCCGGAGTGCCGGCCACCTCCATCGCCTGGGGCCTGTGGGCGGCGACCAGCGGCATGACCGGCGGACTCACCGAGATCGACCACGCGAGGATGAGCCGGTCGGGGATGGCACCGCTGCCCTCGGAGCACGCCCTGGCGCTGTTCGACGCGGCGCACGGGGTCGGTGCGGGGCGGGTGCTCGCCGCCCGGCTCGACCTGGCGAACCTGTCCGCCCAGCCCAGCGAAGCGCTGCCGCCGGTGGTCCGCTCGCTCACTGGCACCGGCCCCCGGGCCGCGCGGCGGAGCGCGGCGGCTCCCGTGACCGACCTGCCCGGCCGGCTGGCGTCGATGGCCCCCGCCGGACAGCTCGCGCTCCTGCTCGATCTCGTCCGGACCCACGCGGCCACCGTGCTGGGGCACACGGATGTCGCCACGGTGTCGGCGAACACCCCCTTCAAGGATCTCGGATTCGACTCGCTGACGGCGGTCGAGCTGCGCAACCGGCTCACCACGGTGACGGGCCTGCGGTTGTCCGCGGCGTCGGTGTTCCGCCATCCGACACCCACCGCCATGGCCGAGCACCTGCGGGGCGAGCTGTGCCCGGCGGGGGATGACGCCGCGCAGCCCGTGCTGCGGGAGCTGGAGCGGCTCGAGGCGGCGGTGGGCGAGTCGAAGCCGGAGGGCGAGACCAGTGCCCGGCTCGTCAAGCGGTTGCAGACCCTCTTGTGGCGGCTCGGTGACGAGACCGCCGCGGTCGATCACACCGTCGACGGCGAGGCGCTGGAGTCCGCCTCGGACGACGAGATGTTCGCGCTCATCGACCAGCAACTGGGCTCGTCCTGACCGGCCGCGAGGAAGAAGTCCACGAGGGAGAAGTCCGCGAGGGAGAAGCCGATGTCAACCACTGAAGACAAACTGCGCCAGTACCTCAAACGCGTCACCCTCGACCTCGGCCAGGCCAGGCAACGCCTGCGCGAAGCGGAAGAACGCCACCAGGAGCCCATCGCCATCACCGCCATGGCCTGCCGCTACCCCGGCGGGGTCGGTTCCCCGGAGGCCCTGTGGGACCTCGTCGCCACCGGCACCGACGCGATCGGCCCCTTCCCCACCAACCGCGGCTGGGACCTGGACGGCCTGTTCCACCCGGACCCCGACCACTACGGCACCAGCTACGTCCGGGAAGGCGGCTTCCTCCACGACGCCGAGCGGTTCGACGCCTCCTTCTTCAACATCAGCCCCCGCGAAGCCCTCGCCATGGACCCCCAGCAGCGAGTGCTCCTGGAGACCGCCTGGGAACTCCTCGAACGCGCCCACATCGACCCCCACAGCCTCAAAGGCACCCTCACCGGCGTCTACACGGGGGTGTCGAGCCAGGACTATCTCTCACGGATACCGCGCATTCCCGAGGGCTTCGAGGGCTATACGGCCACGGGCGGACTCATGAGCGTGATATCCGGCCGGGTGGCATACACCCTGGGCCTGGAGGGACCGGCGGTCACGCTGGACACCGCGTGCTCCGCGTCGCTGGTGGCGATGCACCTGGCCGGGCAGGCGCTGCGGCAGGGCGAGTGCGACCTGGCCCTGGCCGGTGGCGTGACCGTGTTCAGCACGCCCACCGCGTATGTGGAGTTCTCCCGGCAGCGGGGGTTCGCGCCGGACGCCCGCTGCAAGCCGTTCGCCGCGGCCGCGGACGGCACCGGCTTCTCCGAGGGCGTGGGCCTGGTGCTGCTGGAGCGGCTGTCGGACGCCCAGCGCCACGGGCATCGTGTCCTCGCCGTGCTGCGCGGCTCGGCGGTCAACCAGGACGGCGCCAGCAACGGGCTGTCCGCGCCCAACGACGCCGCGCAGGAGCGCGTCATCCGGCAGGCGCTGGCCAACGCCCGGCTCTCCGCCGACCAGGTGGACGCGGTCGAGGCACACGGCACCGGAACCACCCTCGGTGACCCCATCGAGGCGCAGGCGCTGCTGGCCACCTACGGCCAGGACCGCCCCGCGGACCGGCCGCTGTGGCTGGGCTCGATCAAGTCGAACATCGGCCACACCCACGCGGCGGCGGGCGTGGCGGGCGTGATCAAGATGGTGATGGCCCTGCGGCACGGCCGACTGCCCGCCACCCTCCACGTGGACGAGCCCACCTCGCATGTGGACTGGGGCACGGGCACGGTGCGGCTGCTCACCGAGCCGGTCGAGTGGACGCGGGGGGAGCATCCGCGCCGGGCCGGCGTGTCCTCGTTCGGCATCTCCGGCACCAACGCCCATGTGATTCTGGAGGAGGCCGCCCAGCCGCCCGCCGCCACCGGTGGTGAGCGGCCCGGAGACCGGCTCACGCCGTGGGTGGTGTCGGCGCGCGGTGAGGCCGCGCTGCGCGACCAGGCCCGGCGGCTGCTCGACGCGACCGCTGACGGCGATCCCGGGGCGGTGGGCTGGTCGCTGGTCACATCGCGTGCGGTGCTCGACCAGCGTGCGGTGATCACGGGCCGGGACACCGAAACGCTGCGGGCGGGGCTGGCCGCGCTGGCGGCC
>NZ_MAXF01000211.1 GCF_001704635.1 Streptomyces sparsogenes | reverse complement strand
GCACCGCACCAACGCCCATGTGATTCTGGAGGAGGCCGCCCAGCCGCCCGCCGCCACCGGTGGTGAGCGGCCCGGAGACCGGCTCACGCCGTGGGTGGTGTCGGCGCGCGGTGAGGCCGCGCTGCGCGACCAGGCCCGGCGGCTGCTCGACGCGACCGCTGACGGCGATCCCGGGGCGGTGGGCTGGTCGCTGGTCACATCGCGTGCGGTGCTCGACCAGCGTGCGGTGATCACGGGCCGGGACACCGAAACGCTGCGGGCGGGGCTGGCCGCGCTGGCGGCCGGGGAGGACCATCCGGCGCTGGTGCGGCGCGAGGCGGGGGTGCCGGCCTCGGGGTCGCGGGTGTTCCTCTTCTCCGGGCAGGGGAGTCAGCGGCCGGGCATGGGCGCCGGACTGCACGAGCGCTTCCCGGTCTTCGCCGACACCTTCGACGAGATCTGCGCACTGCTCGACCCCCACCTGGACCACCCCCTGCGCGACGTCGTCTTCGCCACCCACCCCCACCACACCGACCTCCTCAACCACACCGCCTACACCCAAGCCGGACTCTTCGCCGTACAAGTCGCGCTCACCCGGCTCCTCGAACACTGCGGCCTGCACCCCGAGGCCGTCATCGGCCACTCCATCGGCGAGATCACCGCCGCCCACATCGCCGGCGTCCTCACCCTCCACGACGCCTGCCACCTCGTCGCCCACCGCGCCGCCCTCCTCGGCGAACTCCCACCCGGCGGCGCCATGACCGCCATCGAAGCCACCGCCGACGAGATCACCGAAACCCTCGCCCCCTACGACGGCCACGTCACCATCGCCGCCCTCAACGC
>NZ_MAXF01000210.1 GCF_001704635.1 Streptomyces sparsogenes | reverse complement strand
GAGTGGAGGCGGGACACTTCGAGCCTTCGGGTCAACGATCCAGCCGACCGGGAACGACGCCGGGCGGGCACGGAGATCTCCTGGGACTCCTTGTCGGAGCCGGTCAGGTCGCCGTCCTTGCCGTAGAACAGGTCGTGGTCGGCGGAGTTCCAGGTCTCCATGACCTGGAGGCCGTCGTTGATCTCGCGGCGCAGGTCGGCGTCGGCGAGGTAGTCACAGAGGAACGCCGTACGCACCGCCCGCCCGGGTCCTCCGGCTCCCACTCCTGCCGCACCAGGGCCGTGGCGAAAGCGTCTTCCCGGAAGAAGCCTTCGATAGTACGGTCGCGCGCATCATCCGAGGCCGTCCGGAGGACTTTGGCATGCCCGTACGCTACTTCGAGGACTTCGCGCCCGGCCGCGGGAGGTCGGCGCCGCGCGCGGTTCTGGAATCCGATGCGCCGTGGATCGACCTCAACGGGCAGTGGGCGTTCAGGTTCTCGCCGACGTTGCGAGCCGGGCCGGACGGATTTCAGGACCCGGAGTTCGACGACGACTCCTGGGATGCCCTGCCCGTCCCCTCGCACTGGCAGCTGCGCGGCTACGGTCGACCCGTCTACCTCAACATCGCCTACCCGATTCCGCTCGATCCGCCGTTCGTCCCGGAGGAGAACGAGACCGGGGACTACCGCCGCGTCTTCGACCTGCCGGACTCCTGGCAGGGCGTGCCGGTCGTGGTGCGCTTCGAGGGGGTGGACTCCTGCGCCCGGGTCTGGCTGAACGGCACGGAACTCGGCGTGACCTACGGCAGCCGCCTGGCGGCCGAGTTCGACGTGACGGCGCTGCTGCGGCCGGGCCGCAACGTGCTGGCCGTCCGGGTGCACCAGTTCTCCGCCGGTACCTACCTGGAGGACCAGGACACCTGGCGCCTGTCGGGCATCTTCCGCGACGTACGACTGCTGGCCCGCCCCGTCGGCGGGGTCCGGGACGTCTTCGTCCACGCCGACTACGACGCCGCCACCGGCGCGGGCCGGTTGCGCGTGGATGTGGAGGCGGACGCGCCGGTGCGGATCAGCGTCCCCGTCCTCGGCATCCACGATCAGCCGGCCGACAGCGAGCTGCGGTTCCCGGCGGCGCGGCCCTGGAGCGCGGAGGACCCACAGCTCTATGAGGCCCACCTGGCCACCGACAGCGAACGCGTGCGGATTCGATTCGGCTTCCGCACCGTCGCCATCGACGAGAACGGAGTACTGCGGGTCAACGGACGCCCTGTCGTGCTGCGCGGGGTCAACCGGCACGAGTTCGACCCCGACCACGGCCGCACCCTCTCCGTCGACACCATGCGCCGCGACGTGGAACTGATGAAGCGGCACAACATCAACGCCGTCCGAACCTCCCACTACCCGCCGCACCCCGCCTTCCTCGACCTGTGCGACGAGCTCGGCCTGTACGTCGCACTCGAATGCGACCTGGAGACCCACGGCTTCGAGCACGCCGACCCGGAGCCCTGGCAACGGAACCCGTCCGCCGACCCGCGCTGGCGCGACGCCTACCTGGACCGCATCGAGCGCACGGTCGAGCGGGACAAGAACCACCCCAGCATCGTCCTCTGGTCACTGGGCAACGAGGCCGGCGACGGGGAGAACCTGCGCGCGATGGCCGACTGGGTGCGCCGGCGGGACCCTGCCCGCCCGATCCACTACGAGGGCGACCGGCTCGGCGAGTACACCGACGTCCTCGGCCAGATGTACCGCCCGCCCGCGGCCGTCGCCCGCATCGGGCGGTGGCATCTGCTCCCGGGCGAGATCCACTACCCCCCGCGCGCCGGCTCCGGCGACCCGGCCGACGATCCGCGCAACCGCATGCCCTTCCTCCTGACCGAGTTCGGCCACGCGATGGGCAACGGGCCCGGCGGCCTGGCCGAGTACGCGCGGCTCTTCGACGAGTATCCGCGGGTGCAGGGCGGTTGGGTGTGGGAGTGGATGGACCAGGGGCTGCGGACGCGCGACGCCGAGGGCCGCGAGTTCTTCGGGTACGGCGGTGACTTCGGCGAGGACCTGCACGACGGCAATTTCAGCTGCGACGGACTGGTCTTCCCCGACGGCACCCCCTCGCCCGGTCTGCTGGAGTACGCGAAGGTCAACGCCCCGGTCCGGATCGGCCCCGGGCCGACGGCCGACACGCTGACCGTCGAGAACCACTACGAGGTGCTGGACCTCTCCCACCTGCGGTTCACCTGGTCACTGGCGCGTGCAGGCATTGAACTGGCGCAGGGTGTCCTGCCGACGCCGCAGCTGGCCGCCGGGGAGCACGGCCGACTGCCACTGCCCGCGCCGGCCCGGCAGGAGGCTGACGGCGGCGTCGGCGGCGACCGAGACCGCGACGGCGGTGAACTCTGGCTCACCGTCCAGGCGGAGCTGGCCAAGCCCGCCGACTGGGCGCCCGAGGGTCACGTCATCGCCTGGGGACAGCTCCGGCTCTCCGCACCGGGCCGCGACCGCTCGGACGGTGTCCTGGTGAGCCCGCACGCCGCGGACGGCTTCATCACGCTCGGGCCAGGTCGGTTCGACCACGCCACCGGAGTCCTCCTCGACCTCGGCGGACTGCCCCTGAGGGGCCCCTGGCTGGGCCTCTGGCGCGCTCCCACGGACAACGACCGCGGCTGGTCCCAGCACGACGCCGCCTACTGGAAGGATCGCGGCCTGGACCGGCTGCGGCACCGCACGGTGTCCGTCACGCCCGATGCCCAGGGCCTGACCGTCGTGGTCCGCAGCGCCGCCGCCGCGGTCGGCGGCGGCTATCTGACCACCTACCGCTGGACCAGCGACGGGACCGGCCTGCGGCTCCACGTGCACACCGAACCGGTCGGCCACTGGCCCGAGCGGGCGGACGACTTCGCCGACACCATGGTGGACCTCGAACTGCCGCCCGAAGAACACCGGGAACTTCTCCGCCGCAACACCTCCCGTTCCCTGGCCCGGATCGGCCTCGACTGGCAGCTCCCCGCCGACTGGTCGCGGGTCGAGTGGTTCGGCGCCGGCCCCGGGGAGGCCTACCCGGACTCTCGGCAGGCGGTTCGCGTAGGACGATTCCACGCCACGGTCGACCAACTCCAGACGCCGTACGTGCGCCCGCAGGAGAACGGCAACCGGACGGACGTGCGGTGGGCCGAGGTCAGCGACGGATCTGACGCCATCCACGTCCGGGGCGGGGAGCTCTTCCACTTCTCCGCCCGCCGCTGGACCGACCGGCAACTGGCCGGCGCCCGGCACCAGACCGAGCTGACCCCCGGCCCGCTGGTGCACCTGCGCACCGACCACGCCGTCCAGGGCGTTGGAAGCGCCGCATGCGGACCCGGCGTCCTGCCCCAGCACCGGCTCGAACTCGGCACCGCCGACTTCACCCTCCTCCTCACACCGTTCCACCGCCCATGACGTCGGAACCGGTCCGCCCGCGCGGGCGGACCGGTGAAGCGGGCCCGGACCGCCGATTCCTTCGAAGCGCATCGACAATGATGTCCTCAGGTGAAGGAAATGTGTCTTCCTGTGCAGAGTCTTGCTGCTCAGGTGTCCCATCATTACTGTCCACGCAGGCGCAAGCGCTTCGACACTTCCCGTCTGCGTCTGGCAAGCCCGGTGCTTGGCAGTAAGGGGACCGAGCACCGTTCCCGCAGTTCTTGAGCGCGCCACCTCGACGACACATCGCCGTCCTGGGAGGGACACATGAGATGGCAAGCCCGTAAATCCATCAGCAGCAAGTCGGCCGGGTTCGGTCGGCTGGTTCTGCTCGTCGCCGTGATCGCCGGGTTCCTGAGCTTCGCGTCTCCGGCGCAGGCCCAGGCGTCCTCCACCTGCGACCGGTGGGGTCAGTACACCGAGGGCACCTGGACGATCTACAACAACATCTGGGGCGAAAACCACGGTACGCAGTGCCTGACCGTCAACAGCATCAAGTCCTGGTACGTCGACGCCAATCACTCCGGCGGCGGGATCAAGTCCTACCCGAACACCTCGGTCCGGCCCCAGACGCCGCTGTCGCAGTTGAACTCGGCGGGCTTCTGGTACAACACGTCGTCGGCTCCCGTCGCCGGCAGTGACCACTGGAACTGGACGAGCGACATCTGGTCGGCCGGCAACCAGGATGAGATCATGGTCTTCACCAGCTGGTCCGGGACGGCAGGAGGCTGGGGAAGGCAGATCGCGTCCAACGTGACCATCGGCGGCGTACGGTACGCGTCGGTCTGGCAGGCCGATCCCGGCTGGAACGTCCTGCAGCTCATCCCCGCCCAGCAGAGCAACACCGGCACCATCGACGCCTCGGCGGTCTGGCGATGGGCCGCGTCGCAGAACCTCCTGCGCAACACCACCTTCGATACGATGCAGTTCGGCCTCGAGATCACTTCGACCAGCGGCGTGCAGAAGCGGTACTCGCTGAACTCCTACAGCGCCTGGTGGAACAACACCTCCGGCGGAGGATCAAGCATCTAGCCGTCATACGCGCGACATGACGGTGCACTCCGTCCGCGCATGGAGACGAACGCCAGAGCGATTCCCGAACGCATACCTTTCCGCCGGGCCTCGAACGACAAATTCCGGCGGAAAGATTTGCGGAATCTTCGAATGGGGCGAGGTGGAGACGGCCTCGGCCCCGGCGGGCGGTGACGCGGCGGGTGCGTAGGCGTTGGTTGGTGGGGTTGCGGCGGTCGTGCGGCGGGGCACGAGGCGGCGGGGGCGGCCGGCCGACGCCGAGGAAATCGCCGAGGAAACGCCGAGGCCGCCCTCTTCCTGGCTTCGGGCGCCTCATCGTTCGTCACCGGCGCCGTCATCGAGTCGGTCGTCGCGGAGACCTGCGAGTCCCCGGCGCGCCGGGTCGGCCTGGGCTCAGGGGGACGTGGTCCAGCGTGGCGCGGTCTCGGCCCACTTGGCGTCCCACTGGGCGAGATTGCGCCGGCGCAGGACCACGGCGACGCCGCGGTAGGCGGCGGCACCGGCGAGGGTCACGGTCAGGAAGGCGACGAGCCCCCAGCCCATGGTCCGGCTGCGGATCTTTTCGGCGGACATGGGCGGCTCGGCGATCGCTCCGTCCGCGTCGACCCACACGTCGACGGAGCTGCCCGCGCTGAGCCCGGGCAGGACGTCGGTCTCGGCGGTGCGGATCCGTCCGGCCGGGTCGGTGTAGCGGACCGTGGCCGGATAGCGGTTCTCTCTCGCCTCCGCCGACCCGGGCTCCGGATGGTCCGGGGCGTCGTGGGTGAGGACGGCGGTGGTGAGGCGCAGGGTCTGCCTCTGGTGCTCGGCGGCCGCGCGGTAGTGCCGGTGGGCGGCGTCACCGATGGCGAACGTGGCACCGAGCCCCAGGATCGGTACGAGCAGCAACATCGCCAGGGCGATCCGGCCCTGGAGGCGGTCGGTGCGCCGGTACAGCGGATTGTGCCGCCAGCGCCACAGCGACAGGGGGTGCACGAGCTGGTGGTGCGGGGGATCAGGGGGCTGTGCGGGTGGTGGCACGCCGGACACGGTGGTTCTCCTTTCCGGGCAGGGGGTGGCGTACAGCAGACCCCGGCCGGTGAGGCGGCGGGGTCAGGGGGAGGGCAGCGGGGTCGGCGACGTCAGCGGACGAGCGGGCCGGGCCCCGGTGGGGACGCGCCCCTGGCCGACGGATGCGCGTGCACGGCCCGCAGTATCTTGGCGGCGCCGCGGATCGCCGCGGTGTGTGGTGTGGGAACCGCCCGCAGGGGCGCGTGGGTGCCGCCGACGAGCCGGCGAGTGAGGTCGGGGCGCAGTGCGCCGCCACCGGCCAGCAGGGCACCCCGGCTCAGGGCCTCGGCGGTGAGGGACGTGCGGTCCTGCCGGAGCATGGAGGTGATCATGGTGCTGACGGCTTCGCTGATCTCCGCCGTGGCGTCGGCGTCTGCGAGGTCGGTGGCGTCTGCGAGGCCGGTGGTGCCGGCGAGGTCGGTGGTGCCCAGGGCGGTGCGGCGGGCGTCGAAGACCAGGCCGTCGACGAGGAGAACCACCTCGGTGAGGTGGGCGCCGATGTCCACCACGAGCAGCGGCAGGGAGAGGTCGGCGCCCGCGGCCAGGGCGATGGCGCGCGCGGTGGGGACGGTCAGGACCGCGCGGGGGCGGAGCACTTCCACGGCGGCGCGGGCCCGTTCCCGGTAGGCGGGGCCGTCCAGCACCGGCGCGGTGACCATCACCAGCGGGCGGGTGAGGCGGGGCAGGCGGTGGCTGAGGAGCCGGTCGAGCATCCGGGCCGTTCCCGGAACGTCGACGATGGCGCCGCGCTGGACCGGGTACACCGCCCCAGCGCCGGGGAAGGTGATGGTGGGTACGTCCAGGACCATCCCGCGGCCGGCTATCCAGGCGCGAGTGCGGGCGCTGCCCAGGTCCAGGGCGAGGCCGCAGCAGTGCCGGCACAACGGCCAGGGCCGGTGCCGTTGCCCGGCGGGGGAGCCGGGCCGGAAGGGGCGGCGGACGGTCATCGTCCGGCCTCCCGCACCTGCTGGCACCGTGCGCAGTAGCGGGCCTGCGGAACGATCATCAGCCGGTCGCGCTCGACGGGGCGACGGCACAGATGGCACGTGCCGTAGCGGCCCTCGGCGATGCGTCGCAGCGCCGCCTCCACGTCGGCGAGGACCATGCGGGCGGAGGCGGCGACTTTGACCTGTACTTCGGCCTGTGCCGCGGAGCGGCGCCGCAGCAGGTCCTCGGCGCGGGGCGGCGCGGCGATCTGCCGCAGCTGTTCCTGGCGGAACAGGCGCTGTTCGTGGAGGTTCTCCCGCAGCGCGGCGAGGTCCTCGGGCGACAGGTGCGCGGCACGGTCGCCGATGGTCTGGTGGTTCACCACTTCACCCCTTTGAGCAGGGCGGAGACGAAGACAGGGGGCGGACGGGGCGGGTCAGGCGGTGGCGCGGCCCTGGCAGGCGACGCAGTACCGGGTGTAGGGGAGGATCTCCAGGCGTTCGGCGGGGACGGGCTTGGCGCAGCCCTGGCAGGTGCCGTAGGTGCCCTCCTCCACGCGGGCGAACGCCTCGTCGATCTCGGTGAGGACTCGCTGGATCGCCTCCCTCTGCGCGGACACCAGATGGGTGTCCGTGCTCGGGGCGCTCTCGTCGAGGGCACGCAGCTGAGCCAGGCGGCTGTTGCGGGCGTGCTCGAGGCGCTGACGGGTTTCATGAGAGGTCAGCCGTCCGGGGCGGGGACCGGTCTGGGCGGTGTCGAGCGGCACGACGATGTCCTTTCGCGAAAGCGCGCCAGGCGCGGCAGTGGCCGCCCGGTCCACCGGCCGCGGTCTCCACGACCGCGAGCACTGGCCGTACCGGACGGCTCGATCACCTTCGACTCTGCTGGACCCGGCGTCGGAAGCCCATCGGGCGCGGACCCCATTTGCCCGGGGCAGCGGTGACCACGGGGCGATGGCGGGGGAGGGCGCATGGGTACCCGATGACCTCGGATATGGGTGACGGGCCCCATCGACCGCGCGCGGTGCGGGAGGCAGGCTGGGGCAGGCTCGGTCGTGATCAGTCGCGGCTCCGCCGGGGTGCGACGGCGACAGTGGAGATGAGCGACAGTAGAGCTGATCACACGCGGAGCGCAGAAGGAGGAACGTCCCCGGTGTCGCTGTTCTGGCGGATCTTCGGACTTAACGCCCTGGTGCTGGGCACCGCTACGGCGCTGCTGCTGTGGGCGCCGGTGACCGTCTCCGTGCCGGTGGTGCTGACCGAGGCGGTCATCCTGGTCGGCGGTCTCGCCGTCATGCTGGTCGCCAACGGCGCCCTGCTGCGCTGGGGCCTGGCCCCGCTGGACCGGCTGACCAAACTGATGACCACCGTCGACCTGCTGCGCCCGGGCCAGCGGCTGCCCGTGCCCGGCGCCGGCGGCGGTAGCGAGGTGACCGAGCTGATCCGCACCTTCAACGCCATGCTCGACCGGCTGGAGCACGAGCGCGCCACGTCCAGCGCCCGGGCGCTGCTGGCCCAGGAGGCGGAACGCCGCCGCATCGCCCAGGAACTGCACGACGAGGTCGGGCAGAGCATGACCGCCATCCTGCTGGTGCTCAAGCGCGCCGCGGACGACGCCCCCGAGCCGCTGCGCGAGGAACTCCAGCAGGCCCAGGAGATCACCCGGGAGAGCCTGGACGAGGTCCGCCGCCTGGTGCGCCGCCTGCGGCCCGGCGTTCTGGACGACCTGGGCCTGGTCAGCGCACTGACCTCGCTCACGCAGGACTTCGCCACCCACACCGGGCTGCGGGTCGTACGCCGCCTCGATTCCGATCTGCCCGCCCTCGACCAGGAGAGCGAGCTGGTGCTGTACCGGGTGGCCCAGGAGAGCCTGACCAACGCGGCCCGCCATGCGGAGGCGCGGCAGGTCGAGGTGAGCCTGCGCCGGGCGGGCGAGACGGTGGTACTGGAGATCGCCGACGACGGCCGCGGCATCGAGGCCGCCTGCGAAGGCGCCGGGATCCGCGGCATGCGCGAACGGGCCCTGC
Source organism: Streptomyces sparsogenes (assembly GCF_001704635.1). Classification (GTDB taxonomy): domain Bacteria; phylum Actinomycetota; class Actinomycetes; order Streptomycetales; family Streptomycetaceae; genus Streptomyces; species Streptomyces sparsogenes. The sequence continues at coordinate 30,758 of NZ_MAXF01000210.1, read as the reverse complement.
TCGCCGGGGCCACCCTGGACATCACCTCGACGCCCGGCACCGGTACCCGGATCCGCCTCATCACACCCGCCCCCAGGAAGCAGCTCTGACCATGCCCGATCCGACTCCGCACGGACCCACCACGGCCTCGGCACCGTCCTCCCCGGCCGGGAAGCCGATCCGTATCCTGCTCGCCGACGACCACGCTCTCGTACGCCGCGGCGTACGGCTGATCCTCGACCGGGAACCCGACCTGGAGGTCGTCGCGGAGGCCGGGGACGGTGCCGAGGCCATCGAGGCGGCCCGGAGCCAGGAGATCGACCTGGCCGTGCTGGACATCGCCATGCCGCGCCTGACCGGTCTTCAGGCCACCCGGGAGCTGGCGGCGCTCAAGCCGGGTCTGCGCATCCTGATGCTGACGATGCACGACAACGAGCAGTACCTGTTCCAGGCACTCAAGGCCGGGGCCTGTGGCTATGTGCTGAAGTCGGTCGCCGACCGCGACCTGGTCGCCGCCTGCCGGGCCGCGATGCGCAACGAGCCGTTCCTCTACCCCGGCGCGGTCACCGCCCTCATCCGCAACTACCTGGAGCGCGTCCGCCACGGAGAGGAAGACCCCGACCAGCTCCTCACCCGTCGTGAGGAGGAGGTCCTCAAACTCGTCGCCGAAGGGCACTCCTCCAAGGAGATCGCCGAGATCCTGTTCATCAGCGTCAAGACCGTGCACCGCCACCGGGCCAACCTCCTGCACAAGCTCGGTCTGCACGACCGGCTGGAGCTGACCCGCTACGCCATCCGTGCGGGTCTCATCGAACCCTGACGCCCGCCCCCGACCGGCCCCCAGACGCCGGGCACCCCGCAGGAAGTCGAGCACCCCGGCAGGAAGGGGACGGTGCATGCGCGCAGCATCCCGCGGCACCCCGACCGCGGTTCACCCGCTCGCGGGGACGCTCATCGCGCTCCTCGCGGTCCTGGTGGCGTGGGTTCCCGCCGGTGCCGCGCGCGCCGCTTCCGCTCCGGTGCCCGCCGCCTCCGCCCCGGTGCTCCATCCGGCCCCGGCGGCCACGGGCGCCGAGCGCCCCGACACCGGTCCCCACGCGGACGACCCGTGTGCCGTCGGCTGCGCGGCCCAGGCCAGGGTCCGCCACGACCACCTCGGCGAGCGCCCGTGCCCACCGGATCACCACGCCACCGACCCCCCTCGCGCGGCTGCCGGCCCGGCTGCCGGTACCCGTGCTTCAGCGCCTTCCGCGTGCGCACCCGTCTCTCCCGGCCGGTCGGCCCACGACCGCGGCCGGGCCCCGCCGGCACCCGCAGGTACCTGACGCGACCCATCACCCTTTCCTCCGTCGCGGCCGCGCGGGCCGCTGCCGCGGCGTGCCTGCGGAGGCTCGCCTTGAAACGCCGGAACAACCACACCAAGTCCTTGCGCGTGCGTGCGCTGCTCGCCCTCGCGGTGATCGCCGGATCGCTGGCCATCGCCCTCACCACGCCCGTCCGCCTCGGCCTCGACCTGCGCGGCGGCACCCAGATCACGCTGGAGACCCGCTCCACCCCCACCACCGACGCCGACGCCGCGGCCACCGACCGCACCCTGGAGGTGCTGCGCGGCCGCATCGACGCGCTCGGCGTCGCCGAACCGACCCTCGTCCGCTCCGGCGACCACCGCATCCTCGTCGAGCTGCCCGGCGTTCATGACCCGAAGAAGGCCGCCGACGTGCTGGGCCGCACCGCGCAGCTCACCGTCCACGCGGTCCTCGGCCCGGCCCGGACCGCCGACGGCGCCACCGCCCCGGCGACGGATCCGGCCAAGGAGCGCGTTCTGCCGGACGAGTCCGGACAGCCCCTGCGCCTGCGGGCCGCCGAGCTGACCGGACGGGACGTCGAAGGTGCCGACGCCCGCTTCGACCAGCAGGGCGGTGCCGGATGGCACGTCGCGGTCGACTTCTCCAAGACCGGCCAGGACCGATGGCGGCAGGTCACCGCACGGGCCGCCTGCCACCCGGCCGGTGATCCGCAGCGCCGGGTCGCCATCGTCCTCGACAACAAGATCATCTCCTCGCCGCAGGTCGACCCCTCGGTAACGTGCGGGACCGGCATCCCGGGCGGCAGCACCCAGATCACCGGCTCCTTCGACGGCACCGAAGCCCGCGAACTGGCCCTGCTCATCTCCGGCGGAGCCCTGCCCGTACCGGTCGAGACCGTGGAACAGCGCACCATCGGCGCCACGCTCGGCGACGCGGCCATCGAGGCCGCGGCCTGGGCCGCCGGCATCGGCACCGCGCTGACCGCGCTGTTCATCATCGCCGTCTACCGGCTCATGGGCCTGCTCGCGACCGCGGCCCTGGCCTGCTACGCCCTCATCTCCTACGCCGCCTTGGCCGCGCTCGGCGCCACACTGACCCTGCCGGGCCTCGCCGGGTTCGTCCTGGCGATCGGCATGGCCGTGGACGCCAACGTCCTGGTCTTCGAACGGACCCGCGAAGAGTACGCGGCGCGCAGCCGCCCCACCCCCCGATCGGCGCTGGCGGCCGGGTTCCGCGGAGCCCTCAGCGCGATCGCCGACTCCAACATCACCACATTGATCGCCGCCGCTCTTCTGTTCGCCTTCGCCTCCGGCCCGGTGCGCGGCTTCGGCATCACCCTCGCCATCGGCGTCCTCGCATCGATGGTCAGCGCCCTGGTGATCAGCCGGGTGCTCGCCGAGTACGCGGCCAACCGCCCCGCGGTCTTCCGCCGACCCCGCGTCACCGGCATCGCGAGCACCGGCTGGGTCCGCGACCGGCTGCTGCGCCGCGACCCGTTCCTGATGCGCCGTCCGCGCCGCTGGCTGGCCGCCTCCGCCGTACTCGCCGTCATGGCCGCGTCGGGCATCCTCGTCCGCGGCCTGGACTTCGGCATCGAGTTCACCGGCGGCCGGCTGATCGAGTACGCCACCAGCACCTCCGTCGACCCCGACCGGGCCCGCACCGCCCTCACCGACGCCGGGTTCCCCCGCGCGGTGGTGCAGTCCTCCGGTGACACCGGGCTCACGGTGCGCGCCGAGAACCTGACCAACGCCGACGAGGCCACCGTCACCGAAACCATCAGCGGCCTCGGCGGCGAGACGAAGAAGGTGCGCGACGAGCTGATCGGCCCGAGCATGGGCGACGAGCTGCGCCGCAACGCCCTCATCGCGCTCTCCCTCGCACTGGGCGCCCAACTGCTGTACCTCGCGGTGCGCTTCCGCTGGTTCTTCGGGACCGCGGCCGTCGTCGCGCTCGCCCACGACGTGGTGATCCTGATCGGCGCCTTCGCCTGGCTCGGCAAGCCCATCGACGGGGTCTTCCTGGCCGCCCTGCTGACCGTCATCGGCTACTCGGTCAACGACTCCGTCGTCCTCTTCGACCGCGTCCGCGAACTGCTCGCCCGCGACCGCACCACGCCTTTTCCGCGCCTGACGAACCGGGCGATCCTGCAGACCCTGCCCCGTACCGTCAACACGGGCATGGGCGCGGCACTCATCCTCACCGCCCTCGCCGTCCTCGCCGACGACACCCTCGCCGACTTCGCCCTCGCCCTGCTCATCGGCCTGGCGGTCGGCACCTACTCCTCCGTCTTCACCGCCGCCTCACTCACCACCGAGCTGTACCCGCCGCGGAAGGCGTCGCGGCCGCGGCCGTCGCGGTCCACCCGGCGACACTCCCTCTCGGGGCAGAACGCGGTGGCGACTTCCGGGAAAACCCCTCAATACCCGGGCTGAGCTCCGGAACCCTACGGCCGGTCGCCTGTCGGTCTCACCGCGATGGCCACGCTCCTGTCCCAGGAGCGTGGCCATTTTCCCCTCAGCGCAGTCCGGCGAAGAGATCGTTCTCGGGTACGGCGGCGTTGGTGGTGTCCTTGACGCGTACGAAGGTCTCCATGCCCATCAACTCGCCGAACCGCTCCTTGCCCATCCTGAGGAAGAAGATGTTCTCCCCCTGACTGGCGTGCGCGGCCAGCGCATCGAACTTCTGACCGCTGAACGCGGTGGTGTCCACCCACGTGGTGATCTCGTCGTCGGGGAGGCCGATCTCGGCCATCGCGGCGGCCTCGGCGGGATCCGGCTCGGGCACGTCCCCCTGGAACTCGCGCATGGTCTCCGCGAACCGCCGCATCATGGAGTGGGGCATCGTCGTCCAGTACACCTTCGGTGTCAGCGGGGTCATCTCCAGCGCCGCCATCGTGATGCGGTGGGCCTGGATGTGGTCGGGGTGGCCGTAGAAGCCGTTCTCGTCGTAGGTGACGACCACATCGGGCCGGTAGTGGCGCATGAGTTCCGCGAGTCGGGCGGCTCCTTCCTCCACGGGGGTCTGCCAGAACGATCCGGGGGCCTCGTTGCCCGGCCAGCCCGCCATCCCGGAGTCGGCATAGTCCAGCATCTCCAGATCGCTGACCTTCAGGACGTCACAGCTCTCCTTGAGTTCCTGACGGCGCATCGAGGCGACGGCCGCCGGATCGTGCCCGGGATCGCCCGGCTTGACACCCCCCGGTCCGTCACCGCAGCGGCCGTCGGTACACGTCACGAGAACCGTCCGGATGCCCTCCGCCGCGTACCGCGCGAGGATCCCTCCGGTCCCGGTGGCCTCGTCGTCGGGGTGGGCATGCACGGCCATGAGCGTCAAGGGCCGGTCAGTCATGGAACAGTCCTCCTGCGGGAATACGTCTTGGTCCGAGGGCGCGGCGGGCGTACCGCGGCGCCGGAGCCCGGATCCTGGTGGGGCGGACGGCCTTGTGGCCTCCGTGCTCCCCGACGCGCGGCGCCGGTCCCTCGGTCCATGCAACCGTGCCGCCGGCACGGCTGTTCCCTGCGCGGCCGTCCGGCCCCGGTGACGTGAGCGGCCCCACCCGCCGTGGCGTCAGGACGTCAGATAGGCCTCCACCTCGCTGAACTGGGCCGCTGGCCAGCCCGTGTTGGCGGTGACGTGGAGCCTCAGATAGCGCAGATCGGTGTTCTCGGGCAGCTTGAGGGTGACGGCGTTGCCCCGTTCCGGGTCGAAGCGGTAGTCCCGGGAGCCGACCACCGTGGAGTATGACGAGCCGTCGGTGCTGCCGAGTACGGAGAGGGTCTGGGTGCGGGCCTGCCATGCGGAGGAGGGCGGCAGCTTCAGCACGACCCGGCGCACCGCCTGGCGTGAGCCGAGGTCCACCGTCCATGACTGGGGGAAGGCGTGGTTGGTGGACTCCCAGTAGGTGTTCGCGTCGCCGTCCACCGCCTTGCCGGGGGTGTAGACGTCCTGCGAGCCGGTCGCGGTGGCCGGCCGGCCCTTGAGGAGGTTGCGGGCGGGGTCCGGGTCGGGGTTGCCCTGCCCCGGCTGCGGCCAGCTGGAGCAGTCGGACCAGGTGCTGCTCCAGCCGGAGTTGCCGCCGCCGTCGGCGAGTTCGAAGGGACCGGAACCGGCCGGGAAGGGGCAGTTGTAGACGCCCGCGGCGCCGACTCCGGTGGCCGCGACATCGGCGAGCCTGGCCGCCCCCGGCGCCTCGGCCTGGACGACGACGGTCCCGGTGTTCCTCACGGTCGCGCCGGACACGTTGACGTTCTTGACCGCGTAGCCGTGGCCGCCCCCGGAGACGAACTCGAACGCGCTGTAAGGGCTGTCCGTGATGGTCGTGTTGGTGATGTTGACGGTGGCGTTGATGGCGCTGTCGTAGGAGTCGACGCGCAGGGCCCCCATCGGGTGGTTCCAGTTGGGGTTCATGGCGCCGGCGCGCACCAGCGTGTTCCCGTCGACCGTGATCGTGCCGGAGAGAGGGTGGAAGGGGTCGAGGAACTTCTGGTTGGAAATGGCGATCCCGCTGCCGAGGGCGTTGGTGTCGGAGATCAGGTTGTTCTTGACCGCGATGTCGGTGCCGCCGTAGATCGCGATGCCGTTGGCGAGGTTCGGCTGCGAGATCGTGTTGTTCTCGAAGCTGCTGTCGGTGTCCGGCGCATACAGCGACCACATGGCCAGCGCGTCGTCGCCCTGGTTGCGCAGGAAGTTGTCGCGGACGCGCACGCCCTTCGCACTGCCGTTGAGGTTCAGCCCGTCGGCGGTGGTGTCGAGGATGCGGTTGTGCTCGACGACGAGATTGTCGTTGTTGCCCATCAGCCAGAGGCCCACCTTCAGGTGTTGCAGCCACATGCCCGACACGCTGGAGTTCGGGCCCAGTGAGCCGTTGACGAAGTTGTCGGGGTTGGAGTCGACGCGCTCGGTGACCTCCCCGATGACCGCGAAGTCCTTGATGTGGACGTTGCCGGACGAGCTGGACTGGTCGATGAAGCGCGAGGTGTGCACGGTGGAGTACCAGTGGCCGGCGCCCCGCAGGGTGACGTTCTGGACGCCGCTCAGGGAGGAGGTCAGCTTGTAGTCGCCGGGTGGGATCCAGACCACGCCGCCCTGGGCGGAGGCAATGGCATCGCGGAACGCCTGCGTGGAGTCGCCCTGCCCGGTCGGATCGGCGCCCTTCGAGGTGACGGAGACCGATCCCGCGGGCTGCGTGGCCGCCGGCTCCACCTGCTCGAAGTCGACCACGTCGACGGTGGCCTGGACGTTTCCGGCCTCGAACGCGATCTTGTCGCCGGCCTGGACGCTCCGGCCGAGCAGCAGCCGGGCGTTGTCGTAGAAGTGGTGGGTCTTCGCCCCGGGGATCCAGCCGGTGTCCACATACGAGTACTTGGAGGTGACCTCCAGGCTCTTCGCGAGCCTGGTCCCGTTGACGTACACGTTGAGCGTGCCGGACTGGCCGTCGGGCACGCTGTAGGAGACGTTCACGGCGTTGGCCGCGCGGGGTGCGGTGAATTCGACGCGTTGGCCGGAGGTGAGACGGACGGCCCGGCGGCCGGACGCCTCGGAGGCGAGGGTGCCCTGGGTGTAGTCGGGGCCGATCCTGGTGCCGGTGGTGGTGGCCGACTCGGCCTCGACCGAGGTGAAGGGGAGGGCTGCGCCCGCGGCGGCGTGCGCGGAGGCGGGGGGCAGGACGAGCAGCATGCCGGCTGCCAGGGCCACCGTTGCGCCGATTGTCGTCATGCGCCTGACCGGTCCGAAGGTATTGCTGCGCATGTGCTGATCCCTTCGCGTGTGGGGGTGTGGGGTGGGAGGGAAGTGCGCTGCGTGGCGGCTCAGGCGCGCAGCCAGGCCGCGGTGTCCCGTGGCAGCCGGCCACGGTCGTCCAGTGGCCCGCTGACCAGCAGGGACCGGGAGTGGGCGGGCAGCCGGGCGGGCGCGTCCCCGAAGTTCACCACGCATATGAGCCCGTCCGCGCCGGCGAAGGCGAGGACGTCATCGGGGGCGGGAAGCCAGGTGAGCGGGGTGTCGCCGAAGCCGGACGTGGCGCGGCGGATACGGAGGGCCGCGCGGTAGAGGCTGAGCATCGAGCCGGGGTCCCGCGCCTGGCGATCGGCCGCGTAGCCGGGCCAGTCGGCGGGCTGCGGCAGCCAGGGCTCCACGCGGGAGCCGAAACCGGCGTACGGCGCCTCGGCCGCCCACGGCAGCGGCACCCGGCAGCCGTCCCGGCCCGGGTCGGTGCCGCCGGAGCGGAAGTACATCGGGTCCTGGACGCGGTCGCGGGGGATGTCCGCCTCGGGCAGGCCCAGCTCCTCGCCCTGGTAGACGTAGACGGAGCCGGGCAGGGCCAGCGACAGCAGGGCGGCGGCCCGCGCCCGCCGGGTGCCGAGAGCGAGGTCGGTGGGGGTGCCGAAGGCCTTGGTGGCGAAGTCGAAGGCGGTGTGCTCGCGGCCGTAGCGGGTGACCGTGCGGGTCACATCGTGATTGCACAGCACCCAGGTGGCGGGCGCGCCCACGGGAGCGTGCCGGGTGAGCGTCTCGTCGATCGACGCCCGCAGCCGCCGGGCGTCCCAGGGACAGGTCAGAAACGAGAAGTTGAAGGCGGTGTGCAGTTCGTCGGGGCGCAGGTAGCGGGTGAAGCGCTCGGTGTCGGGCAGCCACACCTCGCCGACGAAGATCCCGCCGTACGCGTCGGCCACCGTCCGCCAGGAACGGTAGATGTCGTGCAGTTCATCGCGGTCGACGTAGGGGTGCCGGTCACGGCCCTCGACGAAGTCGGGCAGGCGGGGGTCCTTCACGAGCAGGGCGGCCGAGTCGACGCGGACCCCCGCGACGCCCCGCTCGAACCAGAAGCGCAGGATGTCCTCGTGTTCCTGGCGGACGGCCGGATGGCTCCAGTTGAGGTCGGGCTGCTCGGGGGCGAACAGGTGCAGATACCAGCCACCGTCGGGCAGCCGGCTCCACGCCGGACCGCCGAACTCTGATCGCCAGTCGTTGGGCGGCAGCTCACCGTGGTCGCCACGGCCCGGCCGGAAGTGGAACAGCTCGCGCTCGGGACCCCCGGCGAGAGCGGCGCGGAACCAGGGATGCTGGTCGGAGACGTGATTGGGCACGATGTCGACGATCGTGCGGATGCCGAGATCCCGTGCCTCGGCGATGAGCTTCTCCGCCTCGGCCAGGGTGCCGAAGGCCGGGTCGATGGTGCGGTAGTCGGCGACGTCGTAGCCGCCGTCCTTCAGCGGCGACAGATACCAGGGCGTGAACCACAGGGCGTCGATGCCGAGATCGGCGAGATAGGGCAGTCTGGCCCGGACGCCCGCGAGGTCGCCGGTGCCGTCACCGTCGCCGTCGGCGAAGCTGCGCACGTACACCTGGTAGATGACCGCGGAACGCCACCAGTCGCGGTCCGGCCGGGCAGGGGTGGGCTGTGCCACGGCGGTGCCTTTCTGTAGAGGGGGCGGGCCCGCGCGCCGCGGGCGGGGGTCATCCCTTGGTGCTGCCCGCGCTGATCCCGGCGATGATGTGCCGTTGGAAGACGAGGAACAGCACGACCATCGGGATGCTGGCGATGACCATCGCGGCGATGAGCACGGTCAGCTGGATGTTCTGGGACAGCTGGACCAGCGCCACGCTGATCGGCTGCTTGTCCGGGTCGGAGAAGACCATCAGCGGCCACAGGAAGTCCTGCCACACCGCGACCAGGGCGAAGATGGACACCACGCCGAGCACGGGACGCGACATGGGCAGCACGACCGACCACAGGGTGCGCAGCCTTCCGGCGCCGTCGATCTCGGCGGCCTCCAGCACATCGCGCGGAATCTGGTCGAAGAAGCGCTTGAGGAGATACAGGTTGAAGGCATTGGCGACCGCCGGAAGCCAGATCGCCAGCGGGTCGTTGAGCAGGCTGGTGTGGAGCAGCGGCAGGTCGGCGACCGTCAGGTACTTCGGTACGACCAGCGCCTGGGCCGGGACCATCAGGGTGGCGAGGATGCCGCCGAGGATCACCTTGCCGAAGGCGGGCCTCAGCTTGGCCAGGGCGTAGGCGGCGGCCGTGCAGAACACCAGCTGGAACAGCCAGGCACCGGCCGCCTGGACCACCGTGTTCCACAGGTGGGTCGGCAGCTGCATCAGCTCCCAGGCGTCGGTGTAGCCGCTGAGGCGCCAGTGGGACGGGACGAGGGTGGGCGGGGTTCTGGCCACCTCGTCCGGTGACTTCGCGGCGCCGGTCACCATCCAGTACACGGGGAACAGGAAGGCGAGCGCGAAGAGCACCACGATGCCGGCGAAGACGGTCCAGTAGACGGCCTTGCCGCGGGGGCGGGCCAGGGCCGCGGGGGAGACGAGGGTCCGGGTGCTCATGCGTTCTCCTCCCCGGAACGGGTCAGTCGCAGATAGAGGGCGGAGAAGAGCCCCAGCAGCACCAGGAGCATGACGCTCAGCGCACAGGCGCCGCCGAAGTCGTTGTAGAGGAAGGCGTACTTGTAGATGAGGTACAGCACGGTGACCGTGGCGTCCTCCGGGCCCCCGCCGGTGATCACGAAGGGCTCGGTGAACACCTGCATCGTCGCGATGATCTGCAACAGCATCAGCATGAGGATGACGAAACGGGTCTGGGGAACGGTCACATGCCGGACGCGCTGCCACAGGTTCGCGCCGTCCAGCTCGGCGGCTTCGTACAGCTCACCGGGGATGGACTGCAGCGCCGCCAGATAGATCAGGACCGTGCCGCCCATGTTGGCCCAGGTCGCGACGGCGACCAGGGACAGCAGGGCGGTGTCGGCGCCGTTGGTCCAGTTCGAGGTGGGCAGGTGCGCGAAGCGGAGTGCCTCGTTGGCCAGGCCGGTGCCGGGGTCGTAGAACCACTTCCACAGCAGGGCGGTGACCACCGGCGGGATCATCACCGGCAGATACACCACGACTCGGAAGAAGGCCTTCGCGTGCCGGATTTCGTTGAGCACCAGCGCCAGTACGAACGGGATCGCGAAGCCGATGAGCAGGGCGAGCAGGGTGAAGGTGAGCGTGTTGCGCCAGGCGGCACCGAACTCGGGGTCGTGCAGGACCCGGGTGAAGTTGGCGGTGCCGGCCCACTCGGGCTCGGAGCCCGGTGTGTACTTCTGGAAGGCGATGACCACCGCGCGGATCGCCGGATACCAGGAGAACAGCGCGAAACAGAGCAGGCCGCCGAGGAGGAAGGCGTAGGCGCGGGCCTGGTCGTGCAGGCGCCGCCGCCTCCGGCCCGCCACCGGGGGCGGCCCCGGGGCGGGCCGTACGGCGATCGGGTCGGCGGGGCGCCGGGCCACGGTCCTGGTCATCGGTGTCAGCTCCGGGCCAGAATGCTGTCGATCTTGCCGGAGGCGTCATCGAGGAGCGCGTCGATGTCGGCGTCCTCCTTGGTGAGGACCGCGGAGACGGCTCCGTCGAGGACCGAGTAGATCTGCTGGGCCTTCGGCGGCTCGATCCTCATCCGCAGGCCCTGGTTGCCGTCGAGGAAGGCCCGGTAGTTCTCCACGGGGACATTGGCGTTGGCCATCTTGATCCGCTGGTCCTTGGCGTCGGCGGCGCCGGTGAACAGCCGCGGCTCGGGCAGGCCGACGGGGGCGCCACGCCTCTTGGCGCGGGCGTAGTCGCCGAGGAACCCCTCGCCCGGCGTGAGGAACATGTGGTCGAGCCACTTCAGGCCGGCTCGGATCTGGGCGGGGGAGTCCCCCTTGTGGAACATGTAGCCGTCGCCGCCGATGAGTGTGCCCTTGCCACCGGGCATGGGGGCGATGGCGAGGTCCTTGTAGTCGCCGCCCTTCTCCTTGACCAGGATCGGGATGTTGTCGGGCGCGGCGAGGTACATGCCGAGCTTGCCGGAGCCCATCAGCTGCTGGACGTCGTTGAGGATGAGCAGCTGTTTGCTGCCCATGGAGTCGTCCACCCAGCGCATGTCGTGCAGGTTTTGCAGCACGGCGTGCCCCTCGGGGGTGTCGATGGTGGCTTTCCTGCCGTCGGGGCTGACGACGTCGCCGCCTTGGGAGTACAGCTCCGCCGTGAAGTGCCAGCCGCCCTGGTTCTGCGCGCTGTAGTCGGCGTAGCCGACGGTTCCGCCGCCCAGCTCCGCGATCTTCTTGGCGTCGGTGCGGACCTCCTGCCAGGTCGTCGGCGGCTTGTCGGGGTCGAGGCCGGCCTTCTCGAAGAGCTTGCGGTTGTAGATCAGGCCCATCGAGTAGCCGGTGCGCGGGACGCCGTAGACCTTGCCGTCGACGGTGTAGATGTCGCGCAGTTCCTTCCGGATGGTGCCGTAGCTCTTCAGCTCCTTGAGGTACGGGGTGAGGTCGGCGGCCTGACCGATGTCGACGACGTGCTTGGCGTCGGTGAAGTACGTGTAGAAGACGTTCTCCATCTGGCCGCCGGCCAGCTTGGCGTCGAAGGTCTTCGGGTCCTGGCAGGGGAACGCGTCGTGTGCGACAACATCGATGTCCGGGTTCTGCTTTTCGAAGGAGGCGACGTCCTCCGCGAATAACGCGTGGTCGACCCTGGCGCTCTTGGGCGGCATGCAGTTGACGGTGATACGCGTCTTACCGCTCGCCGTGTCGTTGTCCGAGCCGCATGCGGTGAGGAGGAGGGAGCAGGCACTCAGCACGATAAGGCGACGACGGAACCCGGTGCTTCTCATGGTGGACCCCTCTGGACAGGAGCAGGGAAGCCCCCCGCCGGTGGGCGGAGCGCACACAGCGGTGGGTGCGCCGCACACTCAAGCACCGTCGACATCGGGCTGCAAGATGTCGCGCAGAAACTGAAAACAATCGACAGGAGTGGGGTCCGGGTCGAACTCACCCCTGCGGGGCTTGTGCGGTGGAGGCCCGCACCACCAGTTCGGGCTCGAACAGCAACTCGTCGGCCTGCACGGCCAATCCACTGATCTGCGCGTTCAACAGCTCCACCGCCGCCCTGCCCATGGCCTCGATGGGCTGGCGCACGGTCGTGAGCGGCGGCTCGGTGCAGCTCATGAGCGCGGAGTCGTCGTAGCCGATGACGGATATGTGCGACGGCACGCCGAGTCCCTTGCGGCGGGCGGCCCTGATGGCCCCCAGGGCCAGCGGGTCGCTGGCGCAGACGATGCCCGTGACCCCCCGGTCGATCAGCCGGGAGGCCGCGGCCTGGCCGCCCTCGATCGAGAAGATGGCCTGGGCGACGAACTCGTCCGGCAGATCGCCGGCGACGGCTCGGGCGGCGGCCAGCTTGCGGGCCGACGGCATGTGGCCACCCGGCCCGAGCACCAGCCCGATCCGCTCGTGGCCGAGGGAGGTCAGATGGCGCCACGCCTGCTCCACCGCCACGGCGTCGTCGCAGGAGACGCCCGGGAAGCCGAGCTGCTCGATGCCCGCGTTGACCAGCACCACCGGGATGTTGCGGTCGGCGAGCAGCCGGTAGTGGCCGTGCTCCGCGTCGGCCTGCGCGTACAGGCCGCCGGCGAACACCACGCCGGAGACCTGCTGTTGCAGCAGCAGGGCCACATAGTCGGCCTCGGAGACCCCGCCCTTGGTCTGTGTGCACAGCACCGGGGTCAGGCCCATCTGGGCCAGTGCCCCACCGATGACCTCTGCGAAGGCCGGGAAAATGGGGTTCTGCAGCTCGGGCAGGACCAGCCCGACCAGGCGGGCGCGGTCGCCGCGCAGCTGCGTGGGCCGTTCGTAGCCCAGGACGTCCAAGGCGGCCAGCACCGACTGCCGGGTGACTTCGGACACCCCGGGCTTGCCGTTGAGCACCCGGCTGACCGTGGCCTCGCTGACTCCCACCTTTTTCGCCACTTCAGCAAGTCGTCGCGTCATGCGCGCAAGACTAGCGCAAGTTATGCAAGTCGCTTGCGTAAATGCTCGAGGAGCGCGTAGGAGTCCGGGCCCGGCCGCGCTCGGCGGCCAGGCCCGGGGCGGCTGTTGAGGGCCGCGGGGGTTCGTCAGGCGGAGGCGGGACGCAGCCGGTAGGCGTAGCTGTAGGTGCGCCCGGAGTGCAACAGGTACTTCTCCAGCGGCGCCGCGCCCCAGGAGTTGATGCCGCCCACGCCCATCTGGCGGTGGTTGACGAGCAGGATCGTCTCGTCGCGACGCCTCAGCTGATACGGGTGCCTGGGGCCGTCGAGGTCCGACGGGGTGAAGTGCAGGGCGCTCGTCTCCAGCAGCGGCTCGCCCTCGGCGGGGTCGGCGACGACGGTCAGACCCTCGCCGGAGCGGTCGGTCAGCGACAGCCGGCGGACGTCCGTCTGGTTCCCCGTCTGCTGGGGCCGTACGTACGGGGCGACCTGCTGATCGACCGTGGAGCGCCACCGCCCCACGAACGCGGACACCTTGCGGTCCTGGTAGTTCTCGTGGGGGCCGCGCCCGAACCAGTCGAGCCGTTCATGGCCGTCCGGCACGGTGAGCTGGGCGCCGACCACGGGCAGATCCGGCAGTCCGGCCGGCGCGTCGAGGGTGTGGCGCACCCGCACCTCACCGTCGGCCCGCACCCGGAACACCGTGTTCCAGGTGGCGGTCCTGGGCGAGGTGGGCAGCGTGCAGACGACCTCGACGACGGCCTCGCCGGGTGCGGGCTGCGAGGCCGTCACGGAGGTCACCGTCCGCTTGGTTCCCGCGTCCCGCCAGGTCGCGGCCGTCTTCTGGAAGCCGCGGCCGATGTCGTTGTCCGTCGGGCCGCGCCAGAAGTTGGGCACGGGTCCCTCGGCGAGCAGGGCCCGTCCCTTCCAGGTGTACGAGGCCAGGGTGCCGGAGGACTTGGACACCACCACCTCCACCTCCGGGCCACTCACCGTGACCTCGGTCGCGGTCTCGGTGACCGTCAGCCTGCCGGTCACCGGGGCGTCGCCGGGGGCCGGGGCGTGCCAGTCCAGCGCCAGTTGCCCGGCGGCGACCTCGTGCCCGGCCGGGGCCCAGCGGGTCCGCTCGCGCAGCACAAAGGAGAGGTTCAGAAAGTACTCGCCCCCGGACGCGGGGGGCGAGGGTTTGCGGTACGGGATGTGCACGACGCCCTCCCCGCCGGGAGCCACGGCCGGGGCCGGAAGCGTGCCGTGCTGCACGGTCTCACCGTCCCGGGTCACGGACCAGCGCAGCGTGTAGGCGTCCAGGCCGCTGAAGAGATGCTTGTTGCGGACCTTCACGGTGCCCCCGGACCGGCCGGAGAGGTCGCCGGCCGCGATGCCCACCGGCTGGTAGCACTTCTTCAACTCGATCAGCCCGGGGTGGACCGACCGGTCCGCGGCCACCAGCCCGTTGCAGCAGAAGTTGCCGTCCGTGGGAAAGCCGGCGTGCCAGTCGCCGCCGTAGGACAGGTACGTGTGCCGGGAGTCGCCCGGCACGGGCAGCCTGATGGCCTGGTCGACCCAGTCCCAGACGAAGGCGCCGTGCAGGTTCGGATAGCGCTCGAAGACGTCCCAGTACTCCTGGAGGTTTCCGCCGCTGTTGCCCATCGAGTGGTTGTACTCGCACAGCATGAAGGGGGTCCGGTTGCCGGATCTGCCGTAGGCCTCCACGCCGTCGGGGCTGGTGTACATCTCACTGTGCAGGTCGGCGACGGAGTTCATGCCCTCGTAGTGCACCGGGCGCGAGGCGTCGCGGGCGTGCGCCCAGTCGGCCATGACCTTGAAGTTCGTTCCCTGCCCCGCCTCGTTGCCGAGCGACCAGACGACGACGCACGGATGGTTCTTGTCCCGTTCGACCATGGACCGCAGCCGGTCCACACAGGCGTCGGTCCACTCCGGCAGGGAACCGGGCACCGTGTCCCGCACGCCGTGCGTCTCCAGGTTCGCCTCGTCGATCACGTACAGTCCGTACTCGTCGCAGAGTTCCAGCCAGCGCGGGTGGTTGGGGTAGTGCGAGGTGCGGACGGCGTTGATGTTGTGCTGCTTCATCAGGCGGATGTCCTCGATCATCCGCGCCTCGTCGACGGCCTGGCCCCGTTCGGGGTCGGTCTCGTGGCGGTTGGTGCCGCGGAACATCATCGGCTTGCCGTTGACGGTGAACCGTCCTGGCCCGTACTCCACCTGCCGGAATCCGATCCGCGTGCTGTGGACGTCGGTCGTCCGACCGCGTGCGTCGGTGAGTGTCACGACGAGCGTGTACAGGGTGGGGTCCTCGGCGGACCACAGCGCGGGAGCCCGCACATCGCCCTTCAGGGACGCCGAGCCGTCGCCCGCGTCGCCCGAGAGGTGGGCCACCCGGTGGCCTCGTGCGTCGAAGAGGTCCGCCGCGACGCGGTGCCCCGCGGTGCCGGCCCCGCCACGGTCCCGCACGGTGACGTCGACTGTCAGCACGGCGTCGCGGTAGGCGGAGTCCAGTGCGGTGTGCACGAACAGGTCCTGCACATGGACCGGGGGGATCGAGTACAGGTAGACGTCCCGGAAGATCCCGGACAGGTCGATCATGTCCTGGTCCTCCAGCCAACTGCCGTCGGACCAGCGGTGGACCTCCACCGCGAGGGTGTTGCCGCCCTTCCGCACATGCGGGGTGATGTCGAACTCGGCGGGCGTGTAGCTGTCCTCGCTGTAGCCCACCTGCTTGCCGTTCACCCACACGAAGAACGCCGACTTCACCCCCTGGAACGACAGCAGGGTGCGCCGCCCCGACCAGTCGGCGGGCACGGTGAAGGTGCGGCGATAGGAGCCGACCGGGTTGAAGTCCTTGGGCACGCGCGGGGGGTTCGGCGTCTCATAGCCGATCCACGGGTACTTGATGTTGAGGTAGATCGGCTCCGGGTGGCCCTCGATCTCCCAGTTGGAGGGCACCGGGATGTGGTCCCATCCACTGTCGTCGAAGTCCGGGGCCTGAAACCCGGTGGGCCGCTGGTCCGCGTTCCGCGACCACCGGAAGCGCCAGCTTCCGTTGAGGGAACGGTGGTACGGGGAGTCCTGGAACCGCCCCCGCAGCGCTTCGGCCGGGCCCGCGTACGGCACGAGGCGGGCTCGCGCCGCTTCACGGTTCACCTGGAAGATCCGCGGGTTGGCGTCCCACGGATCGTTCTCGGCGGCGAACGCCCTCTTCTGGGCGCTGAAAGCGGCCCAACCCGCCAGGGCGCCCGCGGCGAGGACCGTGCGACGGCCCGGATGGTTCGAACTGTTTCTCTCTGCACTCATGCGCGACTCCGAACCCAAGGCATCAAGAACCGTCAGCATCGAACAGAATGCCCCATGGCACAAGACCGTCGACGGTCACTTGTCAGCCGGTGCCCCCGGTGTGCGCGGTGCCCGGCCGTGGCCGGCGCGCGGACCGGGCCGGTGCGAGACGGTTCCGTGCAGCGCTTCGGCGGTGGCCGTGGAGGTGATGCCGGCGACGGGTCCCTGATAGAGGATCTGCCCGCCGTGCTTTCCGGGGCCGGGGCCGAGGTCGATGATCCAGTCCGCCTGTCGGACGACGTCGAGGTTGTGCTCGATCAGCACGACGGTGTGACCGTGGTCCACCAGGCGGTCGAGGTGGCTCAGCAGGGTGTCGATGTCGCGTAGGTGCAGGCCGGTCGTGGGCTCGTCGAGGACGTAGAGGGTCGGGTCGGTGGAGTCCCGGAGCTCCTTGGCGATCTTCACACGCTGGCATTCACCTCCGGAGAGAGACGTGAGGGGCTGGCCGAGCCGGAGGTAGCCCAGGCCGACCTCCTCGAGGTGGCGCAGCGCCTTCGTGATCGTGCGATCGGAGAGCCGGTCGATGGCGTCGGTGACCGTGAGGTCGTCGATGTCGGCGATGGACAGCCCGTCGACCCGGTACCGCAGGACCTCGGGCGTGAACCGGCGCCCCTGGCAGGCCTCGCAGACCGTCTCCTGATCCTCCATGAACGCCAGGTCGGTGGAGACGATCCCGAGGCCCTTGCAGTCGGGGCAGGCGCCCTCGGAGTTGGCACTGAACAGGCCGGCCGGGACCCGGTTGTGGCGTGCGAAGACCTTACGGATGGGGGTCGCGATCCCGGTGTAGGTGATGGGGGTCGAGCGGCGGTTGGTGCTGACCGGTTTCTGGTCGATCACGACCGCGTCGTGCTGGGCGACGAGTTCGCTCGCGAGACTGGATTTCCCGGAGCCGGCCACGCCGGTGAGCACGGTTGTCACGCCCGTCGGAATGTCCACGGTCAGGTTCTTGAGGTTGTTGCGCGTGGCGTCGGCCACGGTGATGTGTCCCCGCGGCGTCCGCGGATCGTCCTTGAGGGGCCGGCGCTGTGACAGCGCCGCCGCCGTGGCGGTGCCGGCCGTGCGGAGGCCACGGAAACTGCCCTGGTAGACGAGTCTTCCGCCGTGCGCGCCCGCGAGGGGCCCGACCTCGATGATCTGGTCGGCGATGGCCATGACGGCGGGGTCGTGCTCGACCACGAGGACGCTGTTGCCCTTGTCCCGGAGCTGCTTGAGCAGCTCGGTCATGGAGGAGATGTCGTGGGGGTGCAGTCCGACGGTGGGTTCGTCGAATACGTAGAGCATCTCGGTGAGGCTGCTGCCCAGGTGCTTGACGGTCTTGATCCGCTGGGACTCGCCGCCGGAGAGCGTCGTGGTGGCGCGGCCGAGGTGGAGGTAGCCGAGCCCGATGGTGATCATCGCCCGGAGTCGTTCCGTCAGCGCGGCCACCACCGGGGCCACGGTCGCGTCGGTCACGCCCGTCATCAGCTCCGCGAGCTCCTCGACCTCCATCCGCGCCATCTCGCCGATGGTGTGGCCGAGCACCGTGGCCGCCCGGCTCGCCTTGTTGAGACGGTCCCCGCGGCAGTCCGGGCACACCTCGGAACGGGTGAACTTGGCGAGGGTTTCCTTCTTGCGATGGTTCATGTCGTCGGAGGTGCGCAGGTAGATGCGCTCGAACCGCTCGACGACGCCCTGGTAGCCCTTGGGCAGCCGGTTCGCCGGCGACCCGGCGGACCCGACGCCGTACAGGAGCGCGTCCCGCTCGGCCCGGCTCCAGTGGCGCAGCGGCTTGTCGAGGTCGAAGACGCCGATGTCGGCGAAGTTCGTGTACCAGTAACCGTTGACGGCGAACCCGGGCAGCAGGACGGCGCCCTCGCGCAGCGACCTGTCCGGGTCGATGAAACGGTCGACGGCGCTGGCCACGACCTCGCCGATGCCCGAGCAGGTGGGGCACATGCCGGCCGGGTCGTTGAAGGAGAAGTGGCTGGACTCGCCGACGTGCGGTGTGCTCACCCGGGAGAACAGCAGCCGCAGGTAGGTCCAGGTGTCCGTGATCGTGCCGACCGTGGAGCGGGCGTTCCCGCCCAGGCGACGCTGGTCGATCACCACCACCGGGGAGAGCCCCTCGATCGCGCCGACCTCCGGGCGGGTCCACTTCGGCAGCCGGTTGCGGAGGTAGGGCGGGAACGTCTCGTACAGCTGGTAGCCCGCCTCCGCCGCGATCGTGTCGAACACCAGCGACGACTTGCCCGAGCCCGACACGCCGACGAAGACCACGATGTGTGAGCGGGGCACGTCCACGTCGAGGTCTTGCAGATTGTGGGTACGGGCTCGCCTGATCCGGATCCCTTGGTTGGACATATTCAGGACCGTACTGCGAGATGTGGACGGAAAGTGGCCGCGACTGTCTGCGACGATGCGGCCATGGCCGACGTCATGCAACGCATCCTCGCTCTGCTGGTCGTGCTGCAGTCGGGCAAGACGTTCACGGGTGAGGAGCTGGCGGCCCGGCTGGACGTCCCCCCGCGCACCCTGCGGCGCGACATCAGCCGGCTCCGCGGGTACGGGTACCCGGTCGAGACACGGCCGGGCCCGGGCGGCTACTACCGGCTCACGGCCGGGCGGGCCATGCCCCCGCTGCTCCTCGACGACGACGAGGCCATCGCGACCCTCCTGGGCCTGGCCGCCCTCGGCGCGACCGGCAACGCGCGCGAGGGCAGTGTCGACGACGCGGCGATCCGCGCCTACGGCAAGGTCGATCAGTACCTGCCCAAGCGGCTGCGCCCCCGCGTGGCCGCGCTGCGCACCAGCCTGGAGACGACGCCGACGCCCACGCCGAGCATCAGCGCGGACATGATGAGCGCGCTCGCCGAAGCGATCACGCAGGAGCGCGTCGTGACGTTCCACTACGTCGGCGCTAACGGGACGGCCACCTCGCGCACGGTGGAGCCGTATCGCCAGATCCACCTGCTCATGAGGTGGTACCTGCTGGGATGGGACACCGACAAGGAGGACTGGCGCGTGTTCCGCATCGACCGCGTCAGTGAACTCAAGGCGCGGAGCAGGACGTTCGCCCCGCGCACGCTGCCCGCGAGGACCGGCGTCGACTACCTACGCCAGGGCCTCAACAGAAACCGGCAGCGTGTGGTGATGACGATCGACGCCCCGATGACGGAGGTGGCGGACGCGTTCGCGCATGAGGACGTCGACCTCACGGCGGCCTCCGGAGGCGGGACCCGCGCCGTCCTCATGCTCGACTCCTGGCAGTGGCTCCTGCCCCGTCTCGCCTTCCTCGACGCCGACTTCCGCGTCGAGGAGCCCGCGGAGTTCCGCGAGGTGTTGCGGCGGTTCGGCGCCCGCCTCGGCCGTCAGTGACCGGTCGGCCGTCCCGGCGGCGTGTGACATCACGAGCCCGACAGTTCGAGGAGAACCCGGACGGCGCAGGCCGAGGCCGTTCTCCCCTGGCGCTTCACTCAGCGGTGGTCAGTGGCCCGTCGGGGCCTCGCCGCAGAGCAGGGGCTGCAGGAGTGGGACGTACAGGTCGGCGACTTCCTCGGGGTCCAGCCGGGTGAGCCGGTCGGCTTGGACGGTCGCGTAGAGGGCGCCGAGGCCGAGCAGCACGCCGATGGCCATCTCCGCTCGCAGCGGGGCGCCTGGGCCGGGGAGGCGGGCGGCAAGGGCGTCGATGACCTGCGTGCGGAAGTTGGCCCGGGCCTGTCCGCCGAGTTCCAGGTGGTGGCGGGAGAAGGCGATGCGCAGGATCGGGTCGCGGGTCTGGCCGCGTTGGGTGGCGAGTAGGTGCAGGACCATGTGCCGGGCGAGGCGGTCCAGGGGGGCGTCGAAGAGGGCGGTGGCGTCGGCGTCGAAGGTGAAGACCTGGGTGAACAGGTTTTCCTTGGTGCCGTAGTACTTCATCACGAGCGCCGGACTGACGCCTGCGTCGTCCGCGATGGCGGCGATGGTGGTGTCGGCGTAGGCGTGGCGTGCGAAGGCGCGCCGGGCCGCGGCGAGGATGTCCGCGCGGCGGGCGTCGGCGTCACGCGGTCGTGCCGGCCGGGCCGGGGCCGGGTCGGGCGTCGGCGGCGGTGCCGGTGCCGGTGTCGGTGCCGGCGGGTTCTTGGACGTCGTTCGCGGACGGGCGCCGCGCGAGGAGGCGGGGTTCGGGTCGGGCATCTTGTTCAGTCTCCTGGAAGGGGGACGGCTCGGGTCGCGGCCGGCGCGGGATGAGGCAGGCGGCCGCACAGGCCAGCAGCGCGACCGCGCCTGCCGCGGCGAAGGCCACGCGGTACCCGTCGAGGGTCGGCGCCGCCACGGCCACGCCCGCCGTGTCGGCGAACAGTCGGGTGTGCTGGGCCAGCACGGTGGCGACCACCGCGCTGCACAGGGCCTGCCCGATGGTGCGCATGAGGACGTTGAGGCCGTTCGCCGCGGCGGTCTGCTCCAGCGGCACCGCCCGCATGATCAGCATGGGCAGGGCGGAGTAGGCGAGCGCCGTACCGACCGAGACCACGGCCGCGCCCGCGATGACCGCCCACAATTGCCGACTGTCGGCGAAGCGCAGACCATACCCGGCCGCGATGACCACCGTGCCCAGGGTGAGGGTGGCCTTGGCCCCGCGGGCGGCGGACAGGCGGGCGGACAAGGGTGCACACACCACCATGATCACACCGCTGGGCAGCAGACATACGCCCGCCGCCACCACCGAGAACCCCAGGCCGTACCCGGTGGCCCGGGGCGCCTGGACCAGTTGCGCGGTGACGAGGGAGTTGGCGTAGAAGGCGAACCCGGCCAGCAACGCGGCCAGGTGCGGCAGCAGAACCGCCGGACGCATCGCGAGCCGCACGTCCACCAGCGGCCGCGACACGCGGCGCTGCTGGACGGCCCAGCCCGTCAGGATCAGCAGCGCCGCCCCCGACAGCCCCAGCATCCGCCGGCTGCCCCAGCCCCACTCGCCCGCCTTGGACAACGCCAGCAGCAGAAACACCAGCCCCGCACTCAGCCCGCACGCCCCGAGCAGGTCGAAACGCCCCGGTGACCGGACGGGCTCCTCCCGCAGCACCCGCCACGCCAGGGCGAGCACTCCCGTCGAGAGCACGGTCATGGCCCAGAACATCGCGTGCCAGTCCGCGTACTGCACCAGCAGCGCGGCCAGCGGCAGGCCGAGAGCCGCGCCGATGCCCACCGTCGAACTCATCAGCGCCACCGCGGAACCCGTCCGCTGCGGCGGCAGCACACCCCGCAGGAAACTGATCGACAGCGGCACCACCGCCGCGCCCACACCCTGCAGCGCCCGCCCGGCCAACAGCCACGGGAGGGTGGAGGCGAATGCGCACACCAGCGACCCGGCGGCGAGCGCCCCGAGCGCGAGCAGCAGCATCCGCCGCTTGCCGTACATGTCCCCGGCACGCCCCAGCAGCGGGGTGGCGACCGCGCCGGTCAGCAGCGTGAGCGTGACCACCCACCCGACATCGACCGGCGCCGCGCCGGTCAGGCGGGGGAGCTGCGGCAGCAGCGGCACGACCGCGGTCTGCACCAGCGTGGTGACGATGCCGCCGGCCGCCAGAACGGCCAGGACGCCACGGCCGGCGGTTGGAGACGCCGACGGATGCGCATCAGTGGACACGGTGAGGCCCCCTCGGAGGTGAATGACGTTCACCACCCTAGGTGAACGTCATTCACCTCGCAAGAAGGGCCGGCTGCCGCCATCTGCCGGGCAGCAACATCCAGGCGGCAGCGTCACCAAGCCGGTGGCAGGCGTCCAGAAGGGCCGCCAGTCGGCGTGACGGCGGGCCCTGGCGTACGGTCAGATAGCACTGGACCGCCGGGGCGGGGTCGGTGAAGGGCCGGAAGACGACGCGGGGGGCCGGCTGGATCTCGGCCTGGGGAGCGTAGTAGAGCGTCCAACTGGGCTTGCCGGAGGCAATGGCGGCGAGGGTGTCCTGGTCGGTGGTGAACGGCGGGCCCATGATCGGCTCGAACCCGGCCGCCCGGCAGGCGGCGACGGCTGTGTCGAGCACGACCTGGCCGACCGCATCCCCACGCCGGGCTGCTGCGGGTCCCCGGCGGACACGGCCTCCCGGCCGAGAACCCGGAACTCCTGACGGCAAGGATCACCGAGTTCCTGGACCAGGCGGATACGGGTGCCCAGGTGTGCTGATCGGACAGGTCGGACCCGGGGCGTTGCCCGCAGTCCGGCCGCCCGGCCGCCCGTGGTCCGGAGACGTCGGCGGCCCGGAGACGACCGGCGGTGCGGCGCGATATCGTGCGGAGCGCCGAGTCCGGTCGCCGTGGAGGTGTTCTTCGATGCAGTGGGTGACCCGGGTCGAGGTCGAAGCGTCGCCGGACGCTCTGTGGAAGGTCGTCGCGGAGGTGGAACGCTGGCCGGCGTTCATCGCCACGATGCGGCGCGTCGAGCGCCTCGACGGCAAGGAGCCGGGGCCGGGCTCGCTGGTGCGCATCGCCCAGCCCCGCATGCCGGTGCTGACGTGGCGGATCACCGAATGGACGCCCGGTCGGTCGTTCGCCTGGCAGTCCGTGTCCGGCGGTGTGACGACGACCGGCACCCATGCCGTCGCCCCCCGAGGCGACGGCAGCAGCCTGACCCTCGGCATCGACCAAACCGGGCTCCTGGCCCCGCTCGTCGGCCTGCTGACGGGGCGGCAGACGCGACGCTATGTCGAGGTCGAGGCGATGAGCATGAAGCGGCGCGCAGAGGAATCGGGCTGACGCCGTCGGGCTACGGCTTCCCGCGGGCCACCGTTTCCTGCGCCGGAGTGGCCTTCACGCCCCCGCGGGACCCTCGCCGTCCTGCTCTTGTGCCCTGGCCCAGGCGGTGGCCCACTGGTTGAGCGGACCGAGGGCGTCGATGAGGGACGACCCCTGCGGGGTCAGCGTGTAGCCGTCGGTCGAGGCGACGACGATGCCGTTCGACGTGAGTTCGCGGAGCCGCTGGTAGAGGACGCTGGACGAGAGGCCTTCGCACCGCGCCATCAGGGCGCGAGCGCCCAGGGGCCCCTCGCGCAGCTCCCAGAGGATCCGCAAGGCCCATCGGCGGCCGAAGAGGTCCATCGCGGCCATGATCGGACGACCGGTCGTCGAGCCACGAACCGGCGTTCCCGGATGCGGTGTCGGCATGACCCTCCTTGCGGCGCTTGAGCGGCCGAGTCGGCCTCGAGGTGGTCAGGGGGCATCGTCCGCGGGGCGCCGGCCTCGGCCTGGGAAAGCCGGCGGGCAGGTCATGGCAGGGATACGACGCGTTCGATCGCCGACGTGCCCCCGACGAGCGCGACCGGTCCGGCCTCGGTCAGGCGAGCGGAAGCAGTGATGGTTGCGGGGGTGCCGAGGGCGTCGCCCATGTCCACGGTGATGCCGGTGCCGCATTCGCCGGCGAGCAGGGCGGCGAGGCAGGCGGTGCTGTTGGCGTTCGCGATGTCCTCCGGGACGCCGATGGAGGGGGCGAACATGCGGGCGGCGAGGCGTCCGGCTGCCGACGGCGGGCTGTAGGCGTAGCAGCCGAGCAGGCCGAGGCGGTCGCATGCCTCGGCGAGCCGGCCGAAGTCCGGTGTGAGCGCTTGGAGCGCGTGCTGCGTGGCCACGGGAACGAGCAGTCGCCGCCGGCCGAGTTCGGCGACCCTCGCCCCGGGCGCGGGCAGCTCCGGGGGTACACCGAGAGCGTCGAGCACGGGACGGTGCGCGTCCGGCTCCGGTTCCCCGATCCCGACCGGTCCCCAGTCGAACGAGGAGGTGAACTGCCCGCCGGTCCGGACGGCCCGGCCCGCGACGACGCGCCCCCCGCTGCGAAGGGCGGCGTGGTACTCGTCCTGTCCCGACCGCTCGGCGAGGAACGCCATGGCGGCAATGGTGCCGTGGCCACACGCGGGCAGTTCACCGGCGGCCGTGAAGAACCGCAGCGACACCACAGGACCGGCGCCGGGGTGAGCGGGGGCATCGGACTCGACCGAGACGAAGACGGCATGCGACGTTCCCAGGGCGGCCGGGATCCCGCGGCGCTCCACCTCGCCGAGGCCCGTCTCCTCCAGTACCGCGGTCGGGCTGCCGCCCACTCCGTCACGCAGGCAGGCGTGCACGAGCGTGACCGACGGGCCGGCGCCGCCCGTGGCGGTCGTACCGGAGGGAAGATCATGCATGACACACACCGATCGTTTCGGAAATCGAAATAAGCGGGCACGCTATCGCACGGACCGTGAACGGGAAAGAGCGCCATCGCGCGTACGTCGCACAGCCCCCGCCGGTCGGAAGGGGAGCCGCCGGGCCGTGCGGCCCGGCGGCTTCAGGCGGGTTCGGTTGCGTAGCGGTTCATCGCGTCGATGTTGGCCTGTGGCGTCAGCGGGCGGCCGCCGGCGAGCGCGTCCTGGAGGTCTCGGAAGTACTGCACGTACAGATCGGGGGTGAAGGTGCTGAGCATGACGGCGGGTTGGTCGGTCAGGTTGGCGAAGGTGTGCGGGGTACCGGGCGGGACCATCACGAGTGTGCCCGGGGTGGCGTCGTAGTCCTCGTCTCCGACGGTGAACCGCACGGTGCCGGAGAGGATGTAGAAGCCCTCGTCGTGTCGGGCGTGGCGGTGCTGGGGCGGTCCCTGGGTGTGCGGGGCGAGGACGGACTCGGCGATCGCGAGGCGGTGGCCGGTGTGGCTGCCGTCCTCCAGGACGCGCATGCGTGTGGTGCCCAGAACGATCGTCTCGCCGTCGCCGGGACCCACCACAGAGAGGGCGGGGGCGGCTTGCGGGTCGCTGGTCTTGGCTTCTTCGGTCATGCTCACGAGTGCACCGCCGGGGCCCTGCTCGTGTCCAAGACCTGTCCCGTGGCGCCGATACCTGGTGGATATCGTTGCAGGGTGGAGCTACGGACCTTGCGCTACTTCGTGGCGGTCGCCGAGGAACTCCACTTCGGCCGGGCCGCCACCCGACTGCATATGAGCCAGCCGCCGCTGAGCCGGGCGATCAAGCAGTTGGAGGCCGATGTCGGGGCCCTGCTGTTCGCCCGCTCGCCCGCCGGCGTCGCGCTCACACCGGTGGGCACGGTGCTGCTCGACGAGGCGCGGGCCCTGCTCGACCACGCCGACCGCGTCCGTGAACGCGTGAGCGCGGCGGCCGGCGTCACGACCATCACCGTCGGCATCCTGGGTGACGGCACCGACCCGGGAGTGACCAGGCTGGCCGCCGCCTACCGCCGGCGCCACCCCGGCATCGAGATCCGCATCCGCGACACCGATCTGACCGACCCCACGTGCGGGCTGCGCGCCGGACTGGTCGACATTGCCTTGACCCGAGCGCCGTTCGACGAGACCGCCCTGACGGTGCGTGCGCTGCGGACCGACCCGGTCGGCGTGGTCCTGCGCACCGATGATCCGCTGGCCCGCCACCACCGGCTGCGGCTGGCCGACCTCAGCCAACGCCGCTGGTTTCGGTTCCCGCAGGGCACCGACCCCCTCTGGCAGTCGTACTGGAACGGCGGCAGGCCGCGCGAGGGCCCCGTGGTGCGCGCTGTCCAGGAATGCCTGCAGGCCGTGCTGTGGAACGGCACGGTCGGCCTCGCCCCGCTCGGACACGACCTGCCGACGGAGCTGGCCGTGGTACCGCTGATCGACATGGCGCCGAGCCGAGTGGTGGCGGTGTGGAACGAAGCTGACACCAACCCGTTGATCCGCTCCTTCGTCGAGATCGCGACAGCCGCGTACCGCCACTGAGCACCGGTGAGGTGGTGGTGGTCTGCCGCTCGGGCGCGGGCGGGACGCCATGATCGCGGAGGATTTCCCAGGTCGCGGCATGGCGTCGCCTGAGTAGTTCACGCTGCCGGCGCACGCCACCGTGTCGGGCCGGACGAGCAGCAGGGTCCGCGCCCCGGCCACCGGCGGTACCGGTCCCGGGTCAGTGCGGGGCGACCTGCGGCGCAGGGGGGACGGGCGAGAGCCGGAAGGCGTCGCCATGGGGGACCACGTGGCCGGCGGTGGGCGGCGGGAAGTGGGTGCCCAGCACAAGCGCGCCGGTGCCGGCGAGCGAGCCGAGCAGCCGGCGGCGCGATGCCTCGGACTGCTCCGGATCGATATCGACGCAGGAGCCGATGGAGGGGTGGGCGAACTGGACCGGGTGGTGGATGCAGTCGCCGGTGATCAGTGCCGTCTCACCCTCGCTGGTCAGTCGGACGGCGATGTGGCCGGGGGTGTGCCCGGGAGTGGACAGCAGGCGCAGGCCGGGCACGATCTCGGCGCCCTCGGCGGGGACGTCGACGGTGTCGAGCAGGCCCGCCTCCTCGACCGGGATCACGGAGTCGCGGAACATCTGCTCGCGCGGCTCGTCCATGTCGTAGCCGGCCCAGAACTCCCGCTCGACGCGGGAGGTGACATAGCGGGCGGTGGGGAAGGTGGGGACCCACGTGCCGTTGACTTCCCGTGTGTTCCAACCGACGTGGTCGGTGTGCAGGTGGGTGAGGATCACCAAGTCGAGGGTGTCCGGGGCGTATCCGGCGGCGGTGAGGCGCTCCAGGTAATCGGTCCGCAGGTCGTGCCAGGCGGGGTTGGCTCGCGTCTTGCCGTTGCCGATGCCGGTGTCGACCAGGACGCGCACTCCACCGATGGTGAAGGCGAAGCTGTGGCTGTCGAGGTGCAGGGTGCCCTCGTGGTCGGCGAAGTCGGGGCGCAGCCAGTCCTGTTGGTTGACGACGTCCGTGGTGGCGTCCGGTAGTAGCCAGGGTCCGGTCGCGGGGGGCAGGGGGGTCTCGTCGACGCGGTGGACGGTGATGTCGCCCACGGTCCACGAGGGGGTGGCGGTGGTCTCGTCGGCCGGTGAGGTGTTCATGGTCGTGTTCCCCTGGTCTTCGGTGGAGGTGATGGTCCGCGGCGTGGAATGCCGTGCGCCGTGACGCGGTGAGTGCTGCCCCCCCGCGCGCCGGCCCGCTAAACGCAATGGATTTGCCTTAAGGCACCGTAGGCCCTAGAGTCGCTTAAAGCAAACCATTAGCTTTTGCTGGGTGGGGTTGCTGCTCCGTCGCTCCCGTCCGATCACCGTCGCTCCAGTCCGATCAGGAGGAAACGTCCATGTCCGCCGATGAACTCACACCACCGGAAGCGGCCCGCTGGGCCGCCCGTGCCGGTCTCCCGCTTCCGGCCGACCGCCACGCCGCGGTGGCCGCCACCGCCGACCACATCCACTCCGTCGTCGCGGTCCTGCGGGAACTGGACTTCGGCGACACCCCGCCTGCCGCCGCCTACCGAGCGGGAGAGGAGAAGCGCGATGCAGCCGTATGAACTGTCCCTCACGGCAGCGTCTGAGGCGATCCGGACCCGGAAGCTGTCCCCGGTCGAGCTGGTGGACTCCGTACTGGACCGCCTCGCGAAGGTGGAGCCGCAGCTGGAGGCCTACGTCACCGTCACCCCGGAGCAGGCCCGCCGGGCGGCGCGCGAGGCCGAGCGGGATGTCGCGGCCGGCCGGCTGCGCGGCCCGCTGCAGGGCATCCCCATGGGCCTGAAGGACCTGATCGATGTCGCCGGGGCGGCCACCACGGCCAGTTCCAGGGTACGCGCGGACCACCGCGCAGACACCGACAGCACGGTCGCCGCCCGCCTGGCCGCGGCCGGCGCGATTCTGATCGGCAAAACACACACCCACGAGTTCGCCTACGGGCTGACAACCCCGCAGACCCACAACGCCCGGGACCGGGACCGCGTCGCCGGCGGCTCCAGTGGCGGATCGGCCGTCGCGGTCGCCGCGGGCACCGCGACCTTCGCCCTGGGTACCGACACGGGCGGATCGATCCGCGTGCCATCCGCGCTCAACGGCGTCGTCGGCCTCAAGCCGACGTACGGCCTCGTCCCCCGCCACGGTGTCACGTCGCTGTCCTGGTCCCTGGACCACGTCGGGCCGATCACCCGCACCGTCGAGGACGCCGCACTGGTCCTCGCCGCCCTGGCCGGCCACGACCCCCGCGACCCCGCCTCCCTCGCCACGTCCGGGGACTACCGGCCGGGCGCGGGCACGGACCTGACCGGCCTGCGCGTCGGAGTGCCGCGCAACTACTACTTCGACCACGTCGACCCGGAGGTCGAGGCAGCCGTCCGGCGCGCCATCGACACGCTCGAGAGCCTCGGCGCCCGCCTCGTCGAGGTCGAGATCCCCATGACGCGCTACATCCAGGCCACGCAGTGGGGCCTGATGGTGCCGGAGGCCACCGCCTACCACGAGCGCACCCTGCGCGCGGTCCCCGAGCTGTACCAGGCGGACGTGCGCATCCTCCTCGAGGCCGGGGAACTCATGCCCGCCGGGGACTACGTGCGCGCCCAGCGCGCCCGCACCCTTATGCGGCAGGCCTGGGCCCGCCTGCTGGACGACGTCGACGTGATCGCCGCTCCCACGGTCCCGGTGACCGCGGTGAAGGCCGGCCAGGACACCGTCACCTGGTCCGACGGCACCGTGGAGGGCGTGGCCGACGCCTACGTACGCCTCTCGGCCCCAGCCAACATCACCGGGGTGCCCTCACTCTCGGTACCGGTCGGCGACGACACGGCGGGCCTGCCGATCGGCATGCAGCTGCTCGGCCGACCCCTCGGGGAACCCGTGCTCCTGCGGATGGGCCACGCCTACGAGCAGACACAGCCCGCGCGCCAACTCGCGACGGTGTGACGAACGGGCGAACGGACGAACGCGGGCACCGGCCGACCGACCGGGACCGGGGCGCTTGAAGCAACAAATTTGCTTTAAGGTGGGTGCATGGGTCGAAAACCGATGGTGCGCCCCGGTGGGCGCAGCGCCAGGGTGCAGGCGTCGGTGCACGCCGCCGTGCGCGAGCTCGAGTCGGAGGTGGGCCGGGAGGGTCTGACCGTCCCCCTGGTGGCCGCCCGGGCCGGAGTCACCCCTTCCACGATCTACCGTCGGTGGGGCGACCTTCAGGAGCTGTTGTCGGACGTGGCGATTGAGCGCCTGCGGCCCGAAACCGCACCGGAGGAGAAAGGGGATCTGCGGTCCGATCTCGAGGCTTGGGCCGAGCAGTTCCTCGAGGAAATGGCCTCCCCGACGGGCCGCGCCTACATCCGCGACGCCCTGCTGGGCGACCCGGACGGCAGCAACGCCGGCCAGTGCTCCGCCTACGCGGCCGAGCAGATCGACGTCATCCTCACCCGCGCGGCCGATCGAGGGGAGAGCGCGCCCGACGTCGAAATGGTCCTCGACCGCGTCGTCGGCCCGGTGATGTACCGCATCCTCTTCCGCCCGGACGGGCTCGACGCCGCCTACGCGCATCAGCTCGTGACAGGGCTCCTCGGCTCGACTGACGGATGACGCTCCGCCGTTATGCGTCCAGCAGAGAGTGGTACTGGGCGTGGCCCGCGTCGGACGGGTCTCCGCCGTGGATCTTGGCCAGGGCGCGCTTGGCCATGCCGTCGACCGTGACGGCCCGGCGAATCTCATGATTGACGGCTTCGGTGTATGACTGCGGGGAGTCCAGAGACCACCACGACCCGCCGTCCCCGACCTCACGGAAACTCACGGTGCCGTCGGAGTCGTCGGAGATCTGGAACCCGTCGTCCTGCGCGCTTGCCACGAGCGACTTGACCTTGGACTGAATCGCAGTCAGCTGGGAATGCGCGTCGTCCAGGATTGCCCAGACGCTGCTGGCCTCCTTGTACAGATCCTCGAATTCTTTCGCGGTCTTGCCGACGAACTCACCCGTGACGGTCGCGTTGAGCCCGGCCCACCGCGCGCCCTCCGACTTCTTCAGCAGGCCCGAACGCGCGTCGTTCATCAGCTCCTTCAGGCCATCGACAACGGACTTCCAGTCCGTGACCGCGGTACTGAGCTTTCCGAGATCGGCCCCGACGAGGTCCGTGTAAGTGAGAGTCCCCATGGTCGTTCCCCCGTTTCCGCTACGCAGCTTCCCGGGCAGGACGAAGGCCTCGTGCCCCGCGGCGCCCAAGTCGTCCACGCATGCTAGCTGAATCGGATGACATCACTCCGGCTGTGGCCGGGCAAAATTAGCCTCAAGGGCCAGCTCCACCCGGAACAGCGCGGCGCAATACACGGGGCTGGGGCGCCGCACATTGGAGCTCGTCACGTCGAACGCCGCGCTCCGTGCTGCCGTGAACGCGGGGAAGGCCTGCTGGTGGTCCGTCGGATGGCGCCCCGGCAGAGGCCGTGCCGCAGTGAGGGACGCGCGGTGCGGCACGGCGGGGATGGCGCCTCGTCGGCGGGCGGCATGTCAGAAGTCGTAGGGCTTCTCGGTGTTCCAGTTCAGCACGTCGGCCTCGTTCCAGCTGAACTGCTGCTTCTGGCCCTTCATGACGACGGAGTAGTAGGGGCTTTCGTGGCCGTCCGCGCCGCGCAGCGCGATGGCGAGCCCCTGTGCCGTCTGGTGCCGGGAGTTGTAGT
>NZ_MAXF01000021.1 GCF_001704635.1 Streptomyces sparsogenes | reverse complement strand
GCTGTGCTGTACGAGCAGACGCTCACCGACAGCATCCGCATCCTGGGCGAGGACCACCCCAAAACTCGCATCGTGCGGGACAACCTGCGTGAGGCACGGTCCAAGTCAGGCTGAGACTGGCTCGCTCAGCGGCCGACTGAGCGTAGGTGTCGAAACCTGTCTTCACTTACTCAAGGGCGCGCCTTGCGGCGCGCCGGGCGGCCAGGCCGCCCCGCCGGGCTGCGGCGTGGCCGCCGGTCCCGTCGGGCGCCCGCCGCCCGCACTCCCAGCGCACCCGTGATCGCTCGCCAGGGAGCCGACCGCCGTCCGGGCCGGTGCGTTGTGGCTGGGGCCGACGGCCTACGCGGCTTTTAGGCAGCCACCACGGGGCGAGCCTCCAAGAACAGGGGGCCAATCGGTCGCAAACGCGGGCAGGCTCAAAGACCCGCCCGATTCGCCGGACCAGCGTAAGGCCCCCTGTTCTCTCGCCCCGTGGCAGCTCCCGCCCAAAAGCCGCTACGGCCGGCGGCGTGCCCACAGCGCACCAATCCCCCGACGCAGGCCCGCCACCGGCCGCGCCGCTCACCCCGCCTTACGGCACCGGGCCGCCGCCTCCCGCGCCAAGGCCGCCACCTCACGCGCCACCGCCGCCGACAGCTCGAAGCGCACCACCCCCGAGCCGTCCGCCCCCGCAGCGGCACGCAGCCGCACCCCGGCCGCTCCCATACCCACGAGCCCTAAGAGCTCCTAACAAAGGCGTTGAACGTGTCGGTGGGTGATGAGGCAGGCGGCGAGGCCGAGGAAGGCTTCGTGGATGTCGTCGCGTCTCTCCCAGCGGATGCGCAGGCGGCGGAAGCCGTGCAGCCAGGAGATCGTTCGTTCCACGACCCAGCGGAAGATGCCCAGGCCGGAGCCGTGCGGCTGGCCGCGTTCCGCGATCATTGGACGGATACCACGCTGCCACAGCAGCCGCCGGTACTTGTCATGGTCGTAGCCGCGGTCCGCGAAGAGCATGTCCGGCCGTCGCCGTGGCCTGCCGACGACGCCGGCGACCGGTGGAACCTTGTCGAGCAGGGGCAGTAGCTGGGTGACGTCGTTGCGGTTTCCGCCGGTCAGCGACACCGCGAGTGGGATGCCCTGGCCATCGGTGAGGACGTGGTGCTTGCTGCCCGGTCGTGCACGGTCGACCGGGCTCGGCCCGCTTTTGGGCCCCGCCGGGCCGCCCGCACGTGGGAGGAGTCGATCACCGCCCGCGACCAGTCCAGCTGCTTGGCCGACCGCAGCTTCTTCAGCAGCACCAGGTGCAGCTTGTCCCATACACCGGCCTCGTTCCAGGCTGCCAGGCGCCGCCAGCAGGTCATCCCTGAGCCGAAGCCCAGCTCCTGCGGCAGGTACTCCCACTGGATGCCGGTGTGCAGCACGAACAGGATCCCGCACAGGGCCTGTCGGTCCGGCACCCGCGGCCGGCCCGCCACCAGCTTCGGCCCCGGCTCCGGCAGCAACGGCTCGATAAGCGACCACAGTTCGTCCGACACGATCCACGGCCGCGACTGACGTTTCCCCACGACCCGACCAACGAGCCGACAAGCCGACGGTCACGTGATCAACAACTTCTGTTAGGGCCTCTAACACGTCGCCCAGCTCGGCCGCCGCTTCCTTCGCATCCCGCCAGCCGCTCAAGTAGTCCACCCCATGCACCCACAGCACCGCGTCAAGGTCCGACTCGTCACCGGTGAATTCCCCGTCCCCCATGCCGCTCATCGTGTGTTCAAGTCCCTTCCGCGCTTGCTCACTGACATCTGACATGCCGAGCCCGCCGAGTCCGAACACGACAGCGGCCCCGGTACCATCGGCAGCGGGGTTTGTGATCAATCCCCAGCCGGACCATCCCAGTTGCTGACCAGGCTCGGGGGTGGTCCGGCGTTGTGTATGTGGTTGTCGCGCGTGCAGTCCGCCCAGGTTGGGGCAGATCTCAGTAGCGGTGTCTCCCGCCCGGGTAGTGGATTGACCTACGGCATTCCGGTGCATCGGTGGGTACGGGTTCATCGCCCAGCGCGTGGCACAGCTCAGCGTGCAGTTGCTCGGCCTCCGCCACCGTCAGCGCCAGGGGAGCGAGGGCAACATGCTTCCCGAAGCGGGAGAGCTGAAGCGACAGTGCAAAGTGACCGTCGCCCTCCCGACGTAGGCGCCGCCCCGGTACCGGCCCGAGGTACCACCCCTCTGACGCACCGGACCCGTCTCGGCTCATTCGCACTCCCCGTTCTCAAGCACTGGACCGTCGTCCGGGTCCTCGGGTGACTCGCAGGCGGACCGGGCGGGAAGCCGCTCACCGCGACTCTCGGCGATCCGCAGCGCGTCGCGCAGCGCGTCACACAGGGACTTGACGAGGAACTTCAGCTCGCCGGTGCCTACCTTGTGATTTCCGAGCATGTCTCCCGCATGACCGAGGAGTTCGGCGCCCGCTTTGAGCTGTAGCGCCTCCACCTCATCGGCGAGCCGTGACAGGCGGCTGTTGCCATCGTCGTCCGTCACGAGATAGCAGCGCTTCCCGGCTGAGTCCGGCCACGGCAGCAGGCGAGGCTGAGTGCTCATGTCGCCACCGCCTTCACGCCGCGCCCAACGGCCCCCCGATGTTGCTCCCGCTCATGAGCGATCACGTACGGCCGGACAAGCCCGGTGCCCGGAACGTCCTCACCTTGCGGCATCCATGCGTATGCCAGGGGTGCGCGCGCCAGGCGAACTGTCGGCGTATCCGTGCTTGGCCGGATGTCAGCGACCCGGTGCCGCCCGGAGGGAGGCAACAACATCCGTAACAGCCATTCCACGGATCGGGCGGTACTCTTCAGCACGTTGACGCTCCTCTACAGCGTTGGCCATGCCCCCGGGCCGTTCGCATCGGTCGCGGGGGTCCTTCCTTTAGGGAACATCGAGAGCACGTCAGCCGGTACCGTGCTGAGGGGTGTTGGAGGGTGTTGAATTCACTGTCCCTTGTGACCGAAGGCCGTGAGTCATGAAGACGCCGAACGAAGATCTCGCCGTATGGCTTGAGCGATCCGGCATGAGCCAAGGCGAACTAGCCCCGGACTTCGCGGGTCACCGGTTTAGGTCTGTGGCCAGCGGGTCTGTGTGATGTCGGTGTCGAGGAGGTCGAGGAGGTGGAGTTGGACGCCGCGGGTGATCTGGACGGACGGCGGGTCGGTGACGTTGCCGATCCGCAGGGTGAGTTCGCCGAGGTGGTAGAAGATCATGCGGCCGGTGGGGCGGACCCGGCGGTTGTCCGGGTAGAGGCCGGTCATGGTCTGCTCGGGGCCGAGTGCGCGTCTGACCTGCCGTTCGATGAGGCAGAAGACGAGCAGGGCCAGGCAGATGACCTGGACCAGGGCGGCGACGCGCCGGTTGTGCTGCACGAAGACCGGTGCGACCGCGAGGGGGCCTTTGAAGTCGTGGTAGCGGCGCTCGACCGCGCCCTGGCCTTTGTAGTGGATCAGGACCTGGGCCGGGTCGGCCTGGTCGGCGGGGATGCTGGTCAGCATCGCGTACCAGCCGTCAACGGCGGCCTCCGCGTTCAGGACGTTCTGGTCGAAGTACCAGGCCAGGGCGGGGGTGTCGTGCTCGTCGGTGGTGATGGTCCAGCGCAGGCAGGCGGTGACGCGGCGCTTGGCTGCGATGACGCCGGCCCGGGCCGCGACCTTCTCCCGGGTCTTGTAGTGCTGGCCGCCTGCCGCGCCGGCGAGCTTGTCCATCTCTTCCCTGGCCCGGGCCAGACGCTTCTCGCGGGCTCTGCGCTGGCCCGCCGCGACGGCGGTGGAATGGACCAGGATCCGGCGCAGCCGGTGCACCAGATCCCGTTTGCGGGGCCCGGCCAGGGTGTGGACGTCCTCCAGTACCCGGTAGACCTCCCGCTCACCGGCCGGCTTGCCCTCGTCCCTCTCGGGCACCCAGTCGACCAGATGTGCCTGCGTGAGGTCCAAGGCGGCATAGACCTCGTCTTTGACCTGCGCGGCCGGGACCGGCGCGATGAAGTCCACCCCGGCCGCGAGCAGTGCGGTGACGTTCGTGTAGGACACCAGCTTGGAATCGGCGACCATCAAGAATTTCCGCTCACCGGCCATGCCCCGCAGGTCCTTCATCGCCCCGACGACCTGGCTGACCTCGGCGACGCCGCCGCCGAAGACGCGGGCGTGGACGGGGATGCCGCCGTCGGCGGACACCGCGAGCCCGGTCTGGACCTGCTTCAAATCCACCCGCCGGTCCTTGGGATGCCCGTAGCTGATGACCGGGTACTGCTCGTCCTGGTCCTCGCTCGGGTAGGCGCCATGGACAGACATGCTGGTCATGTCCCAGTGCAGCCTCGACACGTCGATCCCGAACTCGGCGATCGCCTGCGCGCCGATAGTGCCCGCGATCTGCTCCAGCTTCGGTGCGATCGCGTCCAGGGCCCGGGCCAGACGGTCGTCGTTGAGCAGGTCCGGCTCAAGGCCGAAGACCTCCTCCACCGCCCAGGTGCGGGCCCAGTCGCCGACCCGCACCAGCGGTGCGGGCGAGGTCAGCCGGTTGGCCACCAGCGCCTCGATCACCTGCCCGTGGGTCAGATGCGCGCTCGCACCGCCCGGACACAGCTCGTCGACGATCCCGGCAACATCCAGCCGGCGCAGAAACTCGGCAGCGACAGGCAGAGCGCCCAGACGCTTCTCCACCACGGACGTCACCACCACATCAAGGCGCTGACGGACAGACCGTGGCCGCGGGGACCGGGAAGTCATCGACACACCCAACCCAACGCCACACCACCGGCCAAGGACACCCCCGGACCGGTCACACCATACGAATCAACGACCCGCGAAGTACGGGACTAGCCCGACAGACGAAAACGAAGGCCAAGGAGTGGGGCCAGCCGCACATCTCCTCTGACACGAGCAGTGTCAGGCGATGGCTCCAAGGGGAGCGGCCCCGTCCCCCTGTGCCCGACATCTTGGCGGACGTGTTCTCTGCCGCCATGGGCTACCGCGTCACAACCTACGACTTGGGGTTCGGCGTCAGCCCCACAGCGGACAGGGGGCTTGTGTATAGCCCATCCTTCGCGGCTACGGTGGAAGCCGTCGCCGACTTAGGGAGGGCCGACGTGGACCGCCGAAAGTTCCTGGCCGCAGCACCATTCGCCGCCGTGGCAGGCATCGGACCGTCACGTGACTGGCTGCTCAGCACCTTCGACCAGCAACCCAAGCCCGGCCCCAAGGTCAGGCTCGAAGATGTGGGCCGCGTCCGAAACATGTTCGGCGTGTTCCAGGAAATGGACATCTTCCAAGGCGGTGGATCAGGCCGCCTTGCCCTGGCCGCCTACATGAACGCTCACGTCTTCCCCTTGCTCCGACGCACCCACACTGAACAGGTCCGCCGTGCTCTGTGCGAAGCCGCCGCAGAGCAGACCTACCTACTGGGCTGGATGGCCTATGACAACGGCGAGCACGGAACGGCCCAGCGCTACCTGATCCAGTCCCTACGGCTCGCCGAGGAGTCGCACAACGCCGCTCTTGGCGCTCACGTCCTGGCCGGGATGGCAGACCAGGCCACCCTTCTCGGCCACCCCGAGGAAGGACGCAGACTGGCGCAGGCTGGCCGCGCAGGGCTCGCGAAAGCGCCGTCCTCCGCCTGCCTGGCCGACCTCTGGGCCCTGGAAGCCCGAGCATGGGCAAAGCTCGGAGACAAGCGCGCTGCTTCTTTGGCAGTCGCCAAGTCCGAAGCCGCCTACGCGAGCGTGCGGCCCGAGGAAGAGCAGGAGTGGGCAACGTTCATCGACCCGGCATACCTGCATGGCGAGCACGCCAACACCTTCCGCGATCTTGGCCAGGCCAAGCACGCCGAGGAACACGCCCGCCGATCCATCGAGCACGCCCGCAAGCAGAAGCGCGCCCGCCGTGGCGCCATGTCACAGGCAGCGCTGGCCGTCTCACACCTCCAGCGGAAGGACTTGGAGGCAGCACACGCGGCAGGCGTGCGGACGCTGTCTCTCACGCGACGGGTCAAGTCATCGCGAGCGGTCGAGGCTGTGCAAGACCTACAGCGACGCATGCAGCCGTTCGGCAAGCACCGGCTTGTAGCCGACTTCAACGAACGGGTGCGCGAGCTCACAGCCGCCTGACCGGCGTAACAGGAAACCGCTAGCCTCCGGCCCAAGGTCAGGAGGCTAGCGGTCTTCTGTAAGACCCTCTCAGCTCTTCTTGGGCCCGGTCTGTTGTACGACCTCGAAGGACCACAGCGTTGAGCCGGAGGCGGCGGGCTTCTGCTGCGGGGCGTCTTCGCCGCCGCGCTGGTGAGCCGCCTTCATGGGGCCTTCCATCCAGGCTTGGAAGTCCTCTTCGCTACGCCACCTGGTGTAGACGAGATAGGTGTCGGTCCCCTCGACGGGGCGCAGCAGTTCGAACCACTCGAAGCCGTCGGAACTCTCGACCGCACCCGCCCGGGCGGCGAAGCGCTGTTCCAGAACCTCCCGCTGTTCAGCCGGGACCGTCAGCACATTGATCTTGACAACACTCATGCCCTCATCTTGCCGCAGTGCCGGGCTACGGTGATCGACAACTAGTGGTACATCCGAGTACCTGTTGCGGGCGCAGCAGCTCGAACCACTCGAAGCCGTCGGAACTCTCCACCGCCCCCGCCCGCGACGCGAAGCGCTTCTCCAGCACCTCGCGCTGCTCCTCGGGGACCGTCAGGACGTTGATCTTCACCACACTGGGCATATGAACACCTCTCAGGCAGTGGGCGCCGGCTTGGCGCCCTGACCTCGACTCTGCGCGCAGTCTCCTACATCCGACACTCAAAGAGGCGTGCGGACGGCTCCCCGGCGCATCAGCCGCGTACGGACGAGCGCTCGCAGCATCGCGGCGCCCGCCCCCACTGCCGCAAGGTGCAGGACCGCCGCGAGCGCGAGGTTTTCCGGCAGGGCCGCGTCGGCCGGCTGGGCGACCGCCAG
This sequence comes from Streptomyces sparsogenes, assembly GCF_001704635.1. Classification (GTDB taxonomy): domain Bacteria; phylum Actinomycetota; class Actinomycetes; order Streptomycetales; family Streptomycetaceae; genus Streptomyces; species Streptomyces sparsogenes. Next base: position 2,094 of record NZ_MAXF01000021.1, on the reverse strand, counting down.
GTACAGGGTGAACGGGAGCTTCCAGCCGCTCCAGGCGAACAGCGAGCCCGAGCCGAGCCAACCGAGCACCATCGGAACCCAGCGGGGGACTCGGGCGGGGCGGCCTCGGACGGCAGCCCAGGTGGCGGCGGACGCCACGAAGGCCCAGAGCGCGAAGACGCCGGAGAGCACGTACCAGGCGAGGTCCCGCTCGCCGCGGTGGGCGACACCCGCGGTACCGCCCATCGCCCAGTACAGCCAGATGAGACCGACTGCGGCGCCGGCCACGGTCATCCATGGCAGCGCCCTTGACGCGCCCTCCCCGCGGTCCCCGAGCCGACCCTCGAACGCGTCCGGCCAGCGCCGCCGGAAGTACGTGGGCAGCGCGACGGCCAGACCCAGCCCCATGCCGACGAACCCGATCTGAATCAGCGCTGCCTCCCAGGCCGGCATCGACGGGTCCGCGTCGCTCCCGCTCTTCGGATCGCCGTCCGCCGAGCCCAGCAGCGAACTGAGAACGGCGTACGGCAACACCGGGACGAGGAACCCCGTCCCCACCCATGCGCAGAAGGCCAACGGCGTTCCCGGTACGCGCATCCCCCACGGCCGCACCAGCGCGAGCGCCACCGCGATCCCGAGCCCTGCCATACCGATCGTGGCGGTGTTGAGCACCACCCACTCCGCCATGCCGAACCCGGTCCCGACCGGCACCAGCCCCACCAGCGAACCAACCACCCACGACACCTTGATCAGCAGGTAGGGCGTCAGCGCCAGCGCTGCCCCGTACGCCGCGACCCGCCCGACCCGATCCCACCGGTCCACGCGAACTCCTCACTCGAAGCAAGTGAGTTCCAGACTCGTTCCCAGCTGTCCGCGCGGGCGTCAACCGTAGGGCGCATCCGGGTCATCACTCAGGGGGAGGTGAGACTCTCGGGCGGCGGGCGCGAGGTCGGCGCCTCACCGCAGTAGTGACCGTTCGGTGGGTGCCAGGCGTAGCCGCTGGGGGGTCCTCGCCCACCGTTCCGAAAGGGTCGGCAGCACCTCCTCGCGCCAGCGTTCCGAACGCCGCAAGCGGTTCAGGTGGTGGTCGAGGTGGCCTTCGTCGGTGAAACGCGCGAACCACACGAAGACCTCCTCGTTCGTCCGTACCGGCAGTGCGGGGAAGGTGTTCGGGGCGTGTTCCGACCGCAGGTACGCCAGTGGCTCGCCGCCGGTCTCGGCCAGTACGGGGCGGACGCGCTGCTGGAAGAACTCGACGAACGCCGTGTCGAACGGGCCGCGCCCGTACCAGATCGTGGCGAGGAGCAGCGACGGTGGCGGTGGCGCCGGCTCGCCGGGGGACGGCCGGGCGTCGGACGGCGTCGGGAATCCACCGAGCGGCGAGGCCGGACGCAGCAGCAGCACGTCATCGGAGTCGATCATCGTCGCGTTCGCCTGGTCGCGGTGTGCCTTCCAGACCGGGCCGCCGTAGAAGCTCTCCAGGGTCTTGGCGCGGCTCGGCATGTCGTCGAAGCCGCGGAGCCAGACGAACCGGTCGGGGTCGTCCAGGTCGCGGAACTGCCCCAGGATGGTCGCGCCCACGGCCTCCTGGGTCTCGACGAACTCCCGGTCGAACAGATCGATCAGTACGTCTCGTTGTCCTGGGTGCAGCGTGTACTGCCGCAGCTCGACGACTGGACACCGTAGGGCCTTCACCAGTCCTGCTCCTCGTTCAGTTGTTGGAACAATATTTGTTACAGCAAGGGGTGTGGTGGCGGATGGCCCCATGGCCACCGGTCTGTCGGCTAGTCCCGTACTTCGCGGGTCGTTGATTCGTATGGTGTGACCGGTCCGGGGGTGTCCTTGGCCGGTGGTGTGGCGTTGGGTTGGGTGTGTCGATGACTTCCCGGTCCCCGCGGCCACGGTCTGTCCGTCAGCGCCTTGATGTGGTGGTGACGTCCGTGGTGGAGAAGCGTCTGGGCGCTCTGCCTGTCGCTGCCGAGTTTCTGCGCCGGCTGGATGTTGCCGGGATCGTCGACGAGCTGTGTCCGGGCGGTGCGAGCGCGCATCTGACCCACGGGCAGGTGATCGAGGCGCTGGTGGCCAACCGGCTGACCTCGCCCGCACCGCTGGTGC
>NZ_MAXF01000209.1 GCF_001704635.1 Streptomyces sparsogenes | reverse complement strand
AACGCAACGCACCGCTCGCGAACGGCTGAGGGCGCAGCTGTGGCCGTGCCGTCTGCCCCGCCGGACCGCGCCCAGCTGGGCCCGGTGCAGGTCGGGGGCGAAGGGCAGGAGGCGTACGTCGCTGCGTCGGCTGGTGAGGGCCAGGCGGGGGGCGAGCGCGATGCCGAGACCGGCGGCGACCATGGCCTGCGCCTCCTGGTAGTCGTGCGAGGAGTAGGCGATGCGCGGCTCGAATCCCGCCTGGCGACAGCTTCGGCGCAGGACGTCGGCGACGGGATGGTTGTCGGCGCGGATGATCCACTCTTGGTCGGCGAGGTCGCCGAGGCGTACGGAGGGATGTGAGCGCAGGGGGGAGTCGGCGGGGACGACCAGCACCGTGGGGTCGTCCAGCAGGTGGGTGAGGGCGAGCGCCGGGTCGTCGAGGCGGTTCCATTCGTAGTCCCAGAGCAGCCCCTGCTCCACCTCGCCAATGTGCAGCATCTCCCTCAGCTCCGCGAGGACTCCGGCGCGTACCTCGATGCGGATGCCGGCGTGGCGCCGCCGGAAACGCGTGAGCGCCAGCGGTAGCAGGGACGCGCTCGCCGTGGGGAAGGAACCGAGCCGCAAGGTGCCCTGGTCGAGGGCGGTGAAGGAGTCCAGGTCGGCCTTCACCGTGGCCATCACCTCCGCCTTCGCCTTCTCCACCGCGATTCTCACGGCGATCATCCCCATCGCCGTACCGCTGCTGCTCGCCAGTCACCTCAGCGGCGCCGGACTGATCGCCGCGCTCGCCGTCTCGACGACGATCGTCGACACCTCTCCCTTCTCGACCAACGGAGCACTCGTCCTCAGCAACGCCCGCGGGGTGGACACCCGCCGCTTCTACCGCCAGGTCATCGGCTACACCGGCGGAATCGTCGCCCTCGGCCCCGTCGTCGCCTGGGGCGCCCTGGTCCTGCCCTGGTCATAGCGCGAAGACCGACGACGGACAGCGGAGGGCGCCGAGCCGGACCAGGCCCGGCGCCCTCCGTATGGCCGGCGGGAACGGTGCAAGCCACGGATGATCTGTTGCGAGGTGGTCGTCGCCGCAGAGGAAGGAGGGCCGCTCAGGCGGCGCGGCGGGCCTTGCCGCGGCGTACGGCGAGGGCGGTGCCGCCGCCGGCGACGATCAGCGCGGCCGCCACGCCGGGCGTCGCCGCGGCGTTGTCGTCCGTGCCGGTTTCGGCGAGGTCGGAGCCCTTGGCCGCAGCCGACGGAGCGGTGGCCCGGTTGGTCTTCATGGTCTTGGTGATCCAGCCGGCGTAGGCGGGTGCGCTGGTGTAGAGGCCGGGGCCCTTGGAGCACGGCACGTTCGGGGCGCCGGGCCCGGAGGTGACGCCGATCAGTTCCCAGCGGCCGTTGCGGCCTTTTTGGATCTGGGGTCCGCCGGAGTCCCCAGAGCACGCCATGGCGTTGGGCACGGTGGTGATGGTGCACAGCCGGGTCCGGTCCGCGTAGCCGGGTGCGCACTCGGACTCGGCGCCCCTGCGGGTGTTCAGCTCCTGCAGCCGGTCGGGGAACGTGAACTCGGTGTCGACGGTGGTGCCGAAGCCCAGGAGCCGGGTCGGCGTACCGGGCCGCCCGGGCTGCGCGGCGATCTTGATGGGCTTCTCGGCGACCGGGCGGTCCAGGCGTACCAGCGCGATGTCGTTCTTGTTGGCGGCCTTGTTGTCGCCGTTCACATAGCCGGGGTGGACGAAGGTCCGGTCGATCTTCCGGACGGTGCCGCCGGACTTGCGGTGATCGCTGCCGACGCGCACGATGCCGTCCAGCTCGAGGCCCTCGACCTTCAGGCAGTGAGCCGCCGTCAGCACCCACTGCTCATCGATCAGCGACGCCCCACAGTTGCCGTCGATCAGACCCTGGTCCGGAGCCGACTCCGGGATGACCGCCATGAACGGGTAGCTCTCGGTGGAGTCCGACCCGTTGACGATGGCTCCGGCGCTGCCGGCCATGACGGTGGCGCAGGCCGCGGCGGCGAGAACACCGACGGCAGCGGTGCGGGCGGTACGGCGGTGCGGCGACTTGAAGCTGAACACAGAGGTTCCCTTGTTGCTCGGTGGATCGTGTACTCGTTGAGCCTCGTGGTTCGAGACCCCGCGGACCATCCGGGCAGCGGGTCGGTCGATGGTGGGGCCTGCCCCCCTGCGGTGGCGGCCCGACCACCGGCCGAGCCCGGGTGAGCGGCCCCGCTACAACAGGTGGCGGGCGAAGAAGGTCCCCACCCGGCGCCGTACCTCGGCGAGTGTCACCACCGCGTCGGCGGTGCCGATGAGCGCGGCCCGCGCCGTCGCCGTCACGAGTCCGGCGGTCTGGAGCCGCGCGACGAGCGAGCCGTAGTCGGTGAACGCTCAGTGGTTCGCGTCGGCGAGCAGCGCGCGGTGGCCGGGAAGGCTCGCCCACGAGGACTCGATACGGGCGGCGCCCTCGAATCCGCCGGTGCGGAACAGCAGCAGCGGCGGGTCGAAGCCGCCCGGCGTCGGATACAGGTCGAGATAGCCCTCGAGGTTCGCCACCGCGCCGACCCCGCGGTCGCCACGGGCCGTGTACACCGCCGCCGTGCCGCCTGCGGAGTGTCCGTACAACCCGATCCGGCAGGGGTCCATGACCGGGGCGAGCGGCAGGTCGCCGAGCCGGTCAAGGACCAGGCGGAGGTCCGCGATCCGGGTGTCCACCATCGTGCGGAAGGTCGCCGGGTCCGGCGGTCCGGTCAGGACGGTCGTCCGCATCCCGGTCGGCAGTTCCACCTGAGAGGCGTCACCGGGGTGGTCGACGAGGACGACCACTCGGCCGTGGCTCGCCAGGTCCTCGGCGAGGGTTGTGCCGAGCGTGCGCGAGTCGCCGCCACCGGGGGAGTACACCAGCACCGGCCGCCGCCCGGGCAGCGGCGGTGCGCCCACGTACCCGTGGGTGAGGACCGCGCCCCAGTCCACCGTCCCCGGCCCCGGCAGTCCCGGATGGACGTGCGGCGCGTACTCGGCGAACACCGCGGCCTCGTCCGGGGTGAGCTGCGGGGCCCGGGAGCGGCCGCGTACCGATCGGGCCGGATACAGGACGGTCAGCATGACCTCCCGCACGCCGCCCACCCACGGGTCGCTACGGGCCGGATCCGTCAGATGGACCGTCCGCATGCCCACCGGGTACGGGCCGCCGGGCGCGGGCAGCCGGAGGACGGGGCCGCCACTGGAGGCGGATGCCGCCGTGGGCAGCAGGGCGGCGGCACTCCCGCATAGGGTGCCTTTCAGAAGAGCGCGTCGTGACGTCATACGGACATCCTTGGGGCGGGGGCCGTCACGATGCGAAGGTTCAGGCCCTGGCCGAAAGGCTGGTCCGGGACGAGGAGTTGTGAGAGTGCTGCGAATCCACTTCACGGCGCAGGACTTCGCCCGGGTCCGCCTCGCCACCCGCCCGGCGCCGCTCCAGGAGCTGCACGCCGCCCTGACGACAGCCGTGGCCCGGCGGGGCGGGCCACTGTTCGCACCGTGGCGCGCCCGTGTCCTGCGCTCCCTCCCGGCCGCCACCGACCCGCTCGCCGACCTGGTTCCGGCGGGCCGCCCGCCCTCCTTCCTCGACGTCCTCGGCGACACCATGGCCGACGGCTTCGCACAGATCCGCGCCACCAGCCCCGGCCACGTCCGCTCCGAGCTGGAGCGGGTCTACGGGGCGGTGCCCGCCCCTCGCTGGATCCGCAGCCTGCACGCGGGCGACGAGACGGCCTGGCGCACCCTGCACCGCGCCCAGCAGGCCGCGTACGAGACGGTCCTCGCCCCGGTCTGGCCCGTCGTACAGGATCTGCACCGCGAGGAGTTCACCCGCTACGCTCTGGCTGTCGCCGAGCACGGCGTGGCCGCCACGCTGACCGGCCTGGCCCCGGGCAGCCGGCTCCACGAGGCCGTGTGGGAATGGCCCGGCGCGGCGCCGGCCCGCGAGGTCCGCCTCGACGGGCGCGGCCTGGTCCTGCTGCCCACTTTCCACCACCCGGCGGGCCCGCTTCTCCAGGACCTCCCGGGCCGCCCCGCAATCCTGACGTACCCGGCCGGTCCCGGGCTCCCGCCCACCGCGGGGCGCCCGGCCGTGCCCGCCGAGGCCCTGGCCGCCGTCCTGGGCCGCACCCGGCTCGACGCGCTGCGCCTCCTCGCCGAGCCCCACACCACGACATCCCTGGCCCGCGCCCTCCACGTCAGCAACGCGACGGCCTCCTCCCACGCGGCGGCGCTCAGATCGGCGGGCATGGCGACGACGACCCGCACAGGCCGCTCGGTCACCCACCAGCGCACGGCCCTCGGCACGCTGGTCGCGGGCGCGTCGCTCTACTGAACAGGTTCGCCGGATCGCTGTTGCCCTGGAGTGCTCGACGAAGCGGATGTGGTGATGTGCCTCAGCGGTAGCCTGCCAGGCCGTCCGCGAGTTCTTCCTGGTCGCCGTCGCGGATTGCGGAGAGGGCCTGCTGCAGGGCGAATGTGCCGCGGATCGCGGCGATACGGGTATGGAGTCCGTGGGTTGACCAGCTGCCCAGGGCGAGCACCCGCTCCAGCGTTTCCCGGCCGTAACTCGCGCCGATGGCTGCGAGATCCTCGGCCGGGTCGCTGAGTGCGACATCGTCCCAGTCGAGTACTCCGGACAGGTGCGGCAGGCCGTGCTTCCACACCCACAGGACGTTTTCCGCACCGAGGTCGCCATGCACCACCGCTCGGGTGACGTGGGGAAGGTCGTCGAGTGCTGTGAGTTCCCGCTCGGCCCGTAGGCGCCCGCCGTCGGACATGAGCTGGAACAGCTCCGCGCGCACGTTCTCCGCGAACCGCCGCCACCGGCCTTGTGGTGCCCGAGGAAGAACGGCTCGTACCGTCTCGTCGCTGCCGGCACGGGCCAGAGCGGACAGCAGCGTGGCGTACTGCGCCGCCACGGTGTCGGCCACTTCGGCATCGCTGAGGGCGCCGGTCTCCAGCGGTTCCCCGGGAATGCGACCGAGTACGAGGAACGGCGCCTCGTCGGTGCCGTGGGCGCCGCCCTGGAGCAGTGGCTCAGGAGTGCGGAAGCCGAGGTCGAGGCCGGCGAGGGCGTGTAGTGCGGCCATCCGCTCCGGTAACCGAGCGGCCGCTGCCGGGGTGCGAGGCAGGCATACGACGCGGTCTGAGCCCATGACCACGGTGTGGAATTGCCCCTGGCGTACTGCGAGGTCGTCCGGTTTGTCATCGGGCAGCAGGCGGCTCAGCAGAGCGCGATGCGTCGTACGGATGCTCACGAGTGTGACCTTTGGGTCCTTCGTCGGGTCGGAGGCCGTGGGGGGGAGTCGAATGCTCCTCCCGGCCGGGTGGGTGCCTGGATGGCTTCAGGTGTGCCCAGTCCACGCGCTGCCAGCGGCTGCGCCAGGGCTCGGACCGAGCGACTGTGGTCAAGATCTCAGGGGCCCCTCCGGAGAAGTGGATCACGCGGCTCAGTGCGTGTCCCGTCAATTCTTCAACTTTGAAGGCGCCGTCAATTCCGCCGATGAAACTGCCGATGGCGGATAGGTGACTCAAGTAGCCCGGGTGCCGAGTTGTTCGTCACCCGGTCCGTGGGGCCATCGACACGAGCGTGGGCAACGCCACGAGAGTCCGGTTGCGATCGAAAAGCTTGGCCGATCAGGGCTGATGGCAACATGGTCAACCTCCGTTTCCCTCTTTCCCCGGGTAGGGATCGACTGTTGCGCGGTGGCTCCGGGGCGAGGAATCGAGCTACGCGGCCCTCGGGAGGCGGTTGACGGCCGTGATCAAGTCAACCTAAGCTCTCGATTCGGATTAGGGGAGCGAGACGGGGAAGCCTCAGGCCGCATGGGCCGGAGGCGGCATCTCCGTGATTGTCCCCCTACTGGTTACTGACTCTTGGCATCGGCAAACCAAGGTGGCGATCTTGGGGGCGGCTTACAGGAAACGTCACGATGGCTCAGGTCTCTCCAGGTGAGGGGTGGTATGTCCATTCCCTTCAAAGAAAACGATGACATCTGTCGCGACACTGGCTGCCTCGCCTTCATCGAGGATAACTGGACCGATATGCGCCCGCACAGCCGCCGGCTGGCCGCGGCGCCACCTGTGTGAGCCCACAACCGATAAAACGAGACCTGCGACTGGCTCGTGGCCATCTCGAAGGGGCCGGTGACGACACGATGGCGGAGAAGACCGAGCGGATCGGGGACTTCGCCATCGCCGCACGGGCACGCGACGAGCGCTTATCGCTGAACGCCTGGCAAGCGGACGGAGAACGGGGCCCGGGGGAACAGTGACCGAGGAGATACTTCCCGCCGACGTGAAGTCCGCGGAGGAATTCGACGACGCCGCGGACATTTATCTCTTCGCCGAGGAACGCGCGGCCGTCGTCGGCGCCGTACCACGGCGCCGACGGGAATTATCGATGGGCGAGATGCACATCCGGTGCCGGGGGTACGACCTCTTCCGCTCGGGCCTGACACCCGCCGCCGAACACGGGGACAACGACGGCCCCGTCCTCCACCTCCCGCTGACGCCCGACCGGTGCCGCGTGGCCGGGCCGCTCGGCGGGCGCCGCCATGTCCGGGGGCCCGCCGCCGAGGTCCGGCGCCCGCCGGCCGAATGGAACGCGGGCACCCGGATGCCGTCCCCGACGCTCACGGCCGCCTTCGCCGCCCGGAGCGCCCGCACCCCGGACCCGACCGCGCCGGTCGGATCGCCGAGGACGGCCCCGTGAGCCGCCCCGGGCCGGGCTGACCACCCGGACCCGCCTGCCGCAGCGCCAAGGGGCCGAGGGCCCGTACCGACCAATGCCGCCACCTGCCCGTCCGGACCGGAACGGGCCCACGAAAAGGGGAGACAGGGCCAGTGAGCAGCCACGAGGTCCAGGCAGCCGAGACGGATGTCGCGATCATCGGCATGGCGGGGCGTTTCCCCGGCGCCGACGACCTGGACTCCTTCTGGCGCCTGCTGAGCGAGGGCCGCGAGGGCATCACCCGGTTCAGCCGGGAGGAACTGGCGGCGGCGGGGGTGCCCGCGCGGCTGCTCGACGACCCGGAGTACGTCCCCGCCCACGGGGTCATCCCGGACGTCGACCTGTTCGACACCGGGTACTTCGAGTTCACCCCGGCCGAGGCCGCGATCACCGACCCGCAGCACCGCATCCTGCTGACCACCGGCCACGCTGCCCTGGAGCACGCCGGCTACGACCCCGCCCGCTACGACGGGCTGATCAGCGTCTACGCCGGCGCGGCCATCAACACCTACCTCCAGCAGCAGGTCCTGCCCCGCGTCGACCAGACCACCACCTCGAACCACTTCGCGGTGATGGTCGGCAACGACAAGGACTTCCTGGCCACCCGGCTGTCGTACAAACTCGACCTCCGAGGTCCCAGCTACGCCGTCCAGACCGCCTGCTCCACCTCCCTGGTCGCCA
>NZ_MAXF01000208.1 GCF_001704635.1 Streptomyces sparsogenes | reverse complement strand
ACGAGGAACGGCGCCTCGTCGGTGCCGTGGGCGCCGCCCTGGAGCAGTGGCTCAGGAGTGCGGAAGCCGAGGTCGAGGCCGGCGAGGGCGTGTAGTGCGGCCATCCGCTCCGGTAACCGAGCGGCCGCTGCCGGGGTGCGAGGCAGGCATACGACGCGGTCTGAGCCCATGACCACGGTGTGGAATTGCCCCTGGCGTACTGCGAGGTCGTCCGGTTTGTCATCGGGCAGCAGGCGGCTCAGCAGAGCGCGATGCGTCGTACGGATGCTCACGAGTGTGACCTTTGGGTCCTTCGTCGGGTCGGAGGCCGTGGGGGGGAGTCGAATGCTCCTCCCGGCCGGGTGGGTGCCTGGATGGCTTCAGGTGTGCCCAGTCCACGCGCTGCCAGCGGCTGCGCCAGGGCTCGGACCGAGCGACTGTGGTCAAGATCTCAGGGGCCCCTCCGGAGAAGTGGATCACGCGGCTCAGTGCGTGTCCCGTCAATTCTTCAACTTTGAAGGCGCCGTCAATTCCGCCGATGAAACTGCCGATGGCGGATAGGTGACTCAAGTAGCCCGGGTGCCGAGTTGTTCGTCACCCGGTCCGTGGGGCCATCGACACGAGCGTGGGCAACGCCACGAGAGTCCGGTTGCGATCGAAAAGCTTGGCCGATCAGGGCTGATGGCAACATGGTCAACCTCCGTTTCCCTCTTTCCCCGGGTAGGGATCGACTGTTGCGCGGTGGCTCCGGGGCGAGGAATCGAGCTACGCGGCCCTCGGGAGGCGGTTGACGGCCGTGATCAAGTCAACCTAAGCTCTCGATTCGGATTAGGGGAGCGAGACGGGGAAGCCTCAGGCCGCATGGGCCGGAGGCGGCATCTCCGTGATTGTCCCCCTACTGGTTACTGACTCTTGGCATCGGCAAACCAAGGTGGCGATCTTGGGGGCGGCTTACAGGAAACGTCACGATGGCTCAGGTCTCTCCAGGTGAGGGGTGGTATGTCCATTCCCTTCAAAGAAAACGATGACATCTGTCGCGACACTGGCTGCCTCGCCTTCATCGAGGATAACTGGACCGATATGCGCCCGCACAGCCGCCGGCTGGCCGCGGCGCCACCTGTGTGAGCCCACAACCGATAAAACGAGACCTGCGACTGGCTCGTGGCCATCTCGAAGGGGCCGGTGACGACACGATGGCGGAGAAGACCGAGCGGATCGGGGACTTCGCCATCGCCGCACGGGCACGCGACGAGCGCTTATCGCTGAACGCCTGGCAAGCGGACGGAGAACGGGGCCCGGGGGAACAGTGACCGAGGAGATACTTCCCGCCGACGTGAAGTCCGCGGAGGAATTCGACGACGCCGCGGACATTTATCTCTTCGCCGAGGAACGCGCGGCCGTCGTCGGCGCCGTACCACGGCGCCGACGGGAATTATCGATGGGCGAGATGCACATCCGGTGCCGGGGGTACGACCTCTTCCGCTCGGGCCTGACACCCGCCGCCGAACACGGGGACAACGACGGCCCCGTCCTCCACCTCCCGCTGACGCCCGACCGGTGCCGCGTGGCCGGGCCGCTCGGCGGGCGCCGCCATGTCCGGGGGCCCGCCGCCGAGGTCCGGCGCCCGCCGGCCGAATGGAACGCGGGCACCCGGATGCCGTCCCCGACGCTCACGGCCGCCTTCGCCGCCCGGAGCGCCCGCACCCCGGACCCGACCGCGCCGGTCGGATCGCCGAGGACGGCCCCGTGAGCCGCCCCGGGCCGGGCTGACCACCCGGACCCGCCTGCCGCAGCGCCAAGGGGCCGAGGGCCCGTACCGACCAATGCCGCCACCTGCCCGTCCGGACCGGAACGGGCCCACGAAAAGGGGAGACAGGGCCAGTGAGCAGCCACGAGGTCCAGGCAGCCGAGACGGATGTCGCGATCATCGGCATGGCGGGGCGTTTCCCCGGCGCCGACGACCTGGACTCCTTCTGGCGCCTGCTGAGCGAGGGCCGCGAGGGCATCACCCGGTTCAGCCGGGAGGAACTGGCGGCGGCGGGGGTGCCCGCGCGGCTGCTCGACGACCCGGAGTACGTCCCCGCCCACGGGGTCATCCCGGACGTCGACCTGTTCGACACCGGGTACTTCGAGTTCACCCCGGCCGAGGCCGCGATCACCGACCCGCAGCACCGCATCCTGCTGACCACCGGCCACGCTGCCCTGGAGCACGCCGGCTACGACCCCGCCCGCTACGACGGGCTGATCAGCGTCTACGCCGGCGCGGCCATCAACACCTACCTCCAGCAGCAGGTCCTGCCCCGCGTCGACCAGACCACCACCTCGAACCACTTCGCGGTGATGGTCGGCAACGACAAGGACTTCCTGGCCACCCGGCTGTCGTACAAACTCGACCTCCGAGGTCCCAGCTACGCCGTCCAGACCGCCTGCTCCACCTCCCTGGTCGCCATCCACCTGGCCTGCCAGGGGCTGATCAACGGCGAGTGCGACATGGCGCTGGCCGGCGGTGTCACGGTGAAACTGCCGCAGGCCAAGGGGTACCTGTACGAGGAGGGCGCGATCCTGTCCCGGGACGGGCATGTGCGCACCTTCGACGCGGACGCCAGCGGCACCGTCGCCGGCAACGGCGTCGGTGTCCTGGTCCTCAAGCCCCTGCGGGACGCCATCGCGGACCGGGACACCATCCACGCCGTCATCAAGGGCACGGCCACCAACAACGACGGCTCCGAAAAGGTCAGCTTCGCCGCGCCCGGCGCCGCCGGCCAGACCGCCGTCGTCCGTGAGGCGCACACCGTCTCCGGTGTCGATCCCCGCTCCATCGGCTACGTCGAGGCACACGGCACCGCCACCCGCCTCGGCGACCCGGTCGAGGTCTCGGCGCTCACCCGGGCGTTCAGGGAGTCCACCGCCGACACCGGGTTCTGCGCCATCGGCTCGGTGAAGTCCAACGTCGGCCACCTGGATGCGGCGGCCGGGGTCGCGGGCGTGATCAAGACGGTGCTGATGATGAAGCACCGGACGCTGGTGCCGACCGTCAACCACACCACCCCCAACCCGGCCATCGACTTCGCGGCCAGCCCCTTCAAGGTGAGCACCGACACCGTCCCCTGGGCCGGGGAGGGCCCCCTGCGCGCGGGCGTCAGCTCCTTCGGCATCGGCGGCACCAACGCGCACGCGATCCTCCAGGAGGCCCCGCCCGCCCCCGTCACCGGGGACGCGCACCGCGCGCAGCAGCTGCTGGTGGTGTCCGCCCGTACCGCGACCGCGCTTGCCACGGCCGCCCGGAACCTGGCCGACCACCTCGACGGCGACGACCCGGCCGCGCTCGCCGACGTCGCCTACACGCTGGCCGTGGGCCGCCGCGCCCATGAGTACCGGATCGCCGTCACCGGCTCCGACCGCGTCGCCCTCGCCGGGGCGCTGCGCGAGGCCCCGGTCCCCGAGCGGCCCGGGACCGGCGAGGTCTCCTTCGTCTTCGCCGAGGACGTCCCGGACGCGGCGGGCCTGGCCGCTCGGTGGGCCGCGGCCGAGCCCGCCTTCGCCGGGCACCACGAGGCCGCACTCGCCGCGGGCGCCGACCGGCTCGGCGAGCGGGGGCGGGCGTTCGCCGTGCAGTACGCGCTCGGCAAGCTGTGGCGCGGCTGGGGCCTCACCCCGGTCGCGGTGCACGGCGACGGGCTCGCCGCCCGGGCCGCCGCCTGCGTGACCGGGGCGCTGCGGCTTCAGGACGCGCTGACCGGCGACGGCCCGGTGCCGGCCGCGGCCCGCGCGCGCATCCCGGTGCGCGGCGCCGACGACGAGGTCCGCGGTGTCGCCCTCACGGTGACCGACGGCCCCTGGGACGGGGTGGCCCGCGCCTGGCAGGCCGGCGCCGCCGTCGACTGGGCGGCCTGGTTCGAGGGCGAGGAGCGCGGCCGCGTCCCGCTGCCGACGTACCCCTTCGAGGGCCGCCGCTGCTGGCTGACCGGCCCGGACGCCGGCGCACCCGCCGACCGGGTCACCGGCCCCGGCCCGCATCCCATGCTGGACGAGAACGTCTCCACCCTGGACACCCTCGTCTACCGCAGCTCCCGCACCGGCACCGAGTTCTACCTCGCCGACCACCGCGTCGACGACGAGCCCGTCATGCCCGCCGCCGGACAGCTGGAACTGGCCCGCGCGGCCGGCGAACTCTCCCTCGGCGGACCGGTCCGGCTGCGCGGAGTCTCCTTCGAGCAGTTGCTCTCCTACGCCACCGGGCCGCGCACCGCGCTGGTCCAGCTGTGGCGCGAGCGCGACACGGTCGGATTCGAACTCCTCGCCGACGAGCGGGTGGTCACGACCGGCGAGATCCACCCCGGGGCCGCCCCGCGCCCGGAGCCGGCCGACCCGGCCGCCCTCGCCGCCCGCTGCGCGGAGTCGGTCACCCACGCCGACTGCTACGACCTCCTGCGCGCCCACGGCCTGGACTACGGCCCCCGCATGCGCGCCCTCACCGAGGTCCGGCTCGGCGACGGGGAGGCCCTGGGCACCCTCGAACCGCCCGACGGCGCCTCGCTCGACGGCGTCGTGCTCAACCCCGCCCTCCTGGACGGCGCCCTGCACGCCCTGGTCGTGCTGCTCGCCCGGGCCTACGGCGAGCGGGCCGACGGCTTCCTGCCGCTGGCCCTGGGCGAACTCACCGTGCACGCCCCCGTCACCGGGCCCTGCCATGTCCACGTCACGGCCGGCCCGCTGGGGGAGCGGACCGCGCACGCCGACCTCACCGTCCTGGACACCCACGGCCAGGTCCTGGCCCGCCTGCACGACCTCACCGTGCGCGTCCTCGGCGAGCCCCGCGAGTCGGCCCTGCTGGTCCGCCGCTGGACCGCCGCGCCCGCCGAGCCCACCGGCGCACCCCTCGGCGACACGGCCGCCGTCGTCACCGCCGATCCGGCGCGCGGCGCACAGCTCGCCGCGCACCTCACCGCGCTGGGCGTCGGCACGGTCACCCGCGATCTCGACCCGGCCACCGCGCCGGACGTCGTCCTGGTCGACGAACCGGCCCCCGAACAGGCGCTGCACGTCGTCCGCACGCTCCTCGCCGCCCGCCCCACCGCGCCCGTGCGCGTCCTGCTGCTGCACCGCCACGACACCGACGGCCCACGCCCCGAACGCGCCGCACTCGCCGCGTTCGCCCGGACCGTCCGCGCGGAGAACCCCCTGCTCGAAGTGCAGGCCGTGGGCCTCGCCGAGGACGTGGCCGAGGCCGACGCGCTCGCCGGCGAACTGGCCGGCCACGGCCGCGACCCGGAGGTCGCCCACACCGCCCAGGGCCGCCGGGTCCCGCGCGCCGAGCCGGCCCCGACCACCGCCCCGGCAGCCGTCCGCGACGGTGGTGTGTACGTGGTGACGGGCGGCGCCGGTGGGCTGGGCCGCGCCGTAGCCGGCCGGCTGCTCTCCCGGGCCGACGCCCGCGTGGTCCTGCTGGGCCGCGGCGAACGGCCCGCCGATCTGGACGAGCGCCTGGTCTACCGCAGCGTCGACGTGTCCGACCCGGACGCCGTGACCGCCGGGCTCGCCTCCATACGCGAGGAGTTCGGGCCGCTCACCGGTGTCGTCCACGCCGCCGGTGTGCTGCGCGACGGCTTCGCCCTGAACAAGTCCGCCGAGGACTTCGCCGCCGTCCTCGCCCCCAAGGCCGCCGGACTGCGCGCCCTGGACGCGGCCACCGCCGACGACCCGCTGGACTTCTTCGTCGCGTTCTCCTCCATCGCCGCCCACATCGGCAACCCCGGCCAGACCGACTACGCGTACGCCAACGCCTACCTGGAGGCGTACGCCGAACGGCACGGCCGGATCACCGCGATCGCGTGGCCGATGTGGGCCGACGGCGGGATGCGCCAGAGCGCCGAGGCCGCCGCGGACATCGCCGCCCGCACCGGCTTCGGCGTACTGCCCACCCGGACCGGCCTCGACCTGTTCGAACAGGCACTCGGCACCCCCGGCGCGCTCGTCGCCGCCTACGGAGACCTCCGCACCATCACCACCGCGCTCACGGCGCCCGTCGCCCCGGCGGCCCGGCCCGCCACGGCCACCGCGCCCGCCGAGGGCGGCGGCCCGCGCGACGAGGCCCTGCGGCTGCTGCGCGAGCTGATCGCCGCCGAGACCGGCCTGGATCCGGCCGAACTGGCCGAGGACGCCCCGTTCGACCGGCTCGGCATCGACTCGCTGATGATCGCCAAGCTCAACCGCGAGCTGGACCGGCACTTCGAGGCCCTGTCCAAGACCCTGTTCTTCGAGTACGCCACTCTGGGCGAGCTGGCCGGCTACTTCGCCGAGCACCACGCGGCCGAACTGACCGGCGGCACACCGGCGGCCGCACCGGTCACGCCCGCCCCCGAAGGCACCGCCCCGCGCCCGCCGCGCGCCCCGCGCCGTACCGCACGAGCGGGCGTCGCCGAACCCGCCAGACCCGTCGGGCCGGCCGAACCCGCCGACGACGACACCGCCGCCATCGCCGTCATCGGCCTGGCCGGCCGCTACCCGGCCGGCGACGACCTCGACGAGTTCTGGACCAGCCTGGTCGAGGGCCGCGACGCCATCACCGAGATCCCCGCGGAGCGCTGGGACAGCCGCCGCTGGTACGACCCGGACCCGACGGCGCCCGGCCTCGCCCACACCAGGTGGGGCGGGTTCCTGAGCGACGTGGACCGCTTCGACCCGCTGTTCTTCGGTATCTCCCCGCGCCAGGCCGAGCTGATGGACCCCCAGGAGCGCCTGTTCCTCCAGAACGCCTGGCACGTCCTGGAGGACGCCGGCTACCGCCGCTCCGACCTGGCCGGCCGCCCGGTCGGCGTGTACGTCGGCGTGATGTACGGCGAGTACCAGTTCCAGGGCGCCCTGGACGCGCTGCGCGGCGGGCGGCCGCTCACCGGCTCGTCCTACGCGAGCATCGCCAACCGGGTCAGCCACGCCCTGGACCTGTCCGGTCCGAGCATGGCGCTCGACACCATGTGCTCCTCCTCGCTCACCGCCATCCACCTGGCCTGCGAGAGCCTGCGCAGCGGCGAGAGCGAACTGGCCATCGCCGGGGGCGTCAACGTCTCGATCCACCCGTACAAGTTCGCCTTCCTCAGCCAGGGCCGCTTCCTGTCCTCCGACGGCCGCTGCCGGGCCTTCGGCGCGGGCGGCGACGGCTATGTGCCCGGCGAGGGCGTCGGCGCCGTCCTGCTCAAGCCCTACCGCAAGGCGCTGGCCGACGGGGACCGCATCCACGGCCTGATCCTGGGCAGCGCCGTCAACCACGGCGCCCGGACCAACGGATACAGCGTGCCCAACCCGCGCGCCCAGCAGCGCGCGATCACCACCGCGCTGGAACGGGCCGGCGTCACTCCGGAGGACATCGGCTACGTCGAGGCGCACCGGCACCGCC
>NZ_MAXF01000207.1 GCF_001704635.1 Streptomyces sparsogenes | reverse complement strand
GCATCCACGGCCTGATCCTGGGCAGCGCCGTCAACCACGGCGCCCGGACCAACGGATACAGCGTGCCCAACCCGCGCGCCCAGCAGCGCGCGATCACCACCGCGCTGGAACGGGCCGGCGTCACTCCGGAGGACATCGGCTACGTCGAGGCGCACGGCACCGGCACCGCCCTGGGCGACCCGATCGAGCTGACCGGCCTCACCCACGCCTACCGGTCCGCCGACGCCGCGCCCGGCACCTGGCCGATCGGCTCGGTCAAGTCCAACATCGGGCACCTGGAGTCCGCGGCCGGCGTCGCCGGACTCACCAAGGTGCTGTTGCAGTTCCGGCACCGCACCCTGGTGCCCTCGCTGCACTCGGCCGAGCTGAACCCCAACATCGACTTCGAGCGTTCCCCGTTCCGCGTCCAGCGCGAGCTGTCCGCCTGGCCCGACGGGGACCGGCCGCGCCGGGCCGGCCTCAGCTCCTTCGGCGCGGGCGGCGCCAACGCGCACCTCGTCCTGGAGGAGTCCCCGAACCCCGACCCGGTCACCGACGTACCGGCGGGCGAGCAGCGCGCCGGCGAACCCGTGCTGTTCCTGCTGTCCGCCCGCGACGAGGAACGGCTGCGCGCCTACGCCGAGTCGGCCGCCCGCTTCGTCCGGACCGAGCACGTGCCGCTCGCCGACCTGTGCTTCACCACCCAGGTGGGCCGCGAGCCCCTCGACGCCCGGCTCGCGGTGGCGGTCACCGACGGCCGTGAACTCGTCGCCGCCCTGAGCCGGTTCGCCGACGGCGGCCCCGCCCCCGACCTCGCCGACGCCGGGCCGCTGGCCGAGCCGGCCCGCCGCTGGCTGGGCGGCGCCGACGTGGACTGGGCGGCCTGGCACGCCTCCCGGCCGGGCACGGCCCCCCGGCGGGTACGCGCCCCCCGCTACCCGTTCGCCCCGGAGCGCTACTGGATCCCGCTCGACCCCGACCTGGGCACGGGCGCTCCGCACCCGCTGGTCGACGCCAACGAGTCCACGGTCACCGAGGTCCGCTTCCGCAAGACACTGCGCGCGCACGATCCGCTGCTGCGCGACCACGTGATCGAGGGCCGGCCGCTGCTCGCGGGCGCGGCGACGCTGGAGTTCGTCCGCGCCGCCGCCGCGCTCGCCGAGCCCGGCACCCGGCACGCGCTGCGCGAGGTGGTGTGGGGCCGGGCCGTCGAACTCGCCGAGGGCCGGATGGAGCTGTACGCCTCCTTCCGCCCGGACGGCACCGGCCTGGCCTTCGAGGTGTACAGCGGGACCGGGGCCGGCCGCACCACCCACGCCCGCGGCAGTGCCGTCCCGGCCCCCGCCGCCCCCGAGGCCGCCGAGGACCTCGCCGCGCTGCGCGCCCGTCTGTCCGTCGTACGCGACGGACCCACCGCGTACACCGAGTACGCGGCCGCCGGGTTTGCGTACGGGCCCTCCTTCCGCGTCATCGACGAGATCCGGGTCGGCCCCGGCGAGGCGCTGGTCCGGCTGGCCCGGACCGGCACCGCCCCGGACACCCAACTGCCCCCGGAACTCCTCGACGGCGCCCTGCGGGCCTGCCACTGGACCGGCCGGACCACCGCGCCGCGCCCCGGTGAGCTCGCCGTGCCCTTCAGCCTCGGCGCCCTGGACCACTTCGCCCCGCTGCCCGAGGTCTGCCACGCGCACGCCCGGCTGGTCGACGAGTCGGCGGGGGTGCGCCGCTTCGATCTGACCGTGTACGACGACCAAGGCCGCGTGCTGGCCTCCGTACGGGACTTCGCGGGCCGTCTGCCCGGCAGCCAGGCGGCCCCCGCGGCCGGCGCCCGGACGGCGCTCGCCGGCCGTGTGTCCGCCGTGCCCACCGGGGAGGCCGTGCCTCAGCCCGCCTCGGGCGAGCCCCGACTCTACGAGCCGTACTGGCGCCCCGCCGCCGACCCGGAACCGGCGGAGGGCGCCGGGACCCTCGTCCTGCTTGGCCGCGCCCCGGAACTGGAGTCCGCGCTGGCCGCGACCGGCGTGTGGCGGCGCGTCGTCGCCATCGGGGAGGACACCGGCCGACTCGCCTCCCTCGCCGACGAGGACGGGCTCGACCTCGCCGTCGACCTCGCCGCCGTCCTCGGCGACGCGGACGACGGCTCACCCGCCGAGCTGCTCGACCGCGCCTGCGCCCCCGTCCTGGACGTGCTCGACGCGGCCCGCACCGGCGTGCTGCCCGGCCGGGTGCGGTGCCTGGTGCTGCATCCGCAGAACGCCGGAGAGGACCGGCCGGAGTGGGCCGCCCTGGCCGGGTTCGCCCGCTCCACGGGGCCGGTCGCGCCGCGCGTGGAACTGCTCACCCTCGGCGTCGACATCGCGGCCCCGGCCACCGAGGTCGCCCGGGCCGTGGCGGTGGAACTGCGCGCCGCGCCCCGCGCCGCGGGCCTGGAGGTCCGCCGTACGGCCTCCGGCGAGCGGCAGGTACGGGCCCTGCGCCCGCTCACCGGCCCGGCCGCCCCGGCCGACGTGCCGCTGCGGGACGGCGGCGTGTACATCCTGACCGGCGGCGCCGGCGCCCTCGGCCGTGTCCTCGCCGAGCATCTGGCCCGCACCCACGCGGCCAAGCTGGTGCTGATCGGCCGCTCCGAGCCCGACGAGCGGACCCGCGCCTGGCACCGCACGCTGACCGGCCTCGGTGCCGAGGTGCTCGCGCTGCGCGCCGACGTGGCCCGGGCCGACGAACTCGGCGCGGCGCTGACCGCCGCCCGGGACCGGTTCGGCGCCCTCCACGGCGTGTTCCACCTGGCGGGCGTCGCCGACCAGGGCCGTGCCGACGGCGACCGGGAGCGCTTCGCCCGGCTGCTCGGCGCCAAGACCCACGGCCTGGTCCACCTGGACCGGCTGACCCGCGAGGACCCGCTCGACCTCTTCGTGGTCTTCTCCTCCCTCTCCTCCCTCATCGGGGACTTCGGAGCGGCCGGCTACGCCACCGCCAACCGCTTCGCCGACCTCTACACGGTGCTCCGCGACCGCCGGGTGCGCCGGGGCGAGGGGCACGGCCGCAGCCTGTCCCTGGCCTGGCCGCTCTGGGCGGTCGGCGGGGTCGACGGGCTGGTGCACGAGGAGGAACTGGCCGCGTACACCCGCCGCAGCGGGATGCGGGCGCTGAGCGCGGAAGCGGGCCTCGACCTCCTCGCCCGCTCCTTCGCCCCCGGCGCCTCGTGGCTCGTGCCCGCCTGGGGCGACCCGGCGGCCGTCGACGCCGCCCTGACGGGCACGCCCGCCCCGTCCCGGCCCACCCCGTCCCGGCCTCTCGCGTCGGACCCCGTCCAGTCGGCTCCCGGCGCCGCCCGCGCCGGCCGGCTCCGGGAGCGGTTGGTGGAGCACCTGCGCGAGGTCCTCGCGGGCGTGCTGAAGCTGCCCGTCGGGCGCCTCGACAGCCGCGTCCCGCTGGACGACTACGGCCTGGACTCGGTGCTGGTCATGGAGACCAACTCGCTGCTGGGCAAGGACTTCCCGGGCCTGCGCGGCACCGTGTTCTTCGAGTTCCGGACGGTCGACGAGCTGGCCGACCACATCCTCGCCGAGCAGGCCGACGCCGTCACCCGCCTGTTCCCCGAGGAGACCGAGCCGTCCCCGCAGGGGACCGAGGCGTCACGGCAGGAGACACCGCTGTCGCGGCAGGACACCGCCCCCGCTCCCGCGTCCGCGCCGGCCCCCGGCCCGCACACCCCGCCCGCCGGCCGGGACGCCGACGAGCCGATCGCGATCATCGGCATCAGCGGCCGCTATCCCCAGGCGGACACCCTGGAGGAGTTCTGGCGCAACCTCGCCGAGGGCCGTGACTGCGTCACCGAGGTCCCCGCGGACCGCTGGGACGCCGACGCCCTGTTCGACCCGGATCCCGACGCGCCGGGCCGCAGCTACGGCCGCTGGGGCGGTTTCCTGTCCGACGTCGACTCCTTCGACTCGCTGTTCTTCCAGATCTCGCCCAAGCAGGCCCGCACGATGGACCCGCAGGAGCGGCTCTTCCTGGAGACGGCCTGGTCGGCGCTGGAGAACGCGGGCTACCCCCCGTCGCGCATCCC
>NZ_MAXF01000206.1 GCF_001704635.1 Streptomyces sparsogenes | reverse complement strand
CGACGTGGACCGCTTCGACCCGCTGTTCTTCGGTATCTCCCCGCGCCAGGCCGAGCTGATGGACCCCCAGGAGCGCCTGTTCCTCCAGAACGCCTGGCACGTCCTGGAGGACGCCGGCTACCGCCGCTCCGACCTGGCCGGCCGCCCGGTCGGCGTGTACGTCGGCGTGATGTACGGCGAGTACCAGTTCCAGGGCGCCCTGGACGCGCTGCGCGGCGGGCGGCCGCTCACCGGCTCGTCCTACGCGAGCATCGCCAACCGGGTCAGCCACGCCCTGGACCTGTCCGGTCCGAGCATGGCGCTCGACACCATGTGCTCCTCCTCGCTCACCGCCATCCACCTGGCCTGCGAGAGCCTGCGCAGCGGCGAGAGCGAACTGGCCATCGCCGGGGGCGTCAACGTCTCGATCCACCCGTACAAGTTCGCCTTCCTCAGCCAGGGCCGCTTCCTGTCCTCCGACGGCCGCTGCCGGGCCTTCGGCGCGGGCGGCGACGGCTATGTGCCCGGCGAGGGCGTCGGCGCCGTCCTGCTCAAGCCCTACCGCAAGGCGCTGGCCGACGGGGACCGCATCCACGGCCTGATCCTGGGCAGCGCCGTCAACCACGGCGCCCGGACCAACGGATACAGCGTGCCCAACCCGCGCGCCCAGCAGCGCGCGATCACCACCGCGCTGGAACGGGCCGGCGTCACTCCGGAGGACATCGGCTACGTCGAGGCGCACGGCACCGGCACCGCCCTGGGCGACCCGATCGAGCTGACCGGCCTCACCCACGCCTACCGGTCCGCCGACGCCGCGCCCGGCACCTGGCCGATCGGCTCGGTCAAGTCCAACATCGGGCACCTGGAGTCCGCGGCCGGCGTCGCCGGACTCACCAAGGTGCTGTTGCAGTTCCGGCACCGCACCCTGGTGCCCTCGCTGCACTCGGCCGAGCTGAACCCCAACATCGACTTCGAGCGTTCCCCGTTCCGCGTCCAGCGCGAGCTGTCCGCCTGGCCCGACGGGGACCGGCCGCGCCGGGCCGGCCTCAGCTCCTTCGGCGCGGGCGGCGCCAACGCGCACCTCGTCCTGGAGGAGTCCCCGAACCCCGACCCGGTCACCGACGTACCGGCGGGCGAGCAGCGCGCCGGCGAACCCGTGCTGTTCCTGCTGTCCGCCCGCGACGAGGAACGGCTGCGCGCCTACGCCGAGTCGGCCGCCCGCTTCGTCCGGACCGAGCACGTGCCGCTCGCCGACCTGTGCTTCACCACCCAGGTGGGCCGCGAGCCCCTCGACGCCCGGCTCGCGGTGGCGGTCACCGACGGCCGTGAACTCGTCGCCGCCCTGAGCCGGTTCGCCGACGGCGGCCCCGCCCCCGACCTCGCCGACGCCGGGCCGCTGGCCGAGCCGGCCCGCCGCTGGCTGGGCGGCGCCGACGTGGACTGGGCGGCCTGGCACGCCTCCCGGCCGGGCACGGCCCCCCGGCGGGTACGCGCCCCCCGCTACCCGTTCGCCCCGGAGCGCTACTGGATCCCGCTCGACCCCGACCTGGGCACGGGCGCTCCGCACCCGCTGGTCGACGCCAACGAGTCCACGGTCACCGAGGTCCGCTTCCGCAAGACACTGCGCGCGCACGATCCGCTGCTGCGCGACCACGTGATCGAGGGCCGGCCGCTGCTCGCGGGCGCGGCGACGCTGGAGTTCGTCCGCGCCGCCGCCGCGCTCGCCGAGCCCGGCACCCGGCACGCGCTGCGCGAGGTGGTGTGGGGCCGGGCCGTCGAACTCGCCGAGGGCCGGATGGAGCTGTACGCCTCCTTCCGCCCGGACGGCACCGGCCTGGCCTTCGAGGTGTACAGCGGGACCGGGGCCGGCCGCACCACCCACGCCCGCGGCAGTGCCGTCCCGGCCCCCGCCGCCCCCGAGGCCGCCGAGGACCTCGCCGCGCTGCGCGCCCGTCTGTCCGTCGTACGCGACGGACCCACCGCGTACACCGAGTACGCGGCCGCCGGGTTTGCGTACGGGCCCTCCTTCCGCGTCATCGACGAGATCCGGGTCGGCCCCGGCGAGGCGCTGGTCCGGCTGGCCCGGACCGGCACCGCCCCGGACACCCAACTGCCCCCGGAACTCCTCGACGGCGCCCTGCGGGCCTGCCACTGGACCGGCCGGACCACCGCGCCGCGCCCCGGTGAGCTCGCCGTGCCCTTCAGCCTCGGCGCCCTGGACCACTTCGCCCCGCTGCCCGAGGTCTGCCACGCGCACGCCCGGCTGGTCGACGAGTCGGCGGGGGTGCGCCGCTTCGATCTGACCGTGTACGACGACCAAGGCCGCGTGCTGGCCTCCGTACGGGACTTCGCGGGCCGTCTGCCCGGCAGCCAGGCGGCCCCCGCGGCCGGCGCCCGGACGGCGCTCGCCGGCCGTGTGTCCGCCGTGCCCACCGGGGAGGCCGTGCCTCAGCCCGCCTCGGGCGAGCCCCGACTCTACGAGCCGTACTGGCGCCCCGCCGCCGACCCGGAACCGGCGGAGGGCGCCGGGACCCTCGTCCTGCTTGGCCGCGCCCCGGAACTGGAGTCCGCGCTGGCCGCGACCGGCGTGTGGCGGCGCGTCGTCGCCATCGGGGAGGACACCGGCCGACTCGCCTCCCTCGCCGACGAGGACGGGCTCGACCTCGCCGTCGACCTCGCCGCCGTCCTCGGCGACGCGGACGACGGCTCACCCGCCGAGCTGCTCGACCGCGCCTGCGCCCCCGTCCTGGACGTGCTCGACGCGGCCCGCACCGGCGTGCTGCCCGGCCGGGTGCGGTGCCTGGTGCTGCATCCGCAGAACGCCGGAGAGGACCGGCCGGAGTGGGCCGCCCTGGCCGGGTTCGCCCGCTCCACGGGGCCGGTCGCGCCGCGCGTGGAACTGCTCACCCTCGGCGTCGACATCGCGGCCCCGGCCACCGAGGTCGCCCGGGCCGTGGCGGTGGAACTGCGCGCCGCGCCCCGCGCCGCGGGCCTGGAGGTCCGCCGTACGGCCTCCGGCGAGCGGCAGGTACGGGCCCTGCGCCCGCTCACCGGCCCGGCCGCCCCGGCCGACGTGCCGCTGCGGGACGGCGGCGTGTACATCCTGACCGGCGGCGCCGGCGCCCTCGGCCGTGTCCTCGCCGAGCATCTGGCCCGCACCCACGCGGCCAAGCTGGTGCTGATCGGCCGCTCCGAGCCCGACGAGCGGACCCGCGCCTGGCACCGCACGCTGACCGGCCTCGGTGCCGAGGTGCTCGCGCTGCGCGCCGACGTGGCCCGGGCCGACGAACTCGGCGCGGCGCTGACCGCCGCCCGGGACCGGTTCGGCGCCCTCCACGGCGTGTTCCACCTGGCGGGCGTCGCCGACCAGGGCCGTGCCGACGGCGACCGGGAGCGCTTCGCCCGGCTGCTCGGCGCCAAGACCCACGGCCTGGTCCACCTGGACCGGCTGACCCGCGAGGACCCGCTCGACCTCTTCGTGGTCTTCTCCTCCCTCTCCTCCCTCATCGGGGACTTCGGAGCGGCCGGCTACGCCACCGCCAACCGCTTCGCCGACCTCTACACGGTGCTCCGCGACCGCCGGGTGCGCCGGGGCGAGGGGCACGGCCGCAGCCTGTCCCTGGCCTGGCCGCTCTGGGCGGTCGGCGGGGTCGACGGGCTGGTGCACGAGGAGGAACTGGCCGCGTACACCCGCCGCAGCGGGATGCGGGCGCTGAGCGCGGAAGCGGGCCTCGACCTCCTCGCCCGCTCCTTCGCCCCCGGCGCCTCGTGGCTCGTGCCCGCCTGGGGCGACCCGGCGGCCGTCGACGCCGCCCTGACGGGCACGCCCGCCCCGTCCCGGCCCACCCCGTCCCGGCCTCTCGCGTCGGACCCCGTCCAGTCGGCTCCCGGCGCCGCCCGCGCCGGCCGGCTCCGGGAGCGGTTGGTGGAGCACCTGCGCGAGGTCCTCGCGGGCGTGCTGAAGCTGCCCGTCGGGCGCCTCGACAGCCGCGTCCCGCTGGACGACTACGGCCTGGACTCGGTGCTGGTCATGGAGACCAACTCGCTGCTGGGCAAGGACTTCCCGGGCCTGCGCGGCACCGTGTTCTTCGAGTTCCGGACGGTCGACGAGCTGGCCGACCACATCCTCGCCGAGCAGGCCGACGCCGTCACCCGCCTGTTCCCCGAGGAGACCGAGCCGTCCCCGCAGGGGACCGAGGCGTCACGGCAGGAGACACCGCTGTCGCGGCAGGACACCGCCCCCGCTCCCGCGTCCGCGCCGGCCCCCGGCCCGCACACCCCGCCCGCCGGCCGGGACGCCGACGAGCCGATCGCGATCATCGGCATCAGCGGCCGCTATCCCCAGGCGGACACCCTGGAGGAGTTCTGGCGCAACCTCGCCGAGGGCCGTGACTGCGTCACCGAGGTCCCCGCGGACCGCTGGGACGCCGACGCCCTGTTCGACCCGGATCCCGACGCGCCGGGCCGCAGCTACGGCCGCTGGGGCGGTTTCCTGTCCGACGTCGACTCCTTCGACTCGCTGTTCTTCCAGATCTCGCCCAAGCAGGCCCGCACGATGGACCCGCAGGAGCGGCTCTTCCTGGAGACGGCCTGGTCGGCGCTGGAGAACGCGGGCTACCCCCCGTCGCGCATCCCGGCGCCGAGGTTCGGCGGACAGGGGCATGACGTCGGCGTGTTCGTCGGCGTCATGTGGGACGACTACGCGATCCTCGCCGCCACCGAGTCCGCGCGCGGCAACCACCAGGTCGTGCTGGCCAACCGTTCCGCCATCGCCAACCAGGTGTCCTACTTCGGCGACTTCCGCGGCCCGAGCGTGGTGATCGACACCGCCTGCTCCGCGTCCCTGGTGGCCGTGCACCAGGCGTGCGAGTCGATCCGCCGCGGCGAGTGCTCGTACGCCATCGCCGGCGGCGTCAACGTCGCCGTGCACCCCGACAAGTACGTCCACCTCAGCCGCAAGAGCATGTTGTCCACCGACGGCCGCTGCCGGGCCTTCGGCGCGGGCGGCACCGGGTACGTGCCGGGCGAGGGCGTCGGCGCGGTGCTGCTCAAGCGGCTGTCGGACGCGGTCCGCGACGGTGACACCGTGCACGCCGTGATCCGGGCCAGCGCCGTCAACCACGGCGGCCGCACCAGCGGCTACACCGTCCCCAATCCCCACGCGCAGCAGGCGCTGGTGGAGCAGGCGCTGGCCGCGGCGGGCATCGACGCCCGCACCATCGGCTGCGTCGAGGCCCACGGCACCGGCACCGCCCTGGGCGACCCGATCGAGCACACCGCGCTGGCCCAGGCCTTGGCCGCGCACACCTCCGACACCGGGTTCTGCGCGCTCGGCTCGGTGAAGTCCGCCATCGGCCACCTTGAGGGCGCCGCCGGGATCGCCGGGCTCACCAAGGCCGTCCTCCAGCTGCGCCACGGCACCCTGCTGCCCACCCTGCACGCCGAGGAACTCAACCCCGTCATCGACTTCGAGAACTCGCCGTTCACCGTGCAGCGCGAGACGGCGCCGTGGCCGCGCGCGTACGACGGCGACGGCCGTCCGCTGCCGCGCCGCGCCGCCGTCAGCTCGTTCGGGGCGGGCGGCACCAACGCGCACGTCATCGTGGAGGAGTACCTGGCCCCCGAGCCGGCCCCGGCCGGGCCCGAGCAGGCGGAGCTGATCGTCCTGTCCGCCCGCGACGAGGACCGGCTGCGCGCCCGCGCGGCCGACCTGGGCCGCACCCTCGCCGAGCCGGATGCCCCCAGGCTGGCCGACGTCGCCCACACCCTGCGCGTGGGCCGCGAACCCCTCCCCGTACGGCTGGCGTTCGTCGCCGCGGACCTCGCGGACGCGGCCGGCAAGCTCGCCGCCGTCGGCCGGGGCGAGGGCGGCCAGTGGCTGCACCGGGGCCGGGTGGAGCAGCATCCGCCGCTGGCCGGCCTGCTGACCGACGGCATCGGCGGCGAGGAGTTCCTCGCCGGCCAGATCGCGGCCGGCGCCGACGACCTCCTCGGCCGGATGTGGGTGTCAGGCGTCACCGTCGACTGGGACCTGCTGGACCGCCTGCGCCCCGCCGGGCGCCGCCGGGTACCGCTGCCGGCCTACCCCTTCGAGCGGGCACGGCACTGGCTCGACACCACGCCCGCCTCCACCCCCGCCCCCGCGCAGGGGACGCGCCGCTGGGAGCGCCGGCTCGCCGCCGACGAGCCGGTGCTGCGCGACCACGTGGTCGACGGGCGGCCCATCCTGCCCGGCGTCGGCCACCTGGACCTGGTCGCCGAGGCGAGCGGGGGACTGGCCGGGCGGGCCTGCCTGGACGTCCGGTGGGTCGTCCCGCTGGCCCTGAGCGGGGCCGAGGAGACGGTGGCGGTGGCCTTCGACGGCGACCGGTACGAGATCCGCGGCGCCGACGGCGCCGTACGCTCCTGCGGCCGCCTCGCCGCCGCCCCGCCCGCGCCCGCCCCCCTCGACGTCACCGCGCTGCGCGCCCGCCTGGACGAAGGCGCGGGCGAGGACTCCTTCTACCGGGCGCTGGCCGGGCAGGGGCTGCCGTACGGGCCGTTCTTCCGCCGCGTCCGGCGGGTGTGGACCGGCCGGGACGAGGTGCTCGGCCGGATCGGCGAGGCCGCGGGCACAGACCCGGCGCACGCCCTGCACCCGGGCGTCCTGGACGCCGCCCTGCACACCGTCGCCGCCCTGCTGGTGCGCCGCCGGGGCCAGGACGCCCGGCCGATGCTGCCGTTCGCGGCCGACCGCGTCGAGGTGTTCGGCCCGGTCCCGGCGACCGGCTGGTCGTACGTCCGGGAGACCGCGACCGACCGCTGCGAGGTGCTGCTCTGCGACGACACCGGCGCGGTGCGGGTCCGGTTCGAGGGCCTGACCTACCGCGAGGCCAAGCCGTCCGCGGTGGTCGTGCACCGGCCGGTGTGGACCGCCCGGCCCGCCGAGGAGCGCGCCGCGGCCGCCCGCAGCGTGCTGCTGGTCGGGGAGCGGCTGGACGCCGAGCCCGCCGCCGGCATCGCCCGCGCCCACCACGGCGCCGACGTACGGCGGCTCCCGGTCGGCCCCGGCGGCCTCGCGGACGCCGAACTCGACCGCGCCCTGGCCGGATCCGGCGCACCGGACCTGGTCTACTTCCTCAGCCCGGCCCCCGGGCGCGAGCCCGAAGGCCGCGCCGAGCTGCGCGCCCTGACCGACCGGGGCCCGGTCGCCCTGTACCGCCTGGTGCGGGCGCTGGCCCGGCACGGCGTGCTGGAGCGCGAGACACGCCTGAAGGTCGTCACCACGGACGTCCACCCGCTGGAGGCAGGCGACGACTCCTCCCCGTGGGCCGCCGGGACCGCCGGCCTGGCCGCCGTCGCGGCCAAGGAGTTCCCGGCGCTCCGCGTGGCGCTCGTCGACGTACGCGCGGCGGAGGCGGCCCGGGCGGCCGACGCGATCGTGGCCGAGCCGTTCCCCGCCCGGCCGGTGCCGGTGTCGCTGCGCGCGGGCGTCCGCCGGGTGCGCAACCTGGAGCGGGTCGAACTGCCCGCCGCGGCCCCCCGGTTCCGCCCGGGCGGCGTCTACCTGGTCATCGGCGGGCTCGGCGCCGTCGGCCGGGACACCTGCCGGTACCTGGCCCGCGCCTACGGAGCGAAGCTGGTCGTGGTCGGCCGCTCACCGCTCGACGAGACCCGGCGGCAGATCGTCGCGGAGCTGGAGAAGGCGGGCGCCGAGGTCCGCTACCTCGCCCTCGACGCCACCGACCCGGACGCGCTGAAGGAGGCCGTCGAGGGCGCCGTACAGGAGTTCGGCGCCCTGCACGGGGTGATCAACGCGGCGATGGTGCTGGTCAACCAGGTGCTGAGGGAGCTGCCCGAGGCCGGGCTGCGGACCGCCCTGGAGTCCAAGACCGACTCCACGTGGAGCCTGCTGCGGGCGGTGCGCGAGGTGCCGCTGGACTTCGCGCTCTTCTACTCGTCCGGCGTGGCCTTCGAGGCCAACCACGGCCAGGCCGGCTACGCCGCCGGCTGCGCCTTCGCCGACGCCTGTGCCCTGCACGCCGCCCGCACCCTGCCCTTCCCGGTGCGGGTCCTCAACCTCGGCTACTGGCACGCGGGCGGCGACCCGGAGCGGGAGCGGGTGCTGCGCCGCTTCGGCGCCGCCGGCATCCGGCCGCTGAGCGCCGAGCAGGGCATGACCGTCGTCGAGCGGACCCTCGCGGCCGGGCTGCCCCAGGTGTTCGCCCTGGACGCCGACCGGCCCATCCTGGAGAACCTCGGCATCGACCCCGACCGCACCCTGAGCGTGCTGCCGGGCGTCGCGCCGGACCCGCTGCCCGAGGTCCGCTCCGCGGGAGCGTCCGCCGAACTGGTCACGCACCAGCACGCCGTCGCCGAGCTGGAGCGACTGGCG
Source organism: Streptomyces sparsogenes (assembly GCF_001704635.1). Lineage (GTDB taxonomy): Bacteria > Actinomycetota > Actinomycetes > Streptomycetales > Streptomycetaceae > Streptomyces > Streptomyces sparsogenes. Next base: position 5,198 of record NZ_MAXF01000206.1, on the reverse strand, counting down.
GCGTCCCTGCTGGCATCGGTGCTGCACCGGGCGGGCCTGTCCGACGCGCGCGAGGCGTCCGGGGACGCGGGCGAGGCGTCCGGGGAGGAACTCGCCGGGCGCCTGGGCGTGGTGGCCGAGCACGCCGCGCTGTTCCGGGCCCAGCTCGACATCCTCGTGGAGACGGGCTGGCTGACGGTCACCGGCACCGGTGGTTTCCGTCCGACGGGCCGGGCGGTGGAGCCCGAGGCCGTGTCGCTCGCCGCTCTGGACGGGCTGACGGCCCGCCACCCGGCCCTCGCGCCGGTCGGCACGCTGCTGCGCGACTGCCTGACCGAGCTGCCCGACATCCTCACCGGTCGCCGCCCCGCCATGGAGATCCTCTTCCCCGACGGCTCCGCCGAGCGGGTGGCCGCCGTGTACCGGGGCGACCCGGTCACCGACCGCTGCAACGCGGAGGTGGCCCGGCTCGTGGTCGAACAGGTCGAGGCCCGCCGGGCCGCCGACCCCACCACACCGGTCCGGATCCTGGAGGTCGGCGCCGGGACGGGCGGCACGACGGCGACCGTCCTCGAGGCGCTCGCCCCCTACCGGGACGCGGTGGAGTACGTGTTCACCGATGTCTCCCCGGCCTTCGTCCGCAAGGCCAGGAGCCGGTTCGGCGCGCGGTACCCCTTCGTACGCTTCGAGACGCTGGACATCGAGGCCGACCCGGCGGGCTGGGGGCCGGCGCCCGGCGCCCACGACGTGGTGCTCGGCACCAACGTCCTGCACGCCACCCGGCGGTTGTCCGATACCCTGACGCGCGCCAAGGCGCTGCTGCGGAGGGGCGGGGTGCTCCTCCTCGTCGAGGGCACCAGGCCCCGGCACCAACTGGCGCTGATCTTCGGCCTGACGGCGGGCTGGTGGTTGTTCGCCGACCCCGAGCAGCGGCTGCCCCGGTCGCCGCTGGCGAGCGAGCGGCAGTGGCGGGACGTCCTGGCGGCGTGCGGATTCACGCACATCAGCGCGGCGGCGCCGACGACGGAGGCCGGAGCGGCCTTCCAGAGCGTCATCGCCGCCGTCAGCGACGGCGTGGTGTCCGTCGCCGGGCGACGGGACCCGGCCCCCGCCCCCGTCGCCCCGTCCCCCCTCCCGGTTTCCCCGGCCCCCGCCCCCGTCGCCCCGTTCCCGGCCCCCGCGCCCGCCCCCGCGCCCGCCCCCGCGTCCGCCACGGCTCCGGTTTCCGGTGGCGACGACGAGCTCCGGCGGGTGACGGAGGTCTTCGCCCGGGTCCTGGAGATGACCCCGGACCGGCTCGACCCCGACCTCACCTTCGAGAACTACGGAGTGGACTCGCTGGTCGTCCTCGAACTGACCAGGGCCCTGGAAGCGGTGTACGGACCCCAGCCGGCGACCCTCCTCTTCGAGCGGATCACCATCCGGCAGCTGGCCGACCACCTCCGCGTCGAGACACCCGCCCCGGCGGAACCCGCCCTCGCGTCCCCCGCTCCCGCGGAACCCGCCCCCGCGGAACCCACACCCGCGGAACCCACACCCGCGGCACCCAGGGCCGCGGAACCCGGGGCCGCCCGGGGCGACGACGCCGAGCGGCTGGTCGCCTCGCTGTCCGACGCGGCGGTCGATGAGCTGCTGGCCGAACTGCTCTCCCAGTACGGCGAGCCCGAGGAAGGCGGACGATGACCGCCCTGCCGCGCCCGTCCGCCACAGGCCCCGACACGGACGAAGGGAACCGCCCGTCATGACGGCGTACCAGGCGGCACAGCCGTACGAGTCACCGCTCACCGCGCTTCAGCACGGGATGCTGCTGTACAGCCTCAGCGCCCCGGACGACGGCGTGTACGTGCAGCAGAAGATCGTCACCCTGCGCCATGCCGTGGACGCGACGGTGTTGCAGCGGGCGCTCGACGACCTGGTGGCCCGGCATCCGGTGCTGCGCACCACCTTCGTCCTGGACGACCCGTCCGCCCCCCGCCAAGTGGTCCACCCGCACGGCCGGGCCACGCTGTTCCACGACGACTGGCGCGGCGACGCGGACCCCGAGGGCCGCCTGCGCCGCTTTCTGCGCGAGGACGCCCGGCGTCCTTTCGCCTTCGCCGAGGAACCACCGACGCGCTTCGCCCTGCTGCGCATCGGCCAGGCCGACTACCGGCTGCTGTGGACGTCGCACCACGCGCTGATGGACGGCCGCTCCTACGCACTGCTGCTGTCCGAGCTGTTCGAGTCGTACGACGCCGCGGTCGGGGGCCGGGAGGCCGTGCTGCCCCCGCGGCCCGGGTTCGAGGCGTATGTGCGCCGGCTCGCCGAGCAGGACCCCACGCCGGGGGAGACGTTCTGGCGGGAGTACCTGGACGGGGTCCGCGGCCCCACGCCGCTCGTGGTGGCCACCGAGCGCGCGCTCGGCCCCGGCGAGGACGCCTTCGGCACCGTCCGGGCGGAACTGGACGCGGACACGGTGGAAGCCGCCGCCGCGCTCGCCAAGCGGTGCGGAGGCACCCTCAACAACGTCGTCCAGGCCGCGTGGTCCCTGCTGCTCGGCAGCTACAGCGGCAGCGGCGAGGTGGTGTTCGGCGTCACCAAGTCCCGCAGGTCGTTCGCGCCCGAAGGCCGCGACATGGTGGGCCTGCTGATCAACACCCTGCCGCTGCGGGTGGCCCTCGACGCCTCGGCCACCGGGGCCGACCTGGTGCGCGCCCTGCGCGAGGGGCATCTCGCCCTGCGCCGCGGCGAGCACATCGAGCTGCCCCGCATCCACCGGCTCAGCGCCGTTCCGGACGACTCCACCCTCTTCGAGAGCGTCGTCGTCTTCGAAAGCCGTACCGTCCAGGCCGAGCTGCGGCAGCGGGGCGGAGCCTGGCGGGACCGCGACTTCCACCTGGAGGAACGCAGCAACTACCCGCTCACCCTCAGCGCCTACCAGGACGAGCGGCTGCTCCTCAAGCTCGGCCACGACCGGCGGCGGCTGACGGACGCGGTCGCCCGGCAGGTACTGGACGACACGGTGACGCTGCTCCGGGCGCTCATCGAGACACCCGACCTGCCCACCGGAGAGCTGTGCGCCGGGACCGGCCCGGGCTCCGGCGCGCTGGCCCGGCGCCGGGCGGCGTGCGGCCCCGACGCGCGGCGGCACTGGGCCGAGCGGACGGCCCGGCTGAACCCCCCGAACCCCCCGCAGGCCGACCCCACCGGGCCTGCCCCCGTGGTCAGGATGGACACCCGGCACACGGCCGATCCGGAGCTGCTGCTCGCCGCGGTCCTGGCCTTCGTCTCCCGCGGCACGGAGGAGGCGGACACCGGGGTCGCCCTGCGTTGGCGGCACCTGGCCGCCTGCCCGCCCCACCCGGCGGTGGCGACCCACGTTCCGTTCCCCCTGCCGTACATCGACGACGGCAGGCCCTTCGCCCGGATCCACGACGAGGTGCGGTCTCTCCTGCACGACGACGAGACGATGGGCGTCCCCGCCCGGGACCCGCGGACGGAACGCTGGCCGGTCCGCGTCGAACTGCACACCGGGCCCGCCCCGGGCGGCGCCGCGCTCCCCGGCGAGGCGACCGGCGGCGCGACGGCCCGGCTGGTGCGGATCGCCGAGGACGGCTCGTGGGTGGACTGGGCGGACCCCGACCCGGCGGCGGCCGCGCGGTTCGCGGCCTTCCTCGACGCCGTCGCGGCCGACCCCGGCCGGCCGGTGACCGAGGTGGCGGAGCCGACCCCCGACGAGCGCACCCGTGTGCTGGAGGAGTGGAACGACACCGCGGCCGACTACCCCTCCCACCTCTGTGTGCACCAACTCTTCGCCGACCAGGCCCGGCGCCGCCCCGACGCCGTCGCCGTCGCCTGCGGGGACCGCATGCTCACCTACCGGGAACTGGACGAGCGGTCCGACCGGCTCGCGTCCGAACTCGCCGCACGCGGCGCCCGCCCCGGTGAGCTGGTCGGGGTGGCCCTGAGCCGCTCCCCGGAACTGCTGGTCGGCCTGCTGGCCGTGCTGAAGGCGGGTGCCGCCTACGTCCCGCTCGACCCCGTGTACCCGCCGGAGCGCATCGCGGCCATGGCCGACGACGCGCGACTGCGGCTGGTGGTCACCGAGTCCGCGCTGCGGCCCGCCCTGAGCGGCGTACACGCCGACCTGCTGCTCCTCGACGAGGACCGCGAACGCCCGGCCAGCCGGTGCGTCCCGGCCGGTCCCGACGACCTGGCGTACGTCATCTACACCTCGGGCTCCACCGGCAGGCCCAAGGGCGTGCGGATCGGGCATCGCGCGCTGACGAACTTCCTGTGCGCCATGGCCCGGCGACTCGGCTGCGCCGAGCACGACCGGCTGCTGGCCGTGACCACCGTGTGCTTCGACATCGCGGGACTGGAGCTGTACCTGCCGCTGATCACGGGGGCGCGGGTGGAGATCGCGCCGGCCGAGACGGCGGCGGACGGCTTCGCCCTGGGAGCCCTGCTGGAGCGGACCCGGCCCACCATGATGCAGGCCACCCCCGCCACCTGGCGCATGCTGCTCACCGCGGGCTGGACGGGACATCCGGGCCTGAAGGCGCTGTGCGGCGGTGAGGCACTGCCGTCGGACCTGGCCGATGAACTCCTCGCCAGGGCCGGGGAACTGTGGAACCTGTACGGGCCCACCGAGACCACCATCTGGTCGACGGCCTGCCGCGTCGAACGCGGTGACCGGGTGACGATCGGCCGCCCCCTGGCGAACACCCGCTGCTATGTGCTGGACCGCTTCGGCGAACCCGTCCCGCCCGGGAAACCGGGGGAGCTGTACATCGGCGGGGACGGAGTGGCCGACGGATATCTCGGGCGGCCCGAGCTCACCGCCGAGCGGTTCGTGAAGGATCCCTTCGGGCCCGGCGGTACGCGGATGTACCGGACCGGCGACCTCGTCCGGCAGCTCGCCGACGGCCGGCTGGAGTACCTCAACCGCGTCGACAGCCAGGTCAAGCTGCACGGCTACCGCATCGAACTGGGCGAGATCGAGCACCACCTGCGCGCCCGGCAGGGCATCCGGGAGGCGGTCGCGGTGGTCCGCGAGGACAGCCCGGGCGACCGCCGGCTGGTCGCGTACGTGGTGGCCGACCCCGGCACGGCACCGGACACCGCCGCGCTGCGCGACGCCCTGCGCGGCGTGCTGCCGGGCTACATGGTGCCCGCGGCCGTGGTCGTCCTGGACGAGGTGCCGCTCACCCACAACGGCAAGGTCGACGGCCCTGCCC
>NZ_MAXF01000205.1 GCF_001704635.1 Streptomyces sparsogenes | reverse complement strand
TCGTCCTGGACGAGGTGCCGCTCACCCACAACGGCAAGGTCGACCGCAAGGCCCTGCCCGCCCCGGTCCAGGCCGGGCCGGAGCGCCCGGCCGCGCTCACCACCGACACCGAGCGGGCGGTCGCCGCCGTCTGGCGCCGGGTGCTCGGCGTGCCCCTGGTCGGCCCGCGTGACAACTTCTTCGACCTGGGCGGCAATTCCCTCTTGATGATGCACGTGGTCAAGGAGTTGCGGGACACGCTGGATCCGTCGGTCACCCGCGTCGACGTGTTCCGCTACCCCACCGTCGGCGAGATGGCCCGCCACCTGGCCGCACGGCGGGGCGGCGAACGGCCGGCCGCCGCGGCCCGGCCGACCCGGGCCCGGCGCGAGTCGCTGGAACGGCTGCGCCGCAGGCGCACCACGAGGGGAACGGGCCCCACCGCCACCTGAGACACACGTCATTCCGCCCGTGTCATTCCGCGTACGCCCATCCGTGAAGGGAAGGACCATGGCCCACTGCGCCGTGTGCTCTCTGCAAGAGGGCCACCCCGGCATCACCCTGGACGAGAACGGGACCTGCAACCTGTGCAACCTCGAAGTGGCCGATGAGCTGCTGGAGAACTTCACCTACACCAACCGGGTCTTCGAGGAGTTCACCGCCGCCGGCCCCAACCGCGACGGCGAGTTCGACTGCCTGTTCATGTACAGCGGCGGCAAGGACAGCACATACATGCTGGACAAGTTCGTCAACGAATACGGCAAGCGGGTCCTTGCCTATACCTTCGACATCCCCTTCGAGAGCGAGCACGCCGCCGACAACATCAAGCTGGCGAAGGAGAAGATCCCCGCGCATTTCGTGCTGGACTCGGACGAGGCCGGCATCACGACGATGATGCGCGACGTCTTCAACCGGCCCGCGCCGCAGAAGCCCGGAGAGTATCTCGACGAGAAACTGCCGTGCGTGTCCTGTCGCACGTTCTTCGTGATCCGGGCCATCCTCTGCGCGATCCGCAACAAGATCCCGTACATCGCCCTGTGCGCGGACCCGCAGCAGATCCTCACCATGGAGTCCAACGTCCGGGAGATCGTGCGCGGTTTCTACGAGACGTTCGGCCGCGAGCTGACCGGCCGGCTCTTCGGGGAGGAACTGGAGGACGTGCTGTTCGCCACCGACGAGGAACTTCCGAAGGTCGTCTTCCCGTTCATCGCGATGCGCTACGACTACGACCCCGACCAGATGGTGCGGGAACTGAAGGAGAAGGGGCTGTACCAGTCCTCGCCGCTGGAGACCCACTGCACCCTGTATCCCCTGCTGAACTACTACTCGTTCAAGAACTGGGGCTGCATGTTCTACAAGCTGAACGCCTCCAGTTACCTGCGCGCGGTGAAGAAGAACAAGAACTACGACCGCTCCACCTACAGCATCAAGTTCCCGCGCGCGGCGAATCTGCCGGACCTCGAGCAGCGTCTCCAGGACATCATCTTCGACATCGCCCGGGGCGATGAGGACCCGCGGGTGCACGAGCCGGCGCTGGTCGAGATCTTCAGGGAACTCCATGGAGACGAGAACGCGGCCCACTTCGTGGCCCGCAGTTTCCTCGACATGCGCGCGACGGCCACCCGTATGGGAATAAAGCTCGCCTGAAGGAGGCAGAGATGGACCAGCACGACATCAGGGAAACCGATATCGCCATCGTCGGCATGGCGTGCCGCCTGCCGGGCGCTCCGTCCGTGGAGGCCTTCTGGCGCAATCTGCGGGAGGGCGTGGAGTCGACGACCTTCCTGTCCGACGAGGAACTGCTCGCCGCGGGCGTGGATCCACAGCTCATCAATGACCCGAACTATGTCAAGGCCGCCCAGCTGCTGCCCGACATCGACACGTTCGACGCCGACCTCTTCCGGGTCACCGCGGACGAGGCGGAGATACTCGACCCGCAGCAACGGCAGTTCCTCGAATGCGCCCTGGAAGCGCTGGAGGACGCCGGATACGACCCCGGCGCCTACGACGGCACCATCGGCGTGTACGCGGGCGCCGGCCTGAACACCTACCTGCTCAACAACCTCCACGACCGCTACCGCGACGCCTCCACCCTCGACGACTACCGGCTGATGCTGGCCAACGACAAGGACTTCCTGGCCACCCGGGTGTCCTACAAGCTGGACCTGCGGGGCCCCAGTCTCAGCATCAACACCGCGTGCTCCACCTCACTGGTCGCCGTGCACACCGCCTGCCTCAGCCTGATCAGCGGCGACTGCGACGCGGCACTGGCCGGGGCGGTGCACATCAAGGTGCCCCAGCGGAAGGGGTACCGCTACCAGGAAGGCATGATCCTCTCCCCGGACGGGCACTGCCGCGCCTTCGACGCCAAGGCGCAGGGCACCATCGTCGGGGACGGCGTCGGCGTGGTGGTCCTCAAGCGGCTCCGCGACGCCCTCGATGACGGCGACTTCATCCACGCGGTCATCAAGGGCACCGCCGTCAACAACGACGGCGCGGCGAAGGCTGGTTACACCGCTCCGACCGTCGAGGGCCAGGCGGCCGTCATCCGCGACGCCCAGGAGATCGCCGACTGCCCGCCGCACACCATCGGATACGTCGAGGCGCACGGCACGGGCACACCGCTCGGCGACCCCATCGAGGTGACCGCGCTCAACACCGTGTTCACCGAGGACACCGAGGGGGTCGGCCGCTGCGCGATCGGCTCGGTGAAGACCAACATCGGCCACCTCGACGTCGCCGCGGGCATGGCGGGCCTGATCAAGACCTCGCTGATGCTGCGCCACGCCGAGCTGGTCCCCAGCCTGAACTTCGAGTCGCCCAACCCGGACATCGACTTCGACGCGGGGCCGTTCCACGTCGCCACCGAACTCTCCGACTGGCCCGCCACCGACGGCGCGCCGCGCCGCGCCGGCGTCAGCGCGTTCGGGATCGGCGGCACCAACGCGCACGTCGTCCTGGAGGCGCCGCCGGCCCGCCCGGCGCCGTCCGAGCCCCGCCCGGCCGAGCTCCTGGTGCTCTCGGCCCGCTCACCGCAGGCCCTCCAGCGGGCCATGGCCGACCTGGCCCGGCACCTGCGGAAGCATCCGGAACTCTCGCCCGCCGACGTGGCCAAGACCCTCGGCGTCGGCCGCCGTGCCCATCGCCATCGCTGCGCCGTGGTCTGCTCCGACCTGCGCGAGGCAGCCCTCGCCCTCGCCCTCGCGGACCGCGAGCAGCTGATCACCGGGGAGCTGGTGGGCGACCGCCCCGACGTGGTCTACGGTGTGGCCGACCGGCTCGGGGACGGCGGCGCCCACGCCGTGGCGCTGCTGCGCGAACTGCCCGCCTACCGCACGGAGATCCAGGCGGTGACCGGCACGGACGGAACGGCCGCCGAAGCGCTGCTGGGCTCGGACGACGCGGCGGCGGCCCTGGTCGCCCAGCTGGCCGCCGCCCGCCTGTTCACCGCGTGGGGTGTGCGGCCCGCCGCCGTGACCGGCGGCCCGGTGGCCCGGCTCGTCGCCGCCTGCCTGGCCGGCGAGCTGACCGTCCCGGAGGCCCTGCGCCTGGTCGAGGAGGACCCGGCCACCTGGACCGGCGTACCGCCGACGCCCTCCGACACCCCCACGGGCGCCCTGCTGCTGCGCCTCCAGCCCGACGGCACCGCTTCCCTGGGCCTGCACCGCACCGCACACGACCTGGCGACGGTGTGGACCGCGGGAGCCGACGTCGACTGGGAGGCGTTCTACGACGGCGAGCAGCGCTGCCGTGTCCCGCTGCCGCACTACCCGTTCGAGCGCACGCGCCACTGGATCGAACCGGAACACCGCGCCGCGCGGCGCACACCGGCGCCCGACGCCCTGCCCGAGCGGCTCGCCGCGGCTGTCGGCCACGAACGTGTCGACATCATCACCGAGTTCGTACAGCGGAAGATCGCCACGGTGCTGGGCGGGGAGGCGGGCGGGCTCCCGGAGACCGACCGCAATCTGTTCGACATGGGTCTGGACTCGCTCATCCTGATCGACGTGACCGCCCACCTCGGCGACGCGCTGGGCGAGCAGGTGGACGCGTCCGCGTTCGTGGAGTACCCCACGATCCGTTCCTTCTCCGAGCACCTGGCCATCGTCCTCGGCCTGGTGGAGGAGTCCCCGGCGCAGCAGGACACCACCCGGACCTCCCGGCGGGCCCAGCGCGCGGCCGCCCGCCGCACCGGCCAGGCCTGACCTAGGGGGTGTCTCCCCGATCTCTGCGGGCCCGCGACGCCTGGCACGCTCCCCCAGCTACCGCTGGGAGGTGCCCCCTCTCGCTGCGTTGTCGGGCCCGCCCGAGTAGGCCCACTACGAGGGCGACCCTCCGCCTTGCGATCGCACGCGCCCCCAGCTACCGCTGGGCGGTGCCCCCTGACGCCGCGGGCCCCGCGGCGGCAGCCGCTGATGTCACCGTCACAGAGATCGGGGAGACACCCCCTACAGCAAGCGGGCCGGGTTCGTCGACGATGTCGGCGAACCCGGCCCGCTCCTCCTGGAGACATCGCCGGCCGGTGGTCGGGTCAGCCGTCGGCCGCGCCCCACTCGACCAGTTCGCGCCCGGGGGAGAACAGGCGCGGGGCGACCACCTTGAGGTGGGGCGGCGCGGACTGGCGGGAGGGCTTGAGGAGGAGGGTCTGGACGCCGTCCTCCGCCGGGTCCGGCCGGCCGGGCGCGTCCTCGAAGCCCGCGAAGCGGTAGGCGACCTCCATCATCCGGTTGCGTTCGGTGCGGCGGAAGGCCGCGGTGAGGGCGGTGCCGGCGCGGGCGGCCTCGTCGGTGAGCCAGCGCAGCAGGGCCGCCCCCACACCGAAGGACACCACGCGGCAGGAGGTGGCGAGCAGCTTGATGTGGTGGGCGTCGGGGCGCCGCTCGAGGAGGATGACGCCGATGGCGCCGTGCGGGCCGAAGCGGTCGGTGAGGGAGGCGACCAGCACCTCGTGCCGCTCGTCCTCGATGAGGGAGCGCAGGTCCGCGTCGGAGTAGTGGACGCCGGTGGCGTTCATCTGGCTGGTGCGCAGGGTGAGCTCCTCGACGCGGGAGATCTCCTCGTCACCCGCGTGCTCGATGCGCAGCTCCAGGGACAGGGAGCGCAGGAACTCCTCGTCGGTGCCGCTGTGCTCGGAGCGCTCGGCCTCCCGGCGGAAGCCCGCCTGGTACATCTCCCGGCGGCGGCGGGCGTCGTGGGTGACCACGGTCGGGCTGAACTCCGGGCGGGTGGGCAGGGACAGCGCGTCCTCGGCCGGGTAGCAGCGCACGTCGGGGAGGTGGAACTCGACCTCCGCCCGCTCGGTCGGCTGGTCGTCGATGAAGGCGACGGCCGACGGCGCGAAGTTCAGCTCGTCGGCGATGGCCCGGACGGAGGCGGACTTCGCCCCCCAGCCGATCCGCGGAAGGACGAAGTACTCGGCGAGCCCGAGCTTCTCCAGCCGCTCCCAGGCGTGGGTGTGGTCGTTGCGGCTGGCGACCGACTGGAGGATGCCGCGTGAGTCGAGTTCGACCACGACGTCCCTGATCGCGGGCGGGATCTCGACCTCGTCGCCCTCCAGCAGGGTGCCGCGCCACAGGGTGTTGTCCAGGTCCCAGACCAGGCACTTGACGGTGGGGTGCTGCTCGGTCACGTGGTCCATCCCTCCCGGTTCACACTTCCCACAGGGTTACGGTCCAGGCGGCGACCGGGCTGTTGCTGATCACCAGGACGTGGTCGCCCGGATTCAGCTCCCCGGTGGCCAGCAGGCGGTCGAGGTTGAGCACGACGTCCATCGGGCCGAGGTGGCCCAGCTCGGCCAGGTGTGCCGCGCAGACCGGGTGGATCGGCACGCCCAGCGTGGCGTGCCAGAAGTCGAACGCGCTGGCGGTGACGTTCTGCATCAGCATGGTGGCCACCTCGCCCTTGCCGACGCCCGCGTCGGCGAGGACCTGGTCGACCAGCGGGCCGAGGCGGGTACGGCTCTGCATGGCGAGCTCGAAGGAGTAGCGGTCGTTGTCGGCGCACTCCTCGCGCCACTGGGACCAGGGCCGGTCCTTGTACTCGACCTTGAACAGGTCGTGGAAGGAGCCGTCGGCCTCCATCCGGTGGGCCTTGAGCACCGGGCGGCCGCCCCGGACCAGGGTCATGGCGAAGGCCCCGTCCCCGATCACCGTGACCGGGCGGCGGACCCGGGCGGCGGCGGTGGGCCGGCTGCCGTAGGTGATCAGCACGCTCTGCCGGGCGGGGTCGCCGAGGATCAGATCGCGGCCCAGCCCCCAGGCGGCCGAGGAGCCGGCGCAGCCCAGGCCGTCGATGGTGAACGGAAAGGTGCCGGTCAGCCCGGCGAGGTGGGAGATCTTCCCGGCGTCCGAGCCGATCAGGACGTCCGGCGCCCGCGAGCCGATGTGCAGGACGAGGTCGGGGGTGGTGGGATGGGCGGCGATCAGCTCCCGGCAGGCGCGGGCGGCGAGTTCGGTGGGTTCGGTGTCGGGGAACACCCCGACCGTCCGGATGCCCGCCTGCTCGGCGAACTTCAGCTCCTCGTCGCCGAGCAGGTCCAGCTCCGGCAGGTCCTCGACGGCCACCCGTTCTTCCGGCAGCAGGCAGTACACCGCCCCCAGGCCGACGGTCCCCGCGGTTTCGGTTCCGATGGTCATGTCACCCTCTCCAGAGCGCGCTCCGCGAGGATGAGCTGACAGATCTCCTCGCTGCCCTCGATGATCTGCATCAGCTTGGCGTCCCGGTACGCCCGGGCCACCGTCCCGCCGTCCACCGACCCCGCCGAGGCCAGGATCTGCACCGCGGCGGAGGCGGCGTGCGCCGCGTGGCCCGCGGCGGCGTGCTTGGCGAGCACCGACGCGCCGCTCAGCTCGGCGGAACGGCTGTCCCAGCAGCCGGAGGCGTGCTCGCACAGCCGGGTCGCGGTCTGCTCCGCCACGTACATCTCGGCCAGGTGGCGGGCGACGAGCTGGTGTTCGGCCAGGGGCTTGCCGAACTGCTCGCGCGCGCGGGCGTGGGTGGCGGCGGCCGTCAGGCAGGCGCGGATGATGCCGACGCAGCCCCAGGCCACCGACAGCCGGCCGTAGGTGAGCGCGATGGTGGTGAGCAGGCCGAGCGACACGCTCGCTCCCGAGAGCACCCGCGTGGCGGGCAGGCGCACATCGTCCAGGAGTACGTCGGCGTGGCCGGCCGCACGACAGCCGAGTGGCTGCGGGACGGGCCGTACGGTGACTCCGGGCGCCCGGGTGGGCACCAGCACCGCGGCCGCGCCGTCCTGGTAGCGGCCGAACACCACCAGCACATCGGCGTAGGCGGACGCGGTCGACCACACCTTGTGTCCGTTGAGGACCACCGAGTCGCCGTCGTCCACGACCGTGGTGGCGATCGCCGAGAGGTCGCTGCCGGCCTGCGGTTCGCTGAACGCCACCGCGGCGAGGTCGCCCCGGGTGAGGGCGGCGAGCTCCTTCGCACGCTGCTCCCGGGTGCCGAACCGCTGGATGGTCCAGGCCGCCATGCCCTGTGAGGTCATCACGGACCGCAGCGAGCTGCACAGCGTCCCGGCGTGGGCGGTGAGTTCGCCGTTGTCCAGGCCGGACAGGCCCCGCCCGCCGAACTCGGCGGGGACCTCCGCGCACAGCACGCCCTCGGTGCCGAGCCGGCGGAGGGTCTCCAGCGGGATGGCACCCGCCAGGTCCCAGCCGCCGGCCCGGTCCCCGACCTCCTCGCTCAGCAGCGCGGCCAGTTCCTCACGCGGTGTCATCTGCCCGGGCCAGACGCAGGACGAGGGCGGTCATGGCGTTCACCGTACGAAAGTTGTCGATCTTCAGGTCCGGTCCGGCGATGGCGACCTTGAAGGTCTGCTCGACGTGGACCACCAGTTCCATCGCGAACATGGACGAGACGCTCCCGGAGGCGAACAGATCGGTGTCCGGCTCCCAGTCGGTCTTGGTGCGCTCCCGCAGGAACTTCTGCAACTCGGCCGCGACTCCTTCCGCCGTGAGCTGACGGTCGGCGGTGGGGTTGCTCATCTCTGCTTCCTCCCAGGTTTCTTGTGGACGAGAGTGAGGCCGTCGGCGACGGGCAGCATGGAGATCTCCACCCGCTCGTCGTCGCGCAACCGGGTGTTGAGTTCGCGGATGGCCACGGTGTCCGGATCCTGGGCGTCCGGATCGACGACCCTGCCGAAGAACAGCGTGTTGTCCAGCACCAGCAGCCCGCCCGGGCGCACCAGCTCCAGGGACTGCTCGTAGTACCGGAGGTAGTTGGTCTTGTCCGCGTCGATGAAGGCCAGGTCGAAACTGTCCCCGCCCGACTGGGACTTCAGCTGGTCGAGGGTGTCGGCCGCGTCCCCGAGCCGCTGGTCGATCCGGTCGGCGACCCCGGCCCGCTCCCAGTAGCGGGCCGCGACGGCGGTCCAGCGCTCGCTGATGTCGCAGGTGACCACGGTGCCGCCGGGCGGCAGGGCGCGCGCCATGCACAGACTGCTGTAGCCGGTGAAGGTGCCGACCTCCAGGACCCGGTACGCGCCGGTCAGCCGCACCAGCAGGGCGAGCAGCTGCGCCTCCTCCGGCAGGACGAGCATCGCCTGGAGCATCGGCATTCCCGCCGTCTCCTCGCGCAGGTCGCGCAGGATGTCGTCGTCGCGCAGCGACATGTGCCGGACGTAGTCCTGGAGCTCGTCGGTGAGCTGGAGCTGGCCGGCCATCAGAGGCCGACCGCGTAGGTGTAGAAGCCGCGCCCGCTCTTGCGGCCCAGCTCGCCGTCGGCCACCTTCCGCAGGAGCAGCTCGCAGGGGCGGCACCCCTCGTCGCCGGTGCGCTCGTGCAGCACCTTCAGGGAGTCCACCAGGTTGTCGATGCCGATCAGGTCGGCGGTGCGCAGCGGCCCGGTGCGGTGTCCCAGGCACTCCTGCATCAGCGTGTCGACGTCCTCGGCGGTGGCCCGTCCCTCCTGGACCACCCGGGCCGCGTCGTTGATCATGCGGTGCAGTACCCGGCTGGTGACGAACCCGGGGCCGTCGCCGACCCGGACACCGCGCCGGCCGAGCGCGGTGAGCAGCCGCTCGACCGAGGCCAGGGCCCGCTCGCCGGTGCGGGAGCCGCGGATCACCTCGACCGTGCGGATCAGGTAGGAGGGGTTCATGAAGTGCACCCCGAGCAGGTTCCCGGGGTGCGGCAGCGCTTCCGCGAGCTCGTCCACCGGGATGGAGGAGGTGTTGGTGACCAGCGCGGTGTCCGCGCCGACGGCCGCGTCGACCTCGGTGAGCGCCTTGACCTTCAGGCCGGACTCCTCGGTGATCGCCTCGATCACCACATCAGCGCCCCGGCAGTCGGCTGCCGAGGCGCTGATCACCAGTTCCCCCTCGGGTATGTCGGGCCGGGCGCCGAGGAGCTGGGCCGTCCGCAGCTCGCGCTCGACCCTGGCGCGGGCCCCCGCCCGCTTCTCGGGGTCGCTCTCGACCAGGACGACGGGGACGCCGTGGATCAGGGCCAGGGTCGTGATGCTGGTGCCCATGACACCGGCCCCCAGTACGGCCAGCCGAGGGGTCGGCTCTTCCTTGCTCACCACATACCTCCGCGAGTGCGGTTCACCAGTGGATCGAACGGACAGCAACCCGGGCAGGTCTCGTCGTCGGCATGGGGGAGGGGCCGGAAAGACTCGATGCCCAGCGGCAGACGGATCGTAAGTGCGCCATTCCGGAAATCGCCACCTGGCCCCCGTGTGCGATGACTCACAAATGCGGCGCCATTTTCTCATATCGGCCCGTCGGCCTCGGACCCTATCACGCGCCTTCTGGGCGCGCCAGACGGCATTCGGGGCGAATGCCGGTGGACTGCCGACCGCTGGGCACCCTTGACAACCTGTTTGTTTCTCCGTGCGGTGAGGGTGAATCGGATAGCGGTTGGGGTGGATAGGAGATAGAAGCGGACATGGGGCGTTTGCGCTGAAGGCGAATCAGAAACCGCTGGTCGATAGATGGTTGCCGCGTGTTGATGTTCGATGTTACGTTGCAACGGCGAAGCAAACTGACGGGGAGCGGCTACTGAGAGTAGTTCGCGGACAGTGATGCCGACGGGGGCAGGGCTGAAGTCATCCGACTTTTATTGCGCGTTTAACGAATAATTCTTCTTTCGCTGTGCCGCCGCGCGGAGCAGCGCTTTGAGTGTGCCGTCATAAACGTTCCAGCCATGAGTCGCTGTGACCACGAGACAAAGGCCTATGGACGACAAGCGTGCTCTTCTTCTGAAACTGCTGGCATCCGTACAGGAACGCGCGGCGCCCGGGGCCACGGCGGAGCGCGAGGACATCGCGGTCATCGGCCTGGCCGGGCGGTATCCCTCGGCGACGACCCCGGACGAGCTGTGGAGCAACGTCGTCGAAGGCCGCAACTGCGTCCGTGAGGTGCCCGCCGACCGATGGCGGGCCGAGGAGCACTACCACCCCGACGGCCGGGACGGGCGCAGCTACAGCAAGTGGGGCGGCTGGCTGGACGACGTCGACAAGTTCGACCCGCTGCTGTTTCAGATCTCGCCGTCGGACGCCGAGGAGATGGACCCGCAGGAGCGGCTGTTCCTGGAGACGGTGTGGGCGACCATCGAGGACGCGGGATATCGGCCCCGCGGGCTCGGCGCGGGCAATCCGGTGGGCGTCTTCGCCGGCGTCATGAACAACGACTACGAATGGCTGGCCGGGCAGAGCAGCGCGTTCGGGGTGCACACCAACGCGCGCTCCGCGCACTGGTCGATCGCCAACCGGGTGTCGTATGTGCTCGATCTGCGCGGACCGAGCCTGACGGTGGACAGCGCCTGTTCTGCCTCGCTCACCGCCGTGCATCTGGCCTGTGAAAGCCTGCGGCGCGGAGAGTGCCGGGTGGCGGTGGCCGGCGGGGTGAACCTGATCCTGCACCCGATGCATCTGCGGATGCTGGCGGACCGCCAGATGATTTCGCACGGTGACCAATGCCGCAGCTTCGGCGCGGGCGCCGATGGATTCGTGGACGGCGAGGGCGTGGGCGCCGTTCTGCTCAAGCCGCTGAGCGCGGCGGAAGCCGACGGTGACCGAATCTATGCGGTTTTGAAGGGTTCGGCGATCAACGCCGGCGGAAGAACCAGCGGTTACACCGTGCCCAACCCGACGGCCCAGGCCGAGGTGATCCGCGCGGCGATGCGACGGGGGAGAGTCGACCCCCGGACCGTCACCTACGTGGAGGCGCACGGTACGGGAACTCCGCTGGGCGATCCGATCGAGATCGCCGGGCTGCGGGAGGCCTTCCGCGACGAAAGCGGTGCCGTACCCGGTGCGGGCGGTGAAGGCTGCGCCATTGGCTCCCTCAAGTCGAATATCGGCCATCTGGAATCAGCCGCGGGCATCGCCGCCCTGACCAAGGTCCTGATGCAGCTGAAGCACGGGGTCCTTCCGCCCTCACTGCACTCGGCCGAGCTGAACCCGGACATCGACCTGTCGAAGACGCCGTTCCGGGTGCAGCAGGAGGCCGAACCCTGGACCCGTCCCGTACTGCGCGACCGCGACGGCCGGGAGGTGGAGATCCCGCGCCGCGCCGGAATCAGCTCCTTCGGCGGCGGCGGGGCGAACGCGCATCTCGTCGTGGAGGAGTACCGGGACACCAGACCCCGTACCCGGGACGGCGGGCACGCCGAACTGATCGTGCTCTCCGCGCTCACGGAGGAGCGGCTGCGGGCCTACGCGGGCGAGCTGGCCGACTTCCTCGGCCGGCGGCCGACCTCGGGCGCCTCCCTCGCGGAGTGCGCCCGGGCGGCCGCCGAGGTGCTCCGGGTGCGCCCGGAGGACCTGGACCTCGACCTGGACCTGGTGGACCACGGGTTCGGCGCGGCCGAACTGGTCGCGCTGAGCGAGCGACTGGGGCTCGACCACACCGTCTCCGGGGAGATGTCGCTGCGCGACCTGGCGGGCGAGGGGGGCGACGAAGCGGCCCCGGCCCTGGCCGACGTCGCCCACACGCTGCGGGTCGGCCGGGAAGAGCTGGACGTCCGGCTGGCGTTCCCCGCGACCGGCCTGGACCGGGTGCGCGAACTGCTGCGGGCGGTCGCGGCGGGCGAACCGGCCGACGTCGAGCTGAACGACGCGAGCCGCACCCGCCGATCGCTGGACCGGGACGCCGGGGACCGGCTGGCGCGCGCCCTGGCCGAGGAAGACCTGCGCACCGCGGCACGGCTGTGGACCGAGGGCGCCCCCGCCGACTGGCCCGACACCGGCGCCCGCCGGATCGGCCTGCCCACCTACCCCTTCGCCCGCAAGCGCTACTGGATCCCGCTCCCGCCCGGCCACGACGGACCGGCCCCCGCGCCCGCGCCGGCCCCGGCGCGTGCCGCCGACGGGACCCCCACCGCAGCGGTGGGCCACCCGGAGCCCGCGCCCGACGACCGGCCGCCCGTACCGCCGAACGTCCCCGAACTGGGCTACTACGAGCCGATCTGGTGCCCCGAGGACCAGACGGCCCCCGCACCCCCCGCCGCCGAGCCGCACCGGGTGGCGGTGCTGACCCCCGGCGAGCCCGACGCCCTGGCGCGGGCGCTGCTGCGCCACCACCCCGGGGCCCGGCTGTTCCGGCTGGACCGGGACGACCCCGCGGCCCTGCTCGCCCAGCCGGTCGACCACCTCTACCACCTCGGCGGCACCCGGCGCCCGGACACCTCCGACGGGGCGCTGCGGGACGGCGTGTTGCGGGACGGCGTGCTCACGCTGTTCCGCACCCGCGCCACCCGGGGCCGGCTCACCGTCGTCACCGCGGGCGCGCACGAGGACAACCCGCACGCGGCCGGGATCCTGGGCTTCGCCCAGGTGATGGCCGCCGAGTGCCCCGGCCTCGACATCACCTGCGTGGACGTCTCGGACACCGACCCCGAGCAGGCGCTCGCCGCGGTGCTCGCCGAGCCCCCGCACCCGGCCGGCCAGGCCGTGCTGGTACGCGCCGGCCGCCGGCACGTACGGCGGCTGGTCGCGGCCCCCCTGCCCGCGCCCGAGCGCTCCCCCTACCGCACCGGCGGCACCTACCTGGTCGTCGGCGGGACCGGCGGCATCGGCCAGGCCCTCTCCGAGGACCTCGCGTCGCGCCACGGCGCCAACCTGGTGTGGCTCAGCCGCGGCGAGCTGGGCCCCGAACAGCGGGAGACCGCACGGCGGGTGCGGGAGGCCGGCGGCCGGCTGCTGCACCTGCGCGCGGACGTCGCGGACCCGGCCGCGCTGCGCGAGGCCGTGGCGGAGACCAAGCGGCGGTTCGGCGCGCTGCACGGCGTGTTCCACGCCGCGATGACGTTCAACACCAGCACCATCGCCGAACTCACCGAGCCCGAGCTGCGGGCCGCGATCGCCGCCAAGGTCGACGGCTCGCTGGCGCTGGCCGCCGCCGTGGCCGGCGAACCCCTGGACTTCCTGGCGTTCTTCAGCTCCGTGGGCTCGTTCGTCAGCGCCGCGGGCAACGCCGCCTACGTGGCCGCCAGCGCCTTCCAGGACGCCTACGGGCGGCTGCTCGCCACCCGGCGCCCCCATCCCGTACGGGTGATCAACTGGGGCTACTGGGGCCGGATCGGATCCGGCGCCCAGCCCGGCCTGGAGCAGATCTTCCGGAACACCGGCGTCGCCGAGTTCTCCGTACGCGAAGGGCTCGACGCCCTGGAGCGGGTGCTGGCCGGCCCCCTCGTGCAGGTCATGCCGATCCGCGCGGACCGGCGGGCCCTTGAGGCGATGGGGCTGCGCAGGTCGGCCCTGGCCGAGCGGATCGGCCGGCCGGCCCCGGCCGGCGCGGGCGCCGACGCGGTGGTGGCCGGCTACCAGCGGCTGACCGCGCTGTGCGAGTCCGCGCTGCTCGGCGTCTACCAGCGGATGGGCGCCCTGCTGCGGCCGGGCGAGCGGCACACCGTGTCCGGCCTCGCCGACCGGCTCGGCATCGTGCCCAAGTACCACCGGCTGCACGCGGCCCTGCTGAACATCCTCGCCGACGCCGGACACCTCACCGTCCGGGGCGACGAGGTCGAGGTGGTGTCCGCCCCGGACGAGAGCGACCCGCACCGCCGGGACGGCGAGTTCGACCGGATCGCCGCCGACCACCCCGACATCGCGGCCACCGTGACGCTGACCCGGCTGTTCCTGCGCAGCTACCCGGAGGTGCTGCGCGGCGAGGTCGTCGCCACCGAGATCATGTTCCCGGGCGCCTCGATGGACCTGGTCCAGGACTTCTACCGGGGCAATCCGCTCACCGACTCCTTCAACGAGCTGGTCGCCCGGGCGGTGGCCGAGCACGCGCGCGCCGCCCTGCCCGCGCTCGGCGCCGGGCAGCGGCTGCGCCTGGTCGAGTTCGGGGCCGGCACCGGGGCGACCACCGACCGGGTGCTGCCGGCCCTGTCCGCACACGCCGACCGGGTCGAGTACGTCTTCACCGACATCTCGCCGGAGTTCCTGGACAGCGCGGAGCGCCGGTTCGGCGCGGCCTACCCGTTCACCCGCTTCCGCACCCTGAATCTGGAACTGGACCTGGCCGGGCAGGGGTTCGAGCCGGGCAGCGTGGATGTCGTGGTGGCCACCAACGTGGTGCACGCCACCTCCGACCTCCGCGCGACCCTGCGCAAGGCGCGTGAGCTGCTGCGCCCGGGCGGCTGGCTGGTGCTCAACGAGCTGACCGCGATCCGCGCCGGCATCACCGTCACCGGCGGGGTGCTGGACGGCTGGTGGGCCTTCGCCGACGGCGAGCTGCGCATCAAGGACGCGCCCCTGACCCACGCGGGCACCTGGCAGCGGCTGCTGGTCGAGGAGGGCTTCACGGACACGCTGGTGCTGGACCGCGGCCCCCGGCTGGGCCAGCACGTGATCATCGGTGAGAACGGCGTCCGCCCCGCGCCCCCCACCGCCCCGGCCGTGTCCGCCGCGGCCGCACGACCGGTGTCCGCCACCGCCACCGCCATCGTCGCGGACACCGCCACCGACACCGCCACGGACACCACCGCCGCCCCGCTGCTGCCCCGGCTCGCCGCGATCTTCGAGGCGGCGCTGAAGCTGGATCAGCCGCTCGACCCGGACCGTCCGCTGTCCGAGTACGGCTTCGACTCCCTGAGCGGCATGCGGATCGCCGGAGTGATCGAAGAGGATCTGGGGGTCCGGGTACGGCTGGGCGACCTCCTCCGGCATCCCACCCTGCGCGACCTGGTCGACCACCTCGGGGAGAAGGCGGAGAACGGGGCGAACGGAGCCGCCCCGGCCGCGGCGCCCCCCGCGCCGAAGGAGCCGGTCCACCGGCGGGAACCGGTGTCCTTCCCGCTCTCGGTGGGCCAGCGGGCGCTGAGCGTCATCGCACGGACCGCACCGGGCAACTACGCCTACAACCTGCCCCTCGCCTTCTGGCTGGACCCGGACGTCGACGTGGCCGCCCTGCGCGCGGCGCTGCGGTCCATGGTCGACCGCCACCCCCAGCTACGGGCCCGCGTGGTCGGCGAGCGGCAGGTGGTGGACCCGGACGGGGAGCTCGCGTTCACCGAGCGGCGG
Organism: Streptomyces sparsogenes; assembly: GCF_001704635.1. Taxonomy (GTDB): domain Bacteria; phylum Actinomycetota; class Actinomycetes; order Streptomycetales; family Streptomycetaceae; genus Streptomyces; species Streptomyces sparsogenes. The sequence continues at coordinate 8,412 of NZ_MAXF01000205.1, read as the reverse complement.
CTGGACACCAGCGACGTGAACGCGGTGCGCGAGGCGGCCCTGGCCTGCGTACGGGAGCCCTTCGACCTCGCCGCCGGGCCGCTGCTGCGGGCCACGCTGTTCGGCCTGGCCGACAGCCGCCACGTGCTGCTGCTCACCTTCCACCACATCGTCTTCGACGGCGTGTCCATCCCGGTCTTCCTGCGCGAGCTGTCCGCGTTCTACCGGCAGTCCCCGCCGGCCGGCGCGCCCGAGGCGACCTTCGCCGACTTCGTACGCGAACAGCGGGACCTGCTGGCCTCGGAGCGCGGCGGGCGGCTGCGCGACTACTGGCTGCGGCAGCTGGCCGGGGAACTGCCCGCGCTGCGCCTCCCGCTGGACCGCCCGCGCCCCGTCGTGCCCAGCTACCAGGGGGCCTCCCTCGAAGGCCGCCTGGAGGCGGGCCCGGTCGAGGCGGCCGGGCGGCTGGCCGACGACGAGGGCACCTCGCTGTTCTGCGTGCTGCTCGCCGCCTACGTCATGCTGCTGCACGGCTACGCCCCCGGCGACCGGGTCCTGGTCGGCACGCCCGTCGCCGGGCGCCCGTCACCCCGGTACGCCGGTGTTCTCGGCTACTTCATGAACATGGTCGTGCTCAAGCACGACCTGGACCCCCAGCGTGACTTCAGGACCCTGCTGCGCGGCGTGCGGGACACCGTCGTCGAGGCCCTGGAGCACAGCGACTACCCGCTGCTGACGCTGGCGCAGGAACTCCGCGCCCCGGGCCGTCTGTTCGACACCGCGTTCTACTTCCAGAACTGGGTCAAGGACGGCGGCGACACCGCCCCGGTGGCCGGAGTGTTCCCCGGGGTGCACCAGGAAGGTGAGTTCGACATCACCCTGGAGGTGGTCGAGGAGCCCGAGGGCGCCCGGTACTGCCTCAAGTACAACCCGGACCTGTTCGACGAGGACACCGTGCGCCGGCTCGGCGAGCGGTTCGCCCGGCTGCTCGACGCGGCGCTGGCCGAGCCGGACGCCCCCCTCGCCCGGCTGACCCGGCGGGCCGGCGGCGAGCGCGCCACGGCCCACCAGGCACCTCTGGTCGGCCGCCGGGCCGTGCGCGACGACCGCACCCTGCCCGAGCTGCTCGCCGAGCAGGCCCGCCGGACCCCCGACGCCGTCGCGGTGTCCGACCCGGACACCGAGCTGACCTACCGGCAGCTGATGGAGCGCGTCGAGCGGCTGGCCGGCCGGCTCAGGCGGCGCGGAGTCGCCCCCGGCAGCACCGTCGGCGTGCTGGTCCACCGCTCCCACGACATGCTGGTGGCCCTGCTCGGGGTGCTCGCGGCCGGCGGCGCGTACGTACCGCTCGACCCGGACTACCCCGCCGAGCGGCTGCGCTACATGGCCGAGGACGCCGGGCTGCGCCTGCTGGTCACCCAGTCCTCGGCGCGGGCCGACCTCGGCGCCGAAGTCCTGCTGCTCGACGCGGTGGAGGACGATCCCTCCCCGGCCGTGGACGGCCGGCCGGGGGGATCCGCCGCCACCCCCGACGACCCCGCGTACGTCATCTACACCTCGGGTTCCACCGGCCGCCCCAAGGGCGTCCAGGTCCCGCACCGGGCCCTGGCCAACCTCCTGCTGTCGATGGCCGAAGAGCCGGGGCTCACGGCCGACGACCACCTGCTGGCCCTCACCACCGTCTGCTTCGACATCGCCGCGCTGGAGCTGTTCCTGCCGCTGATCACCGGCGGCCGGGTGGAGATCGTGCCCACCCGCATCGCCCGGGACGGCGTGCTGCTGCGCCGCCTGCTGGAGGCCGGCCGGGCCACGGTCGTCCAGGCCACCCCCGCCACCTGGAAGATGCTGCTCGCCGCCGGATGGCGGGGGAACAGCGGGCTGAAGGTCCTGTGCGGCGGCGAGGCGCTCGATCAGGACACCGCCGAGGAACTGCTCGCCCGCGCCGGCCAGGTGTGGAACATGTTCGGGCCGACCGAGACCACCATCTGGTCCACCGTCTGCCGGCTGGCCCCCGGCGACCGGGTCACCATCGGCCACCCGATCGACAACACCCGGCTCCACATCCTCGACACCCACGGCAGGCCGGTGCCGGCCGGCGTTCCCGGCGAGCTGTACATCGGGGGCACGGGGCTGGCCACCGGCTACCTGGGCCGCCCGGAGCTGACCGCCCAGCGGTTCGTCACCGTGGAGGGCGACCGCCGCTACCGCACCGGAGACCTGGTGCGGGCCCTCCCCGACGGCCGCGTCGAGTATCTGGGCAGGCTCGACGCCCAGGTGAAGGTGCGCGGCTTCCGGGTGGAGCCGGGCGAGGTCGAGTCGGTGCTGCGCGGCCGGCCGGGGGTGCGCGAGGCCGTCGTGGTGGCGCGCCGGGTCGGCGGCGAGAACGTCCTGTACGCGTTCCTGGTGCTGGAGGACGGCGCCACCGTGCCGTCGCGGGACGCGCTCGCCGTACACCTGCCCGCACACCTCCTCCCGGACGCCCTCGTGGCGCTGCCGGCGCTGCCGCAGACCCTCAACGGGAAGGTGGACCGGGTCAGGCTGACCCAAGCGCCCCTGGACGAGCTGCGCGCGGCGTCCGCCCCCGCGCGGCGTCCGGCGGTCGGCACCGACGAGCTGGCCGCGATGGTCGCCGACATCCTCGCCGTCGACGTGTCACAGGTGCGCCCCGACGCCCCCCTCGGTGAGCTGGGGATGAACTCCGTCAGCTTCACCGCGCTCAGCACGCGGATCGGCGAGCGGTACGGGATCGAGGTGCTGCCGACGCTGTTCTACCGCTTCCCGACGCTCACCGCGGTGGCCGCCCACCTGGCCGGCGGCGGCACCGCGGACCCCGCCGCGTACGACCCGGGCGCGGAGGCCCACCCGGAGGTCTACCCGGAGGCCCACCCGGACGCGGGCCGGGCCCGGGGCGCCGAGGTGACCGTACGGCCGGCGCCCGAGCGGGCGGCTCCCGGGCGCCCCGGCGGGGCCGGGGACATCGCGATCGTCGGCATGGCCGGCCGGCTCCCCGGCTCGGCCGACCTGGCGGAATTCTGGGACCACCTGGAGCAGGGCCGGGACCTGGTCGGCGAGATCCCCGCCGACCGGTGGGACTGGCGGGCGCACGCGGGCGAGTCCCGCTCGCGCTGGGGCGGATTCCTCACCGGCGTGGACCGCTTCGACGCGGCCTTCTTCTCCATCTCGCCCCGTGAGGCCGAGCTGATGGACCCCCAGCAGCGGCTGCTGCTGGAGGTGGTCTGGTCGGCGATCGAGGACGCGGGCTACCGGGCCTCGGACCTCGCGGGCAAGCGGGTCGGGGTCTTCATCGGCACCACCAACTCCGACTATCCCGAGGTCCAGCGGGCCGCCGGGCGAGCGGTCGACGCGCACACCCTCACCGGCGCCGCCCAGTCGATCATCCCCAACCGGATCTCCTACCTCCTCGACCTGCGCGGCCCCAGCGTGGCGGTGGACACCGCCTGCTCGAGCTCGCTGACCGCCGTGCACCAGGCGGTCGCCGCGCTGCGCGACGGCACCTGCGACCTGGCGATCGCGGGCGGGGTCAGCCTGATCCTGGACCCCGGTCTCTACGCGGCGCTCAGCCAGGGCGAGATGCTCAGCGAGGACGGGCGCTGCAAGGCGTTCGACGCCGCGGCCAACGGCTATGTGCGCGGTGAGGGCGTGGGCGTCGTGGTGCTGCGCGACCACGCGGCGGCCCGCCGGGACGGCGACCCGGTGGCCGCCGTGATCAAGGCGACCGCCGTCGGCCACGGGGGCCGCACCACCTCGCTCACCTCCCCGAACCCCAACGCGCAGACCGAGCTGCTGATCGAGGCGTACCGGGCGGCGGGCATCGACCCCCGGACGGTCGGCTACATCGAGGCGCACGGCACCGGGACGGCCCTGGGCGACCCGATCGAGTTCGGCGCCCTGAATCAGGCGTTCGCCGAGCTGTCGGGGGACGCCGGGACCGGTGCCGGGCCGGGCGCGGAGGCCGGCGGGCCGCGCTGCGGGATCGGCTCGGTGAAGACCAACATCGGCCACCTGGAGGCCGCCGCGGGCATCGCCGGGCTGCTGAAGGTCGTTCTCGCGCTGCGCCACCGCACCCTCCCGGCCAGCCTCCACTTCCACGAGCCCAACCCGTATCTGGAGCTGTCCGGCAGCCCCTTCGAGATCGTGGACTCCACCCGCCCCTGGGCGGCCCCCGTGGCCGCGGACGGCACCGCGCTGCCCCGCCGGGCGGGGGTGAGCTCCTTCGGCTTCGGTGGCGCCAACGCGCACGTGGTGGTCGAGGAGGCGGAGCCCGCCCCGGCCGGTACGGACGACGGGCAGGGGCAGCTGTTCGTGCTGTCCGCCAGGACCGCACGCGCGCTGCGGGAGCAGGCGCGGCGGCTGGCCGCGTACGTCCGCGCCGAGCGGCCCGCCCCGGCCGATGTCGCCCACACCCTGCGCACCGGCCGCGAGCCGATGGAACACCGGCTCGCCTTCGTCGCCCGCGGCCACGCCGAACTGCTCGACCACCTGGACGCCCACGCCGAGGGCCGGACCGGGCCCGGGGCGCTGACCGGCCGGGTGCCCGCCGGACCGCGGCGCGACGCGGCCTCGCGCGGCGCCGCCTGGCGGGAGTACGTACGGGCGCTGTGCGCCGAGCGCGACCTGGAGGCGCTGGCCCAGCTGTGGGCCGAGGGCGCCGACGTCGACTGGTCCGGGCTGCCGCCCGCCCGGCGGATCGGGCTGCCGGCCTACCCGTTCGAGCGGACCCGGCACTGGGTGGAATCCATCGCCGGGAGCGGTCGGGCCGCGCTGCTGGACGAGAACGTGTCGACCTTCGGCGAGTCCGCCTTCACCAAGCGGTTGACCGGGGCCGAGTTCTTCCTCGCCGATCACGTGGTCGGCGAGGAGCGCGTCCTGCCCGGCGTGGTCTATCTGGAAATGGCCCGGCTGGCGGGCGAGCGGGCACACGGCGCCGCCCGGGTCAGGCGCATCGACGACGTCGTCTGGGCCGCGCCCGTCGCCCTCGCCCCCGGGCAGAGCCACGACCTGCGCGTGGTGGTGACCCCTTCCGGCGCGTTCGACATCGCCGGGGAACACCCGCACGCCCGCGGAACGCTCGTGTTCGAGCAGGCGGACGAGGCGGACGAGGCGGGTGCCGCGGCGGAGCGGATCGACCTGGCCGCCGTACGGAGCCGGTGCTCGCGCACCAGGAGCCGGCAGGAGGCCTATGACTACTTCGAGAGCCTGGACTTCCGGTACGGGCCGAGCTTCCGCGTGATCGAGGAGCTGGCGCTCGACGACACCGAGGCCCTGGCCCGGCTGCGCCGCCCCGACGTAGGCGACCACCGTTTCCACCCGTCGCTGCTGGACGGCGCGTTGCAGACCGCGGGCTGGCTGGTGTCCGGCTCGGTGCCGCACCTGCCTTACTCGATCGGGTCCGTGACGCTGCACGCCGAGCTGCCGGAGGTCTGTTATGCGCACGTCACGGTGGTGCAGCGGGGCGCCGACGGCCAGGTCTTCGACATCGCGCTGACCGCCGAGGACGGCACCGTGGTCGCCCGGATCGAGCGGTTCACCCTGCGTGCCGTGTCCCGGCCCGAGCCGGGTGTGCATGCCTTCGAGCCGGTGTGGCGAGAACTTGACGACGAGGGCGACGAGGGCGACGAGGGCGACACCGGCGCCGAGGTGGAGCTGCTGGCCGTCCTGGACACCGGCGACGGGCGGGCGGCGGAGCTGCGCGAGGAACTCCTGCGGCTGGCCCCCGGGCTGAGCGTCCGCGTCGGCGACCCGGGCCCGGCCTCGCACCTCGTCCACCTCGCCCCCCGGGGCGGGCTCGACGAGGCCCTCCGCGGCGGCTTCCACACCGCGCTGGAGGTGTGCCGGGCCCGGATCGCCGGACGCGGCGGGCCGCTGCGCTATCTGTACGTCCACGGGGACGAGCCCGGGGCGGCCGGGTCGGCACACGCCGCGCTGGACGGCTTCGCGCGCTCGATCGGGCAGGAGCACCCCGGGGTCCGGATGACCGTGCTCGCCCACCCCGGTGCCGCGTCCGCGTCCGCCGCCGACCTGGCCCGCCTGGTGCTCGCCGAACTCCGCGGCGCCGAGCCGGAGCTGCGGGTCGACGGGGCACGGCGTACGGTCCGCGGCTGGCGGGCGCTGACGCTGCCCGCGGCCGGGGCGTCACCGCTGGCCCGGGACGGGGCGCACATCGTCACCGGGGGCTCGGGGAAGCTGGCCCGGCTGGTCGCCCACCGGATCGCCCGGCACCCCGGCGCGGGCGTCGTGCTGGTCGGCCGCTCGGAGCCGGCCGAGGACCTGCCGGAGGGCTGGCTGTACCTCCGGGCCGACGTCGGTGTGCGGGACGACGTCGAGCGGGTGGTGCGCGAGGCCCGGCGCGGGTTCGGACGCATCGCGGGCGTCGTGCACGCGGCCGGGACGCTGCGGGACTCGCTGGCGCTGCACAAGAGCGGGGCGGACGCCGACACGGTGCTCGCGCCCAAGGTGCGCGGCCTGGTCCTGCTGGACGAGGCGACCAGGCGCGACCAGCTCGACTACTTCGTCGCGTTCGGCTCGACCGCCGCGGTGTTCGGCAACGTCGGGCAGACCGACTACGCCTTCGCCAACAGCTTCCTCGCCCACTACCTGGGGCGGCGGCCCGGCCGGGGCCTCGCGGTGGACTGGTCGCTGTGGCGCGACGGCGGGATGACCATCGACGCCGGGGCACGGCAGGCGATGCGGCGCTCCTTCGGCATGGAACCGCTGCTGGCCGAGGCCGCCCTCGACGCGCTGGAAGGCGCGCTGGCGAGCGGGGCCTCCCGCATCCTGCTGACCGCGGGCGACCGCGGCCGGATCGAGGAGGCGCTGCGGCGGGAGCCCGCGGACCCGGCGCCACGGAAAGCCGTGGAGACGGCACCGGCACTCCCGGAGCAGCCGGCCGGCGATCTGCGGGGTCCCGCCGAGGAGTTCCTGCGCGGGCTGCTGGCGACCGAGCTGAAGATGGCGGCCGACGACATCGCCACGGACGAGTCCTTCGAGCACTACGGCATCGACTCGCTGCTGGTGCTCAGTCTCACCCGGGAACTGGAGCGCCACTTCGGCCCGCTGTCCAAGACGCTGTTCTTCGAGTATCTGACCGTCGCCGAGCTGGCCGGGTTCCTGGTCGAGCACCACGGCGAGGCGCTGCGCCAACTCGTCGGCCCCAAGCGCCCGGACGAGCCCCGGCCGCCGGCCACCGCCACCACCGTGCCCGCCACCACCGTGCCCGCCACCGCCGCGCCCGCCACCGCCGCGCCCGCCACCGCCGCGCCCGCCACCGCCGTGCCCGCCACCGCCGTGCCCGCCACCGTGACCGCCCGCATCGCGCCCGACCGCGGCGCGCCCGCCGAGGACGAGATCGTGATCGTCGGCGTGGCCGGGCGCTATCCGCAGGCCGACGACCTCGGGCAGTTCTGGCGCAATCTGCGGGAGGGCCGGGACTGCGTCGAGGAGGTCCCCGAGGACCGCTGGGACCACGGCAGGTTCTACGACCCGGACCGCGACGCCCCGGGCAAGACCTACGCCAAATGGGGCGGCTGGCTCTCCGACGTCACCTCCTTCGACCCGATGTTCTTCCGCATGTCCCAGGTGGAGGCGGTCCACATCGACCCGCAGGAGCGGCTCTTCCTGCAAACCGTGTGGCACCTGCTGGAGGACGCGGGCACCTCCCGGACCGCGCTGTCCCGGGTCCGCACCGGGGTGTTCGTCGGCCTGATGTACGGCCACTACCAGTTGTACGGGGTCGACGAGGCGCTGCGCGGGGTCGGCATGGCCACCTCGTCCTCGTACGCCTCGGTGGCCAACCGGGTGTCGTACTTCTTCGACTTCGACGGGCCGAGCATCGCCCTGGACACCATGTGCTCGTCCTCGCTCACCGCCCTCCACCTCGCCTGCCGGGCGATCCGGGACGGGGACTGCGAGGTGGCGGTGGCCGGCGGCGTCAATGTCTCCAGCCATCCCGTGAAGTACCTCCAGCTCGCCAAGGGCGGCTTCCTGTCCAGCGACGGCAGGTGCCGCAGCTTCGGCGAGGGCGGCGACGGCTATGTGCCCGCCGAGGGGGTCGGCGCGGTGCTGCTCAAGCGCCGCTCGGCGGCCGAGGCGGACGGCGACCGCATCCTGGCCGTGATCAAATCCACCGCGGTCAACCACGGCGGGGCCGGCAAGGGCTTCAGCGTGCCCAACCCCAAGGCCCAGGGGGTGCTGATCGGCCAGGCCCTGGACCGGGCCGGTCTCACCCCCGCGGACCTGGACTACCTGGAGGCGCACCGCACCGGCACCTCGCTCGGCGACCCGGTCGAGGTCACCGGACTGCTGCGCGGTTTCCAGGGCCACAACCTGGACGGTGTGCGCATCCCGATCGGCTCGGTGAAGTCGAACATCGGCCACGCCGAGTCGGCGGCGGGCATCGCGGCGCTAGGTGCTGCT
>NZ_MAXF01000204.1 GCF_001704635.1 Streptomyces sparsogenes | reverse complement strand
CTGGACGGTGTGCGCATCCCGATCGGCTCGGTGAAGTCGAACATCGGCCACGCCGAGTCGGCGGCGGGCATCGCGGCGCTCACCAAGGTGCTGCTCCAACTGCGCCACCGGGAGCTGGTGCCCTCGCTGCACGCCGAACGGCTCAACCCCAACCTCGACCTGGACGCCACCCCGTTCCGGGTGCAGCGCGAGCTGGCCGAGTGGACCCCCCGGGTCGACCCGGCCGGCCGGCCGCTGCCCCGCACTGCCGGGATCAGCGCGTTCGGGGCGGGCGGCAGCAACGCCCACGTGATCCTGGAGGAGTACGTGTCGACCGGCCCGAGCCCCGAGGAAGCCCCGCCGCCCTATGTGTGCGTGCTCTCGGCCCGTGACGAGGAGCGGCTGGCCGAGCACACCGCGCGGACGGCCGAGTACCTGCGCGGCGAGGGGCGCCACGCGCACCCCGCGGCGCTCGCCCGGACCCTGCAGACCCGTGAGCCGCTGGCGCGCCGGCTGGCCGTGGTCTTCGAGGACGTCGAGGACCTGGCGGGCGAACTCGAACGCCATCTGTCCGGCGGCTCGCCCCGGGTCCTGACCGGCACCGCCGCCCGCTCCGCCGCACCGCCCGCGGACCGTACGCCGCACGACATGGCCGCGGCCTGGGTGCGTGGCGCGAAGGTCGAGTGGCCCGGCGGCGGCCCGCGGATTCCGCTGCCCGGCTACCCGTTCGCCCGGGAGCGCTGCTGGCTGCCCGCCGCCGACGCGGTGCGCGCGCCCGCGCCCGCCCGGGACCGCGACCTGCGGGGCGAGGTGCTGCTCTCGGCCGACACTCCCGTCATCGCCGGGCACCGGGTCCAGGGCCGGTCCCTGCTGCCCGCGCTGGCCTACTTCGACCTCGTCGCGGGCGTCTTCCGCGACCACGGCCACCCGCTCGGAGAGCTGACCTTCCGTGACCTGACCGCGCTGCGACCGCTGGATGTGACGGACGGGCCGGTGTCCGTGGAGATCCGGGCCACCGTCTCGGGGCCCGGCCGCTGGCAGGTCACCGTCGCCGACGGCGAGCCGTACGCCAGGGCCGAGGTCGAGCTGACCGGCGCGCCTGGCTTCGCGGACCGGCTGTCCCCGAGCCGTCCGCAGGGCGCCCCGCGCTCGCTGGACGAGATCTACCGGCGGGACGGGGGCAACGGCCAGCAGTACAGCGGCGCCGCACGGGCCGAGGGCCTGCTGTGGACCGATGCGGAACAACTGGTCGCCCACCTCACCGCGGCGCCCGGCGACCACCTGGTGCACCCGGCCCTGCTGCTCGGCGGCGCGGTCGCGGCAGGCTCGCTGCTGGACACCGGCGGTCAGGCGTTCCTGCCGCTGCACGTGGCCTCGTTCCGTACCACGGGCCCGCTGACCGGGAGTTCGACGGCCCGGGTGCGCCGCTCCTCGGTGAGCCGGCGCGGTGAACTCGTGCGGCTCTCCGTGGACTTCTTCGACGAGACCGGCCGGCAGGTGGCCGAGCTCTCCGGGCTGTCCAGCAAGTCCGTACGGACCGCGCCGGCCGCCGAGCCCGCCACCGTCCCGGCCACTGAGCCCGCCACCGAACCCGCCACCGAGCCCGCCGCCGGGGCGGAGCCCCGGCCCGGCGCGGCGGCCGGGGTCCGGGACCGGCTGCGCCGGCTGGTGGCCCGTCACCTGGGCCGGGAGCCCGAGGCGGTCCCGGTCGACGCCGGGTACTACGAGCTCGGGATCGACTCCGTGCAGGTGCTGGAACTGGCCGAAGAGCTGCACCGCGAGGTGGGCCGGGAGCTGGACCCGACGCTCCTGTTCGAATACACCACCATCCGCGACTTGGCCGCCCACCTCGCCGAGCGGTATCCGGACGCGTTCGTAACGCTGGACGCACCGGCACACGCCGAGGGCCCCGCACACGCCGAGGGCCCCGCGCTGGCCGAGGGCTCCGCACCGGCTGACGGCCCCGCGCCGGCCCGGCCCGGCCTGCCGGGCGGGCTGAGCCGGATCGAGGCGGCCACGCGCATTCCGCCGGCCCCTGCCCCGACCGGCCTCACGGCGGACGGACTCGACCGCCTGATCGCCGCCCGAGTGCTGGCGCGGCTGCGCGAGGCGGGCGCGTTCGCCGGGGGCCGCGGCGAGTCGCTGACCGGGCTGGCCGACCGGCTGTCCGTCGTGGACAAGTACCGGCGCTGGCTCGAGGAGGCCGCCCGGCTGCTCGACGCCACGGGGCTGGCCCAACTGCGCGACGGCGGCCTGGAGCCTGGCGCCGGGCCGGCGCCAGGCGACCCCACGTGGGAGGAGGCGCGCGAGCGCTTCGCCACCGACCCCTACTGGAACGCGCAGCTCTCCCTGGTGGGCGAGTGCGTGGACCGGCTGCCCGAGATCCTGTCCGGCGCGCTGCCCGCCACCGACGTGCTGTTCCCCGGCGGCTCCATGGCCAAGCTCACCGCGGTCTACCAGGGCAACCCGGTCGCGGACCGGCTCAACGAGGTGGTGGCCGAGGTGGCCGCGGCGGCGGTGCGCGACCGTCTGGCCGAGGACCCGTCGGCGGCCGTGCGGGTGGCCGAGGTGGGCGCCGGCACCGGGGGCACGACGGCCGTGGTGCTGCCCCGGCTCGACGCACACGCCGAACGGCTCGAGTACTGGTACACCGACCTCTCCCCGGCCTTCCTCGACCAGGCCGAGCGCCGCTTCGGGCCCGGCCGTCCGTATCTGCGCTACGGCCGGTGGAACGTGGAGCAGCCGGGCGCCGGCGAGCGGCTGACCGGCGGCGGCTGCGATGTGATCGTGGCGACCAACGTACTGCACGCCACCCGGGACATCCGGCTGGTCCTGCGCAACCTGGCCGCCGCGCTGCGCCCGGGCGGGGTCCTGGTGATCAACGAGGTCACCCGCAAGTCCGCGGCCCTGACGCTGACGTTCGGTCTGCTCGACGGGTGGTGGCTGTACGACGACGAGGAGGTCCGCATCCCCGGGGCGCCCATCCTCACCGGCCCCCGCTGGGAGGAGGTGCTGGGCGACAGCGGCTTCGGGGCGGTGTGGCGGCCCGTCGCGGCGCCGGACGCGTTCGGCGAGGTGTTCGCCGCGCAGCGGCCGGTCGAGGTCCCGGCGCCCGCCGGAACCCGGCTGCTGGCCCGGGAGTGGGAGCCGGCGCCGGCCACCGGCGGACGGCGCCCCACGGCGGTGGCGGTGCTCGGCGCCGGGCCCGCGGCCCGGCGGCTCGCCGGGGCCCTGTCCGGCGCGACACCGGTCGCCTCGGCGGCGGATCTGGACGACCGCTTCGACGCGCTGGTCGACCTGGGCGGACTGCCGCTCGACACCTGGCTGCCGGCCGTACAGCGGATGGCCGGGCGCGAGGCCCTGCTGCTCGGCGTGGGGCCGGGGGACGCCAGGGCCGGGCTCTACCGGATGCTGGGGCACGAGTACGGCCGCGTCAGGTCCCGCTATCTGGAGGCGGACCCCGCCGACCCCGGGCTGCCGGGCCTGGTCGCCAGGGAACTGGCCGACGGGGGCGAGGACACCGAGGTCGGCTACCTGGACGGGGTGCGGCACCGGGCCCGCCTCGCCGAGCTGCCGGTCGGCACCGGCGCCCCGGTCCGCTTCCCGGCCGACGAGGCGCTGCTGATCACCGGTGGCACCCGGGGCATCGGTCTGGCGCTCGCCCGCCACGCCGTTGTCAGGTGGGGGGCCCGCACCCTGGTGCTCACCGGCCGTGAGCAGCTGCCCCCGCGCGAGGACTGGCACCGCCACGGCCCGGACACGGCGCTGGGCCGCAAGCTGCGCGGGCTGCGGGAGCTGGAGCGGGACGGGGTCCGGCTGCGGGTGCTGTCGCTTCCCCTGGGCGAGGACCCGGCCGCCGTGCGCGAGGCGGTGGCCGGCGTCCGGCGCGAACTGGGGCCGATCGGCGGTGTGCTGCACGCCGCCGGACTGGTGGACCGGGACCACCTCGCCTTCGTCACCAAGCCGGTCGACGCGGTGCGCGCGGTGCTGGCGCCGAAGACCTCCGGAGTGGACGCGCTGGTGGACGCGGTGGCGGCCGATCCGGTGCGGTTCTTCGTTCTGTTCTCGTCGGTCGCCTCGGCGGTACCGGCCGCCGCGGTCGGCCAGAGCGACTACGCGATGGCCAACGCCCACCTGGACGCCGTGGCCAGGCGGAAGCCGCATGGACTGCCCCTGGTGAGCGTGGCCTGGCCGAGCTGGCGTGACACCGGCATGGGCACCGAGCGGCCCGGCCCCGGCTATCAGGCCACCGGGCTCGGCGAACTCTCCGAGGCCGAGGGGCTGCGGCTGCTCGACCACATCCTGTCCACCGGGGCCGGCCCGGTGGTGCTGCCCGCGATCGTCCCCGAGCGGTGGACCCCGGAAGCCCTGCGGGTCCGCGGGCCGAAGGCCCCGGCCAGGACCGCCGCCCCCGCGCCCCTCACCGAGCCGTCCGCCCACGGCGACGTGGCCCGGGCCGCCGTGCGGGAGGCCGAGTCCTGGCTGCTCGCCCTGCTGGCCGGGCAGTTGGGCTTCGGCCGCGACCGGCTCGCGGCCGATGTGCCCATCGCCGACTACGGAACCGACTCGATCATGATGGTGCAGCTCCTGCGGCAGGTCGGCGGCCGGCTGGGCGTCGAACTCGACCCGTCCGTGCTGGCGGAACAGCCCACGGTGGAGTCCTTCGTCGGCTGGCTGGCCGAAAACCACGGCCAGGCCCTGGCGGCGGCCTTCGGCACGGAAGGCTTCGGTACGGAAGGCTTCGGTACGGAAGGGGAGGCGGCGTCCGTACGAGCCGCCGTACCGGCCCCGGCAGCGGCCCGGCCGTCGGCCGGGCGCACGGCCGGCGACGAGTCCGCCGTCGCGATCATCGGGATGTCCGGCCGATTCCCCGGCGCCAGGGACCTGGACGCCTACTGGCGGCTGCTCAGCGAGGGCCACTCCGCGATCGCCCCGGTGCCCGCCCGGCGCTGGGGACGGGCGACCGGGTACCGCGCGGGCCTGATCGACATCGACGGGTTCGACCCCGGCCACTTCCACCTCTCCGACAGCGACGCCGCCGCCATGGACCCCCAGGCGCTGCTGCTGCTGGAGGAGACGCTGTTCGCGTTCGCCGACGCCGGATACGCCCCCGAGGAGCTCAAGGGGCACGACATCGGCGTGTACGTGGGCGGCCGCACCCGGCACGACCCGGGCGAGCAGGTTCTGGCCCGCAGCCGCAACCCGGTGGTCGCGATCGGCCAGAACTACCTGGCCGCCAACCTGTCCCACTACTTCGACCTGCGGGGCCCGAGCACCGTCGTGGACACCGCGTGCTCCTCGGCGCTGGTCGCGATGCACCACGCCGTCCAGGCCCTCCGGTCAGGTGACGCCGAGGCGGCCGTGGTGGCCGGGATCGGCCTGCTGCCGGACGAGGGCGGACACCGGCTGTTCGACCAGCGCGGGCTGCTGAACCAGGAGCCGGAGTTCCACGTCTTCGACCGGCGGGCCCGCGGTTTCACGCCCGCCGAGGGCGTCGGCGTCCTGCTGCTGAAGCCACTGGCAGCCGCCGAGGCGGACGGCGACCAGGTGCACGCCGTGATCAAGGCGGTGGCGGTCAACAACGACGGCCGTACCGCCGGACCGGCCACCCCGAACCCGGCGGCCCAGCAGCGGGTCATGGCCACCGCGCTGGCCCGCGCCGGCGTCGACGCCGACGACGTGACGTACATCGAGACCAACGCGGCCGGGTCGGCCGTCCCCGACCTGATCGAGCTGAAGGCGATCCAGGCCGTCTACCGGAACGGCTCCGACACACCGTGCAGCCTGGGGTCGGTCAAGCCGAACATCGGCCACCCGCAGTGCGCGGAGGGCATCGCCGGGGTCATCAAGACCGTGCTGATGCTGCGCAACCGCCGGATCGTGCCGTTCCTGAGCGGTCAGCAGCCGCCGGCCCACTTCGACATGGGCGCCACACCCCTCAGGTTCGACCGCGAGCTGACCCCCTGGCCGGACGCGCCGCTGGTCGCCGCCGTGTCCAGCTTCGCGGACGGCGGCACCAACGCCCACGCCGTCCTGGCCGCCGGCGGCGCCGGCGGCGCCACCCGGCGGCCGCTGGAGCGCCCGAGGCTGAACCGGCGCCGGCTGCCGGCGCCGGGCGCCGAGCGGTTCGCGATCGTCGGCATGGCCGGGCACTACCCCGGCGCGCCGGACCTGGCGGCCTTCTGGGACAACCTCAAGGCGGGCCGGGACAGCGTCGCCGAGGTGCCCGCCGAGCGCTGGCGGACCCCCGACGGGGAGCGGGTGTCCCGCTGGGGCGGATTCCTCGACGACGTCGACCGGTTCGACGCCGACTTCTTCCGGATCTCCCGTCCCGAAGCGGAGATCACCGACCCGCAGGAGCGGTGGTTCCTGCGGACCTGCTGGGAGGCGATCGAGGACGCCGGGTACACCCCGGCCACGCTCGCCGAGGCCACCGGGCCCGACCGGCGCCGCGCCGTCGGCGTGTTCGCCGGGGTGATGCACAAGGACTACACCCTGGTGGCCGCGGAGGCGCCCGAACCGGTTCCGCTGAGCCTCAACCAGGGCCAGATCGCCAACCGGGTCTCCTTCTTCTGCGACTTCCACGGCCCGAGCATGACCGTGGACACGCTCTGCTCCTCCTCGCTGACCGCCCTGCACCTCGCGGTGGAGAGCCTGCGCCGCCGGGAGTGCGAGGTCGCGCTCGCGGGCGGGGTCAACCTCTCGCTGCACCCCGGGAAGTACCGGACGTACGGCACGGTCGGCATGCACTCCTCGGACGGCCGCTGCCGCTCCTTCGGGGAGGGCGGGGACGGCTATGTGTCGTCCGAGGGGGTCGGCGCGGTGGTGCTCAAGCCGCTGGCCGCCGCCGAGGCCGACGGCGACCACATCTACGCCGTCATAGCCGCGACCGCGGTGGGCCACGGCGGGGCCGTCAGCGGATTCAGCGTCCCCAGCCCGGTGGGACAGGCCGCCGTGGTCTCCGCCGCCCTGGCCGCGGCCGGTGTCGACGCCCGCTCGATCGGCTACGTCGAGGCCCACGGCACGGGCACCTCGCTCGGCGATCGAGGTGCG
>NZ_MAXF01000203.1 GCF_001704635.1 Streptomyces sparsogenes | reverse complement strand
CCGCCTTCGCCAAGGACACCTCGGACACCGGGTTCTGCGCGCTGGGCTCGGTGAAGTCCAACATCGGACACGCGGAGTCGGCGGCCGGGATCGCGGGCCTGACCAAGGCGGTGCTGCAACTCCACCACCGCACGCTGGTGCCCTCCCTGCACGCGGACACCGTGAACCCGCTGCTGAGGCTGGACGAGACGCCCTTCCGGCTGCAGCGCGAGACCACCGCGTGGCCCGCGCCGCCCGAGGGGCCGCGGCGCGCCGGCCTGAGCTCCTTCGGCGCCACCGGAGCAGGCGCGCACATCGTGCTGGAGGAGTACCTGCCGCCCGAGCCCACCGGTGTCGGGGAACGTGCCGAAGGCCCGGCCGTGGTGCCGCTGTCCGCGCGCACCGAGGACCAACTGCGGGAGGTGGCCGCGCGGCTGCGGGACGCCCTGACCGCGGGCACCGCCCGGCCGGCGCTGCGCGATGTCGCCCGCACCCTTCAGGTCGGCCGGGTCGAGTGGCCCGTACGGGTCGCCTTCGTGGTGCGCGACCTCGCCGAACTCGTGGCGCGGCTCGACGAGTTCGCCGTATCCGGGGCGCGCCCCGGGCCGTCGGGCACGGAGCTGGGGGAGACGGCCCGGCGCTGGGCCGAGGGCGGAGCGGTGGACTGGGCCGCGCTGTACGGGGCGGACGGGGCGGGCCGGCCGCGCCGCACGAGCCTGCCGACCTACCCGTTCGCGGGCGAGCGGCACTGGATCCCGGCGGGGCGCGGGGAGGACGAGGGGCGGCGGTCGGCCGCGCCCGCCGCCCCGGCCGCGCACACCACGCCCCCGGCCGCGGGTGCCGCCCCGGTCCCGCACACCACGTCGCCGACTGCGGGTGCCGACCCGGTCGCCGGGACCGTCGCCCCGGTGGTCCCGCCGCCGGGCCTGCTGACCGTGGTGCGCTGGGTGGAGTCGACCCCCGCACCGGCCCCCGCGCGTGCGCCGCGCAGGGTGCTGATCGTCGCGGAGGAGACGGGCACCCCGCTGGCGCTGGCGCTGGCCGAGCACTACCGGGGCGTCGGTGACGCCCCCGAGGTGACCGAGTGCGCGCTGGGCGCACCGCTGCCCTGGGACGGCCCCGGCGGCCCGGCACCGGACCGGGTGCACCTCGTGGTCGGCGCGGGCCCGATCGGCCGGGACGCCGCGGCCGAGCACGAACTGGCCCTGCTCCGGCTGGTCAAGGCCCTGAGCCGGCTGGAGGCCGACCGCCCGACGGACCTGAGCGTCGTCACCCAGGAGACCCAGTCGGTCGCCGGGGAGCCCAGCGGGGCGCGCGGCGCGGGCCTGGCCGGTCTCGTCTACTTCCTGGCCCGCGACTCCCGGCGGTTCGCGGTGCGCAACCTGGATGTGTCGGGCGCCGACCTGACCACGCCCGCCGGCCGGGCGGAGGTGGCCGCGGCGGTCGCCGCCGAACCCCCGGCCCCCGGCGGCGACCTGGTCGCGCTGCGCGGCGGGCGCCGGTACCGGCAGGAGGTCCGCCCGGTCGACCCGGCCGAGGCGGCGGACGCGGGGCTGCCGGGAATACGGCCGGGCGGCAAGTACGCGGTGGTCGGCGGCAGTGGCTTCGTCGGCCGGATCGTCAGCCGCCATCTGATCGAGCGCCACGGCGCCCAGGTGGTCTGCGTCGGGCGCAGGCCACAGAGCGATCCGGCGGTGCGGGAGGCCCTGGAGGGCGGGCGGATCGGCTACGTACAGGCCGATGTCACCGACCCGGGGCAGGCGCGGCAGGCGATCGCCGCGGCGAAGGCCGCGCTCGGCGGGCTCCACGGCGTGCTGTTCGCCGGCGCCACCCGGATCACCGGGGGCCCGGGCGACCTGACCGCGCTCGGCGAGGCCGAGTTCCGCGAGCACTTCGACGTCAAGGCCGCGGGCAGCCGCCATGTGTACGAGGCCGTGGCCGAGGAGCCGCTGGACTTCCTGTGCTACTTCTCCTCCGCCCAGGCCTTCGCCTTCGGCGGGGCCGGCACCCACGCCGCGTACGCGGCCGGGATCACCTTCGCCGACGCGTTCGCCCGAAGCGTCGGCCCACGCTCCGCGTTCCCGGTCGGCATCGTCAACTGGGGTGCCTGGCGGGCCTCGTTCGGGGAGGCGGCGCGGGACTACCCGACGCTGGGCTTCCTGGACGACGACGAGGGCGCGGCCTGCTTCGACACCGCCGTGCGCCTGCTGCGCGGGGGCCGGTACCGCCAGGTCGTCGCCATGCGGGCCCCGGCTGCCCGCCCGGCCCCGGCCGCCCCCGCCCCCGCGCCGGCGGCCCCCGCGCCGGCGGCCCCCGCCCGGCCGGGCGGCGCCGGCCCGGCCGGGGACGGCGAGCGGCGCCGGACGATCCGGAGGCTGCTGGTCGAACGGCTCGCCAGGACGCTGCGGGTGCCGGCCGCGGACCTCTCGCCCTCGGTGGCCTTCTCCGACCTGGGCGTCGACTCGATCACGGGCTCGACGTTCGTGACACAGATCGGCGAGGAGCTGGACGTGGAGCTGAACGCGGCCGCCCTGTACGAGTACTCGACCGTCGAGCGGCTGGCGGACCACCTGGTCGAGCTGGTCGGCCCCGACGAGCCGGCGGGCGGGTCCGACGAGCCGGCGGCCGGGTCCGGCGGGCCGGGGGCCGGGTCCGGCGAGGAGCCGCCGGCCGGCGGCACCGGCGGTCCGGCGGCGCCGGACGAACTGATCGCGACGTTGGAGGCACGTTTCGCGGCCGGGGAGCTCTCCGCCGCGGAGGTGCTGGAACTGCTCGACGCCGAGTTGGCCACGAGGGAGCGACGATGAGCACCGCAGAGTTCCGGGACATCCTCGACCGGTACGCCAGGGGAGCGGTCGGCGCGGAGCAGGCGCGCGACCTGCTGGCCGCGCGGCGCCCGGCGCAGGACCCGGGCCGGCCCACGGCTCCGGCGCCGTCCGGGCAGGACGCGGCCCCCGGGCCGGCCGAGGGCCCCCGGACGCTGGACATCGCGGTGATCGGCATGTCCGGGCAGTTCCCGGGGGCGGTGGACGTCCGCGAGTTCTGGCGCAACCTCGCCGAGGGCCGCGTCGGGTACGGCGAGCTGCCCGACCACTACCTCGCCCCCGAGGAGCGGAACGCGTACAGCTGGGGCGGGGTGCTCGCCGAGCGCGACAGCTTCGACCCCGAGTTCTTCGGCATCCGCCCGCACGAGGCGGACCTGATGAGCCACCACCAGCGGCTGCTGCTGCAGGAGAGCTGGCACGCGCTGGAGGACGCCGCGATCGACCCGAGGGCCCTGGCCGGTTCGCGCACCGGGCTGTTCGTCGGCGCCGAGCCCACCAGCTATCCGCACGAGTCGTTCACCGGCGCCTCCGACGCCCTGGTGGCGTCCCGGCTGTCGTACTTCCTCGACCTGCGCGGGGCCGCGCTGGTGGTCAACACCGCCTGCTCGTCCTCGCTGGCGGCCCTGCACCTGGCCTGCCAGAGCCTGCGGTCGGGCGAGTCCTCCCTGGCGCTGGTCGGCGGCGCGAACGCCGGCCTCGACGGGCGCGGTCTCGACCTGCTGCTGCAGAGCGGCGCGATGTCGCCCACCGGCCAGTGCCGCACCTTCGACGCGGACGCGGACGGCACCGTCTACTCCGAGGCCGTGGCCGTCGTGGTGCTCAAGCGACTGGCCGACGCGGTGGCCGACGGCGACCACATCCACGGCGTCGTCCGCGCGACCGGAATGAACCAGGACGGCGCCAGCAACGGCATCACCGCGCCGAACGGGGCGGCACAGGAAGAGCTGATCCTCGACGTCTACCGGCGCTTCGGCATTCCGGCCGAGCGCGTCGGATACGTCGAGGCCCACGGCACCGCGACCCCGCTCGGCGACCCGGTGGAGGCCAACGCGCTGGCGCGGGCGTTCCGGCGGCTGACCGGCGAGCGGGCGTTCTGCGCGGTCGGCAGCGCGAAGTCCCACATCGGGCACACGGGCGCCGCCGCCGGGCTGGTCGGGCTGATCAAGGTCCTGCTGTCCATGCGCCACGGCCGCCTGGTCGGCATGCCGACCCTGCGCCGGCTCAACCCGCTGATCGACCTGGCCGATTCGGCCTTCGTCCTGGACGACGCGGCGCGGCCCTGGCAGAGCGCCTCCGGGGCCCCGCTGATGGCGGCGGTCAACTCCTTCGGACACAGCGGGACCAATGTGCACGCGGTGGTCGAGCAGTATCAGCCGGCCGCCGCCGAGGCGGCCCCCGCGGACGACGGCAGCCCGCGGCTCGTGCCGCTGTCGGCGCGCGACCCCGAGCGGCTGCGCGAATACGCCGGGGTGCTGGCGGAGTTCCTGGACCCGACGGGTGAGGAGGCGCCCGAGCCCGCCGCCGCACCGGTGGCGCCCGCCGATGTGTGCGGCGTGGTGGCGGAGGTCCTGGGCGTCGCGGCCGACGAGATCGACCCGGACGAGCCGCTGGACTCCTACGGCGTGCGGCCGGGGCAGTTCGCGCGGATCGGCGAGGCGCTGGACGCCCGGTTCGGGGTGCGGCTGGCCGCCGACGTCCCGCACGAGGGCCGTACGGCCGGGGAACTGGCCCGGCTGATCGCCGAGGCGGGCGGGGCACCGCGAGCGAGCGGCGCCGGGGACCGCGCCGCCGGGGCCGGCGGGCGGCCGCTGCTCGCCGATGTGGCCCGCACCCTTCAACTGGGCCGGACGGAGCTGCCGGCCCGCGCCGCGTTCGTCGTGCGCGACCTGACGGAACTGGTCGCCGGGCTCCGGGCCGTGGCGGCCGGGGAGGAACTCCCCGACACCTGCCGGCTGGGGCGGGCGGACCACGACAGCGAGGTGGTCCGGCTCTTCGACGACGACGATGACCTGCGGGAGGCCGTGGGCAGATGGCTGGACCGCGGCAAGCTCACCCAGGCGGCCGAGCTGTGGGTGCGCGGCGGGCCCATCGACTGGCGCGGGGCGCGGCAGGACGGCCCGGGGCGCCGGGTGCCGCTGCCCGGCTACCCGTTCGCCAGGAACCGGCACGGCAAGCTGTTCACCCAGCAGGCGGTGCGGCCCGTCGCACAACCGGCCGCCGAGCCCGCCCCGGCGCCGCTGCCCCAGCCCGTCGCCGAGCCTCTGGCCGGAGCCGTCGCCGAGGCCAAAGCCGTCGCCGAGGCCGGGGCCGAGCCGTACGCCCCCGAGCGGCTGGCGGCTGCCGTCGAGGAGCGGCTGGCCCTGCTGGCCGCGGAGATGATCGGCGCGTCGGCGGCCGACCTCGACATCAAGGACCACCTGGACCGCTACGGAATCGACTCCATCACCCGGACCAGGATGAACCACGCGCTGAGCGAGGCGTTCCCGGCCGCCTCCCGGACGCTGTTCTTCGACTTCCCGAAGGTCGAGGGCGTCGCCGAGCACCTGGCCGAGCGGTTCCCGGACGAGTGCCGGGCGTATGTCGGGCAGGGCCCCGCGGCCCGGCCCGCCCCGGTCGCCGCTCCCGCCGAGTCCGCTCCCGCCGCCGAGACCGCTCCCGTACCCGCCCCGGCCGCCGAGCTGACCCCCCGGGAGGACCGGGACAGCCAGGAGGACGAGGGCGACGGGAACAACGACCCGGCGGCGGACGCCGTCGCGATCATCGGGATGAGCGGCCGCTTCCCGGGCGCCCCCGACCTGGACCGGTACTGGTCCCTGCTCATGGAGGGCCGGTCGGTCGTCACCGAGGTCCCGCCGCGCCGCTGGGACTGGCGGGAGCACTACGACCCCCGCCCCGAGGGCGCGGACGTGGTGCGCAAGAGCCACTCCAAGTGGGGCGCCTTCCTCGACGGGTTCGACGAGTTCGACCCGGCCCTGTTCAGGTTCACCGAGGACGAGGCGCGCAACACCGACCCGCAGGTGCGGCTGTTCCTCCAGGAGTGCTGGAAGGCGCTGGAGGACGCGGGCTACGCCCCGTCGAAGCTGCCCGCCCCGGTGCGCCGGCGCATCGGGGTCTTCGCGGGCGGCGCCAAGCACGGCTTCACCCGGCTCGGCGCGGAGGGGCGGCTGGAGATGCCGCGCACCTCCTTCGGCGACATGGTCAACCGGGTCTCCTTCCAGTTCGACCTCGGCGGACCGAGCAAGGCCGTGGACACCGCCTGCTCCTCCGCCCTGGTGGCGCTGCACGAGGCGGTGCAGAGTCTGCGTGCCGGCCAGTGCGAACTGGCCCTCGCCGGAGCGGTGAACCTCTATCTGCACCCCTCGACCTATGTCGAGCTGGGCACCGTGGGGCTGCTGTCCGACCGTTCGGAGTGCGGGTCCTTCGGCGCGGAGGCCAACGGGATCGTCCCGGGCGAGGGCGTCGCGGCGGTGCTGCTCAAGCCGCTGCGGCAGGCGCTGCGCGACGGCGACCCGATACGGGCCGTCATTCGCGGCACGGCCGTCAACCACAACGGGCGGACCATCGGGTTCACCAGCCCCAGCGCGCAGCGGCAGGCCGATGTGATCCGTGAGGCGCTGCGCGACGGCGGCGTGGACCCGCGGACGGTCGGCTACGTGGAGGCCCACGCCAACGGCTCGGAGATCGGCGACGCGGTCGAGATGACGGCCCTCACCCAGGCGTTCGACGAGCGGCCGGGCGCCAGTGGGCGGTTCGGGGTGGGGTCGGTCAAGCCCAACATCGGGCACGGCGAGGCAGCCGCGGGCATGGCCCAGCTGTTCAAGGTCGTCCTGGCCCTGCGGCACCGCACCCTGCCGCCGACCCGGCTGCCCGAGGAGTTCAACCCCGCCATCGACTTCGACAGGCTCCCGTTCGAGATCTCCGGCAGCGCCGTGCCCTGGGAGCCGGTGGTCGTGGACGGCACCCCGGCGCCGCGCCGGGCGGGCATCACCTCGATCGGCGGGGGCGGGACGAACGCCCATGTCGTCCTCGAGGAGGCGCCCGAGCCCGCGCCCTCGCGGGCGGCTGTGCGCGGGCCGGTGGTGTTCACGCTGTCGGCGCACACCGAGGAGCGGCTCGGCGTCTATGTCGACCAGTGGGTCGAGTTCCTCCGCGGCGGCCCCCGGGTCGACCTCGCGGGCATCGCCCATACGCTCCAGGTCGGCCGGGTGGATCTGACGCACCGGCTGGCGGTGGTCGCCAAGGGCGCCGAGGAGCTGCTGGGGCAGCTCACCCGCTGGCGCCGGGGCCGCCCGGGCAGCGCGGTGGTCACGGCCACCGCCGGGCGGGTGAAGGCCGCGGAGCTGGACGCGGCGCTGCGCGAGCGCGACCTCGGCCGGGTGGCGAGCCTGTGGGCGCACGGGGCGACGGTCGACTGGAGCGAGCTGTACGGCGATGACGTACCCGGCCGGGTGCCGGGGCTGCCGACCTACCCGTTCGAGCGCCGGGTCTGCTGGGTGGACGAGTCCGCCCCGGCGCCGCTTCCGGCCGCCACGGCCGCCGGCACCCCGGCCCGGCCGGCACCGGCGACGGGGGCCCCGGCCACCACGAACCCCCTTCCGGCTGACCCGGCCACCACGGCCCTCCTCCGAGCCGGC
>NZ_MAXF01000202.1 GCF_001704635.1 Streptomyces sparsogenes | reverse complement strand
CACCACGGCCCTCCTCCCGGCCGAGCCGGCCACCACGGCCCTCCTCCCGGCCGAGCCGGCCACCACGGCCCCCCTCCCGGCCGACCCGGCCGCGCAGGCGCGGGACGGCCATCCGCTGCTGACGTCGTCCGTGCCGCTCGCCGGCGGAGGGGCGGTGTTCAGCGGCGAGGTGTCGCTGGCCTCCCACCCCTGGATCGCCGACCACGCGGTGTCCGGCACGGTGCTCTTCCCCGGCACGGCCTTCGTCGACATGGCGCTGCACGCCGGGCGGGACCTGGGCTGCGGGCGGCTGGACGAGCTGACCCTCCAGGCCCCGCTGGTCCTGACCGAGCGCGGCTCGGCACGGCTCCAGGTGACCGTCGGGGCGCCCGACGCCACGGGTGGCCGCCCGGTGGAGGTGTACTCACGGGCGGAGGAGGAGCCGTCGGGCGAGGCGGCGGAGCGGCCGTGGACACGGCACGCCAGTGGTCTGCTGGGGGTCGGAGAGCCGGAGACGGGGCCCGATCTGACCGCGTGGCCGCCCGCCGGCGCGGAGCCGGTGCCGGTGGACGGCTACTACCGGGCGATGGCCGACGCCGGATACGCCTACGGCCCGGCGTTCAGCGGGTTGCGCGCGGTCTGGAAGCGCGGCGACGAGGTGTTCGCCGAGGCCGCGATCGACGACGCTCCGGACGCCGCCCGCTACGGTCTGCACCCCGCCCTGCTGGACTCGGCCCTGCACGCGATGGGCTTCGGCGGCTTCGTACGCGACGGCGGCGGACTGCTGCCCTTCTCCTGGTCCGGGATGCGGCTGTTCGGGCGCGGGGCCGCCGCGGTGCGGGTGCGGCTCACGGCGGCCGGTACCGACGCGGTCTCGGCCGAGGTCGCCGACAGCGCGGGGCGGCCGGTGGCCGCACTGGACTCGCTGGTGCTGCGCCCCGTCTCGGGCGAACACCCGGCGTCCGGCGAACGTGCCGCCACCGGCACCAGCACCAGCACCGCCACCGGCGCCGCCGGCACGGCCGCACCGCACGACTCGCTGTTCCGGCTGGACTGGACCGCGCTCGCGCTCGCCGAGGCGACCGGGCGGGACGGCGCCTGGTCCCTGCCGGGCCCGGACGACCTTCGGCTGGGGGCCGCCCTGCGCCGCGCCGGCGCCACGGTGTCCGAGGACGCGGCCGACGTGGCGCTGGTGTCGCTGGCCACCGAGGAGCGGCCCGCGGACCAGGCGGACCCGGCGGACCAGGCGGACCAGGCGGCCGGGATCCGGGCCGCCACCGCGCGCGCCCTCGGCCTGGTGCAGGGCTGGCTCGCGGACGAGGCGCAGGCCGCGGCGCGGCTGGTGGTGGTGACCCGGGGAGCGGTGGCCGTCCGTGTCGGCGAGGACATCACGGACCTGGTGCACGCCCCGGTCTGGGGGCTGCTGCGTACGGCACAGGCGGAGAACCCGGACCGGCTGCTGCTGGTCGACCTGGACGGTGACGAGGCGTCGGTGGCCGCGCTGCCGGGGGCGGTGGCGGCCGCGGTGGCGGCCGGCGAGTCGCAGCTCGCGCTGCGCGGGGGAGCGGCGCTGGTGCCCCGGCTGGCCCCGGTCGGCTCGGACGGCACGCTGGTGCCGCCCCCGGGCGGCGGCGCGTGGCGGCTGGACACCACGGGCGCGGGCACCCTGGAGAACCTGGCGCTGCTGCCCTGGCCCGCCGCCGACGCGCCGCTGACCCCGGGGCAGGTACGGATCGAGGTGCGCGCGGCCGGGCTGAACTTCCGCGATGTGCTGGGCGCGCTCGGCATGTACCCGGGGGAGCTGACGCTCGGCGCGGAGGGCGCCGGACTGGTCCTCGAGGTCGGCCCCGGGGTGACCGGGCTGGCGGTCGGGGACCGGGTGATGGGGCTGTTCCCGAGCGGCCTGGGCCCGGTGTGTGTGGCCGACGCCCACACGGTGGTCAGGATGCCCGCCGGATGGTCCTTCGAGGAGGCCGCGACGGTCCCGGTCGCCTTCGTCACCGCGTACTACGGCCTGTTCGACATGGGCGCGCTGAGCGCCGGTGAGTCGGTGCTGGTCCACGCCGCCGCGGGCGGGGTGGGCATGGCCGCCGTGCAACTGGCCCGGCACGTGGGCGCGGAGGTGTTCGCCACCGCGAGCGAGGGCAAGTGGGACACCGTACGGGCGCTGGGAGTGCCCGACGACCACCTCGCCTCCTCCCGTGACCTGGGCTTCGAGGCCGGGTTCCGGGCCCGCACCGAGGGCCGCGGGATGGACGTCGTACTGAACTCGCTCGCGCGCGAGTTCGTCGACGCCTCGCTGCGGCTGCTGCCGCGCGGCGGCCGGTTCGTGGAGATGGGCAAGACCGACATCCGTGACGCCCAGCAGGTCGCGACCCGGCACTTCGGGGTCCGCTACCGGGCGTTCGACGTGGTCGACGCCGGGCCGCAGCGGATCGGGGAGATCCTCGCCGAGATCGTGGACCTGTTCGAGCAGGGGGTGCTGGAGCTGCTGCCCAGGATCACCTGGGACCTGCGGCGCGCGCCGGACGCCTTCCGGTTCATGAGCCAGGCGCGGCACGTGGGCAAGATCGTGCTGACCGTGCCCCGGCGCCCCGACCCGTCGCACACGGTGCTGATCACCGGTGGCACCGGCACCCTGGGCGGAATGCTCGCCAGGCACCTGGTGGCCGAACACGGCGCCCGGCACCTGGTCCTCCTCAGCCGGCGCGGACCCGACGCCCCCGGCGCGGCCGAGCTGACCGCGGAACTCACCGCGGCCGGCGCCCGGGTCACGGTGGTGGCCTGCGACGCGGCCGACCGCGACAAGCTGGCCGAGGTGCTCGGCGCCATCCCGGCCGAGCATCCGCTGGGCACCGTCATCCACACCGCGGGCGCGCTCGACGACGGGGTGTTCGACGCGATGACCCCCGACCGGCTGGCCCACGTGCTGCGGCCGAAGGCCGAGGGCGCGCTGAATCTGCACGAGCTGACCCGCGGCACGGACCTGACCCAGTTCGTGTTCCTCTCCGGGGCCGCCGGAGTGCTCGGCAACCCCGGCCAGGCCAACTACGCCGCGGCCAGCTCCTTCCTGGACGCGCTCGCCCACCACCGCAGGGCGCGGGGGCTGCCGGGCGTCTCCATGGCCTACGGCTACTGGGAGCAGGCGACCGGCCTCACCAAGCACCTCACCGAGGGCGACACGGGCCGGATGACCCGGGGCGGTCTGCTGGGGCTCTCCGACGAGCAGGGGCTCGCGCTGTTCGACGTGGCCCGGGGCGCCGACGAGGCGCTGCAGGTTCCCATGCGCATCGACCTGGCCGCGCTGCGGACCCAGGCCGAGTCCGGCACCGGCCACCCCATCCACCGGGCGCTGGTGCGGACCGCGCCGCGGTCGGCGGCCGCCGCGCCGGACACCGGCGGCGGCCTGGACGGGCTCGCGGGTCTGCCCGAGGACGAACAGCGGGCGCGGGTCATGGAGCTGGTGCGCGAGCAGGTGGCGGCCGTGCTGGTGGTCGATCCCGACGACGTCGGGCCCGACACCGGGTTCGTCGAGCTGGGCCTGGACTCGCTCACCGCGGTGGAGCTCCGCAACCGGCTGAGCCGGGCCACCGGGCTGCGGCTGCCGGTCACCCTGGTCTTCGACCACCCGGCGCCCGGCGCGCTCGCGGAGTACCTGCGGCAGCGGCTCACCACGGCCGCCCGCAAGGGCGGCAGGCCCCCGGCCCCGGCACCCACACCGGCCGAGTCACAAGCCCTGGCACCCGCACCGGCCGCGGCACCCGCCACGGCCCCGGCCCCGGCGGTGGCGACACCCGCCCCGACCCCGGCCCCGGTGGTCGCGGCACCCCCGGCTCCCGGCCAGGAGGAGATCCGCCGGCTGCTGCTGGACGGCCAGGACCTGGACCGGCTCGGCGCGGTGCTGGAGTTCGGCTGCCGTGGCGCGGGCGACGCCGCCGCCCTCGCGGAGGCCCACCCGGCCCTGGTGGTCCACGGCGTGACCGGCGACAAGGAACTGGCCGACGGCGCGGACCGGGAGATCGGGGAGCGCGGCCTGCGGGACCGGGCGGCGGTGTTCCACGCGGGCCCCGCCGAACCCTTCCCCGGCCACTACGACCTGGCGTTCGGTATCGACGCCTGCTTCCGGGCCGAGGACAAGCAGGCGCTGTTCGCGAACCTGGACGCCGCCGTCGTGGACGGCGGTCACGTCCTGCTGGCGGACTTCCTGTGCACCCTGAGCGGCGACCTGGTCGACCCCGGGCTCGGAATCAGCGTCCCCACGGCGCGCACCTGGGCCGAGGTGTTCGCCCGGAACCGGCTCGTGGTGGACGAACTCATCCCGCACGACACCCAGGCGCCCGACCCCGACCTGGCCGAGCCGCTGCGCCGGGGCTGGATACGGCACCACCTCTTCCGGCTGCGCAAGGTGACCGCCTCGACCGAGGAGGAACGGCTCCGGCTCAACCGGGCACAACTGGCCGAGACCACCGGGCGTCCGCGCGCCGCGGCGAGCTGAAGGAGATTCAGAGACGATGTCGCCCCACGTCAAGCAGACGCTGTCACAGCTCGCGGCCCGGGTGCTGGACACCTCCCCCGAGCGGGCGGCCGAGGCATCCTTCCAGGAGCTGGGCCTCGGCCTGGTCACGGCCGTGCAGCTGACCGAGGAGATCAACGCCCGGTTCGGCACGGCGCTTCCGACCAGCGCGGTGACCGGGGCGGGCGACCTCGGCCGGCTCGCCGAGCACGTCGAGGCCACCCTCGCCCGGCAGGCCACCCCGCCGGAGGCGGTGGCGGTGATCGGCATGCACTGCCGTACCGCCGGCGCCGCCGACCCCGAGGAGCTGTGGGAGGTGATCAGCAAGGGCCGGGACTGCACCGGCCCGGTCGCCGACCCGGTGGCGCTCTCGCTGTTCCGCGAGCACTTCCCGGACGCGGCGGTGCCCGCCTACGGCGCCATGGCCGAGGCCGAGTGCTTCGACCCGGCGTTCTTCCGGATCTCACCGCGCGAGGCCGCCGCGATGGACGCCGCCCAGCGGGTCCTGCTGGAGTCCTGCTACCACGCGCTGGAGGACGCGGCCCAGGATGCCTCGGCGCTGCGCGGCCGCGCGGTCGCGACCGTCGTCGGCTCCACCGGGCTCGCCCCGCAGTCCGAGTACTCCGCGCACGCGCTGATGGGCTCCGACACCAGCATCATGGCCGCCCGCCTGGCGTACCACCTCGACCTCGCCGGGCCCGCGCTGACCGTGGACACCGCCTGCTCGTCCTCGCTCGTCGCGGTGGACATCGCGCGGCGGCTGCTGCTGTCCGGCGAGGCGGAACTCGCCCTGGCCGCCGGGGTCTACGTGGTCAACCACCCCGGGACCTTCGTCACCATGGAGGCCCTGGGCACCGTGTCACCGCGCCGCACCTGCCGGCCCTTCGACGCGGAGGCCGACGGCATGCTGGTGGGCGACGGCGTCGGGGTGCTGGTGCTCAAGCGCCTGTCCGACGCGGTCCGGGACAACGACCGGATCCTGGGCGTCATCCGGGGCAGCGGCACCAACCAGGACGGCCGGACCTCGGGGATCACCTCCCCCAGCTCCACCGCCCAGAGCGCCCTGCTGCGCGAGGTCTACCGGCGCAGCGGTGTGGACATGGGCCGGCTGCGCTACGTGGAGGCGCACGGCACCGGGACCAGCCTCGGCGACCCCATCGAGGTGCACGGACTGACCGAGGCGTTCGAGGAATTCACCGAGCGCAAGCAGTTCTGCGCGATCGGCTCGATCAAGGCCAACATCGGCCACACGATGGGGGCCGCGGGCGTGCTGGGCGCCATCAAGGTGCTGCTGTGCCTGCGGCACGGAAAGCTCCCCCCGGCGGCCAACTTCCGCGACGAGAACAAGCACGTCGACTTCGCCGACAGCCCGGTCTACGTCAACCGCGAGCCGGCCGACTGGGCCCCGGACGACAACGGCCTCCGACTGGCCGGCGTCAGCTCCTTCGGATACAGCGGCACCAACGCCCACGTGATCATCGAGGAGTACCGCGCCGCCGAGCGCCGCGCCCCGGCCCCGCCCCGGCGGCAGCTCGTACCGCTGTCCGCGAAGACCGCGCCCCAGCTCCGGCGGAAGGCCGGGGCGCTGGCGGCGCGGCTGCGCGACGGGGAGCGGGGCGACGCCGCGGCGCTGCGGGACGTGGCCTACACCCTCCAGGTGGGCCGCGAGGCGTTCCCCGAGCGGCTCGCCGTGTCGGCCGACTCGATGAGTGAACTGATCGAGCGGCTGGAGGCGTTCGCGGGCGGCGCCGACGACGTTCCGGGCACCCACCGGGGGCGGGTCCCCGAGGACCGTACGGGCGGACAGGCCCCGACCGCGGCCGGGCGCGATGTGGACCAGCTCGCCGCGGCCTGGAGCACCGGCGCCGCGGTCGACTGGCCACGGCTGCACACCGGCGCCGCGCCCCGGCGGATCCAGCTGCCCGGCCACCCCTTCGAGCGCGAGGTGTTCCGCCACGCCTGGGCCGACGGCGCCCCCGCCGACGCGCCCGGCCATGACACCGCGCCGCCGCGCCCGACCGCCGGAGCTGTGCCCTCGGTCCTGGCGGAACTCGACGCGGCGGCCGAGGAACACCTGCGGGCCGACCCGTCGGCCGCGGACATCGAAGCGGCGCTCCGCAACGATGTGATGGTCCGCGAGCTGGGCAGGGTCTGCCGCGAGATGCTGTTCGCCTCGCTGCGCCGGATGGAGGTCTTCCAGGCCCCCGGCGAGCGCCACAGCGCGCCCGATCTGATCCGGCGGCTGGGCGTCGTGGACGAGCACACCTCGCTGTTCCGCGCGCTGCTCGGCATCCTCGCCGACCACGGGCTGCTGCGCGCCGAGGGCGAGGAACTGGTCACCACCGACCGGGTCGCCGCCCCCGGGCTGCTGCGCTGGGAGCCGGACCGGCTGGAGGCCCTCAAGACCGAGGTGACCGGCCACTACCCGGAGATGGAGGGCTACTTCCGGCTGCTGACCAACTGCCTGGAGGAGTTCCCCGCCATCCTCACCGGGCGCAGGAAGGCCCACGAAGTCCTCTTCCCCGACGGCTCCTTCGACGCCGTGGAGGCCGTCTACCACAGCGACCAGGACACCAACACCCTGGTGGCCGAGTTGGTCGCCGCGTATGCGCGGGCCCGGTCGGCCCACGACCCGGACGCGCGGGTGTCCGTGCTGGAGATCGGCGCGGGCACCGGCGGCACGACCGCGAAGGTGCTGCCCGCGCTGGACGGCCTCCAGGACCGGGTGCGCTACATGTACACCGACATCTCGCGCAGCTTCACCCTGTACGGGCGCAACCGGTACGCCAAGGACCACCCGTTCCTGAGCTTCCAGCAGCTGGACATCGAGTCCCCGCCGGCCGGGCAGGGCTTCGAGGCGGGCGCCTACGACGTCGTCCTGGCCTGCAATGTGCTGCACGCGACCCGGCGGATCGACGACTCGCTGGCCCACGCCCGGCAGTTGCTGCGCCCGGGCGGGGTGATGATCCTGCTGGAGACCACCCGGGTGCAGGAGTTCTTCACCCTCACCTTCGGTCTGATGGCCGGCTGGTGGGCGTTCCAGGACCACGACCGCAGGCTGCCGGGCTCGCCGCTGCTGAGCGTCGCCATGTGGCGCCAGGCCCTGGAGCGGGGCGGCTTCCGCGCGGTGCGCAGCCTGTCGCTGGCGCCGGTGCGCGAGGACCAGGCGTACCAGGCCGTCGTCCTGGCGGAGAACGAGGGGGCCCTGACGGACACCACCGCCGCCGCCCTCCCGGCGCGGACCCCGGTGGCCGCCCCGGTGGCCGTCCCGGCGGCCCCCGTATCGGCCACCGGCCCCGTACCGCTCACGGAGACCGCCGAGACCGCCGAGACCGCGGAGGTCGCGGAGGTCGCGGAAGCTGCCGAGACCGCCGAGGCCGCCGGAGGCTCGCTCCAGGCCATGGTGGTCGACGCTTGGCGGGAGGTACTGGGCGTCGCCTCGGCATACCCCGAGGACGACTTCCAGGAACTCGGCGGCGACTCGATCCTCGCCACCCAGATCATCTCCCGGCTCAAGAGCGGCTTCCCGATCGAGCTGGACCTGGGCGAGCTGTTCCAGGCCCGCACCCTGGCCGACATGGTCGCCATGCTCGAAGCGGAGCTGATCGAGCGCATCGAAGAACTGCCCGAAGACACCGTCGCCACCTTGCTCGCGTGAGTCGCGGAAAGCCGCGGACAGGCGCGAAAAGCTGAGGAAAGCCGCATATCCCGAAGGAGTTCTCCCGCCATGTCCCCCGAAGACCTCGCCACCACGCGCAAGGCGCAACTGTCCCCGGCGAAGCGGGCGTTGCTGGAGAAGCTGAGCGGCGCCAAGCGGCCGGCGGGTACCGCGCGCACCACCGGCATCCCACGCCGCCCCGACGGTGTCCGTCCGCCGCTCTCCTTCGCCCAGCGCCGGCTGTGGTTCCTCGACCAGATGGTGCCCGACAGCGCCGCGTACAACGTCCCGATGAGCTTCCGGCTGCGCGGGCCGCTGCGCCACGAGGTGCTGCAGCGCGCGGTCGACGAGATCGTCCGCCGGCACGAGTCGCTGCGCACCGTGCTGCCCAGCGAGGACGGCGAGCCCTGGCAGCAGGTCCTGCCGCGGCTCGGCGTGCCGGTCGAGCTGGTGGACCTCGGCGCGGACCCGGGCGCGCTGGACGGCCGGATCGACGAGGCGGCGCGGCGCCCGTTCGACCTGGCCGCGGGGCCGCTGCTGCGGGTCACCCTGTACCGGCTGGAACCCGAGCTGCACGTGGTGCTGCTCAACGCCCACCACATCGTCGTCGACGGGTGGTCGCTCGGCCTGTTCTGGCAGGAGCTGCTGACCCTGTACCACGCCTTCGCGGCCGGGCGCCCGTCCCCGCTGCCCGAGCTGCCGATCCAGTACGCGGACTTCGCCCTCTGGCAGCGGGACCACCTCAGCGGTGACCGGCTCGAGCAGCAGTTGACGTACTGGCGCGAGCAGCTGGGCGAGGGCACGGAGCCGCTGGAGCTGCCCTTCGACCGGCCCCGCCCTCCGGTGCAGACCTTCGAGGGGCGGGACCTCCGGACCGTCTTCCCGGCCTCGCTGCGCACCGAGCTGACCGGGCTGTGCAAGCGGGAGGGGGTCAACCTCTTCACCGTGCTGCTCGGCGCGCTCAACGTCCTGCTGCACCGGTACACCGGGCAGGAGGACATCGCGGTCGGCTCGCCGGTCACCAACCGGACCCGGCTGGACATCGAGCAGTTGATCGGGCTGTTCGTCAACACCCTCGTCTACAAGACCCGGCTGGACGGGGAGCCGGACTTCCGCGAGGTGCTGCGCCGGGTGCAGGACGTGGTGAACGGGGCCCACCAGTACCAGGAGGTCCCCTTCGAGGCGGTCGTGGAGGCCCTCCAGCCGGAGCGCTACCTCAGCCAGAACCCGCTGTTCCAGGTGTCCTTCAGCTTCCTGCCGGCCCGTGATCTCAGCTCCGGGGAGGAGCTGACGGTCGAGGCGATCGAGGGCATCCGCAACGACACCTCCAAGTTCGACCTGTGGATCAGCGTGGTGGACCGCGACCGGGACTTCCTGGTCGAGGTGGAGTACAACTCCGCGGTCTTCGACGAGGCCACCGTCCAGCGGCTGCTCGACGGCTACCAGGTGGTGCTGGAGGCGGTCGCCGCCGACCCGGGGCTGGGCGTCGGGGAGCTGCCGGTCATGCCGGCCGCCGACCGCGAGCGGCTGGAGCGGGCCGGGCGCGGCGCCACCGCACCGGCCGCCACGGCACCGTCCGCCACCGCACCGGCCGCCACGGCACCGTCCGCCACCGCACCAGCCGCCACGACACCGTCCGCCGTGGAGCCGCCGCCCGCCGCGCTGCTGCACGAGCTGTTCCAGGAGCGTACGGCGGAGGCGCCCGGCGCGGTGGCGGTCAGCCACGACGGCGAGCACGTCACCTACCGCGAGCTGGACGGGCGCGCCAACGCGCTCGCGCACCGGCTGCGCGGGCTGGGCGCCCGTCCCGGCACGGTGATCGGGCTGTGCGCCGAGCGGTCCGTGGACCTGCTGGTCGGGATCCTGGGCATCCTGAAGTCCGGGGCCGCCTATCTGCCCATCGCGGCCGACTATCCGCCCGAGCGGATCTCCTATCTGCTGGCCGACAGCTCCGCGCCGATCCTGGTGACCCAGCCGCACCTGGTCGACGGCCTGCCCGAGCACCAGGCCCGGCTGGTGGTGCTCGACGGGGAGAGCGACGAGCACGCCCCCGAGCGGGCGGCCGGTGCCGGCCCGCAGGACCCCGCGTACGTCATCTACACCTCCGGCTCCACCGGAACACCGAAGGGCGTGCTGGTCAGCCACGCCAACGTGGTGCGGCTCTTCTCCGCCACCAAGGAGTGGTTCGGTTTCGGACGCTCGGACACCTGGACGCTCTTCCACGCCTTCACCTTCGACTTCTCGGTGTGGGAGATCTGGGGCGCCCTCGCGCACGGCGGGCGTCTGGTCGTCGTCCCGCACTGGGTGAGCCGCTCCCCGGAGAGCTTCTACGAGCTGCTGCGGGACGAGCGGGTCACGGTGCTCAACCAGACGCCGCTGGCGTTCCGCCACCTGTCGGAGGTGGAGCGGGGCGCCCTGTGCCTGCGGGTGGTCGTGTTCGGCGGCGAGGAACTCGATGTGCGCGGCCTGCGCGACTGGTTCGACCGGCACGGGGACCAGTCACCCCGGCTGGTGAACATGTACGGGATCACCGAGACGACCGTGCACGTCACCTACCGCCCGGTGACCCGCGCGGACGTGGACGCCGCCACCGCGCACAGCCCGATCGGACGGCCCATTCCCGACCTGCGCGTGCGGGTGCTGGACCGCTACGGCCAGCCCGCCCCGGTCGGGGTGCGGGGCGAGATGTACGTGGGCGGGGCCGGGGTGGCCCTGGGGTACCTCAACCGCCCGGAGCTGAACCGGCAGCGCTTCCTGCACGACCCCGACGGCTCCCGCTGGTACCGGAGCGGGGACCTGGCCCGCTGGACGGCCGAGGGGGAGCTGGAGTACCTGGGGCGCGCCGACGACCAGGTGAAGATCCGCGGCCACCGGATCGAACTGGGCGAGATCGAGGCGGCCCTGGCCGAGCACCCGAAGGTCGGGGAAGCGGTGGTGCTCGCTCGGCGGGAGCCCGGGGACACCGGCAACAAGCGCCTGGTCGCCTATGTCGTGCCGGAAGCCCGCAAGGACGGGACCCAGGACGGGACCCAGGACGGAGCCAAGGACGGCGCGGACACCTCCGAGGCCGCCCCCGAGACCGCACCCGAGGCCGCCTCCGAGGGGGCGCCGGCCCGGGGGACGGAGTGGGAGGCCGTCTTCGACCGCGTCTACGGAGAAGGGGAAGAAGAAGGGGAAGAGGCCGCCGGCCCCGACGACTTCAAGATCAGCGGTTGGGACAGCAGCTACCACGGCGGACAGCTCTCCGACGCGGAGATGCACGAGTGGGTCGACACCACCGTCGAGCGCATCCTGGCCCTGCGCCCCCGGCGCGTGCTGGAGATCGGCTGCGGCACCGGCCTGCTGCTCTCCCGGGTCGCCCCGCACTGCGAGGTCTACCACGGCACCGACATCTCGCGAACCGCGCTGGACCATGTGCGCGGCCGGCTTGTGGAGCGCCGGGAGGAGCTGTCCCACGTACGGCTGCACCACGGTGGCGCGGACGACCTCTCCGCCTTCCAGGACCGGCAGTTCGACCTGGTGGTCATCAACTCCGTGGTCCAGTACTTCCCGGACGCCGGCTATCTGCGGGACGTCCTGGGCAAGGCGCTGCGCTGCGTGGACGACGGTGGCACCGTGTTCGTCGGCGATGTGCGCAACCTGGCCCTCCTGGAGGCGTTCCACACGGACGTGGAGCTCCACCAGCCCGGTCCCACGCCGAGCGAGGAGCGGCTGCGCGCACAGGTCCGCCGGCGCATCGCCCAGGACCAGGAGCTGGTGCTGCACCCGGACTTCTTCCGGGCCGTGCAGCAGGGGGAGCCCCGCCTCGCGCGGGTGCGGACCCAGCTGCGGCGCGGTGTGCACGAGAACGAGATGAGCCGGTACCGCTACGACGCGTTCCTGCACGTCGGCGGGGAGGCGGCGGCCCCGGCCGCCCCCGAGGCCAGGATCTCCTGGTCCGACGGGACGCACACCCTCGCCGCGGTCGAGGAGCGGCTGCGCGCCGAGCCCGACCGGGCGCTGGCCGTGCTCGACGTGCCCAACGCCCGGCTGGCCACGGCCGGCGACCAGGGCGTCCAGCCGGAACAGTGGTGGCGGCTGGCCGAACGCCTGGGACGCACCGCGACCGTCGACTGGATGCCGGACCGCGCCGACGGAAGCTACGCGGTCCTGCTCAGCCCCGAGGGCGACGACCGGGACTGGGCCGCCTTCGAGACGGCGGAACCGACGGGCCGGTGGCAGGAGTACGCCACCGACCCCGTGTTCAACCGGTGGGCCCGGGCGGTGGTGCCCGAGCTGCGCGGATACCTCAAGGACCGGCTGCCGGACTACATGCTCCCGGCCGCCTACGTCGCGCTGAAGCAGTACCCCGTCAACGCCAACGGAAAGCTGGACCAGAGCGCGCTGCCGGAGCCGTCGGCCGAGCCGGCCGACGAGTCCGGGGACACCACCGAGCCCCGGACGCCGGCCGAGCGGATCATCGCCGAGGTCTGGACCGAGGTGCTCGGCGTGGGGCCGATCGGCGTGGGCAACAACTTCTTCCGGCTGGGCGGCGACTCCATCCACAGCATTCACGTGGTGGCCAAGGCCCGCGAACGGGGTCTCGAGCTGACCCCGCAGATGATCTTCCAGTACGACACGCTCGCGGAACTCGCGGCGGCGGCCCAAGCGGCCCCCGGGGCGGGCACGCGGGCCGATGCCGACGACGAGCCCGGCGACCGGGACGCCGCCACGGCGCTGGCCGGGCTCCGGGCGGACCCGGACGTCGAGGACGTGTACCCGGTGGCCCCGTTCCAGGAGTGGGCCCTGCGCAAGCTGCGTACCCCGGAGCCGGGGATGTTCCAGGTCCACCGGCTCACCGCGGTGCCCCGGGGAATGGCCGACAAGGACGACTTCCGACGCTTCCTGGAGGCCCAGGCCCGTACCTACCCGGCGATGCGGACCTCCTTCCGGTGGATCGCGCCGGACCGGGCGGTCCAGGTGGTCCACCGTGAGCCGCGGGTCGAGCTGGACTTCGTCGACTGGCGGGCACTGACGCCCACCGAGCAGGACGAGGCCCTCGAACGCCACCTCAAGGCGGACCGGGAACGCGGGATCGAGCCGGAAGAGCCCGGCGCCATACGCTATTTCGTGGCCGACGTCGACGACGACACCTGTGTCATCGTGGTCAGCCTGAGCTATCTGTGCCTGGACGGCTGGAGCTTCGACATCATCGCCAACCAGCTCGACCAGGGCCTGCCCGCGCTCGCCCAGGGCAGGCCGATAGAACTCGACGCGGCCCTGCCCTTCAAGGAGTTCGTGGCCGCGGTGCGCGGCGGCGACCAGCGCGCCGCCGAACGCTACTGGCAGCGGGCCCTGGGCGGTCTGCCGGGGCCGACCCTGCTCTCCGAGCACGTGCCCGGCAACGCCGTCGGCAGCGAGAGCGGATTCGGCCGGCAGTGGACAGCGCTGCCGAAGGAGCTCGCGGCCCGGCTGCGCGAGGTGGCCCGCGAGCACCGGCTGACCCTCAACGTGCTCTTCCAGGCCGGATGGGCGGCCACGGTCGCGGCCTTCGTCGCCCAGGGGCGGGAGCGGGCCGACCTGACCCACGGCGTGCTGTTCACCGGGCGCTCCGGCGGACCCCAGGGGGTGTCCGGCATGGTCGCCCCCACCCTGAACATCCTGCCGCTGCGCACCCGGCTGGACGCCGCCGAGCAGGTCCCGGCGTACCTCGCCCGGGTCAGGGACGAACTGGTCGCCATGAGCGCCTACGAGAACACTCCGATGCACCGGGCGCTGGCCTGGGGCGGACAGCCGGAGGACGCCCTGCCCACCGAGAGCTACCTGGTCTTCCAGAACGTCGGCCTCGACAACTCCGAACGCTTCAGCGCGGCGTACTACATCTCGCGGATGGGCTTCCCGCTGCGGCTGGACGTCTTCCCGACGGAGACGGTCAAGCTGCACATGTCGTACTACCGGGACCGCTTCACGGACGCCACGATCACCCGCCTGATCGGCGCCTTCACCTCGGTGCTCGAAGTCCTCGCGGCCGACCGGCCGCAGGGCGTGCGGGACCTGCTGGCGGCGGCCCTGCGGGGGGCGCCCGCCCCGGACGACCTCCTCGCCTTCCGGGAGGGCGAGTTCGTGGTCAAGGACATCGTCGCGCTGCTGGGCGAGGACCGGTGACGGCACCCACCGGTCCCGGGTCCGCCGCCTCCCCGCCCACCGCCTCCCAGCCCCCCGACTCCCTGTCCACCGGCTCCCGGCCCCCCGACTCCCCGCCCACCGCCTCCCTGCCCACCGTCTTCATGTTCTCGGGCCAGGGGTCCCAGTACCACGGGATGGGCCAGGACCTGTACCGGGCCGAGCCGGTGTTCCGGGAGACGCTCGACCGCCTCGACACCGTCGCCGAGGCGGAACTCGGGGCGTCCGTCCTGGGCCGGATGTACGACCCGGGCCGCGGCCCGTCCGAGCCGTTCGACGACCTGGAGTTCACCCATCCGGCGATCGTCATGGTGCAACTCGCCCTCGCGGACACCCTCGCCGGGTACGGGATCGAACCCGACCTTCTGCTCGGCGCGAGCCTCGGTGAGTTCACCGCCTGCGTGCTGGCGGGCGTGGTGGACCGGGACACCTGTCTGCGGCTGCTGATCCGGCAGGCCAGGGTGGCGCGCGGAGCGCCGGCCGGCGGGATGCTCGCGGTCCTGGGCGACGAGCGGCTGCACCGGGACATCCCCCTGCTGCGCGACCACACCGAGGTCGCCGCCCGCAACTACCCCGGACACCTCGTCCTGTCCGGCCCCGCCGACGCCCTGACCGCCGCCGAGGAACTGCTGCGGGCGCGCGATGTGGCCTGCCACCGGGTGCCCGTCCCGTACGCCTTCCACTCGGCCCTCATGGACGCCGGCGAGCCGGCGTTCCGGGCCACCCTCGCGGAGACGGAGCTGCGCCCGCCGCGGATCCCGATCGTGTCCTGCGCCGCCATGGGCCCGGTCGGCCGGGTGACGGCCGACCACCTGTGGCGGGCGACCAGGGCGCCGATCGAGTTCGCGGCCACGCTGACCGCGCTGGAGCGCGGCGGCCCGTACCGGTACATCGACCTCGGTCCGTCCGGCACCCTGCACAACTTCGTCCGGGCCGGCCTGCCCGCCCACTCGCGGTCGCGCTCCCACGCGTTGCTCAGCCCGCTGAGCCAGGACACCCGCGCGCTGGCCGGGCTGCGCTCCGCCGTGCCCCCGCGCCCCCGCCCCCGCCCCGCCCCCACGCACCCCCAGGAGGGCATCATGAAGGTATACGGATTCCCCGGTCAGGGCAGCCAGGCCAAGGGGATGGGCAAGGACCTCTTCGACGAGTTCCCGGAACAGACCGCGGTGGCGGACGCCGTGCTCGGGTACTCGATCAGGGAGCTGTGCACCCAGGATCCCCGGCGGGAGCTGAAGCTCACCCAGTTCACCCAGCCCGCGCTGTACGTGCGCCCTGACC
>NZ_MAXF01000201.1 GCF_001704635.1 Streptomyces sparsogenes | reverse complement strand
GCTGAGCCAGGACACCCGCGCGCTGGCCGGGCTGCGCTCCGCCGTGCCCCCGCGCCCCCGCCCCCGCCCCGCCCCCACGCACCCCCAGGAGGGCATCATGAAGGTATACGGATTCCCCGGTCAGGGCAGCCAGGCCAAGGGGATGGGCAAGGACCTCTTCGACGAGTTCCCGGAACAGACCGCGGTGGCGGACGCCGTGCTCGGGTACTCGATCAGGGAGCTGTGCACCCAGGATCCCCGGCGGGAGCTGAAGCTCACCCAGTTCACCCAGCCCGCGCTGTACGTGGTCAGCGCCCTGACCTGGCTGCGGAAGCTGCGCGACGACCCCACCCCGCCGGACTATCTGGTGGGACACAGCCTCGGCGAGTACGTCGCGCTGTTCGCCACCGGGGCCTTCGACTTCGAGACCGGTCTGCGGCTGGTCAAGCGCCGCGGCGAGCTGATGAGCCGCGCCGACGGCGGGCGGATGGCCGCCGTACTGGGCTGCGACCTGGACGGGGTGGAACAGGCGCTGCGCGACCACCGGCTGACCGGCCTGGACATCGCCAACCACAACGCGCCCGCGCAGGTCGTCCTCGCCGGGCCCGCCGACCAGCTCGCTCAGGCCAAGCCGGTGTTCGAGGGGCTCGGCGCACACTTCGTGACGCTGAACGTCAGCGCCCCCTTCCACTCGCGCTACCTGCGGGAGACCGCCGACGAGTTCGCCCGCTACCTCGACGGCTTCACGCTGCGCGACCCCGGGATTCCCGTGATCGCCAACGTGGACGCCCGCCCGTACCGGCCCGGCGAGGTGAAGCGGACGCTGGCCCGGCAGATCGCCTCGACGGTGCGCTGGACGGACACGATCAGATACCTGATGGGCAAGGGCGAGTTCGAGTTCGAGGAACTGGGACCGGGCACGGTGCTCCGCAAGCTGGTCACCAAGATCAAGGCCGAGGCGGAACCGCTGGTCACCGAGCCACAGGCCACCGAGCAACCTGCCACTGAGCAGCCTGTCGCGGAACGACCGGTCACCGCGCCCCAGGTCACCGCGCCACCGCTCGCTGAGGCTCCGGTCACCGCGCCGCCGGTCGCCGCCGAGGTGGCCGCCGCCCCTGGCGGGGTCAGGGCGGAAACGCTGGGCGCCGCGACCTTCCGGGAGCGCTACGGTCTCCGGTACGCCTGCCTGGCCGGTGCCATGTACGGCGGGGTGTCCGGAGCGGAGCTGCTGATCCGGCTGGCGAAGTCCGGCGGGATGGGCTTCTTCGGGAGCGGCGGGCTGGCCCTGGACGAGGTCGGGGCGGGGCTCGACGCGGTGCGGGCCGCCCTGGGCGCCGACGGGGCGTACGGAGCGAACCTGCTGCACCAGTACGCCGACCCGGAACGGGAATCGGCGCTGGTCGACCTGTTCCTGCGGGCCGGTGTGCGCACCATCGAGGCATCCGGCTTCCTGCGGATCACCCCCGCGCTGGTCAAGTACCGGCTGAGCGGGGGCAGGGTGCTGGCCAAGGTCTCCAGCACCGATATGGCGGCCGCGTTCCTGGAACCCGCGCCGCCGCGCATCGTCCGGCAACTGCTCGACGAGGGGCGGATAGCCGCCGCGGACGCCGAGCGCTTCGCACACCTGCCGATGGCCGACGACCTGTGCGTGGAGGTCGGCGCTGGCTGGTACGACGCCACCGGCACGCCGGCCACGCTGCTGCCCGCCGTGGTCCGGCTGCGGGACGCCCGGGCCGCGCGGGCCGGAGCCGGGCCGAGGATCCATGTGGGCGCGGCCGGCGGGATCGGCAGCCCGGAGGCCGCGGCCGCCGCGTTCGTCCTGGGCGCGGAGTTCCTGGTCACCGGATCGATCAACCAGTGCACCCCCGAAGCGGCCACCAGCGAGGCCGTCAAGGATCTGCTGCAGGAGGTGGAGGTCCATGACGTCGCCCTCGCACCCGCCCCGGAGATGTTCGAACTGGGGGTGCGGGCGCAGGTGGTCAAGCGCGGTGTGCTGCTCCCGGCGAAGGCGGCGAAGCTGCACGAGCTGTGGCGACGCCACGACTCCTTCGAGGACATCGACGCGCCGACCCGCCGTCGGATCGAGGAGAAGTTCCTGCACGGATCGTTTCACGAGGCCGCCGCCGCGGAGTCGGACGCGGGGCCGGGGGACGACGGCAAGCGCCGGATGGCCACGGCCTTCCGGTCCTACCTCCACCGCGGCTTCCGGCTGGCGCTGCGCGGGGACCGGGAGCGGAAGGTCGACTACCTGGTCTACTGCGGTCCCGCGATGGGCGCGTTCAACTCCTGGGTGGCCGGCACCGGTCTCGAGCCGTGGCGGTCCCGCCACGTCGACACCATCGCGGAGCACCTGATGTCCGAGACGGCTGCTCTCCTGCGGGACCGAGCGGCCCGCTACGGCTCCGGGTGACGGGGTGGACGAGGTACAGGTGGGCGGGCAGCGCCCGGACGACTGATGATTTTCGAGGAGGAACAATGGTCGAGCCCCCAGGGCTCGCGGAGAACGCGGTCGTGTCATTCCCCCTTCCGTGCCCATGGCCCTTCGCGCCGCCGAGTGAGTACTTACGTGTGCAGGACACCGCTCCTGTGTGCCCGGTCGCGACGCACGAAGGCCACCCGTGGCTGGTGACCAGGTACGCGGACGTCCGTGCCGCCCTCGCCGACCCCAGGTTCAGTGCGGACCTCCGCCGGGACGGCTACCCGGTGCTGGCGCCCGGCCAGCGAGAAGCCGTGGCCAGCATGCCGCCGACCATGGCGGGAATGGACGCACCCGAGCACACGGTGATCAGGCGCAGAATCCAGGAGGAGTTCGGCACCCGTCGGGTCCGGGCCATGGAGCCGGACATCCAGCGCATTGTCGACGCCGCTTTCGACGCGATCGAGAACGCGCGCGGCGGGCCGGTCGATTTGGTCAAGGCACTCGCACTGCCCGTCCCGTCCGCTGTGATCTGCATGCTGCTGGGCATTCCCTACGCCGACCACGACTGGTTCAACGACCGCACCACCGCCGCATTCCGGCGTGAGACCAGCGCGGCGGACCGGGTGGGCGTCTTCACGGAGCTGATGTCGTATTTGGACCGGCTCGTCCGCGACAAGGAGGCGGACCCGCCGGACGACCTGCTCGGCAGGCAGATCCGGCTCCTTCGGGAAGCCGGCGAGTACGATCACGACGAGCTGGTGTCCCTCGCGAACCTGCTGCTCATAGCGGGGCACGAGACCACGGCCGGCATGATCACGGTCTCGGTCGCGAGACTGCTGACCGACGACGAACTCCGGCATGAACTCGCGCGAGATCCGGCGCGCATCCCAGAGGCCATCGAGGAGTTCCTCCGCTACTTCACCATTGCCCAGCAGGCGCTCCTGCGCGTCGCGAACGAGGACGTCGTGGTCGGTGGAGTGACGATTCGCAAGGGGGAAGGCGTGGTGCTGTCGGTACAGGCGGCCAACCGCGACCCCCGGGCATTCAGCGAGCCCGATGAACTGCGTATCGGCCAGGGCCGGGGCCATCTGGCCTTCGGTCACGGGGCGCATCAGTGTGTCGGCGCGAAACTGGCCCGCACCGAGCTCCGCATCGTGCTCGAGACCTTGTTGCGCCGACGTCCGGATTTTCGGCCGGCCGCCCCGATCGAACACCTTTCGTGCAAGGAATCCATCAATGTGTGCGGGCTCGAGGAACTACCGGTCGTCTGGTGACGAGGCCTGCAACGCGACAATGAGGAGAATCCGACGATGACCAAGGACGAGATGGGCGCCCCCGCGGCGGACACCGACGCGGCGACGACGCTGCGGACGATCATCACCGGCTACATTTTCTCGCAAATCGTGCGGGCGACGGCGCAGCTCGGGATCACCGAGCACCTGGCCGACGGCCCCCGAAGTGTCGAGGCACTGGCCAAGGCGATCGATGCCGACCCCGACGCGCTGGGCCGCTTTCTGCGCTCCGCCGCAACGCTGGGCCTGGTCCGCGAGAACGGTGACACCTTTGAGCTCGGCCCGCTGGGGTCCGCGATGGAGGCCGACAACGGCAGCTTGAAGAGCGTCGCCATGGGCATAGTCGGCCCCAACCTCACACGCAGGGCGGAACGGTTCGCCGAGGTGGTGCGCGCGGGTCGCCGCGTCGACACCAAGGTCGACGGCTATGAATTCTGGGAGTACTACGACCACAACGAGGAGGAAGCCGAGCACTATGCCGTGACGATGAGTCACGTCACCGCGCACTGCGCGCAGGCGCTGGTGCGGCAATACGACTTCGCACCTTTCCAGCGGATCGCCGATATCGGCGGTGGCCATGGGAATCTGTTGAACGGCGTGCTGACAAGGGTGCCCGGTGTGCGCGGAGTGCTGTACGAGCGGGCCGAGGTGATCCGCAGGGCGAAAGGGCTGTTCACGGAGGCGGGCACGGACGACCGGGTCGACCTGATCGACGGTGACTTCTTGCGGGAGGTTCCCGGCGACTGTGACCTCTACATGATCAAGAGCACGCTGTGCGACTGGGATGACGAGCACGCCGCGCGAATCCTCGGCAACATCCACCGCGCCGCCGCACCGGGTACGACCCTGCTGGTGATCGATTCGATGATCGCCGACGAGGTCACCGGCGATGAGGTGAACCCCGTCCACGCCCAGCAGGAGTCGGCCATCGACTTCGCCGTCTTCGCCACCAACGGAGGAAGGGTCCGGCCCCAGTCGGAGTACCGGGCGATGGTCGGCGCGGCCGGCTTCGAGGTCGAATCGATCACGCCGTTCTTCGACGGCTTCACCCACTGGAACCTGCTGGTGGCCAAGCGCGACTGAAGCACAGCGCCCGACGGGCGGAGCCGCCTGACCCAGGCGGCTCCGCCCGCCGCTCCCGCCACCACTCCTGGGTGCCAGTCCGTGCTGAAGTACTGGCGATACCGTTACCCAGCGTTGACCGGTTCTTCACCTGGCGCCGACAGGGTCCACGCACGTGGAACACTCCTCCTCTCTTCCCCCAGCGCTGAGTGCGGCGACGCGGCGACGTTTCCTCACGGTCACGGGTGCCGCCGCCGGACTCGCCCTGTCCGGCATGCTGCCCGGGATCAGCCCCGCCACCGCCGCGACCACCTCCGCCACCAAGAAGGACCCGTTCACGCTCGGGGTCGCCTCCGGCGACCCCCTGCCGGACGGTGTTGTGCTGTGGACCCGTCTGGCCCCTGACCCGCTGGCGCCCCTCGGTGGCATGGACCGGCGGACCTACTCGGTCCAGTGGGAGATCGCCGCCGACGAGCGCTTCAGCCGGGTGGTCAAGCGCGGGACGGCGAAGGCCGAACCCGAGTACGGGCACAGCGTGCATGTGGACGTCCGCGGTCTCCAGCCGGCCCGCGACTACTACTACCGCTTCCGCACCGGCGGGTTCGTCAGCCCGGCCGCCCGGACGAAAACGGCTCCGGCGCCGGAGCAGCTGCTGCCGAGCATGACCTTCGCCGTCGCCTCCTGCCAGGCCATCTGGGAGGGCTGGTTCACCGCCCACCGCGACCTGGCCGCCCGCCACCACGACGTGGTGCTGTTCCTCGGCGACTACATCTACGAGTTCGGCAACGACCGCGGCGTCCGCCCCGGCGACGACGACCCGCTGCGGACCCGCCAGACCGTCACCCTGGACGAGTACCGCCAGCGTTACGCGTACTACAAGACCGACCCGGACCTGCAGGCAGCGCACCACACCGCCCCATGGATCGCGGTCCTCGACGACCACGAGGTCGTCGACAACTGGGCCGACCGGTACGCCGGGAGCACGCCCCCCGACGACTTCCTGGTCCGGCGGGCCAACGCGTTCCGCGCCTACTGGGAGAACATGCCGCTGCGCGCGCCGCAGTTCCCG
This sequence comes from Streptomyces sparsogenes, assembly GCF_001704635.1. GTDB lineage: Bacteria > Actinomycetota > Actinomycetes > Streptomycetales > Streptomycetaceae > Streptomyces > Streptomyces sparsogenes. Next base: position 5,305 of record NZ_MAXF01000201.1, on the reverse strand, counting down.
GCCGGTCCCGACATGCAGCTGTACCGCCGGCTGCGGTACGGGCGGCTGGCCGAGTTCTCCATGCTCGACACCCGCCAGTACCGCGACGACCAGGTGAACGGCGACGGCATCAAGGCGCCCAACGCGGCCACGGCCGACCCCACCCGCTCCATCCTCGGCTTCCCCCAGGAGCGATGGCTGCTCGACGGCCTCACCGCGTCGCGGTCCACCTGGAACGTCCTCGGCCACCAGACCGCCATCACTCTCCTCGACACGGTCTCCGGCCCCGGCGTGGCCGTCCCGATGGACGCCTGGGACGGGTACAGCGCATCGCGCGACCGCCTCCTCGGCGGCATCGACGAACGCGGCATCCAGAACGTGGTCAGCCTCGCCGGCGACCTGCACCGCACGGTGGTCAGCGACCTCGCGCTCGACTTCACCGACCCTGACTCGAAGGTCGTCGCCACCGAGTTCGTCGGCACCTCCATCTCCTCGGCGCAGGACGGCGAGGACCTGGACGCCGGCGGGCGGGTGCTGCTCGAGGAGAACCCGCACATGAAGTTCGGCAACTTCCAGCGGGGCTACATCAGTTGCGAGATCACACCGGACCTCTGGACATCCGAGTTCCGGGTGTGCGACCGGGTCACGGTGCCCGACGGCACCGTGAGCACCCGCACCAAGCTGGCCGTCGAGAGCGGCGCCGCCGCCGTTCAGCAGGTCTGAGAAGAGGGACGACCATGAAGAAGACCCTGACCGCGGCCGCGGTCGCGGGCGTGCTGACCGCCGGCGTGACCCTCGCCGCTCCCGCGCAGAACGCCGTCGCCGCGGGCGGCACGTCCCGCTCGGACGTCGTGATGTGGGCCTCGCCCGCCGCGGTGTCCGCCAACGAACTGCCGTGCCTGCCCACCTCGATCGCGGTGACCTTGACCAACACCGGCACCGAACCGGTCTTCGCGGAGGCCACCCTGAAGGCCGAGGCGCCGCTCGTCCTCTCCGACACGCTCTTCCAGACCTACCTGCCGCCCAACAACCCGGCCCATCCGGTGACCAAGTCGTTCGGCGTGCTCGTTCCGCGCGGCACGAAACCGGGGACGTACGACATCACCGTGACCAGCGGCAGGCACAGGGAGGTCGTCCCGGTCACCGTCCAGCCGATCCCCGAGCGCGGCCCGGGGGCCAACCTCGCCTACGGCGAACAGGCCATCGCCTCCTCCACGCACGGCAACTTCACCCTCTGCGGAGCCGTCGACGGCGACAGGGACCAGAGCCACTGGTCCACCCTGACCGGCTGGAACGACGCCACCCGCGACGTCTTCCCCGACTGGTACGGCGTGGAGTGGCCGACGGTCCAGACGGTCGACCGGGTCGAGCTGTGGACCAAGACGCCCGCCGCCACGAGCGGGATCCGCGACTTCGACATCCAGGTCCGTGACGGCGACACCTGGCGCACCGTCGCGCAGGTCGTGGGCAACACCGAGGAGCACGTCGTCACCAGGTTCCCCGCCGAGCGGACCGACGCGGTACGCGTCCTGATCCACTTCGCCGGCGGCAACTACTCGCGCCTCCTCGAACTCGAGGCCTACGGCCCGCAGTAGAACCCGGCGCACGACCTGGGGCAGCCCCGGGGAGGGAGCTGCCCCGGGGCACCCCCGCCCCCATCCGCCGGGCCCGGAAACGGTCCCGACGGATGAAGGGGAGCGGGAGCGGATCAGGCCAGGGCGACCAGGTCGCGGTAGTCCTCGCTCCACAGGTCCTCGTCCGCGTCCGGCAGGATCAGGACACGGTCGGGGCGCAGGGCGTCGATGGCGCCCTCGTCGTGGGTGACCATCACGATCGCGCCGGGGTAGGAGCCGACGGCCGCCAACACCTCGGCGCGCGAGGCGGGGTCGAGGTTGTTGGTCGGCTCGTCCAGCAACAGCACGTTCGCGCCGGAGTGCACCAGCCCGGCCAGCGCCAGGCGGGTCTTCTCCCCGCCGGACAGCACCCCGGCGCTTTTGTCCGCGTCGTCCCCGCTGAACAGGAACGCGCCCAGGACCCGCCGCGCCTCGCCGTCCGTCAGGTGCGGCGCGGCATCCGACAGGTTCTGCCGGACCGTGCGGCCGGGATCGAGGGTGTCGTGCTCCTGGGCGAAGTAGCCCAGCCGCAGCCCATGTCCGTGCACCACACGACCGGCGTCAGGCTGCTCCGCGCCCGCGAGGATGCGCAGCAGGGTGGTCTTGCCCGCACCGTTGAGGCCGAGGACGACCAGGCGGCTGCCCCGGTCCACGGCCAGGTCCACCCCGTCGAGCACACGGTGGCCGCCGTAGGACTTGGACAGGCTGACCGCGCCCAGCGGCATCCGGCCGCACGGCAGCGGCTCGGGCAGCCGGATCCTGGCCACCTTCTCCGCGCGGCGGACCGGCTCCAGATCCGCCAGCATGCGGTCCGCGCGGCGGGCCATGCTGCGGGCCATGACCGCGGTGGCCGAGCGGGACTTCATCTTCTCCGCCTGCGCATGCAGGGCGGCGGCCTTGCGCTCGGCGTTCGCCCGCTCCCGCTCCCACCGCCGCTGGTCCGCCTCACGCCGGGTCAGGTAGGCGGCCCAGCCGGTGTTGTGGATGTCGATCGTCGCCCGGGTGGCATCCAGGTGGAAGACCCGGTTGACCACACCGGCGAGCAGGGCGGTGTCATGGCTGATGACCACCAGGCCACCCCGGTACTCCCGCAGGAAAACGCGCAGCCAGGCGATGGAATCGGCGTCCAGGTGATTGGTCGGCTCGTCCAGCAGCAACACACCCTCGTGGCCGGCGAACAAGATCCGTGCCAGTTCCACCCGGCGCCGCTGCCCGCCCGAGAGGTTGCCGACCGGCTCGGTCAGTACCCGCTCGGGCAGACCGAGCCCGGCCGCCACACGGGCGGCCTCGGCCTCGGCCGCATATCCGCCGCCGGCCTGGAAGGCCGCCTCGGCCCCGGCATAGGCCCGCATCGCCCGCTCCAGGTCGCCGGACCCGGCGGCCTCGGCCATCGCGGCCTCGGCCGCACGCAGCCGGCGCAGCGCCGCATCCAGACCGCGAGCGGACAGGATCCGGTCCGTGACCGTGACCGTCGGGTCAACCGCTCGGGAGTCCTGCGCCAGGAACCCGACCGTGCCGGTACGGGTGATCGTCCCGGCGGCGGGCTTGGTCCGCCCCGCGAGGGCGGTCATCAAGGTGGTCTTCCCCGCCCCGTTGCGGCCGACCAGGCCGATACGGTCACCGGGAGAGACAGTGAAAGAAATGTCCGAGAGCAGCAGGCGGGCACCTGCACGCAACTCGACATCACGAACAGTAATCACGGGATGACGCTCCGAGAAAGCAAAAGGACACACTTCTGGCGTGGAAGCGGGTCCTCAGCTAGGAAACTCGGGGCGTAGACATGTCCCTACCATAGCCGCCGCAGGGGGCTGCCGGGCGGAGCCCAGGCCGACCGCGGTCGACCGGGCTCCAGGCACCACCTGAGGGCGGGTCAGGGGGTCGGCGAGGCCTGACCCACCACCGGGCAGGTCAGGCGGTCGTGATGTGCTTGATTGTCTCCGCGACCAGTTCGGCCTGCAGATCACGGCCGGTGCGGTTCGGGTGGACGTACCACGGCAGCGGCAGTCCGAGGAACCTCACCTCGGACCGCTCCAGCATGGCGCCGACGCCCCGCTGCTCACCGCCGCACGCGGTGTGGGCGCCGGTCCGGTGGTAGATGTCGACGAAGGAGGCCCCCGCGGCCCGTGCCTCGCGCTCCATCAGGTCGTTGAGAGGCTCCTGGACCTCCTTGTCCAGGAACTTCAGGGCGTCCTCGTCGATGTCGGCGAGCGGCTTCTCGGTGCCGCCCGGGATGGGTTCGAGGCACGCGGAGGTGTCCTCGGGCACGATCCTGGGGTAGCCCACCAGCACGGTGTCCGCGCCCGGGGCCGCCTCGTGGATCTCGCTGAACATCCGGCGCAGGTCTCGCTCCATTGTCAGGAACCGCTCGTCGAGCCACTCGGCCCCGGCACCGTTCTGGAAGAAGTCACTGCATCCGGAGGCCGGTGAGTCCTCATCCACCGGGTCGGCCGGCAGCAGCGTTCCCTCGCTGCCCCGGAGCCGTTCGGAGCACTGCTTCATGATGCGGGCGAACCCGGCCGTGTTGCCGCCGAGACTGCCCACCACCAGCTGGGTGTCCGGGCGCAGGGCGTTCTTCTGCGGTTCGGCGGCGCCTTGCGGGAGGTCCTGCGGCTCCCACACATGGTGAATCTGCGCGGCGCCACACGACACATCCGCCTGGACGTCGAGCGGCACGCCCTCCTCGGCCAGCTCGTCGACGGCCACCGCGGGATAGTTGTCGGTGGCCCGGAAACACAGGGCGGGGGTGGTGCCAACGGGGCCGATGCCGAAGTTGGCGGTGTAGGAGTCCCCGATGAACACGGTGCGGACCGCCTCCGCCGAGGGCGCGGCGGCGGGGGAGGCACTGGCGGCCGGGGCCGCGGTGGACAGACACGTTCCCAGCGCCACGAGCGCGGAGACGACAACGGACTTTCGCAAGAGGAGGCCCCTTTCGAGCTGCCCGGCAGGGCTTGGACGATGACACGGCGCATTGAATCCGCCGCAGCTCGCGTCGCCCTTGAGCTGATGACCGGGTCGCCCTCCACTCCGGGGTGCGGGCCAGGTCCGGGGCCTTCGAGCCCAGCCCGTTCTTCGCCGGCGCTGCCACCCGGTTCGCTGTCAGAAGTCGTACGGCTTCGCGGTGTTCCAGTTCAGTACGTCGGCCTCGTTCCAGCTGAACTGCTGCTTCTGGCCCTTCATGACGACGGAGTAGTAGGGGCTTTCGTGGCCGTCGGCGCCGCGCAGCGCGATGGCGAGCCCCTGTGCCGTCTGGTGCCGGGAGTTGTAGTCGAAGAGGTTCACGGCGCTGTAGGCCTTGCCGCCGGGCTGGAGGGTGATGCGCTTGTCGCCGCCGGGGTTGTCCTTCTTGGAGTGCGGCAGTTCGAGGCTGTCGTCGCCGAGCCTCACGGCCGGGTACGAGGTGACCCAGCACGGCTTGGTGCCCTGGTTGGACGCGGTGAGCAGCAGGTGGTCGCCCTGCTGTCCGGCGAACCGGTGGACCGCGGTGACCAGCATCTCGTCGCCCACGCACTGCTGGGCGCCGACCCTTGCGCCCTTGCTCGTGACCTCGTCCGATCCGGCCGAGGCCTTGTCAGGGGTGCTGTTGGTCTGCTCCGTGCCGCCCTTGCCGTCCTCGGTGGACGTGGGCCGGTTCTGTGCGGTGGTGGCGGTCTTCTCGCCGGCTGATGCCTTCGAGTCGCTGTCGCTGCTGCCGCAGGCGGTCAGGTGCCAGTGCG
>NZ_MAXF01000200.1 GCF_001704635.1 Streptomyces sparsogenes | reverse complement strand
TTTCCCGGGGCCACTGACGTTCTGGAAACGTCTCACTCACGTCCCGCAAACGCACCGCTCGCGAACGGCTGACGCCGCGCGGCTGGCCAGTGCCCGGTCGCCCGCCACCGCGGCAACTGTCACGGCCGTGTTTCCATGAGCTGCTGCACCCAATTTGACGCGTGCTGAGACCGGCCCCATTGTGTTGCATCATTCGGCAGCCACACGGAGGTTGGACATGCGTCGACCCTGGCGGGCGGTACTCATCCCCGTTGCATTCGGAACACTCCTCAGCACGCAGGGATCCGCCCTCGCCAATCCGCTGGGAGGCGGCAGCCGGCAGGCCGCCGCGACCGTGGCGGGACAGGGGTTCGGGCAGTCCTCGTCCGGTGGGGAGAACCCGCCGACCGGGGTGCAACCGCAGGGCGGCGGCACCGGCTGGAACATCAAGTGGTGGGACGAGTTCAACGGCACCTCGGTCGACTGGGGCACCAAGTGGCGCGGTGACTCCAGCTCCCTCGCCGACAACGGCCGCGGCAACAAGGGCAACCAGCAGCTGGACTACAACCTCGATCGCAACTGCCAGGAGAAGGACGGCGCGGTCACCATCACCGCGAAGCGGGAGAACCACACCTCCCCGTCGGGCACGGACTACGGCTGGACGTCCTGCCTGCTCACCTCGACCGGCTCCAGCGGCTACACCTTCAAGCACGCCTTCATCGAGTCGCGCGCCAAGCTGACGTACAACGTCAAGGACGCGAACGGCAAGCCCGTCTCCGACAAGCGCGGTTTCTGGCCCGCCTTTTGGACCTGGCAGGCGGACGGCGTGAACTCCTGGCAGGAGACCGACGTCTACGAGCAGTACAGCGACAACCCGCGCATGCTCCACCTGACCTCGCACGCGGGCTCCGGCGGCGGCTGCCAGCCGACGCTGGGGTTCGACCCGGGGGAGGGCTTCCACACCTACGGTGCGGACATCTCGCCCAGTGGCACGAGGTTCTTCATTGACGGCAAGCTGGTGTGCACCGTGGCGGGTACCCCCTCGGAGAACACGAACATCATCGAGGACCTGTACGTGTACTCCCGCCCCGGCCTCGAACCGAACCCGGCGACGGTCTCGGCGCAGAAGTCGGTCGACTACGTGCGCGTCTGGCAGAGGTAGGCGGGCCAGGGGAGCAGGTGTGTCGGGGCAGGGCCGCCGTGGCCCTGCCCCGACTCACGGGATCATCGCTCCTGGCCGAGCGACACATCTGTATTCGTTGACCGCGCCGCCGAGGCTACGGCCCGGCGGTGCCGGTGGAGTTTCCGGGGTGGCAGGTGACGCCCCAGGCGGCCTCGATCATCTGGAAGATCTCGTCCACCGCGGTCTGCGGGTCGGCCGCCTCACGGGCCAGCGAGTAGGCGTCGATCACGAACCGCGCGATCGCCCGGCAGGCCGTGGGGGTCCGTGAGAGGGCGGGATCGGCGGCGATGGCCGCTGCCAGCGACTCCGCGTGGCGCAGTCTCATCGAGTCCTCGTACTCCCGCAGGGCGGGGGATTCGTCGATCATGCGCCAGATCGGGGCGGCGCTGTCCGCCGTGCAATGGCGTACCAGGGCCTGGATCTCGCGGCGTAGCGCGGGGATGAGCGGCTCGTGCGGTGCCCTGCCGGTGACCGCCTGTGTGAGGCGTTGCTCGAAGTCTTCGTCCTGCTCGAACACCAGGGCCTCTTTCGAGGCGAAGTGGGAGAAGACCGTGGTGACGGCGACGTCGGCCTCGGCGGCCACGTCGCGGATGCCCACCGCGTCGTACCCGCGTTCCAGGAAGAGCCGCAGGGCGGTGTCGGCGATCTTCTGGCGGGTCGCGGCCTTCTTGCGCTCGCGTCGCCCGGACGGCACGGTCATGCCCTCACGCTATCAGACCCAAAGAAAGAACGGTTGCAAAATGCTAACCGTTAGGGTTACGGTCGATGGCATGAAGAAAGTGAGCTTCGCCGAGTTCGGCGGTCCAGAGGTTCTGCGATTCGTGGACGCCGAGGAGCCCCACGCGGGCCCCGGCCAGGTGCGCATCGCTGTGCGGGCGGCGGGGGTGAATCCCGTCGACTGGAGGATTCGTGAAGGCCAGATCCTCAAGGCCCATCCGATCGAGCTGCCCTCCGGAGTCGGGCTGGACGCCTCCGGCGTGGTGGACGAGGTCGGCGAGGGCGTCGAAGGGGTCGAGGTCGGCGACCACGTGTTCGGCGAAGGCTCGAGCACCTACGCCGAGTTCGCCGTGCTCTCGGCCTGGGCCCGTATGCCCGAGGGGCTGACGTTCGAAGAGGCGGCCGGGTACCCCTCCGTGGTGGAGACCGCGCTGCGCATCATCTCCCAGGTCGGTGTGCAGCCCGGGCAGACGCTGCTGGTCAGCGGGGCGTCCGGGGGAGTCGGGTCGGCGGTGCTGCAGATCGCCCGCGACCGCGGCATCACGGTGATCGGCACGGCCGGGGCCGCGAACCAGGACTATCTGCGCAGCCTGGGCGCCCTCGCCACGACATACGGCGAGGGCTGGGTCGAGCGGGTGCGGCGGCTCGGCCAGGTCGACGCGGCTCTCGATCTGGCCGGCTCGGGCGTGATCCGCGAACTCGTCGAGCTGACCGGGGATCCGCAGAAGGTGATCTCCATCGCCGATCTCGCCGCGCCGGAGTTCGGTGTCCGGTTCTCCGGCGTGGCAGGGAGCGTCCCGGAGGCGCTTGCCGAGGCCGTCGACCTTATCTCGCGGGGAAAGCTCCACATCCCGGTCGAGAAGTCGTACCCGCTCGCTGAGGCTGCCGCGGCGCACATCGACAGCCAGGCCGGTCACACGCGCGGGCGCCGGGTCCTGGTTGTTTGACAGCCGGCCGCGCGCCGTCCTCACGTAGATATTGAGGACGGCGCCGGCCCGGTGAACACCGGGCCGCCGGGGCTTCGTCGGTCGCGGGCGGCAGTGTGCCGCCGGGCCGGCCCTCGGAGCGGGGCTGTGATCACAGACCGGGCAGGGCCGTCACACCGGCCGAACGCCGATCTGGAGAACGACCCAGTCGCTCGGCATCTGTCGGCGGACAGGTTGCCGGCCGTGTCTGCCCATTCCGGTGTGCTCACCGGGCCAACGTGAGCAGTTCGTCGATCACCGGTTCCTCACCACCGTCACCGAGGTGGGCGATGGCCGCAAACGGCGCGATCACCTGGCTCCAGGCGTGGAGCCGGTCGCCATCCAGCCCGCACGCCGCCGCCACGCGCGCGCAGCGGGTCTCGACGCCCTCCAGCCCGGCGCCGGTGAGGACGTAGTCCACAGCGTCGAAGCACGGATCACCGACACAGGCTTTCGGATCGATGGCCATGAGACCGCGCTCCGCGCCGCCGTCGAGCACGTTGCCCAGGTGCAGGTCGCCGTGGAGCAGCACGGTTGTGGCTTGCGTGGCCAGCAGCCGCTCGCACCGCTGGATGGCCCTGTCCCACGCGGTGACGTCCATCCGCGCGCTGATCGCAGGTTCGGACAGCCGCCTGCCGACCCGGGCGAAGGCCTCCTCGCACCGCTCACGCAGCACCCGCGTCGGCAGCGGAGGCGGAGCGACCCCGTGCAGGGCGGCGAGCAGATCCGCCCACTGTCCCGGAAGCGAAGCAGCGGGCATGTCCTCCGCCGGTGTTCCGGGTGCGATCTCCTCCAACACCATGGCGCCCGCCTCCTCGTCGACGGCCGGCACAGAGGGCACCCGGCCCGAGGCAGCGGTGAGGCTCTCCACATCCACCAGCAGTCGTTTCACCCGGGTCAGTCTGCCGCCCGCGGGATCTCTGTCCACCGCTTTTCCACCACTCGCTGTGGACGCGAGCCGACGAGCGCATCGGACCGGATCACGTGAGACAGCGGTCGGCCAGGCCGGGGGGAAGCAAGGGATGGCATCGGGGCTCTCCTCACAGGCAGCACGCACCGTCGGGAATCAGCCATCAAAAGGCTCCGTCGGCCGTCGTCCGAATGCGGATGAAGCAAATCCGAGCACGTACGGCTTCCCTCGCGCAAGGTTCCGTGTCCACTGCATTCATCGCCTGCTCATGCGCGGCTCCTGGGTGGGCGGCGTGAGGGCGGGAGAAGGTGCAGGTCGGGCGGGGCGCGTCGGTGAAGTGTGATGCAAGTCACTAGAGGAAGTCGGGTCAATCTCGACGCCGACCTCTTGCCGGATCGAGATCGTGCGTGCTCGGATTAATTCCGTCAGTGGCGTTCCAGAGCACCGCGACTCAGGACGTCGGCGTCTGTCCGCATGGCTGGATCCATGCCCCCCGCTCGCACTCTCGAGCCGTGCGATCGCCGTCTTTCCCCTTCCCATCGCTTAGGAGCGAGACATGCTCGACCTCACCTCCGTCGATCTCCTCGACGCGTTCACCCGGGAGCTGAAGCTGTGCAAGCTCCGGCCCGACGAACACGTCGTCGTCCTGTCCGAGCCGACCAGCCGCGGTGACTACGTGGCGGCCGCCTTCGGCGCGGCGAAGGCATGCGGCGCGCACGTCATCGCCGCCACCGTGCCCGGCGGCAACCCGTCGCCCGCGGACAGCACCCGTACCGGCGCCGGGCCCGGCCTGACCGCGGTGTTGAACGACTCCACCGCGCAGGAGCTGCTCAAGGCGGCCGACCTGGTCGTGGACCTCACGCGGGAGGGCTTCATCCACGCCCCCCTGCAGCAGGAGATCCTGCGGGCCGGCACCCGCATCCTCTTCGTCTGTGACGCCCCGGACGTCCTCATCCGCAACCTGCCCAGGGAGGAGGACAAGGCGGAGGTCCTCAAGGGCGTGGAACTGCTGAAGAACGCGTCCGTCCTGCGGGTGACCTCCGAGGCCGGTACCGACCTGACCGTGGAACTTCCCGGCTCCAAGCCGGAGTTCCAGGTCGGCTTCGCCGACGACCCGGGCCGCTGGGACCACTGGCCGAGCACCATGGTGCTGTGCTGGCCGCGGCTCTCCGACGGCCGGATCGTGCTGGCCGAGGGCGACATCCTGCTGCCGTTCAAGGAGTACGTGCGCCAGCCGGTCACCCTGGAGATCGCGGGCGGAAACATCGAGAAGGTGTCCGGAGGGGCCGAGGCGCAGCTGCTGAACACCTTCTTCGAGGACGCGAACGACCAATGGGCGCGCAGCCTGTCCCACATGGGCTGGGGCCTGATGCGGACCGCCGACTGGTTCGCCACCGCCCTGTACGGCAAGGAAGAGCTGATGGGCATGGACGCCCGGGCGTTCGCCGGCAACTTCCTGTGGTCCACCGGCCCGCACCCCGTGCTCGGCCGTGAGTCGTACGCGCACCTCGACATCGCCATGCGCGGCTGCACCGTCTCCGTCGACGACCAGGACGTCGTCACCGCGGGGCGACTCGTCGACTTCTGATACCGCCTGCCGCACCTGTACCTGGAGAACACACATGGCATCCACCCAATCGTTCGAAGCTGTCATCGTCGGAGGCGGACTCGGTGGGATGACCGCCGCGCTGTCGCTGCGGCAACGGGGCCTGAGGGTCACCGTGCTGGAGCAGGCGCCGCAGTTCGGCGAGATCGGCGCGGGCATCCAGACCGCGCCCAACGCGAGCCGGGTCCTGCTCGGGCTGGGTCTGCGCAAGCGGCTGGAGGTCATCCGCACCGAGCCCCAGGACCAGGTGCGGCGCCGGTGGAAGGACGGCAGCATCGTCGGCCTGACCCAGCTCGGCGACGTCTGCAAGCAGCGGTACAACGCGCCGTACTGGCACTACCACCGGGCCGACCTGCACCAGGTCCTCACGGACGCCTGCGTCGACCCGGCCGGACCGGGACCGGTCGTCGAACTGCGCACGGCGAGCCGGGTCACCGAACTGGACCGCGGCAACCCCCGCCGCCCGGCCGCGGTGACCGACGACGGGCGGCGCTTCGAAGCCGACGTACTGATCGGCGCCGACGGCATACGTTCCCGCGTCCGCGACCTCATGGGCCTGCCGGACACCCTGGAGTTCTCCGGGGAGATGGCCTTCCGGGCCCTGATCCCCGGCGACCTCATCGCCGCGGACCCGGCGACCCGTTTCCTGGTGGACCGCTTCCAGAGCACCATCTGGTACGGCCCCGGCCGGCACCTCGTCCACTACATGATCCGTGGCGGTGAGTACCTCAACGTCGTCGGCTGTGTCCCGTGCACCGACGAGGTGGCCGAGAAGTGGACCACCACCGCCACCGCCGACGATCTCGTCAACGCGTACTCCGACTGGGACGACCGTGTCGCGGCGATGCTGTCCAAGGCGAAGGACGACGTCCTGGCCTTCGCGCTCCACCACCGCCGCCGCGACCCGATCTGGGTGGACGGCCGGGTGGCCCTTCTGGGCGACGCCTGCCACGCCATGCTGCCCTACCAGGCACAGGGCGCCTCCCAGGCCATGGAGGACGCCGCCGTCCTCGCCGAGGAGCTGGGCCGGGTCGCCGCCGACGGCATCGAGGTCGCGCTTCGCCGGTACGTCGACCGGCGCGCCAAGCACGCGGGCATGGTCCAGGACGCGTCGTTGCAGAACAAGACCTTCTACCACTACCCGGACGGCCCTCAGCAGGAGGCCCGGGACGAGCTGCTCAGGCGTGGCTTCGACGGCGAGTCCGACGTGTCCTACGACTGGTTGTGGAGCGGCACACCGCTCAACGACCCGGACCTGGGCGCGTACGAATACCGCTTCGCCCGCTGACCGGACCCCACTGGACCCCACGGGGCCCCTCGCCCGCTCCCCGCTCACCCGCTCTGCCCCCCGCTCCCAGCTCAACCGCTCCTGCCCCCCGCTCTCCGCTCCCCGCTCACCCGCTCTCCATCCCCGGTGTCCGCCCCCGCGCGGGCTCGTCCCCCTCGCACACCCGTGGAGTGAACGTGAAAACAGGCGACCAGATTGTTCAGGACCTCCCATGGAGATGGGGAGTCCAGGGCAAGATCTTCATCATCGGCGGCCTCGGCTACCTGTTCGACGCCTACGACATCGCCCTCAACGGCTTCCTCATGCCGCCACTGGGTGGACACTTCCATCTCACCCTCTCCCAGCGCGGCCTGGTGGCCACCGCCAACCTGGTCGGCATGGCCGTGGGCGCGGTGGCCTGGGGCGCCGTCGCGGACCGCATCGGCCGCAAGAAGGCGTTCAGCGTCACGCTGCTGATCTTCGCGCTGTTCTCGGTGCTCAGCGCCCTCTCACCGAGCTACTGGGTCTTCCTTCTCCTGCGCTTCGTGGCCGGTGTCGGGCTCGGCGGCTGTATCCCGGTCGACTACGCCCTGGTGGCCGAGTTCTCCCCGAAGAAGTACCGCGGGCGTGTCCTCACCGCGCTGGACGTGTGGTGGCCCATCGGCGTGACGCTGTGCGGCCTGGTGTCGACGGCGATGCTGACCCTCGACAACAACTGGCGATGGATGCTCACCACCATGAGCGTTCCCGCGCTGCTGTTGTTCTGGGTGCGCCGGGGTGTTCCCGAATCGCCGATCTTCCTCAGCAAGAAGGGCAGGGAGGCCGAGGCACGCATCGTCATCGACGATCTGGTGGCCCGTACCGGAGCGCCGGTCGAGCCGTACGTCATCCCCGCCCCGGTGGAGGACCACAAGGCACGTGGGCCCCGGGCCGCACTCGAACAGCTGCGGGACGTCTGGAAGTTCAGCCCCCGCGTCACCTCCGCCGCCTGGCTGCTGTTCGCCACCGTCATGCTGGTGTACTACGCGGCGCTGAGCTGGATGCCGTCCATTCTCGAGGAACAGGGGCTCGGCGACCGGGTCGCGTTCATGAGCACCACGCTGATGAGCGGCGTCGGCATCCTCGCCGTTCTGGCGTCCACCGTGCTGGTGGACATGGTGGGCCGGAAGTGGCTCATCGGCGTCACGGCCCCACTCGCCTCGCTCGCGCTGGTGGCGTTCGCGGAAGTGCTGCACATGCCCACGGGGGCGGTGGTCGCCCTCGCCGTCTTCGGTTTCCTGATGCAGCTGACCATCCCCGCCATGTACGCCTACGTGTCCGAGCTGTACCCGACGGTGCTGCGGGCCAGCGGCTTCGGCTGGGCGTCCTCCTTCAGCCGGGTGCTGACCGGCTTCGCCCCGCTGCTGTTCGGTTCGGTGATGTGGCCACTGCTGGGGCTGCCGCTGACGTTCGCGGTGCTCGCGCTCGCCGTGGTGGGGTCCGTCGGCTGGATGGCGGTCGCGGCCCCCGAGACCAGGGGTCGGGCACTGGACGACAGCCCCGAGGTCATTCCGGGAACCCGCCGGGCCCCGGCACAGGCCCCCGGTCAGGCGGTGCTCTGAGGGTGCTCCCCGCCTGACCGGGCACACCCCGCCCGCGACAGTCCGTACGACAGGAGAGACATGAAGCCCGCTCCCTTCCGCTACCACCGGGCGCGCGACGTCGAGGGCGCCACAGCGCTCCTCGCCGAGCTGGGCGACGACGCCAAGGTCATCGCCGGCGGCCAGAGCCTGGTCGCGATGATGAACTTCCGGCTGGCCCGCCCCGCCCACCTGGTCGACATCGGCGGCCTGCGGGAGCTCGACCACCTCGGCGTCGGCGCCGACGGCGAGCTGCGCATCGGGGCACTCACGACCCATCACACGGTGGAGACCGCCTCGCCGCGCGAGCTGGGAGCGGGCTTCGACGTCATCCGTGACGCCATGGCGTGGATCGGCCATCTGCCCATCCGCACCCGCGGCACGGTCGGCGGCAGCATGGCACACGGCGACGCCACCGCCGAGTGGTGCCTGCTCGCCGTGCTGCTGGACGCCGAGTTCGTGGCCCGAGGCCCGCGCGGCCAACGCCGCATCCCCGCCCGGGAGTTCTTCTTCGGCTACTACACGACGGCCCTGGACCCGGACGAGATCCTGGTCGAGATCGTCTTCCCGCGTCCCGCGCCGCACGCGGCGCTCACCGAGTTCGCCGAGCGCCGCGGGGACTTCGCCATCGTGTCGGCCGCCGTCGATCTGGACACCGACGGCCGGACCGTGAACAGCGGCCGGGTCGCCCTCGGGGGTGTGGCCGCGATGCCGGTGCGGGTCCCCGAGGCCGAGGCGGTGCTGGCCGCGGGCGGTTCCTTCCGCGACTGCGCGGAAGCGGCGGCGGACGCGGTGGACCCGCCGGGCGACGCGAACGGCAGCGCCCACTACCGCAAACACCTCATCCGCACCCTGGTCGAACGCGCCTGCGAGGAGGCGATGTCCCGATGACGTCCGTCACGGAGAACCAACTGGTCGGCAGGTCGGTGGCGCGCCGCGAGGACCCCCGGCTGCTGACCGGACACGGCCGTTTCGTCGACGACATCGAGCTGCCCGGCATGCTGCACGCGCAGTTCGTCCGCAGCACCGTCGCCCACGGCCTGATCACCGCCGTCGACCTCACGGCGGTACGCCGGGTGCCGGGCGTCGTCGCGGCGTTCACCGCCGCCGATCTCGGGCTGGGCGACATCACCGCGCGACTCGACCGCCCGCCGGCCGAATTCGTGCCCACCGCCATGCCCGTTCTCGCCCGCGACCGGGTCCGCTACGTGGGCGAGCCCATCGCCGTCGTCGTCGCCCGGGACCCGTACGCGGCCGAGGACGGCCTGGAAGCGGCCAGGGTGACGTACGAGTCGCTCCCGCCCGTCACCTGCGAGGAGCAGGCCCTCGCTCCGGGCGCCGCCCTGGTGCACGAGGAGGCCGTACGCAACACCTTGGTCGATGTCTCCCTGTTCGCCACCGAGGGCATCGACGGGATCTTCGAAAACGCCCCCTGTGTGGTCCGTGTCGAGGCGAGGACCGGCCGGCAGAACGCGCTGCCGCTGGAGACCCGCGGTGCGGTGGCGCAGTGGGACGCCCGTGAGGAACAGCTCGTCGTGCACACCTGCACCCAGATCCCGCATCAGGTGCGCACCGTCGCCTCGCGCTGTCTGGGGCTCGACGAGCGCGCGGTGCGTGTGATCGTCCCCGACATGGGCGGCGGCTTCGGCCTCAAATGCGTGGTCGGCCGTGAGGAGATCGCCGCCGCGGCGGCCGCACTGCGGCTCCGCCGGCCCGTCAAGTGGATCGAGGACCGCAAGGACGCGCTGTCCGCGTCCTTCCTCGCCCGCGAACAGCACTACACCGCACGAGCGGCCTTCGACGCCGACGGCCGGATCCTCGGCCTCGACGCCGACGTGGTCTGCGACATGGGCGCCTACTCCTGCTACCCCTTCACCGCGGGCATCGAGCCGCTGATGGCCGCCGGCGAGATGCCCGGCGTGTACAAGGTCCCCGCCTATCGGGTGCGCGGCCGGGCCATCACCACCAACAAGGCGCCCACCGCCCCCTACCGGGGTGTGAGCCGCCCGCAGTACGTGATGGTCGTCGAACGGCTCATGGAACGCGCCGCACGCGAACTGGACATGGATCCGCTGGAGATCCGGCGGCGCAACCTCATCACCGACTTCCCGTACACCGGCGTCAACCACATCACCTACGACCCCGGCTCGTACCTGGAGTCCCTCGACCTGTGCGAGCAGGCGCTGAAGGAAGCGGGCTGGTACGACCGGCAGGCCGCCGCCCGGGCCGAGGGGCGGCACATCGGGATCGGCTACAGCTGCTTCAGCGAACGCACCGGATACGGCTCGGCCGCCTTCGCCGCCCGCAAGATGCAGGTCGTGCCCGGCTTCGACCTCTCCGAGGTCCGGATGGACACCGGCGGCGCGGTCACCGTCACCACCGGCACCATGAGCCACGGGCAGAGCCACGAGACGACCATGGCGCAGATCGTGGCCGACGCGCTCGGCGTCGACCTCGCCAAGGTCAAACTCCACCAGGGCGACACCGATCGCATCACCTACGGCTGGGGCACCTTCGCCAGCCGCTCGATCACGGTCGGCGGCAGCGCCGTACGCCGGGCGGCGGTCAAGCTCGGTGACAAGCTCCGCGCCATCGCCGCCGCCGAGTGGGGTGTCCCCCCGGAGGAGACGGAACTGGCCCGCGGCCGGGTCCGCCGCCGCGACGAACCCGGCATCGAGCTCACCTACGAGCACCTGGCCGACATCGCCTACCTCAAGTCGCATCTGCTGCCGGAGGACATCGAGCCCGGTCTCACCGCCACCGCCGCCTTCGACGTCACCACCGACGGCACCTTCTCCAACGCCACCCATGGAGCGGTCGTAGAACTGCACGAGGGCACCGGCCAGGTGGAGATCCTCGCGTATGTCTGCGTCGAGGACTGCGGTGTGGCGATCCACCCGCAGGTCGTGGAGGGCCAGTGCCGTGGCGGCATCGCCCAGGGCATCGCCGGAGCGCTCTTCGAGCAGATCACCTACGACGCGCAGGGCGAGCCGTCGGCCACCAGCTTCATGGACTACAAGGTGCCCACCGCCCACGAGATTCCCGATGTCACCATCCACCACCTGGAAACCCCGTGTGCCTTCACCGAGACCGGCGCCAAGGGGGCCGGGGAGGGCGGCACCATCGGGGCCCCGGCCGCGGTGCTCAACGCCGTCAACGACGCACTGCGCGCCACCGGCGTCGAACTGGACACCACCCCCATCACACCGGAGACGGTCCACCGCGCCCTGACCTCCCCCGCACTGGAGCAGACCCGATGAACGACACCAGCGGCCTCGGCGACGACGCCCAGCTCATCACCCTCGACGTCAACGGAACGTCGTACGAAGTGATCACCGCACCGCGCCGCACCCTGGTGGACGTGCTCCGCCACGACCTGCGGCTGACCGGCACGCACGTCGGCTGCGAGCACGGCATCTGCGGAGCCTGCACCGTGCTCGTCGACGGGCTGCCTTCCAGGGCCTGCCTGATGTTCGCCGCGCAGGCGGAAGGGGCGAGGATCACCACCGTCGAGTCCCTCGCCGACGCGGACACCGGCGAACTCGGCGATCTCCAGCGGGCGTTCAGTGACCACCACGGCCTGCAGTGCGGCTTCTGCACCCCCGGTTTCCTCATGCTCGCCCAGGGCTTCCTCACCGAGCGGCCCGAGGCGAGCAAGGAGGAGATCCGGGAGGTCGTCGCCGCGAACCTGTGCCGGTGCACCGGCTACCAGACCATCGTCGAGGCGATCGACGCCTGCGCGACCGCCCGGCGGGCCCAGCGAGCCGCGGGCACCGAGGAGACATCATGCAACTGATCAACACCGTTCCCGTCAAAGCCGCGCCTGACGCGGTGTTCGCCCTGATCAGCGACGTCGAGCGAGTGGCGTCCTGTATGCCGGGCGCCGCTCTGGAGGGCCGTGACGGCGACGCCTGGCGCGGCTCGGTCAAGGTCAAGGTGGGCCCGATCACGGCCGCCTACGCCGGCAGTGTGCGCTTCCTGGAGGTGGACGCGGAGAAGCGGTACCTGCGGGTCCACGCCAGCGGGGCCGACACCCACGGCAGCGGCGACGCCGAGGCCGAGGTCCGCCTGGAGGTGCTCCCGGCCCCGGACGGCGCGCAGCTGAACCTCACCACGGACCTGGTGATCCGGGGCAAGATCGCCCAGTTCGGCAAGGGCGCCATCGCCACCGTGTCCGACCGGATCCTCCAGCAGTTCGCCCAGAACCTCGGGAATCTGCTGCTCAGCCAGGGCGGGGCGGCCGCTCCCACGACGGGCACCGCCACCGCCCCCGTCGCGGGCACTCCCGTGACCGCCGCCCCCGCGGCGGCGTCCGCCGAGCTCAACGGGTTGTCCCTGGTCGCCGTCCCGCTGCTGAAGAAGTACGGCCCGTTGATCGCCGCCTTCCTGTTCGGGCTCCTCCAGGGCCGGCTCCTGGGCAGGCGCCGATGAGCGGCGGACTCTACGGTGCGGGGACCGACCGCACCTACGAGAAGGCCGGCTTCGGCGCCCCGGTCCGGCGCGGCAGCCGTCCGGCGATCGTCGTGGTGGACCTGACCCGGGGCTTCACCGACGCGTCGTATCCCTCGGGCGCCGACCTGAGCGACGTCGTGGCGGCGACCACTTCTCTGATCGAGGCGGGGCGCCCGGCCGACGTGCCGGTGGTCTTCACCGCCATCGCCTACACCGAGGCCGAGGCGTCCGGCGACTCGATCGCCTGGCTGCGCAAGGCACCGGGGCTGCGCGGACTGGTCGAGGGCAGCGACGCGGTCGCCATCGACCCGAGGCTGCCCATGCGGCCCGGACATGACCTGCTGGTGGTGAAAAAGGGAGCCTCCGCCTTCTACGGCACCCATCTCGCCGCCGCGCTGACCGGGCTCGGCTGCGACACCGTCGTGGTGTGCGGCGCCACCACCAGCGGCTGTGTCCGGGCCACCGCCGTCGACGCCGTCCAGTCGGGCTTCCCGGTGCTGGTCCCCAGCGCCTGCGTGGGCGACCGGGCCGACGGACCGGCGGCCGCGGCGCTGTTCGACATCCAGGCCAAGTACGGCGATGTCATCAGCCTCGACGACGCCGTCCGCTACCTCGGCTCCGTTCCCGTCCCCCCGGCCGCCCGGAGCCCACGCATGAGCCGGCGCCCGCGTGCATGAGCCGGCGCCCACGTGTCCGAGAAGGAGAACCGTGTCCCAGCGATCGATCCCGCAGGCCGCGCTCGCGGACCTCGCCGACGTGCCCGCCACCAGCCGGTGGGTCCGCTCGGGCGGCCTGAGGCTGCACGCACTCGACTACGGCGGCGACCTGCCCCCGCTCGTCGTCCTCCCCGGCATCACCAGCCCCGCGATCACCATGGACTTCGTCGCCCGCGAGCTGACCGATCTGGTCAGGCCCGTGGTGCTGGACGTACGTGGCCGGGGACTGTCGGACGAGGGCGACAGCTACGGTCTGGAGGAGTACGCCGAGGACACCGAAGCGCTCATCACCGGCCTCGGACTCGACCGGCCCTTGCTCCTCGGCCACTCCATGGGGGCCCGGATCGCGGCCGTCGTCGCCGTGCGGGGCAAGGTGCCCCTGCGGGGCGCGGTGCTGGGCGATCCGCCGATGAGCGGCCCGGGCCGCGGACCGTACCCCACCAGCCGGGACGCCTTCCTGCGGCAACTGTCCGAGGCCCGGCGCGGCACGGATGCCGACGAGGTGGCCCTCTCCTGGCCCACCTGGCCCCGGCGCGAGCAGGAACTGCGGGCGCGCTGGCTGTCCAGCTGCGCCGAGGAGGCCATCGTGGCCACCCACCGGGGATTCGAGCACGAGGACTTCTTCGACTGGTGGCCGCGCGTACCCGACCCCGTGCACCTGCTGTACGGCGCGGACAGCCCCGTCGTCACCGAAGCCGGCGCGCGGGAGGCAGCCGCGAGCAACGGGCCGGCCTCGCTCCACCGGATTCCCGGCGCCGGACACATGATCTTCTGGGACGCTCCGGCGGTTGCCCTCGCGGCCCTGCGCACCACCCTGACCACCCTTCTCTCCCGGCCTCGCACCGGCGCCTGAGTCCCTTCACGCCCCTGACGGCGGGCCACGTCGGACGACGGCCGCCCCACGCCCAACCGGAGGACCCATCCCATGACGGACCATCACATCGGCCTGATCGTGCCCAGCTCCAACCTGACGATGGAGACCGAACTGCCGCGGATGCTGAACGCCCGCGAGGCCATCCGGCCCGAGGACCGCTTCCTGTTCCACAGCAGCAGGATGCGGATGAAGCACGTCACCCCCGAGGAACTGCGCGGAATGAACGCGCAGACCGAGCGCGCCGCCCTCGAACTGGCCGACGCCCGCCCCGACGTCGTCGCCACCGCCTGCCTGGTCGCCATCATGGCCCAGGGGCCGGGCCACCACTGCGTGGCGGAGGCCGAGATCACCTCCGTGCTGCGCACCGAGGGCGCCAAGGCTCCGGTGGTCTCCAGCGCCGGCGCCCTGCTCAGCGGCATCGGCGCGCTCGGCGCCAGGCGGGTCGCCATCATCACGCCGTACATGAAGGAACTGACGGCCACGGTCGTCGACTACATCGAGGACGCCGGCGTCGAGGTGGTCGACGCGCTCAGCCTCGAAGTGCCCGACAACCTGGCGGTCGCCCGACTCGACCCCGCCGGTCTGCGCGACCACTGGCGCCGTCTCGATCTGCGCCGGGCCGACGCCCTGGTGCTGTCGGCGTGCGTCCAGATGCCCTCCCTCGCCTCCATCCAGCCGGTGGAGGACGAAGCCGGGCTGCCAGTGCTGTCGGCGGCCACGTCGACGGCGTTCCGCATCCTGACCGAGCTCGGTCTGCCTCCCGTCGTGCCGGACGCCGGAAGCCTGCTCAGCGGGCGGGTGGCCGGCCCGGCCGCGAGCTGAGGGCACGGGTGGTCCCGGTGGCGCCGGGTGGCGGGAGGAGTGGCTCATGCGCGACGTGCTGGAACCGCTGATGTCCTGGTGGGCCGAGGGCAAGGCGTCGGCGCTGGCCACCGTGGTGGCCACGCGGCACTCCGCTCCCCGCCGACCAGGGGCTTCGATGCTGGTCGGGCCGGGTGCGGAGGCGATCGGCAGCGTCTCGGGCGGCTGCGTCGAAGGCGCCGTCTACGACCTGGGCCAGGAGGTGCTCGCCGGAGCCCGGCCGCTCCGCCGGCGGTACGGGGTGTCCGACGCCGATGCCTTCGCGGTGGGGCTGACCTGCGGCGGCACGCTCGACGTGTTCGTGGAGAGGGTCGACTCGACGACGTTCCCGCAGCTGGGGGAGGTGGTCGAGACGGTACGGGCGGGCAGGCCGGTCGCCGTGGCCACCGTGATCACCGGCCCCGCCGAGCGCCTCGGTCGCCGACTGATCGTCTGGCCGGACCGGGTGGCGGGCGGGACCGGCTCCGGCCGGCTGGACGGCCTCCTGTGCCAGGACGCCCGCGGCCTGCTCGAGGCCGGCCGGACCGGTGTGCTGCGCTACGGCGCGGACGGGCACTGCCGCGGCCAGGAGAGCGAGGAGAGCGAGGAGAGCGAGGCCGGCCTGGAGGTGTTCGTCGAGTCCTTCGCGCCGCCGCCTCGGATGCTTGTCTTCGGCGCCGTCGACTTCGCGGACGCGGTGGCCCGGACGGGTTCGTTCCTGGGCTACCGGGTCACGGTCTGTGACGCCCGCCCCGTGTTCGCCACCGCCGCGCGGCTGCCCGGGGCGGACGAGATCGTGGTCGAGTGGCCGCACCGATACCTCCAGGCCGAGGCGGACGCCGGGCGGATCGACGGGCGCACCGTGATCTGCGTACTCACCCACGACCAGAAATTCGACGTCCCCCTGCTGCGGGTCGCGCTGCGTCTGCCCGACGTCGGCTACATCGGCGCGATGGGCTCCCGGCGTACCCACGAGGACCGGTGGCACCGGCTGACCGAGGCGGGGCTGACCGAGGCCGAGCTGAAGCGGCTGTCCAGCCCGATCGGCCTGGACCTGGGCGCCAGAACCCCGGAGGAGACCGCCGTGTCCATCGCGGCCGAGATCATCGCTGTGAAGAGCGGCGGCAGCGGATTCCGGCTGGCCGACCGGACCGGACCGATCCACCTCGGCCCCGGCCTTTGATCGATCAAGCGCTCCCAGTACGTTGAAAGTCCCCGGATGGAAGAATCGGACGGGGGGCCGACGGCTCACAGGGACGGAGAGTGCCGCCGTGGGGATTCACGAGGACCCCGACGTCACCCGGCAGCAATTCGACGTGGCCGACGCCGCACCGCTGCTCCTGGACGTCCACGGGGCCGTGACCAGCTGGACCCCCGACGCGGCACGCGTCCTCGGCTACCCGGCCTCCGAGGCCGTCGGCACATCGGCGGTGGAACTGCTCACGCCCGAGGACGCGGCACACGTACCCGAGCTGGCCGAGCGGTGCCGGACGAACGCCGGATGGATCGGCCTGCTGACGGCCCGGCACCGCGACGGGCATCCGGTCAGGCTGATGGTGCGGATCGTCCTGACCCCGGAGCCACGCGGCCAGGATCGCTGGCTGGTGCTCCTCCAGGAACTCGGCCGGGCCCACGGATGGGACATGAGCCGGGGAATCCTCGAACGGATGGTGTCGCAGTCCCAGGTGGGCATGGCGATCGTGGACACCGACCTGCGGTACGTGTGGTCGAACCCTGCCCTGGCCCGATTCGGCGGCGGCGCCCCGTACGAACGACTGGGCAAGCGGCTCGCCGATGTCCAGCCCGGACTCGACGCCGAGGAGTACGAGACCCGGATGCGCCGCGTGCTGAAGACCGGCGAACCCGTCATCGCCTTCGAAACCGTGGGCCGGGTACGGGCGGCCCCGCACCGCGAGACGTCGTACTCGCTGTCGTTCACCCGGCTCGAGGACGACGACGGGCACCCCGTCGGAGTGTTCTACACG
Organism: Streptomyces sparsogenes; assembly: GCF_001704635.1. Classification (GTDB taxonomy): domain Bacteria; phylum Actinomycetota; class Actinomycetes; order Streptomycetales; family Streptomycetaceae; genus Streptomyces; species Streptomyces sparsogenes. Next base: position 1,718 of record NZ_MAXF01000200.1, on the reverse strand, counting down.
GTCGAGGACATCAGCGAACGCCACCGCGCCCGGCGGCGGCTGGCCCTGCTCGACCAGGCGGGTCAGCGCATGGGACGCTCGCTGGATGTGCGGCGGACCGCCCAGGAACTGGCCGACGTGTCCGTTCCCGGGCTCGCCGACTTCGTCACCGTGGACCTGCTGGAGGCCGTGCTCCACGGGATGGAGCCCCCGCCCGGGCCGCTGGGCGAGCACGACCTCGCGTCCCTGCGCCGCTCCGGACACCAGTCCACCAAGGGCGGGGTCCCGGAAGCGGCCGTGGACATCGGTGCCCCGACCTCCTACGTGGCCGGCTCGCCACCCATCCGCTGCCTGACCGGCGGCGGCTCCTGTCGGGAAGAGCGGCTCGACCCGTCGGCCCGGCAGTGGGCCGAGACACGTCCGCACGAGCGGAGAGCCACATTCCGGGAGCACGGCCTGCACAGCGCGATGATCGTGCCGATCCGGGCGCGAGGCATCACCCTGGGCGTCGCCACGTTCTTCCGGCGCGAGCGCCAGGAGGCCTTCTGCGCGGAAGACCTCAGCCTGGCGGAAGACCTCGTGGCCCGAGCCGCGGTCTGCATCGACAATGCCCGCCGCTACACCCGCGAGCGCGAGGCGGCCCTCGTCCTGCAGCGCAACCTCCTCCCGCACCGGCTTCCGGACCAGGACGCGGTGACGGTGGCGGCCTGCTACCGGCCGGCCGACGAGCTCACCGGGCTCGGGGGCGACTGGTACGACGTCATCCCGCTGTCCGGAGCGCGGGTCGCGCTGGTGGTCGGCGAGGTCCCCGGCCACGGCATCGACGCGGCCGCGGCGATGGGACAGCTGCGCACCGCGGTACGCACCCTCGCCGACCTGGATCTGTCACCGGAGGAGGTGCTCGCTCACCTGGACGATCTGGTCGCCCAGGCGGCACGGGAGGAGAGCACCGAAGCCGGCGCTCAGGCGGCGGGCGGCCGCCGGACCGTCGGAGCCCGCTGCCTGTACGCGGTCTACGACCCGGTCAGTGGTCGAAGCGCCATGGCCAGTGCGGGACACCCGGTGCCGGCCCTCATCGACCCCGAGGGCGACGTCACGTTCACCGAGCTGCCCATCGGGCCGCCCCTCGGCGTGGGCGGCCCGCCGTTCGAGGCGGTGGAACTCGACCTGCCGGAAGGCACCACGATCGCCCTGTACACCGATGGCCTCCTCACGGCCAACGGCGACAAGGACACGGACCCCGGCACGGCGAGAGGGCATCTGCGCCGCCAGCTGGAGCGCTTCGACCCCTCACTCGACCGCAAGTGCCGCGCCGTGGTCGACGAACTGGTCCCCGGCCGCCCCGACGACGACGCGGCCCTGCTGATGGCACGCACCAGGCGCCTCGGCCCCGAACGGGTCGCCGCGTGGGATCTGCCCACCGACCCGGCGGTCGTCGCCGAGGCCCGCAGAGCGAGCAGCCGGCAGCTCGCCGCCTGGGGACTGGACGAGCTGGCCTTCACCACCGAGCTGGTGGTCAGCGAACTCGTCACCAACGCGATGCGGCATGCCATCGGTCCCATCCGGCTGCGCCTGATCCTGGAGCGGTCGCTGATCTGCGAGGTGTTCGACGGCAGGGCCACCGCTCCGCACCCGCGGCATCCGAAGACGACGGACGAGGGCGGCCGCGGCCTGCTCCTGATCTCTCAGTTCACCCAGCGGTGGGGCACGCGCTACCTGCCGGAGGGCAAGGTCATCTG
>NZ_MAXF01000020.1 GCF_001704635.1 Streptomyces sparsogenes | reverse complement strand
ACCGGACCGGTGACCCGCGAAGTCCGGGGCTAGTTCACCAGCGTCTCGCGCAGTACATCGGCGATCGACGTCTCCGCCAGCTCGCGCCGCATGGCCTGCTCGACCCGGCCGTAGACGCCGCTCAGCGCGGGCCGGATGCCGTGGCCGACCGGACACTCCAGATTGGGCTCCGTGCGGTGCAGGCCGAACGGTGGCTGGGCGTCGACGGCGTCGTACACCTCGAGCAGGGTGATCCCCTCGGGCTCACGGGCCAGGCTCCAGCCCGCGCCGGCGCCGTGGCGGACCTCCACCAGGCCGGCTCGTCGCAGGTCGCCGAGGCTGCGCCGGATGATCACGGGGTTGGTGTTGACGCTGGCCGCGACCTGCTCCGACGTGAGTACCTCCTGGCCACGGCGCCGCGCCAGCGCCAGCCAGGCCAGCGCGTGCGTCGCGATGGTCAATCGACTGTTCGCCGCCATCGCCCCTCCTCGGTTGTTGCAACAGTTTCTGTTACACCCACCGCCGCGGTCAAGCCACGTCCGGGCGCCTGACCACCGGTGAGTTTGTGGTGAGTATCGGACAATGACGCGCCGACATCACGGCGTGTCGCTGTCCGATACTCACCACACGTCAGGCTCGCGGCCCGAAACGCACTTCAGGACTTGTCGTCGGCGGCGCGCCGGTAGGTGCTCACCTGTACGCCCGTGCCGCTGGTGACCGTGGAGACCAGCTCCAGCGTGCGCAGCGACCCGTCGCCCGGGAAGATCGTCTTTCCGCCGCCGAGGATCACCGGCATGACCATCAGCCGGAGTTCGTCGACCAGGTCCTCGTGCAGGAGGGTGCGGGCGAGGGTGGGGCTGCCCATGAGCAGCAGGTCGCCGCCGTCGGCCTCGCGCAGCTCGCGGAGCCGGGCGACGGCCTCCTCGCCCTGGACGCGGGTGGTGTTGTCCCAGGTCAGCTCGTCGTCTCTCAGGGTGTGGGACACCACGTACTTACGGATGCTGTTCATCCGGTCGGCGAACGGGTCGCCGGCCCGATCCGGCCACGCCGCGGCCATCGTCTGCCAGGTGCGGCGCCCGAACAGCAGCGCGTCGGCCTGGGACAGGGCGTCGTTGAAGGCGCCGCCCACCACCTCGGGGTCGAAGAAGCGGTGCGTCCAACCGCCGTGCGCGAAGCCGCCCTCGGTGTCCTCGTCGGGGCCGCCCGGGGCCTGCACGACGCCGTCCAGGCTGATGAACTCACTGATCACGATGCGCACGGACTCGCTCCTCCAACTCGCAGCGGTGCTTACGGTGCTTACGGTGTTTGATACTCGCGCCGTTCGACGCTTGCGGTGATAAAGACCGCCGAATCGCGCCGAAGTCATCGACTCCGCGTGATCCGATGGTGTGATGTAGCGCACACCGGCGTCGGTCGGGCCTCATTCAAGAAACGCGCAAGATTTCCACAGGATCCGACCGGCACCGTGGATCGCGTCGGCCAGCCGGCCGCGTCACCGTAACGGGAGGGAACCACCGATGAAGCGCGCTCCTCTCATGATCTCCGCCGCCCTGGCCTCCTCGCTGGCGGTCATGGCCACCGCGACCACGGCGGAGGCCGCCACGCGGCCCGCCATCGCGAAGTCGATACTCAACCACCGCGGCATCAGCCTGGCCACCACCCACGACAGCGGCGTGCGGGACAAGGCGAACGCCAAGCAGAACATCACGGACACCGCCGCCGGGCGGAAGGCCAGGCGCAGCAGCTACGGCACCGCCCCCGGCGGATCGGTCACCCTCAACACGAACATGCTCAACGCGATGCTGAAGCTGAACACCGTCAAGAGGTTCACCTTCCGGGTCACCGAGGTCGCCGGCGGCAGCCACTCGCGTGGCTCAAAGCACTACGCGGGCCGCGCCTTCGACGTCGGCACCGTCAACGGGTCGCGGGTCAGCACCGGCGGAGCGGGCTACACCAAGGCCAAGAAGTTCATGAAGGCGTGCCGGTCCTACGGGGCCGTCCTCGTCCTCGGCCCCGGCGACGCCGGGCACTCCACCCACGTCCACTGCCAGTGGTGAGGCCGTACGGGGCACGCCGCGGGGGCGATTCGCGGCACACCCCCCACCCCTGGTGAAATTGGGGCGGACCACACAACTCATCCGGTCGACTGAGCGGTACTTTTCGGACAACCCCGGACGGCGGTCAGGTGACGAGGGGTTTTCCGCGTCTGAGTACAGGGCTCAGTAAGGTCTCAAGCATCCGGAGCGAGTGACAAGGCGAGTGGGGGAGCGGCAGGGCGTGACGAACGTGGAGCGAAGCGGACTGCGGAGCACCTCGGGTACGAGGGCGGGCCCCGGTGCCGCCCGGACACGGACGTCACGGAGCCTGCTGGCGCTCGGAGCGCTGTGGCTCCTCGCCGGCCTGCTGGCCGTCCGTCAGGCCGCGGCGGTGCTGCGGCTGCCGCCCGACGAGCGCCTGACCGATCTGGAGACCTGGATCGGGGAGCGGGGCGTCCTGCATGTGAGCGGATCGCTGTACGACGGCGACGCGTTCACCGGGACGCCCTTCTCCGGTCTGGTGCTCAAACCGCTCACCCGCTCCGCCGAGCAGAGCCTTGGCTACGCCTGGACCTTCGGCACCCTGCTGCTGGTCGTGGTGCTCGCCCTGGTCGCCGCCCGCTGCCTGCCCGGCCCGGTCTCCCGCCGTACCTCACTGCTGGCCGCGCCCGTCGCCATCAGCCTCCTCGTCCTGTCGCTCCCGGTGCGCAACACCTTCACCCTCGGCCAGACCAGCATCATCCCCGTGCTGCTGGTGGTGCTCACCGTGCTGCCCGGGACCTCCGGCCGGCAGGCGGGCGTGCTCATCGGTGTGGCCGCGGCGCTGCAACCCGCGCTGCTGCTGTTCGCGGTGGTGCTGTGGCTGGTCGGCCAGCGGCGCGCCGCGGCGGTCGCCGGGGCCACCTTCGCCGCCTGCACCGCGCTCGCCTGGGCGGTCATGCCGCACGACTCCTGGACGTACTGGGGGCACCACATCGGCGGCGCGGGGCTCGGCGCGCCCGCGGACGGCCTGGCCAACCAGTCCCTGCACGGGTTGCTGCTGCGGATCGGGCTCTCGGGCCCGGTCGAGCTGGCGCTGCTCGCGGTGCTCGCCGTGACCGTGGCCGTGGTCGGCCTGCGGCGCGCCGCGTACTACGCGAAGGACGGGCAGCTGCTGCTGGCGGCGGCGATCACCGGCAGCGTGGCGCTGGCGATCTCGCCCACCTCCTGGCAGTACCAGCAGCTGTGGATCCTGCTGGCCGTCGTCGGGCGGGTCGGCAGGCGCGCCTCGGATCGGCTGGTGTGGCCGGTGCTGGTGGTGCTGGTGATGACCCTCAACCGCACCGCCCTGCTGCCCGATATCGATGTTCTCGGCCATATCGGCTACAACGCGCCGCTGCTGGCCGCCCTCGCCGCCGCCTGCCTGGTCCCCTTCCTCTCCCGCACCTCCCCCGCCTGGGACAACCCGGCCCCGACCCCGGTCGCGGAGCCGGCCAGGGGGCGCTTCGCCTGGGTGCCGCTGCTGCGCTTCGTACGGCGGCCGCTCTCCCGGCCCAATCTGATGCTCGAGCTGATGTTCATCCGCATCGGCTACTTCGGCTACTCCTACATCCGCGCCCACGCCCCCGACTCGCGGAGCCTCGCGGAGAGCCACGGCCACCAGATCCTCACGGCCGAGAAGTGGCTGGGAATCGACATCGAGCACTGGTTCAACAGCGTGGTGGCGGACACACCATGGCTGAGGGACAGCATGAACTGGTACTACAGCACCTTCCACTTCCTGGTGCCGCTGTCCCTGCTCGCCTGGCTGTATCTGCGCCGCCCCCTCACCTACCGCTGGGCCCGCACCCCGCTCGCCTTCGCCACGATGCTCGCGCTGGTCGGCTTCTGGCTCTACCCGACCGCCCCGCCGCGCCTGATGGGCCTCGGCTTCGTCGACACCGCGCACGGCCCGCAGGACCTGGAGAATCCGGACTTCGGCGCGCTGACCAAGCTGTCCAACCAGTACGCGGCCATGCCCTCGCTGCACGTGGGCTGGTCGCTGTGGTGCGGGGTGGTCATCGCGATGGTGGCGCCGAAGCTGTGGATGAAGGTCCTGGGGCTGATGTATCCGCTGATGACCACCGCGGTCATCGTCGGCACGGCCAACCACTGGATCCTGGACGCGGTCGGGGGCGCGGTGGTCGTGTCGGCCGGTTTCGGACTGCAGTACGTGCTGTTCGGCTTCGGAAAGCGGCCGGCGGAGGAGGCCGCGGGGCCGCTGTGGCCGCCCAGGTTGCGTCGGCGCGAACCGGAGCGGGCGGGGGCGGCGGTGGCGCTGGTGCCGGCCCCGTCCAAGGCGCCCGACACCCAGGCCGCCGAGCCGACCGGGACCGCCGCACCGCCGGGGGCCGCCGAGCCGACGGAGGTCGCCGGTCCCGGCTCGCGTTGAAGGGTGTGACGGAGGGCACTAGCGTGGAAAGCAGGGACGGGCCCGGTCGGGTGGGGCAGTGCGCGGGGCCCGCGCCCCTGGGGCCAGTCGAGGGGGGTCCACGCTCGGAGGAGTGATCCCCCATGTCCCTTGCCATGGCGCTCACCGCGGCGGCAGCGGCGTCGATGGTCGCGGTCTCCCCGGCCGTCTCGCCGCCCTGCCCCGCGGTCATGGTCCACGCGACATTCGCGCCGGCGGCCCAGGCCCGTGACCACAAGGCGGTGACGTACGACACCAAGCTGGTGCCCGTCTCCGCCAAGGTCGTCGTCGTGGAGTTCCTCGGCAAGCCGCGCCACTACGAGCACGAGGACGGGCACGAGTACGAGCACGGCCATGACCACGGTCACCAGCACATGGGCGACGCGGCCCGGAGCACCCCGACCCAGAGCCCGAGCCCGCAGGGCACCCAGAGCCCGCAGGGCAAGGGCCAGGGCACGTTCGTCGGGGTGTGGGTGCGCGGGGTCAAGGCGCATCACACCTTCGGGGTGCATGTCCATACGAAGCCGTGCGGGACCATGCCCGACGACTCGGGTCCGCACTACCAGAACACGAAGGACCCCAAGCAGCCGTCGGTCAACCCGAAGTACGCGAATCCGCGCAACGAGGTGTGGCTGGATCTCACCACCAACGGACACGGCGAGGGCTACGCCAAGGCCCATGTGGACTGGCGCTTCCGGGACTCCGAGGCGCGCTCCGTGGTGATCCACGAGCATGCGACCGCCACGGGGAAGGGCCATGCCGGGATGGCCGGGACGCGGGTGGCGTGCGTCAAGGTGCCGTTCAAGGGGTGAGCAGCCCGCTGCGCACCGACGCGTCGCGGATCTCCTCGTACAGCGCGCACAGCGTCTCGCTGACGGCCACCCGGGGCAGTTGCCGCCGGTCCAGGGCGTCGGCGTCCATGGCGGCGTTGGTGTCGGTGGGCACGTCGTGCCAGCCCTGGCCGGTGAGGTAGCGCATCAGGGCGGGGTTGAGCCGGTCCACCCCGCGGACCAGGCAGGCCTCGGGCGTACGGCCCTCCTCGTACTCGTGCCACAGGGCCAGCAGCTCGGGCCCCAGCGGTCCCGGCAGCGAGGCGAAGGGGACCTCGGCGGCGTCGCCCGAAGGGTCGAGTTCGACGAGGTCGTGCATCAGGCACAGCTTGAGCATCTTGGTCAGGTCCAGGCAGTGGCCGGCCTCGCGCTCGAACTCGGCGTGCAGTATCCAGCTGACCATGGCCAGGTGCCAGGAGTGCTCGGCCACGCTCTCCTTGCGCGCGGCGGTGGCGTTGTTGGGGCGCTCGACCTCCCGCAGCCGGGCGGTGAGGGCGATGAAGTCGAAGAGTCTTCGGAGGTCGTGCTGCGCGCCGGGGATGCCGCTCGTGTCGTTCATGGCCGACAGTGTGCCCCCGTACGGGGCCGGGAAGGCACTCCCGGGGCGGGGGACGCGCCGCGGTCACCCGTGGTCAGCCGTAGGTCACCCGCAGCTCCTTGATCCCGTTGAGCCACGCCGACCGCAGCCGCCTGGGGTCGCCCGCGAGCCGGATGTCCGGGAGGGCGTCCGCGATGGCGTTGAAGATCAGGCGGATCTCCAGCTCGGCGAGGCTCTTGCCGAGGCAGAAGTGCGGGCCGCCGCCGCCGAAGCCCAGGTGCGGGTTGGGGGCGCGGGTGATGTCGAAGACCTCGGGGTGGTCGAAGACCTCCGGGTCGTGGTTGGCGGAGGAGTAGAAGATGCCGACCCGCTGGCCCGCCTCGATCCGCTGCCCGCCCAGCTCGGTGTCCTGGGTGGCGGTGCGCTGGAAGGACATGACCGGGGTGGCCCAGCGGACGATCTCCTCCGCGGCGGTGGCCGGGCGCTCCCGCTTGAACAGCTCCCACTGGTCGGGGTGGGTGAGGAAGGCGTGCATGCCGTGGCTGATGGCGTTGCGCGTGGTCTCGTTTCCCGCCACCGCGAGGACCAGCACGAAGAAGCCGAACTCGTCCGAGCCGAGGCTGCCCTCGTCCTCGGCGGCGACCAGCTTGCTGACGATGTCCTGGGCCGGGCAGGCCTTGCGGTCGGCGGCCAGGTTCATGGCGTACGAGATCAGCTCCATCGCCGACTGCGCGCCGATCTCCTCGGTGATGGCCAGCTCCGGGTCGTCGTAGGCCACCATCTTGTTCGACCAGTCGAAGATCTTGGCGCGGTCCTGCTGCGGGATACCGATCAGCTCGGCGATGGCCTGAAGGGGGAGTTCGCAGGCCACGTCGGTGACGAAGTCGCCGCTGCCGTCCTCCCTGGCCCCGGCCACGATCCGGGCGGCGCGCTCGCGCAGGGCGTCCTCCAGCGCGCGGATGGCGCGCGGGGTGAAACCGCGCTGCACGATCTGGCGGACCCGGGTGTGTTCGGGCGGGTCCATGTTGAGCATGATGAGCTTCTGGACGTCGATCTGGTCGCGCTGGATGTGCTCGTTGAAGCGGATGATCGCGGTGTTTAGGTTGGCGGAGAAGATTTCCGGCCTGGTCGACACCTCTTTGACGTCGGCGTGGCGGGTGACGGCCCAGTACCCGTCGTCGTCGAAGCCCGCGATGCCGTGCGGCTGGGGGATCCAGCACACCGGGGCGGTCCGCCTCAGCAGGGCGAACTCCGGGAGCGGCAGGCGGTGCTGGTAGAGGTCGGGGTCGGTGAAGTCGAAGCCTTCGGGCAGCGCTGGACAGGACATCGGCCACTCCAGATCTGACGGCCTATCAGAAGTCTCGGTGAACGTAGTAACGGGTTCTACAAGTGGCAAGTGCCATGCCCGCCTTTGTTGCGGCCCGGCGGGCGCGCGACGGGCGCCGGAGTGGCCCATAACGGGCGTGCATGCCCCTTGCGTCGCCGGGCTGGCCCTCAGCAGACTGGCCCAGGAACTAGAACAAGTATCAGTTCCGTCGCGGGCGCCGCCGGGAGCCCCGCGGATACCGCTGGGCGAGTGATCCGAAGGGGAACCCAGCCCTTAAGAGAGTGAGGACGGACGAGTCATGGCCGCGGAACCCGTCATCGTCGAAGCCGTGCGCACCCCCATCGGGAAGCGCGGAGGCGCGCTCGCCAATCTGCACCCCGCCTATCTGCTCGGAGAGACGTACCGCGAACTCCTCGCCCGTACCGGCATCCAGCCCGACTGTGTGGAACAGGTCGTCGGCGGCACGGTCACCCACGCCGGCGAGCAGTCGATGAACCCCGTGCGCAACGCCTGGCTCGCGGTGGGCCTGCCGTACGAGACCGCGGCCACCACCGTCGACTGCCAGTGCGGCTCCTCGCAGCAGGCCAACCACATGGTGGCCAACATGGTCGCGACCGGGGTCATCGACGTCGGCATCGGCTGTGGTGTCGAGGCCATGTCCCGGGTGCCGCTGGGCAGCGGCTCCAAGCACGGGCCCGGCAGGCCGTTTCCGGACGAGTGGAACGTCGATCTGCCCAACCAGTTCGAGGCGGCCGAGCGGATCGCCCGCCGCCGCGGGCTCACCCGGGAGAACGTCGACTCGCTCGGGCTCATCTCGCAGGAGCGGGCGGCCCGGGCGTGGGCCGAGGAGCGCTTCAAGCGCGAGACCTTCGCGGTGCAGGTGCCGACGACCGAGGAGGAGCAGGCGGCCGGGCAGGGCATGTGGCGGCTCGTCGACCGGGACGAGGGGCTGCGCGACACCAGCATGGAGGCGCTCGGCGGGCTGAAGCCGGTGATGCCCACCGCCGTGCACACCGCGGGCAACTCCTCCCAGATCTCCGACGGCGCCGCGGCCGTGATGTGGGCGTCCAAGCGGATGGCGCGGGCGCTCAAGCTCAAGGCCCGCGCGCGGATCGTCGCCCAGGCGCTGGTCGGCACCGACCCGCACTACCACCTGGACGGGCCGGTCGACGCGACCCGGGCGGTGCTCGGCAAGGCGGGGATGACGCTCAAGGACATCGACATCGTCGAGATCAACGAGGCGTTCGCGTCGGTGGTGCTGTCGTGGGCGCGGGTCTTCGGGCAGGACCTGGAGAAGGTGAACGTCAACGGTGGCGCGATAGCGCTGGGCCACCCGGTGGGGGCCACCGGCGCCCGCCTGATCACCACGGCGCTCCACGAACTGGAACGCGCGGACAAGGAGTTCGCGCTGATCACGATGTGCGCGGGGGGCGCGCTGGCGACCGGGACGATCATCCAGCGCCTTTGACGGCCCCGCCCGCCATCCCCGGTCGCGGCGGCAGCCGCCCCCGGGCTCGAGTCCGCCGCGAGCGGCCTCTGGTTCCTTACGCCTCGGTCAACGCCGACCGAGTCGAAGGGAAGCGACACACATGTCAGCTCGACGCATGCTCACCGGTACCTTCCTGGGCCTGGGAGCCCTCCTCATGACCACCTCCGCCCTCGCGCCCGCCGCCGGCGCGCAGGCGGCCGCGCCCGAGAGGGCCGCCGCGCCCGTCCCGGTCACGGCGCTCAACTGTGACGGCAACACCTACAAGTGCACGGCCAACCTGCAGTACGGGGACGGGAGGTGGGTGGCGGACTGGGCGGTGAACGTGTACCACCAGGGTGTCGCTTCACAGTCGTCCTCGGTGCGGAGTGCGGCGGCGCCGGTGCCGGTCACGGGGCTGAGCTGTGACGGCAACACCTACAAGTGCACGGCCAACCTGCAGTACGGCGACGGCAAGTGGGTCGCCGACTGGAAGGTCAACGTGTACCACCAGGGCTAGGACCACCAGGCCGGCCCCCTCCGGGCCGGCCTCGGGCCTTGGCTCAGGCCTTGGCTCGGGCCTTGGCTCAGCTCTTGAAAGAGACCCGCGCGTCGAAGGCCGCCCGGCGGGTCGCCCGGCGCAGGGCCCGCAGGACCGTACGGCCGAGGGTGAGGGTGAGCACCACCGTCACCACCGCGCGCGGCAGGTCCCAGCCGAGCGACGTGGCCAGGCAGTACGCGACGAAGCGGGCCAGGTTGTGCGGCAGCGGATCGCCGGGCACGAACGACACGCCCGAGGCCATCCCCGCGAGGTACGGCCAGCCCTGCAGATTCATCACCGTGCCGTACAGCACGGAGGCGACCGCCCCGTACCCGGCCAGCAGCGCCAACTCGCGCCGCCCGCGCAGCCGCTCCGCCCCCGGCAGCAGGCCCGCGCCCATGCCCACCCACCCCATGGACAGCATCTGGAACGGCATCCACGGCCCCACCCCGCCCGTCAGCAGCGCGGACGCGAACATCGACACCGCGCCGAGCACGAAGCCGAAGCCCGGTCCCAGGACCCGCCCCGACAGCACCATCAGGAAGAACATCGGTTCGATGCCCGCCGTCCCCGCGCCCAGCGGCCGCAGCGCGGCCCCGGCGGCCGCCAGCACCCCCAGCATCGCGACGGCCTTCGAACCCAGGCCCGTGTCGGCGATGGTCGCCATGACCACCGCGAGCAGCAGCGGCAGCAGGGCGGCGAACAGCCAGGGCGCGTCGGCCGAGTGGGCGAGCCCGGACGCCGAGTCCGCGAGCAGGGGCCAGCCGAAGGCGGCCACGCCGACCGCGGACACCAGGGCGAGCGCCGCCACGGAGCGGGGGCCGAGGCGGATGGCGCGTGCGCCGGCCGCCTCCTTCAGCGCGCCGGTCCTCTTCGGCACGCCGGTCCCCTTCGCCGTGCCGGCCCCGTTCGGCGCCGTGTCCTCGCCACCCGGTGTCATACGGCCCGCTCCGCTTCGCCCAGGGCCCGCCGTACCTGTCGGACCGTCAGCCACGGCTGCGGCGCCAGCACCTTGGAGACCTGCGGGGCGAACGCCGGGGAGGACACCACCACCCGCGCCGTCGGGCCGTCGGCCACCACCTCCCCGTCGGCCAGGATCACCACCCGGTGGGCGAGTTCGGCGGCCAGCTCCACGTCGTGCGTGGCCAGCACGGTCGCATGGCCCTCCGCGGCCAGCCCGCGCAGGATCTCGACCAGGCGCGCCTTCGCCGCGTAGTCCAGGCCGCGGGTCGGCTCGTCGAGCAGCAGCAGCGGCGGGCGCGCGGTGAGGACGACCGCGAGCGCGAGCGCGAGCCGCTGGCCCTCGGACAGGTCACGGGGGTGCGCCGAGTCCGCCACGCCGGGCAGCAGCCGGCCGACCAGCTCCCGGCAGCTCCCCGGGGCCGCGCCCGCGTCCCGGTCGGCGGCCTCGCACTCCGCCGCCACGGTGTCGGCGTAGAGCAGATCGCGCGGCTCCTGCGGCACGAGGCCCACATGGCGCAGCAGGTCGGCGGGGCGGGTCCGGTGCGGCACGACCCCGGGGCCGCCGCCCGGCCCGGCGGCCCCGAGGCGCACCGAACCGGAGGCGGGGGTGTGCATCCCCACCAGCGTGGACAGCAAGGTCGACTTTCCCGCCCCGTTGCGGCCCATCAGCGCCACCGTCTCACCCGGGCGCACCACGAGGTCCACCCCGCGCAGCGCCTCGACCCGCCCGTGGCGCACGGCCAGCCGCGCCACCTCGGCGACGGGCTCGCCCGCCCGGAGGTCCGCCGCCCCGTCCGGGGTGTGCGGGGCGAGGCGCTCCCGCAGCGGCGCCGCCTTGCGGCGGGCGTCCCGTATGGACAGCGGGAGGGGCGACCAGCCCGCCAGGCGGCCGAGGTCGACCACGGGCGGCCGGACGGGGGAGACCGCCATCACCCCGGCCGGGTCGCCGATCACGGGGGCCGCGCCGGGGGAGGGCAGCAGGATCAGCTGATCCGCGTACTGGACCACCCGCTCCAGGCGGTGTTCGGCCATCAGCACGGTGGTGCCCAGGTCGTGCACGAGCCGCTGGAGCACCGCCAGCACCTCCTCGGCCGCGGCCGGGTCCAGCGCCGAGGTCGGCTCGTCGAGGACCAGGACGCGCGGGTGCGTGGTGAGCACCGAGCCGATCGCGACCCGCTGCCGCTGCCCGCCGGACAGGGTCGCGATGGGCCGGTCGCGCAGCGGGGCGAGGCCGAGCAGGTCCAGGGTCTCCTCGACGCGGCGGCGCATGGTGTCCGGGGGGACGCCCAGCGACTCCATGCCGTAGGCGAGCTCGTCCTCCACGGTGTCCGTGACGAAGTGGGCCAGCGGGTCCTGGCCCACCCAGCCCACCACATCGGCCAGTTCGCGCGGCTTGTGGGTGCGGGTGTCGCGGCCCGCCACGGTCACCCGCCCGCGCAGCGTGCCGCCCGTGAAGTGCGGCACCAGGCCGGGGACGGCGCCCAGGAGTGTCGACTTGCCGACCCCCGAGGGGCCGACGAGCAGACACAGCTCCCCTTCCGGAACGGTCAGGTCCACGCCCTGGAGGGCGGGTCGCGGCGCGTCGTCGTAGGTGACGGACACCTGCTCGAAGCGGATCATCGAGTGGCCTCCTTACCGGTGTCCTCGCTGGTGGTCTGGGGGTCCTGGGGGCTCTGGGGATTCTGGGGGCTGTGGGGGTTCTTGGCGTGCGGGGCCCGGGCGGGCGCCGGGGCGACGAACGCCGGGAGCAGCCCGACCAGCACCCCGGCCGCGGGCCACAGGGGCAGGACCGGCGCGGTGAGCGGGACGGCGGGCGGGTCGAGGGCCTGCGGGGCGTACGAGGCCGCCCAGATCATCAGGCCCGCGACCGCCACCCCGGACCCGGACACCAGCCACGCGCGCGCGTCCCACCGGTCGGGGCGGTAGCGGCTGCGCGCCGAGCGGCGGCCGCCCAGCCACAGCCCGCCGAGCGCGGCGGCGAGCCCGGCCAGCAGCACCGGCAGGCCGAAGCCCGCGCCACGCGCCGCCAGCAGTCCGTATGTGCCGGCGCAGACGCCGAGCAGCCCGCCCAGGGTGAGGGCGGCGGTGGCGCGGGCGACGGCGGGCGGGACCTGGGCGGTGCGGCCGTAGCCGCGCGCGTCCATCGCGGCCGCGAGCGCCACCGAACGCTCCAGCGCGCCCTCCAGGACCGGCAGCCCCACCTGAAGCAGCGCGCGCACCCCGCGGTCGGGGCGGCCGCGCAGCCGGCGGGCGGCCCGCAGCCGCTGGACGTCCGCCACCAGGTTCGGCGCGAAGGTCATCGCCACCACGACCGCCACGCCCGCCTCGTACAGCGCGCCGGGCAGGGACTTCAGCAGCCGGGCCGGGTTGGCGAGCGCGTTGGCCGCGCCGACGCACACCAGCAGGGTGGCCAGCTTCAGCCCGTCGTACAGCGCGAAGACCAGCCCCTCGGCGGTGACCCGGCCGCCGATCCGCACGCCCCGCGCCCAGTCGGGGAGGGGCACTTCGGGGAGGGTGACCAGCACACGCGTCCCGGGGATCGGCGAGCCGAGGAGCACGGCGAAGGTCAGCCGGATCGCCAGCACCACCAGCCCCAGCTTGAGGAACGCGCCGTACGAGCGGGCCCATGGCGCGTCCGTCCGGCGCACGGCGACCACATAGCCCGCGACGGCGACCAGCAGGCCCAGCAGCAGCGGGTTGGTGGTGCGGGAGGCGGCCGTGGCCAGCCCCAGGGCCCACAGCCACCAGGCCCCGGCGTGCAGCGCGCCGCGGGAGTACAGGGCGTCCTTGGAGCGCTGCGCGCCACTGGAGCGCTGCGCTCGGCGCCCGGTGGGCGGGTGTCCGGCGGGCCGGGCGGCGCCGCTCATCGCCGCTGGTGGCGGCGCGCCTGCCAGACGGCGGCGGCCCCCAGCGCGACCACGGCGGCCAGACCGCCGATCAGCCCGGCCGAGGGGATGCCCCCGCCGCCGTCCCCGGTGTCCCCGCCGTGTCCGCCGTCCCCGCCCTCGGCTCCGTCCCCGCCGCTCGGCCCGCGGCTGGTGGCGTCGACCTGCTCCCCGCAGCCCGTGGCGGGGTAGCCGGCGATGGCGCACAGCAGGGCGGCGGAGTTGTAGCGCAGCGGCTTCGCGACGGCCGCCAGCGCGTCCGCGGCGCTCGCGTCCTCGTCGACCCGCGCGCACTCCGTACGGGGCTTCGGCGGGGTGCGGTGGTCGGGGGCGTCGGCGGCCGTGCCGAAGTCCAGGACCACCGCGACGCGTTTGGCGCCGTCCTTCGCGGGGGTGTCCGCGCAGATCGCCTTGAAGTCGGCCGGGCCGCGCGGCCGGGCGGCGTCCCGCGAGTCCTCGCTCACGGCGAACCGGAACCCGACCGTGTCGCCGTCGCCCGGCCGGGCCGTGGCCGGGCCCTGCGTGGCGTACGTCCAGGCGTCGGCGCCCCGTTCCCGCTGCCAGAACGACCAGTAGCGATAGCCCTCGGCGTGCGCGGGGGAGGCGGCGAGCGCGAGCGCGGCCCAGGCGAGGGCGGCGCAGACGAGCGCGGCCCGGGCGCGGGCGAGGGCGGAGGTCACGCGGGCGGAAGTGACGCGGGCGAGGGCGGCGCGGGCGGAGGTCACGCGGGCGGAGGCGGCGCGCGGGCCCATCAGAGCTGCTGCTTCTTCCGGCCGCTCAGCAGGAAGCCGATGCCGATGCCCGCCACCATGAACACGCCCACCGTCCACCAGACGCCACCGACACCCCCCTTGTCGTCGTCCTTCTTCTCCCCGTCCGCGTCCTTGCCCGCGTCCGCCTGCGACCCGGACGCGGACACCGACTCCGGCTTCGGACCCGTGGCGTTCAGCCGCTGGACGAGGTCCACACCGCCGAAGCTGCGCGGATCCGCGCCCGCCGCGTGCGCCGCGAGCACCAGCTTGCCCAGCGCCCCCGGGTCGCCCTTCGCCCAGGCCAGCGCGCCGTTCTTCTCGCTCTGCAGCCACTGAAGGGGCTTGGCCGCGGTCGCGCTGTGCTCCCCGGCGGCCAGCGCGATGATCGCGTCCGCCGTGCCGCCGAAGTCCGGCTGGTCCTTGGCGCCCGGCATCGAGGACGGCAGGTGGCGGCCGTGCTCGGCCATGGTGTCCGCCAGATACGCGGCGGCGGCCTGCCCGGCCTCCGCCACCCCGGCCGGCTCGCCGCCCGCGGCCTTGCCGCCGTCCTTGGCACCGCCCTTGCTCGCGCCGCAGTCCAGCGGCTCGGGCGCCTTGCCGTCGTCCTTGCCCGCGGGCTCGAAGACGAAGCCCTTGCCCTGGGTGGCCAGCGCGGCGGCCGCCGTCGCCAGGTCGTTGGCCGCCGCCCCGGCCCCGCCCTTGTCCGCCGTGTACGCGAACGCCCCGCGCTCGCCCTTCTTCGCGTCACACCCCAACTGGAGGCCGAGCAGCAGGTCGTACGGGGTCTTGCCGCCCTTGGCCGACTTCACCCCCTTCGGGTCCGTTCCCGTGGCCGCGAAGGCGCCGACGGCGGCGGAGGTGGAGTTGGCGTCGCTCGGACCGCCCGGGTTCATGCCCCACCCGCCGTCGTCGTTCTGGTGCTTCTTCAGCCAGGCGACGCCCTTCCCGACGGCCGAGCTACGCCCGCCGACCGCGGCCAGCGCCTGCACGGCCGCCGCCGTCGCGTCGGTGAACTCGCCCTTCTCCGGGTCGCACGCCTTGGCCGGGTCGGCCCGGTACCCGGCGAAGCCGCCGTCCTCGCACTGCTGGCCGGCCAGCCAGTCGATGGCCGACTTCGCCGGGGTGACCCCGACGGCGTCCTGGGCGAGCAGCGCGAGCGACTGCCGCCACACCCCGTCGAACCGCGGGTCCTTGGTGCCGTACAGCCCCTTCGGCAGCGCCGGGCCGGACGGCTTCGGGGAGGGGGAGGCGTCGGCGAACGCGGCGGGGGCGGCGGCCGTGCACAGGGCGGCCAGGGCGGCCAGGGCGGCCAGAGCCGTGGCGCTGCGGCGTACGTTCATGGCGACGGTGCCTCTCGGTCGGTGATCTCGGCGGTGGACGGACAGCGGTACGCGGCCGCGCACGGCCGCCCACCCCGCACGCCGAGGGACGTACGACGCGATGACACCGGGCTCAGCTCCGCATACCTCGACGGTGCCGCCGCCGGACGGGCCGACGGCGGGAGCCTGCGGTGCGGCCGACCAGGTGCTCCGGCTCGTACGCCCTGCGGCACACACAGCCCGTACTCACGGTTGCGGGTCAGCGCCGGATTCTCACCGGCTTCCCCCGATCGGACGCGGATGAAGTTTTCACGGATACTTTATCCGGCGCCGACCCGGGCCCTTCCACGGCGGTCGGGACCGCTGGACCGGCCCCTCCCGGACGGGCCCGTACGCTCCGGGTGGGCCCCGGCCCGCCGGATCCGCTCGCCGACCGCGCCGCCGTGCGCGCGGTCGGCGGCGCGCTGCTGCTCAGAGCACCAGGCGGGGGCTGCGGCTGAGGCCGAGAAGGCCGAGGAGACGGTCCATCATGTCCTCGAACAGCGGCACCGGGTCGCTGAGCGCGAAGGACATGTGGCGGTAGACGGCCAGGCAGAGCATGCCGTAGATCTGTCGCCAGCAGGTGAGCATCAGGAACACCACGCCGATGGGCACATCCAGCCCGACGACCTCGCGGTAGGTCCGCAACTGCGGCACCAGGGCCGGATCGATCTCCTCGTCGGACGGGTGCGCCAGACCCTTCTCGCGCCACAGCCGCGTGAAGAGCTGCCCGAACATCCCGCCCAGCTCGCGCGATATGGCCTGCGGGATGTCCTCCGCCGACGCGGCGGCCGCCTGGGGATAGCCGGCCCCCATGAGCAGGTTGAACTCCGCCGGGTTGGCCATCGACCAGTCCAGCACGGCGCGGGTGGCGGCGTGCAGCCGGGCGCTGATGTCGTCGGGGTCCTGGCGCTCCACCGCCCCGCCGACCACCTGCATGAACTCCGCCATGACGTCGTCGTAGACGGCGAGGATCAGCCCGTTCCTGCCGTCGAAGTAGCGGTAGAGGGCGGGTGAGGTCACCCCGACGCTGCGCGCCACGGCGGCGACGGTGAGGCCCTCGACTCCCTCCGCGGCCGTGATCCGGCGCGCGGCGGCCTTGGCGTCCCGCTCCAGCTCCGCCCGCAGCCGCTCCCGCCGCGTCAGCCCCGCCACGCGCGCGCCCCCGCCGCCGTCGTTGCCGCCGTCTTTGCCTCCGTCGGTGCCGGACACCGTCGCCTCCTCCTGCTGGTCGGGTGCGCCCCAATGATCCTTCATCGGCTGTCGGGCGTATGGGGCAGCCGACTTGTGGTGAAGGGTCATCGCATGGTTAATACTATTCTCGCTTCTAAGGGCAGTCACGGTTGTGCTGCCCCGGCAAGGGGTCGGCGCTGTCGCGGCCGTGCCATGGGGGAAGGCGGAGAGCTGAGTGAGTAAGACGTATGGGTCCGGTGCGCGCGGCTGGGTCGCGGCGGCCGCCGCGACCGTGCTGGCGGTGGGCGGGCTGACCGGGTGCGGAGCGTCCGGCGACTCGGACAAGGACTCCGGGCGCGGCGGCGTCTCGGACGAGGGTGGGCACAAGCCCGGGGCGGGCGCGGCGGGTTCGGCGGAGGACGAGCTCGCCACGGTGCGGAAGAACCTCTCCCGCGTGGCCTCGGCCACCGGCCCGGTGATCTGCTGGGACGACGACGAGAAGGGGGAGCAGGTCGCGGCCTTCGACGCCACGTTCGGCAAGCGTGTCGCCACGTACTCCGAGGCACCGCTGTTGTCCCGGCTCTCCGAGATCGCAGAGAAGGCGGACGCGGACCGGGCGTCCGTACGCAGCCTCTGCGGGAAACCGGAGTACGCCGGGAACGTGGCGGACTCGGGGGTCAGCCCGGTCTCGCCGGACGGTCGGCGGGTGGCGGTCGAGGTGGTCACAAAGGAGGTGGGCGCCCTCACGTCGTCACATGTGGGGTGGCTGGACCTGGCCACGGGGGAGTTCACGGACATCACCGAAGCCGCGCGGAAGAAGGGCTACAGCCCCGAAACGCACTCGGACGCGGCTCCCGGTTTCGCTCCGGACGGATCGCTGTGGTTTCTACGGGACGAGCAGGTGTACTACTCGGCGGACGAGAACGGCCGCCTCACCCGGCACCCGATCAGCAAAGCCTGTCACGGACGACGACTCGGGCCGGAGGACGAGTACTTCTACCGTCCGGTGAGCTCGGCGGCCGTCACCTGTCCGCGCCTCATTCACCCGAGCGGGAAATTCGCCGTCCAGGCCGGCACCGTCATCGACGGCATCGACTCGTATGACGGGCTCGACCTCGATCTCCTGGAGCCCCGCATGGACCGGCTGTCCGACGACTCGATCTTCGACGGGCCCACCGACCAGATGATCGTGCGTGACGGCGCCGATGTGCGTGCTTGCGATCCCGTGGCCTGGGTCAACGACGACGACCTCCTCTGTGAGGGGGCGTCACACACCTTCTTCACCGTTCGGGTCGATGCGAGCGAGCTGGGGAAAAGGGCCGCCGCGAGCGACCCGCTGGAGACGGGGGTGAAGGCGGAAATCGCCCGCGAGACGAACAACCAGATCCTCTCCATTGCCCTGTCCGCGGACCGTCAGTACCTCTATATCGCGGCAAAAGAGGTCCTGGACGAGGGCGATGTGAGGCTGTACCGCGCCAGCCTGAGGTCGCCCGGGGAGCCGGAGGATCTGGGACCGCTCCCGGCCGGAGTGGGGGACGACTTCATGTTGCGCGGAAACGCCCAGATCGGCGATTTCCGGTAGCGGGCGCGCGGGCGGAGTGCTTCGGGGGATTCCATGTCGTAAGCGCCGGGGTGGGCGATCATGGCGGAGGGGGCCCGGCGGGCCCCCCGTCCACGGAGGAAGGCAGCCCCATGACCGACGCCACCGGCTTCGCGCACATCCCCCCGACCACTCTCGCCGATGTTCTCGGCCGTGCGCAGGTCATGGACATCGGCATCCGCCCGCTCTGGTCCCCGACCCCGCGCGTCGCCGGTCCCGCGTTCACCGTGCGGTGCCCTCCCGGCGACAACCTGATGCTCCATGCGGCCATCCACCGTGCGGAGCCGGGCTCGGTCGTCGTGGTCGAGTCGGGGGATGTGGACTACGCGCTCGCCGGGGGAAACGTCTGCGCCGTCGCTCAGCGCCGTGGCATCGCGGCGTTCGTGCTCGACGGAGTGATACGTGACCTCGGCGAGGTGCGCGAGATGGGCTTCCCCGTCTTCGCCAGGGGAGTGATTCCGATCCCGGGGGCCAAGGCGGCGGCCGGGCCGCTGAATGTCGCGGTGCGGTGCGGCGGCGTCGAGGTGCACGCCGGTGACATCGTGGTGGCCGACGAGGAGGGTGTCGTGGTCACTCCGCACGCCCGCCGTGAGGAGGTGCTCCGCGCGGCTGAGGCGAAGCTGGCCAAGGAGGCCGGGGAGACCCTCGACGCGTGGGAGGCGGCGCACCGCGCCCGTATCGACAAGATCCTGAGCGACCAGGGCTTCGAGGGCTGACCGCCTGTGCTGATCGCCGCCTGTGCCGACCGCCCGTGCTGACCGCCTGTCAGCACGCCTTGGTCTCCTCGGCGAGGGTGTGGGCGACAAGGGCGTTGGCGTGGCCGTGCCCGAGGCCGTGTTCGTTCTTGAGCCAGGTGACGAGCTCCATGTGCTTGGTCAGCGGCGAGGAGCGGATGAGGTCCTTCCACTCGGCTATCGGGCGGCCGTACTTCTTCTCGATCGAGGGGAAGTAGCTGGCGGGGCCTTTTACGGGTGCGGTCATGTCGTGCGTCGTCCTCCGTGTCGTCGGGTTCCGGCGGACCGGTTGCCGTCCTGCCGATCCACCCTTGTGTACGATGTCCACATTCGGAGGGTGCGGCGATCCGTCCCCCCGTCGGGCAGGAGTCTAGGCGAGCTAAGTGGATGCTGTCCACATAGGGGATGGGTGAGGTTGACCGTGGCCGAGGGCGGCAAGCCGAAGCGGGACACCTACCGCCATGGCGACCTGCGGAACGCGCTCATCAAGGCCGGACTCGAACTCGCCCGCGAGGGCGGGCCCGAGGCCGTCGTGCTGCGGGCCGCGACCCGCCACGCGGGGGTGGTGCCCAACGCGGCGTACCGGCACTTCGCCGACCGGGCCGCCCTGCTGCACGCCGTGTCCCAGGCCGCCATGGCCGAGGCGGCCCGCACCATGGAGGCCGAGCAGGCCGCCCTGCCGCCCGCCGACGACCCGGTCGCCGCCGCCCGCGCCCGCTTCCGCGCGGTCGGCACCGGCTACCTGCGCTTCGCCCAGGAGCAGCCGGGCCTGTTCCGCGCCGCCTTCCACGTCCCCGGCGACATGGCCCACGCCGCCGCCGAAACCGCCGCCGGAGCCGGTGGCAGGACCCCCTTCGAACTCCTCGGCGCCGCCCTCGACGACCTGGTGGAGACCGGCCTCCTCCCCGAGGACCGCCGCCCCGGAGCCGAGTTCCTCGCCTGGTCCGCCGTCCACGGCCTCGCCGTGCTGCTCATCGACGGCCCCCTGCGCGGCCTGCACCCCACCCAGGCCCAGGACGCCGGCCGGCATGTCATCGACATGATCGAACGCGGCATCTGACCCGCCCGGCTCAGGCCCCCGCCGCGGTCCGGGCGTAGCGTCCCGGGGTGATGCCGATGAACCGTTTGAAGTGCCGGGTCAGATGCGACTGGTCGTAGAAGCCGACCGCGGTGGCCACCTCCGCGGGCGGGCGGCCGTCGAGGAGCAGCCGGCGGGCGCGGTCCACCCGCCGGGCCATCAGGTACTGGTGCGGGGCGATGCCGAAGGCCGTGGAGAAGGCCCGCACCAGGTGGGTGGGGTGGGCGTGCACCAGCTTGGCGGCGTCGTCCAGGGTCACGCCGTGGAGCAGCCGCTCGTCGAGCAGTTCCCGCAGGCTGTGGGCCACGCCGCGGTCGGGCTTCGGCGGGCGGGCGGCGAGCCGGGGCAGCAGATGGCCGCGCAGGCGTTCGCCGATCAGGGCGAGCCGGGACTCGGCCTCCAGCTCGTCGCCGGGGTGCGCCAAGACGGAGTGCAGCCGGCCGACGCGCCGGCGCAGGAGCGGGTCGGCCATGTCGGGGTGGTCCACCGCCGGGCCGATCAGTCCCTTGTCGAGCTGGGGCAGGTCCAGGTAGAGCACCCGCTTGCGGAACCCCTGCGGGGTGGCCGGTGAGCCGTTGTGCGGCACCTGCGGGGGGAGCAGGGACACGGTGTCGCCGGGGGTGCCGCACTCGCGGCGGTTCAGGTCGTAGCGGACCGCGCCGTTGTCGACGATCAGCAGCGTCCACACGTCGTGGACGTGCATCGGGTACGCGTGCTCGGTGAAGTGGGCGTGGAAGACCTCCACGACGCCCGGGACCCGCGGGCGCCAAGCGAACACCTCATGCCGGGACACCATGCCAGAAACGTACAAGACGGTGCGGCGGGCCGGTCGGCAGGCTCGGGGCATGACGACTGAGACCACCCCCGTACGTTTCGATACGAAGATCGCCGTGCTGCTGCGGGAGGACCTGCGGACCTGGCAGCGGCTGAACGTGACCGCGTTCCTGGTCAGCGGCCTGGGCTCGGAGCTGCCCGAGGTGATCGGCGAGCCGTACGCCGACGCCGACGACACCCCGTACCTGCCGATGTTCCGCCAGCCCGTCCTGGTCTTCGAGGGGACGAAGGAGACCCTGACCGCGGCCCACGACCGCGCCCTGTCCCGCGCGCTTCCCCGCGCGGTGTTCACCTCCGACCTCTTCTCCACCGGCAACGACCGGGACAACCGCGCGGCGGTACGGGCCGTGCCCAAGGGCGGGCTCGACCTGGTGGGGCTGGCCGTGTACGGGCCGCGCAACGCGGTCGACAAGGTGCTCAAGGGCGCTCGTATGCACCCCTGAGCACCACCGGGTCGCGGCGGGCATATTCGGTGGCGGAGCCGCGTGAGGGCCGTGAGGATCGCGCCATGGACATCTTCCTGGAGACCGAGCGGATGGTGCTGCGCCCGTTCACCCCCGACGACGTGGACCGGCTCGTGGAGCTCTACGGCGACCCCGAGGTGATGCGGTACATCAACGGCGGCCGGCCCACGCCCCGCGACACGATCCGGACCCGGCACCTGCCGCGACTCCTCCACCGCCACCCGGGCCTGGGAACCTTCGGCTACTGGGCGGCCGAGGCGAAGGGCACAGGGGCGGAGGATGCTAGGGCGGAGGATGCTGGGGCGTTTCTCGGGTGGTTCGAGTTCCGGCCGCTGGAGGACGACAGCCCGGCCGTGGTGGAGCTCGGGTACCGGCTGCGGGCCGCCACCTGGGGGCGCGGCTACGCCACCGAGGGCGCGCGGGCGCTGATCCACAAGGGGTTCACCGAGCTGGGTGTCCAGCGGGTGACCGCGAACACGATGACCGTCAACGCCGCGTCGCGGCGGGTGATGGAGAAGTCCGGCCTGACCTTCGTCCGCACCTACTTCGGCGACTGGCCGGAGGTCATCGACGGATCGGAGCACGGCGAGGTCGAGTACGACCTGACGCGGGAGGCCTGGGAGCGCCGCCGTGCCACCTCAGGCGGGGCTAGCCCCGCGTGACGTCCTTGACGAACACCAGGCCGTCGAGGTCCGCCAGGTGGGCCGGGTCGAGCGGGGCGTAGCCGAACCAGGGGGACACGCGGGGCGCGGGCCGGGTGTCGCCGAGGGCGGTGGCCAGCCGGCGGGCGTCCACGACGCAGCGGTCCTCGGGCAGCTCGTACAGCAGCCCTTCGAGGGTGTCCGGCGGCGGCGTGTCCACGCCCTGGTGCCGGATCGTGCCGAGGGCGGTGGCCACGAAGGCGTACTCCTCGCCGTGCCGGGCGCTGACCAGCGCGCCGGTGCTCCACCACTCCAGCGGCTTCCCGTTCCATGGCATCGTGCTCTTCTCCCGCTGGAAGTGGGAGTTGTGGGCGTGGACGAGGGCCGGGCCCCGCTCGGTGACGGCGAGCAGGTTGTCGGCCATCATCCGGGCCCGCAGGCCCGCCAGCCGGGTCATGCGCGCCGGTGAGGTGTCGGCCATCCAGAAGTGGTAGCGCAGCAGGCCGGTCGCGGTGCGCCCGTACAGGCGCGCCCGGTCCCAGCCCTCCCGGGAGGTCTCTGCGATCAGGTGGGGTGTCTGCTCGTCGAGCAGTGCCACCAGTTCGTCGGCGAGCAGCCGCAACTCCCTGGCCTCGGCCGACCGCCCCATGGACTTCGCCGGGTCCCTCATCGCGTCGGGGTCGGTCCACCGGTCGTCGTCGCCGAGCAGGCGGTCGAGCGTCTCGGGGGCGCAGGGCAGCAGGTCCGCGTCCACCTGGGCCGCGAGGTAGCCGTGGAGCGCGGTGAGGGCCTGCCGGGGGCTCGCGGCGTGAGTGATCTCCAGCGGGCCGTCGAAACCCGCGAAGCGGAGCCGTTCGGACGCGGGCCGGCCGTCGTTGTACGCGCGCATCCAGCGCACCAGCTCGCGGTTGGGCGCGGACGCGTTGAACCACGTGTGGCTGAAGCCGCGCTCCATGACCTCGTCCAGGGTGCCGGTGCCCGAGGTGACGTAGTCGTCCACGATCAGGCCCAGCAGGCAGTCGCTCTCGATCGCGATCGTCCGGTAGCCCTCCTGCTCGACCAGCTGCCGGAACAGCTCGTTGCGCACCTCGAGAACGGTGTCCTCGCCGTGGGTGGGCTCGCCCAGGGCGAGCAGCCGGGGCCGGGCCGGGAGCAGCCGCATGACGGCGGCGGCATCGACGGCATGGGTGGTGTCTCTGATGTCGGTGACCATGGATTCAACGGTATCGTTGAACCTTCGGTGGAAACTTTTCCGCGATGTCAGCAGGTTCGGGGCGGATTCATGGGGCAGAACCTTCAAACGGGCGAACGGCTCAGGCCGGTTGACCTGGCGCGCGGACACGGCCTGTCCACGCAGGCGGTCAGGAACTACGAGGAGGCCGGCATCCTTCCGGCCGCCGCGCGCACCCCCCACGGCTACCGCACCTATACATCGCTGCACGCCGCCGCCCTGCGCGCGTTCCTCGCCCTGGTGCCCGGCCATGGCCACCGGACGGCCGCGTCGATCATGCGGGCGGTGAACGAGGGCGCGGACGAGGAGGCGTTCCGCCTCCTCGACGAGAGCCACGCCCAGCTCCTCGAAGACCGCCGGACCCTCCAGGCCGTGGAGACCGCCCTCCGCGACCTGGCCACCACCACGGCGCCTGAGCGGGACACGGCGGCCGGCGGGTGGGCGGCGAGGCCTGCGCCCGGCGGCACGTTCATCGGGCCGCTGGCCGGGAGACTCGGCATCCGCCCCGCGACCCTGCGCAAATGGGAGCGCGCCGGCCTGGTGCGCCCGCGCCGCGACCCGCACACCGGATACCGCGTCTACGACGAGGCCGACGTACGGGACGCCCGGCTGACCCACCAGCTCAGGCGGGGCGGCTACCTGCTGGAGCAGATCGCCCCCCTGATCGCCCAAGTACGGGCGGCCGGCGGGCTGGAGCCGCTGGAGGCCGCGCTGGGCGACTGGCACCGCCGGCTGTCCGCCCGCGGGCGGGCGATGCTGACCGGGGCCGCCGAACTGGAGGCGTACCTCCGCGCGCGCGGATGAGCCATTGCCAGCGATACCCCATGCCCCGGCTCCACACCGAGCTGCTCACCTCCCAAGTCACCAATCACGACGAGGTCTTCGGCACCCGGATCACCTGGACACTCGGCCTCGTACGCGACAGGGGAAAGATCGCGAAGGGCGGGATCGGCGGCTCGGCCGCCTGGTGGTCACTGCGGCACCACCACGCCTGCGCCTACCTCACCCGCCGGCTGGACGACCACGCGCGGGCCGCCGAGATCGCCGCGGCCCTGGGCGACGATCTGGCGGTGGTCGGCGAGGACTGAGGGGCCGTTTCCCACGGCGGGGTGCCCCGCGGTCACCCCGCGTGAACGGCTGTCGCGTCCTGGGAGCCGGCCCGGCACAGCTCCTGACCCACGAGAGCGCCCATGGCCCCCTGCGTGTCCCGGCCGCCGTCACTGGTGACGTACACCACGGCGGACCGGCTCCCGTCCCGGGTGACGCCGACCCAGGTGCGATAGCCGAGCAGTTCCCCCGGGTGACCGAAGTAGCTGCCGCCACAGGGCAAGGGGATCTCGCCAAGGCCGAGCCCGTACCTCACGCCCAGCTCGGGCGCGGGCGTCGTGGTCGTCATCTCGTCGAGCTGCGCCGGAGCCAGCAGGCGGCCGCCGAGCAGCGCGGTGTAGAACCGGCTCAGGTCGTGCGTGGTGCTGATGATCGAGCCGGAGCCGACGGCCATACTCGGGTTGAGCGCCGTGACGTCGATGCTGGTGCCGGTGTCGAACGCGGCGTAGCCGTGGGCGTGCGGACCCGGGATGGACGGGGAGGCGCCGGGCGTACTGGTGTCCTTCAGGCCCAGCGGGCGGATGATCCGGTCGTTCACCTCCTGGGCCCAACTCCGGCCGGTGACCTCCTGGATGATCATCGCGGCGAGAATGTAGTTGGTGTTGGAGTACGACCATTCGGCGTCCGAGGAGAGCTTGGGAGCGGGCCGCATGGCCATCGCCACCAA
Organism: Streptomyces sparsogenes; assembly: GCF_001704635.1. Classification (GTDB taxonomy): domain Bacteria; phylum Actinomycetota; class Actinomycetes; order Streptomycetales; family Streptomycetaceae; genus Streptomyces; species Streptomyces sparsogenes. The sequence goes on along the minus strand of NZ_MAXF01000020.1, from coordinate 161,634 downwards.
CTCCTCGGGGGTGTAGGTGCGGAACCGCTCGGCTCGATAGCCGTCCGCGCTGTTCAACGCGGGTATCTTCGGCGCGACGTCCGGAATGCCGCTGGTGTGCTGCAGCAGCTGCCGTACGGTGATCCGGCTGCCGTCGTGGCCGTGGCCCCGGACGACTCCCGGCAGCCACTGCTCGACGGTGTCCTCCAGGGACATTCGCCCCTCGCCGACGAGTTGCAGCACGACCGTGGCGGTGAAGGTCTTGGTGGCGCTGCCGATCCGGAACCTGCCGTTCTGCGGCATCGGCCTCCCGGTGCCCCTCTCGGCCGTCCCGGCGCGCGCGGTGTGCCGTGTGTGCCCTGACGTCACCTCGGCGAACACCCCGACGGCTCCGGTGTCGTGGATCGCGTCCACCTGCTGTCGCAGCGGATCGGCCTGCCGCGGCTTCGCCGCCGCCGTCAGTCCGGTCGACGCGGCGAGAAGGACCGCGGCCAGGCTGGACAGGGCGAGCAGGCCCCGCCAACGCCTTCCTGACACCTGCATGATGGTCCCCGTTCTGTTCGGGTCGCCTGCGCGTTCCGGGCCGCTCAGGCCGTGGCCCGCGGCTGTCGCGCCCCCGGAGCCGCTGGTCGACGACCATCCCACCAACGGAGCCGGGATCGGCCCATCCGGCTTCCCCCCGACCCGCCCGTGCGCTGTCCTCAGGGCGGTGCCGGGGGTTATCCCCCGCACGGACGCCGAGCCTCCCCCCACACACGCCACCCGCGAGAGTCGGCCCGGAACCTCTTCCGTCCGATCGGCCGGGGCCGGGCCCGGGGAGCGGGTGGGCGCTCCCCGGGGCGGTCGTCAGGCGGCCGGGCCGGGGGTGGGGGTCGCGGCCGCGTCGGCGCCGAGGAGTACCGGGAGCGTCTGGTGGCCGTTGGAGATGAGGGTGGGCAGGGGGCGGAGCTCCTCCTGGGGGACCGCGAGCCGGAGGTCCGGGAAGCGGTCGAAGAGGGCGGGGAGGGCGATCTGGGCCTCGAGGCGGCCCAGGGGGGCGCCCAGGCAGTAGTGGACGCCGTGGCCGAAGGCCAGGTGTTCCTTGACGGCGCGGGTGATGTCGAAGCGGTCCGCGTCCTCGCCGTGGACGTCGGGGTGGCGGTTGACGGCGGTGATGGAGAGGATGATCGCGTCGCCCTTCTTGATGGTGACGTCCGCGAGTTCGATGTCCTCCACGGCGTAGCGCAGCGGCACATTGGCCGCCGGGGGCTGGGCGCGCAGGGTCTCCTCGATGACGTCGTCCCAGGAGGCCTGGCCCGAGCGGACCAGGGCGAGCTGGTCGGGGTGGGTCAGCATGGCGGTGACGGCCTGGTCGAGGAGCTGGACCGTGGTCTCGAAGCCGGCGGCGATGAGCAGGCCGACGGTGTCGGCGAGTTCCTGCTCGTTGAGGCGGGAACCGTCCTCGTCGCGGACGGAGATCAGTTCGGTGGTGATGTCGTCGCCGGGGGTGTCCCGCTTGAGGGCGACCAGTTCGCGCAGCAGGACCTGGTGGCCCTGGTAGGCGGCAGCGGCCTCCTCGGGGGTCGCGGCCGTGCTGAACATGGTGCCGACGTACCCCAGCTCGCGCTCGCGCATCTCGCCCTCGGGGATGCCGAGCAGCTCACAGATGACGGCGATGGGGAGGGTGTGGCAGTACGCCGCCTTCAGATCGACCGCCGTGTCGGGGCCGCTCGCCGCGAGGCCGTCCAGCAGGTCGGACACCAGCTGCTCGATACGGGGGCGCAGCGCGGCCGTTCGGCGGGTGGTGAAGGCCTTGGCGACGAGCCTGCGCAGCCGGGTGTGGTCGGCGCCGTACGCGGTGAACATGTTCTCCACCGCGACCCAGCCGATCAGGGGCCAGGTCGGGGGGATCTCACCGTTGATGTACTGGGGCCAGTGGAGCCGGGGGTCCTTGGAGACGCGTGGGTCGGTGAGCAGCCGCTTGAGGAGGGTGGGCTCGGTTATCGCCCACGCCACCACGCGATCAGGGAGTTCCACCAGGGTCGCTGGACCGCGTTCGCGGAGCCGCGCTCCTTCTCCGTGGACGTCGCGCCCTTCGGGGTCGAGGACGAGAGGGCGGAGGTCGAGGGGTCTCGACTGGAGTTCCATGCGCTGCCTCCGGGATTCTGGTCGGTCGCTGTGACGCCGGTCGCATCGTACTTGGCGGCTACCGGGGGGAAACGCACAGGCAGAGCGGCCAGGGCCCGGTGGAACGGGCCGGGGCGCCACTGGAGTTGGCCGGGGTCGACGGTCAGCTCGATGTCCGGGACGCGGTCCAGGAGCTTCTCGACGGCGGTGGAGGCGATGATCCGCGCGGGGTCCTTCGCGGGGCAGGCGTGCGGGCCCGCGCCGAACGCCAGATGGGCGCGGTTGCCGCGCCGGTCGGAGACCAGCTGCGGGTCGTTGTTGGCGGCGGCCATGCTGATGAGGACGGGGCTGCCCTTGGCCACCCGGTGCCCGCCGATGGTGACGTCGCGGACCGGGAAGTGGGTGGCGTAGTTGGCGATCGGCGGGTCGGTCCACAGCGCCTCGTCGAGCGCCTCGTCCACCGGCATGGTGCCGCCCGACAGATCACCCCCGAAGCGGTCGTCGGACAGCAGCAGCCGCAGCGCGTTGCAGATCAGGTTCTTCACGGGTTCGACGCCGGCGCCCGTGAGGAGGATGAGCTGACTGATCATCTCCTCGTCGTTGAGCCGGGCGGGGTGGGCCAGCAGCCAGGAGGTGATGTCCGCCCCGGGTTCGGTCCGCTTCAGGGTGATCAGTGCGAGGAGGGTCTCGACGAGGACCGCGTTGGCCTCCACGGCGTCCTCGCTGGCGTCCAGGAGCGAGGCCATGCCCTTGACCAGCTTCTCGCTCAGCTCGGGCGGGCAGCCGAAGAGCTGGTTGAAGACGAGCAGGGGCAGCCGGGCGCAGTATTCGCTGAGCAGTTCGGCCTGGCCCTCGGGGCCGAAGAGGTCGATGAGCAGGTCCGCGCTCTCCTCGACGTAGGTGCGCAGGGCGTGCGGGTTCAGCCGGTTGAGGGTGTCGGAGACCGCGCCTCGGTACCGCTCGTGCTCCTCGCCGTCGGTGTACATGGGGTTGGGCCGGTACATCATCATCGGGACGACCGGGCTGTCCATGGGGACCGTGCCGTCGTTGAGCGCTTCCCAGCGGCGCGGGTCCCTGGGGAAGGTCTCGGTGTTGCGCATGATCTCCAGGGCGGTGGCGTAGCTGGTGACCAGCGAGGCGTGGACGCCGGGGGAGATCTCCACGGGTGCGACCGGCCCGTACGCGCGCAGCCGGGCGTAGACGGCGGACGGGTTCGCGGCGAACTCGGGGCCGTACAGGGACTCGGGGCCGACCGGGGCCGGGCCCCCGGCGGAGTGCGCGGGGCAGCCGGGGGGCGGGGTCGGGCCGGAGTCGGGGGTGGAGATCGGCACACGTGCTCCTGGGTGGCGCTCGAACGAACTAGGTATGACAGTGCAGGGCAGTGGGGGAGGGCACGGCTCGGTCCCGCGGTGCGGAGACGCTGTACGGCCCGGCCGAGCGGGGTAAGGCTAGCCGTGGATCAGCGGTGCCTCCACCCCCTTGCGGGGATTCACCTCGCCTGGTACGCCACCGGATCCGTGCCCGGCACCGGCTCCGCCCGGCCCAGCTTCACCAGGCGCCGCAGATGCGCCTCGGCCTCCGAGACCGCGATGTTCCGCGATCCGTAGGGGATGTCGGCCCAGGGGCGGTTCCACTCCATGGCCTCGGCGAGCTGCCAGGGCGTCAGGGGGGCGGCCAGCAGCAGGCCGCGCAGCCCGGCCAGGCGCTCCTCGTGGTGGCGCAGCAGCTCCCGTACGCGGCGGGGGGCGTCGGTGAAGGCGTGCTGGTGGGCGGGGAGCACCTCGGCCGGGTCGAGGGCGGCCACCCGCTCCAGGGAGTCCAGGTAGTCGCCGAGGGGGTCGGTGACGGTCGCGTCGTCGGGGTCCTCGTACAGGCCGATGTGCGGGCTGATCCCGGGCAGCAGGTGGTCGCCGGAGAAGAGCCGGCCGTGGCCGGGCAGGCCCTCGCCGGCCGCCGGGTGGGCCTCTTCGAGGTGCAGACAGACATGGCCGGGGGTGTGGCCGGGGGTCCAGATGGCGCGCAGCCGGCGCCCGGCCAGGTCGAGCAGTTCGCCGGGCGCGATATGGCGGTCGGGCTGGGCGGCGCGGGTGCCGGGGAGGGCGTCCGCGCGGCCCGCGGCGCGGGCCGCGCGCAGGGGGGCCAGATGCTCCTCGGGGGCTCCGGCGGCGGCGAGCTTCCCGGCGAGGTAGTCGAGCCAGCGGGTGGGCTCGGCCTCGCGGGTGCGGCGTACGACCTCGGCGTCGGCGGCGTGCATGGCGATCCACGCGCCGGAGGCCTCGCGGACCCGGGCGGACAGGCCGTGGTGGTCGGGGTGGTGGTGGGTGACGAGCACGCCGTGGACCTCGGCCACCGAGGTGCCGCAGGCGGCCAGGCCGGCGGCGAGGGTGTGCCAGGCGGTGGGGTCGTCCCAGCCGGTGTCGATGAGGACCGGACCGCGGTCGGTGTCGAGGAGGTGGACGAGGGTGTGGCCGAGCGGGTTGTCCGGGATGGGGACCGGAATGCTCCACACCCCGCCGCCGTGATCCGTTACCCCCGTCATGGCCGTCCCTTCTCCGGGTCGTGTGCGAGCAACGCCAGCATCGCAAGCATTGCCCACGATAACTAGAACTGGTATCAGTTCTGATGGGGCGTCAGAAATGCGGCGCCACGTTGGTGGACCCCGGCGGGAGGCAACGGCGATGAGCGACCTCATCGAGCACGGGCAGCTCTTCATCGGCGGCGTGCCGGCCGACCCGGCCGGCACGGAGGTGATCGAGGTCGTCTCGCCGCACACCGAGGCGGTCATCGGACGGGTGCCGCACGCCTCGCGCGCGGACGTGGACCGGGCGGTCGCGGCGGCGCGCACCGCCTTCGAGGAGGGGCCCTGGGCTCGGGCGTCGCTGGAGGAGCGGATCGCGGTCGTCACCCGCGTCAAGGACGCCGTCGCCGCCCGCCACGAGGAGATCGCCAGGCTCATCAGCGCGCAGAACGGCTCCCCGTACTCCTGGAGCGTCCTGGGCCAGGCGCTCGGCGCGCTGATGGTGTGGGACGCCGCGATCACGGTGGCGCGCGGCTTCGTCTTCGAGGAGCGGCGGGCCGGCGTCCTGGGGCCGCTGCTGGTGCGGCGCGAGCCGGTCGGGGTGGTGGCGGCCGTGGTGCCGTGGAACGTCCCGCAGTTCACGGCGGCGGCGAAGCTGGCGCCCGCGCTGCTGGCCGGCTGCTCGGTGATCCTCAAGCCCTCGCCGGAGACCCCGCTGGACTCCTACGTCCTGGCCGAGATCGTGGCCGAGGCCGGGCTGCCGGAAGGGGTGCTGTCGATCCTCCCGGCGGACCGCGAGGTCAGCGAGTACCTGGTCGGCCACCCGGGCGTGGACAAGGTGTCCTTCACCGGCTCGGTGGCGGGTGGCAAGCGGGTCATGGAGGTCGCCTCGCGCAATCTGACCCGGGTGACCCTGGAACTGGGCGGGAAGTCGGCCGCCGTGATCCTGCCGGACGCCGACCTGGAGGCGGCGGTCGCCGGGATCGTGCCGAACGCGTGGATGAACAACGGGCAGGCGTGCGTCGCCCAGACCCGCATCCTGGCCCCGCGCGCCCACTACGACGAGATCGCCGAGCGCCTCACGGCCGCCGCCTCGGCCCTGGTCGTCGGCGACCCGCTGGACCCCGCGACCCAGGTCGGCCCGCTGGTGGCGCGGCGCCAGCAGCGGCGGTCGCTGGACTACATCGCCATCGGGCAGCGGGAGGGCGCCAAGGTGCTGACGGGCGGCGGGCGTCCGGCGGCCCTGGAGAAGGGCTGGTACGTCGAGCCGACCCTGTTCGGTGACGTCGACAACGCCATGCGCATCGCCCGCGAGGAGATCTTCGGGCCGGTCATCTGCCTGCTGCCGTACGGGGACGAGGAGGAGGCGGTGCGCATCGCCGACGACTCCGACTACGGCCTGTCCGGCAGCGTGTGGACCTCGGACGTGGCGCACGGCATCGAGATCGCGCGCCGCATCCGCACCGGCACCTACTCCGTGAACACCTTCAGCCTCGACATGCTCGGGCCGTTCGGCGGCTACAAGAACTCGGGCCTGGGGCGGGAGTTCGGGCCCGAGGGCTTCTCGTCGTACCTGGAGCACAAGATGATCCACCTGCCGCAGGGCTGGGACGGCGAGCGGGGTGGGGACGGCGAGCGGGGTGGGGACGGGGGGCAGGGCTGATGGGGGACCGCTGGTACGTCGAGGTGGACCGCGGCGTGTGCATCGGCTCGGGGCTGTGCGCGAGCACCGCGCCCGGCGGGTTCCGGCTCGACGCGACACGGCAGGCGCACCCGGTCGCCCCGGAGACGGACGCGTCGGAGGCGGTGCTGGCGGCGGCCGAGGGCTGTCCGGTCGAGGCCATCGCCATCCGTCTCGTGGAGGGCGGCTCCCGGGGCGAGCCGGTGTACCCGCCGGAGGAATGACGGAGTGCCGGTGCGGCCCGGCCCCGGCCTACACATCGCACGCGAATTCGAATAGGCTGTTTCGAACTGGTATTTCGAACTAAGATTCCGAACTCGTATCCCAAACGCCAGTCCATCGAACCTACTCGTGCGTATTGCACGGTCTCTTCGTGACGGATGTGACTGTTCCCCTCGGTAGTGGCGTGGAAATCTCTAGCCCATCACGCCGAGGGGGACTCGATGGACAAAAGGTATGAGGTCTTCTGTCTAGCCGACAGATATTTCTATGAGACCCCCGACCGACTGTCCGCGGGGCGCCGGGCCGACGGGAGTTCCGGCGCGAACTCCGGCGCGAACTCCGGGGCGAGTTCCGACGCCTTCTTCGAGGCCGCCCAGCGCGCCGTCCCCGAAGGGTGGAAGACCTTCGTCTCCGGGGACTGGCTGCATGTCAACCCCGTCCTGCCGGACGGCACTCCGCGGCCGGGCCGGCCCGCCCAGGGCTGGAAGGTGCATGTCTCGGCCTGCCTCGACAACGCGGAAAAGGCCGCCGCCAAGGTCTGGGACTACTGCGTGCCCCGGGAAATACCCTTCAAATTCGTGCCCACCGCGCACGCCCTTCACCTGCGCAACTCAAAATACGCGGGACGCGGCTCCAGCGGGAAGTTCGCCACCATCTACCCGGCGGACGAGGCGGAACTCCACACCGTTCTCCGGGAATTGGGCGAGCTGCTGGAGGGCGAGCCGGGCCCGTACATCCTGACCGATCTGCGCTGGCAGGACGGCCCGCTGTATGTGCGGTACGGCGGATTCGCACAGCGCTACTGCGTCGATGAGACGGCCGGCGGAGGCACGCTCGTGCCCGCCATCGAGGACCCGTCCGGCAAGCTCGTCCCGGACCGCCGCGACCCGGCCTTCCACATCCCCGAGTGGGTGACGCTGCCCGACTTCCTCGCGCCGCAGCTGGCCGCCCGCAACGCCACCACGGTCGCCGACCTGCCGTACCGCATCGAGAAGGCGCTGCACTTCTCCAACGGCGGCGGGGTGTATGTGGGGACGGACACGCGCAGCGGTGAGAAGGTCGTCCTCAAGGAGGCCCGCCCGTACGCGGGGCTCGCCTCCGACGGGGCGGACGCCGTCACCCGCCTGGAGCGGGAGAAGGCCGCGCTGGAGCGGCTGTCGGGGCTGGGCGTGGCGCCGGAGGTACGCGACTGGTTCACCCTCGGCGACCACCGCTTCCTGGTCATGGACCACGTGGCGGGCCGCACCCTCAACTCCTTCTTCGCCAGGCGCCATCCGCTGCTGGCCGCCGAGCCGGACCCGGCCGCCGTCGCCGACTACACCCGCTGGGCGCTGCGGATCCACGGCGCGGTCGAGGAGGCCGTGGCGGCCGTCCACGGGCGCGGGGTCGTCTTCAACGACCTGCACATGTTCAACATCATGGTCAGCCCCGACGAGTCGTCCGTCATGCTGCTGGACTTCGAGGCGGCCGCCCACATCAGCGAGGGGCGGCGGCAGGCCATCGCCCACCCCGGCTTCGTCGCGCCGCCCGATCGCAGGGGCTTCGAGGTGGACCGCTACGCCCTCGCGTGTCTGCGGCTCGCCCTCTTCGTCCCGATGACCACGCTGCTGGTGGTGGACCGCGGGAAGGCCGCGCACCTGGCGGAGGTGGCGGCCGCGCTGTTCCCCCTCGACCGGGCCTTCCTGGACGAGGCGGTGGAAGTGATCGCGGGCGCGGAGCACGGCGGCGAGGGATCGCCTGTCCGGGTTGGTGGGGGCGCGGGAGCGGTCGCGAGCGGTGGGGGCGCGGGAGCGGTCGCGCATGGTGGCCCGGGCGCGGCGGCCAGGGGTGGCGGCCGGGTGGTGAGGGGCGGCGGCGCGTCGTACGTGCCGGTGGACCCCGCCGACTGGCCCCGCAGCCGTGACTCGATGGCCCGCGCCATCCGCTCCTCGGCCACCCCCGAGCGCGACGACCGGCTCTTCCCCGGCGACATCGGCCAGTTCGCCGACGGCGGCGGCCTCGGGGTGGCGCACGGGGCGGCAGGAGTCCTCCACGCGCTCGACCTGACCGGCGCGGGGCGGTACGAGGCGGGGGAGGAGTGGCTGCTGAAGCACACCGCCCCGCCCCCGCGCGGCACCCCGCTCGGCTTCTACGACGGGCTCGCGGGCGTGGCGTACGTCCTGGAGCGGCTCGGGCACACCGACCGCGCGGTGCAGCTCATCGCCCGGGTCCTCGACGAGAAGTGGCAGCGGCTCGGCCCCGACCTGCACGGCGGACTCGCCGGCCTCGGCCTGACGCTCGACCACCTCGCCCGCGCGACCGGCGAGGCCGGGCTGCGCGAGCGGGCCGACGAGGCGGCGCGGCTGCTCGCGGACGCACTCGACGGGGCTGTCGGCGGCGGGCCGGGCGGGGACGCCGCCGGCGGGCGCCGGCTGACCGGCGACCGGGCCGGGCTGCTGCACGGCGCGACCGGCCCGGCGCTGCTCTTCCTGCGGCTGTACGAACACTCCGGCGACCCCGCGCTGCTCGACCTCGCCGCCACCGCGCTCCGCCAGGACCTGGACCGCTGCGTCCCGGACCGCCACGGCGCCCTGCTCGTCGACGAGGGCTTCCGCACCATGCCGTACCTGGGCGCGGGGAGCGTCGGGATCGGGATGGTCCTCGACGGCTGGCTCGCCCACCGTGCCGACGAGGACTTCGAGGCGGCCCGCGCCGGCATCGTGGCCGCGGCGTCCCTGCGCTACTACGCCCAGCCGGGGCTGTTCAACGGACGCGCCGGAATGGTGCTGCACCTCGGCCGCACCACCACCCCGCGGCTCGCGCCCGAACGGCTCGCCGCCCAGATCGAGGCCCTGGGCTGGTACGCCGTGCCGTACGAGGGCCACCTCGCCTTCCCCGGCGAGCAGATGATGCGCCTTTCCATGGACCTGGCCACCGGGACCGCGGGCTGTCTGCTCGCGCTCGGCGCGGCCTGCGGGCAGCCGCACGACGGACCGGTCGGCCTGCCCTTCCTGCCGCCCCTGCGGCGGCCCCAAGGACCGGCTCCCACGCACGGGGGCCGTATCAAGGAAACCCATCCCCAGGGAAATTGAGAGAGAGGAACAGACATGACTCTGCTCGACCTCCAGACGCTCGAGACCGAGGAGTCCGAGAGCTTCGGCGGCGGTGGCGGCGGCGAGAGCAGCGTGAGCCTGCTGCTCTGCGACAAGAACAGCGCGGTCAGCCAGCTGCTGTGCCTGTGATCTGACGGTCCCGCGCGACGCGGCCCCGGCGGAAACCCGCCCGGGGCCGCGTCCCCGCACGGGCGTCACTCCGGCGGGGCCCGCCCCGCCGGGCCGCGGTCCCGCGCCGGGCTTCCGGACCGGCGCGGGTCCGACCGCCTCCGGCCGGGCGGCCGACGAACCAGCCCACCCGCGAGGAGTCGAGGACCTGCCGCGCATGGCCCCTTCCAGCACCACCGACGCCGCCGACACCACCGACGCCACCGAGGCCCCCGGCGCCACCACCGCAGCCGAGGCGCCCGAGGCACCCGCCGCGCCCGGGAAGGCCGCCGGCCGGGCGGGGGACCGGCTGTTGCGGGGGGTGTTGCGGCACAGCGCCGGCCGCGTGGCCGCCGTGTTCTGCCTCACCACCGCGTCCGCCGCCGCCGGCCTCGCCCTCCCCGCCGTCCTCGGCCACGCCCTCGACCTGCTGCTCGCCGCCCCCCACGGCGCCGAGGCCCGACGCTGGGTGCTGGCCGGCGCCGGCCTCACCTGTCTGCTCGTCGTACTGGACGCGCTGGACTCGCTGCTCACCGGCACCACCAACGCCCGCTGTGTCGCCTGGCTGCGCCGCCGCCTGCTGCGCCACACGCTCTCCGCCGGGCCGCGCGCGGGCCGGCGGCTCCCGCCCGGAGACCTGGTGACCCGGCTCGTGGGCAACGCCGCGCAGGCCGGGGCCGCGCCCACCGCGCTCGCCTCCGCGCTCGCCGCCGTCGTCACCCCGGTCGGCGGGCTGGTCGCGCTGGCGCTCATCGACCCGTGGCTCGCCCTCGCCTTCCTGGTCGGGCTGCCGTTCCTCGCCGTCCTGCTGCGCACCTTCATCCGGGACACCACCGACAGCGTCGCCCGCTACCAGCAGAGCCAAGGCGAGATCGCGGGCCGTCTCGTCGAGGCGCTGGGCGGGGCGCGGACCATCGCGGCGGCCGGAACGGCCGTCCGGGAGCGGACGCGGGTGCTCGCGCCACTGCCCGAACTCGGCCGCCAGGGACGGCGCATGTGGCAGGTCCAGAGCCGCTCCGCCGCGTGGGCGGCCGCGATCGTCCCGCTCCTGCAGATCGCCGTCCTCGCCGTGGCGGGGCTGCGGCTGACGTCCGGTCAGCTCAGCGTCGGCGGCCTGCTCGCCGCCGCCCGCTACGCCGTGCTGGCCACCGGCATCGGCATGCTGGTCGGCCACCTCAACGGCCTGGTGCGCAGCCGCACCGCCGCCCTGCGCTTCGCCCCCGTCCTCGCCGAGCCCGCCACCGCGTACGGCACGCGCCCGCTGCCGCCGGGGGACGGGACGCTGGAGCTGCGCGGCGTCGAGGCGGTGCGCGGCGGACGCGCGGTGCTGCGCGGCGTGGACCTGGTGGTGCCCGGCGGAAGCTGCGCCGCCGTGGTCGGCCGCTCCGGCTCCGGCAAGTCGACGCTGGCCGCGATCGCCGGGCGGCTCGCCGACCCGGACGGCGGCGAGGTGCTGCTCGACGACGTGCCGCTGCCCGAACTCGGCCACGACGCGCTGCGCCGCGCCATCGGATACGCCTTCGAACGCCCGGCGCTGCTCGGCGGCACGATCGGGGGGACCATCGCGCTCGGCCCCGCCCCGCCGCTGCCCGGGCGGGTCACCGAGGCGGCGCGCGCGGCCTGCGCCGACGACTTCGTACGGCTGCTCCCCGACGGCTACGCCACCCCCTGCGCGGACGCACCGCTGTCGGGCGGCGAGACCCAACGCCTCGGCCTGGCCCGGGCCTTCGCCCACGACGGCCGGCTGCTGATCCTGGACGACGCCACATCGAGCCTGGACACCGTCACCGAGCTGCGGGTGTCCCGGGCCCTGTCCGGCCGCCTCCTCGGCGCCCGGCCCCGCACCCGGGTGATCGTCGCCCACCGCGCGGCGACGGCGGCCCGCGCGGATCTGGTGGTCTGGCTGGAGGACGGGCGCGTACGGGCGGTGGGGAGCCACGCCGAGCTGTGGGAACTGGCCGGGTACCGGGCGGTTTTCGCCGCGCCGGACGTACCGGAGGCATCCGGAGAGGCGCGGGTGTCCGGTGGGCCGGAGGTGGCCGGTGGGCCGGAGATGTCCAGTGGGCCGGAGGTGGCCGATGAGCCGGAGGTTTCCCGGGAGGCGCAAACGGACGGGGGCGTTCAAGGTGGCTGAAACCGGCCCGGCCCAAAAGGGCCGCCGCACCGGGGCGCGCGGAGGTAGGCCCGGGCCATATGCCCAGGGCATTCGCTTTCTGCGCGGGCGACGCCGTGTGCTGCTGCGCCTCGCCGTGTGGTCGGTGCTGGAGTCCGGGCAGACGTTCCTGGGCGGATACGCGCTGGCCCGGGCGCTGGACGACGGATTCCTGGCGGGGCAGCGCGGCACCGGGCTGGCCTGGCTGGGCCTCGCCGCGCTCGCGGTGGCCCTCGGCGCGTACGGCACCGGCCGCGTCTACCGCGCGATGGCCGACCTCGTCGAGCCCCTGCGCGACGCGCTCGTACGGCGCGTGGTGGCGCGGGCCGTCGGGGACGCGGGCAGTGGGGCCGGTGGCGGTGGCGGTGGCGGTGGCGCGGGCGGTGGCGGTGGCGCGTACGGCACCGGCGGTGGCGGCGGGGGCGTGACGGCGGTGTCCCGGCTCACCCACCAGGTGGAGATCGCCCGCGACACCTTCGCGGGCCTGGTCATGGTCTCCCGCTCGTTCGTGTTCGTCGCGGCCGGCGCCCTGGTCGGACTCTTCTCGCTCGCCCCGGTCCTGCTGCTCGTCGTCCTCCCCCCGCTCCTCCTCGGACTGGCGCTGTTCCTGGCGACGCTGCGCCCGATGGCCCGCCGCCAGGAGGCGTTCCTGGAGGCCGACGAGCGCATCGCGGAAACGCTGGGCGCCGTCGCCTCCGGGTTGCGGGACATCACCGCGGCCGGGGCGGAGGAGCCGGTCGGGGCGGACGCGGCCGAGCGGATCGACGCCGAGTACCAGGCGGCACGCTCCCTGGCCCGCTGGGGCGTGGTCCGCGTGCTCGCCACCGGGCTCGGCGGCCGGCTGCCCGTCGTGCTGCTGCTGGTGTCCGCCCCGTGGCTGCTCGGGCGGGGGGTCACGACGGGCGCGCTGGTGGGCGCGCTGGCCTACCTCCAGCAGTCGCTGCTGCCCGCCCTCCAGAGCCTGATGCAGGCCCTCGGCACGGGCGGCTCGCGCCTCGCGGTCGTCGTACGCCGCCTCATCGGCCCCCCGACGCGGGACGCCGGGGCGGACGCGGGGGCGGAGGCCGGGGCTCCCGCTACGGCGGGCCCGGCGCCGGGCGGGGCGGCGCCGGGGCATGCTCCGGCGCGCGGGACGGCGCCCCGCGCCGCGGCGGGGGGCGTTCCGCTCGCCGTCGAACTGCGCGCGGTCACCTTCGCGTACGGCGACCGGGCCGCGCCCGTCGTCGAGGGCCTGGACCTGGACGTCCCGGCCGGCGGGCATCTGGCCGTGGTCGGGCCGAGCGGGATCGGCAAGTCCACGCTGGCGGGGCTGATCGCGGGGCTGCTCGAGCCGCGTTCGGGCGAGATCCGGGTGTGCGGGGAGCCCGTACGGGGGCCGGGCTCCGCGTCGCAGGCCGCGTCGCGGGCCGGGACCCGGGCCGCCTCCCGGGTGCTGATCCCCCAGGAGGCGTACGTCTTCTCCGGCACGCTCGCCGACAACCTCCGCTATCTGTGCCCGGTGAGGGGCGGGGGGACGGACGCGGGCCCGGCCCCGGTCCCCACGGACGCCGAGCTGGCGGCGGCGGCCGAGGCCATGGGGCTCGACGCGCTGCTGGCCCGGGTCGGCGGGCCGTACGCCGAGGTCGACCCGGCCGCCCTGTCCGCCGGTGAGCGCCAGTTGATCGCGCTCACCCGCGCCTATCTCTCGCCCGCCCCCGTCGTGCTGCTCGACGAGGCCACCTGCCATCTCGACCCGGCCGCCGAGGCCCGCGCGGAGCGGGCCTTCGCGCGGCGCCCCGGGACCACGCTGATCGTGATCGCCCATCGCGTCAGCTCGGCGCGGCGCGCCGAGCGCGTGCTGGTCATGGACGGGCGGCACACGGTCTGCGGCCGTCACGCCGAGCTGTTGGAGAGTTCGGCGCTCTACCGCGATCTCGCGGGGAACTGGTCGGACGCCGGGCCCTCAGACCCAGCCCTCGCCCTGGGAGATACGGATGGCGTCCACGCGGTTGCGCGCCCCGGTCTTACGGGTGATCGCGGCCATGTAGTTGCGTATGGTGCCGTTGGACAGATGCAGGCTGCGGGCGATCTCGGGGATCGAGGCGCCTTCGGCGGCGAGTGAGAGCACGCTCAGTTCACGCTCCGTCAGCGGCATCCGGGCCGCCTGGAGAAAGCCATAGCCCAATGAGTCGTCGATGAACCGCTCCTTGTTCGCGACGCGCCGGATGCCGTCCAGCAGCCGGGCCGGCGGGGCGTTCCGGTCGATGTAGCCGAGCGCCCGCGCCTCGTGGGCGCGGCGCAGCGGGCCCGGCCGCTCCGCGTCCGCCAGCACCAGCAGCTCGCACCGGCCGTCCTTGCCCGATATCTCGCTGGATATCCTCCCTAACTCCCCTCTTCTCGTGGCTCTCCCGGAGCCCGGACAGTCCGTGTCCACCACGCATACGTGCGGTCGTGTCGCGCGGACTCGGCCCCGCGCGTCACACCATGATGTGGTCGTCACCTCCATGTCCGGTTCGGCTTCGATCAGTGCCGCCAACGCCGATCTCAACAAGCAGGAGTCGTGCACCAGAAGTACGCGGATCACGTACGGTCCCTCCAACCCGTGCGGTTCGCCCGGTCCCGGGCGTCGTTGATGCCTACCGGGGTTGCCCCTGTCATGAACGCGCATATTGAGCCAACGGGGGGCGCACCGGCGCATGCAACAGCTCGTTCGCCCGTGTCCGCCCCGGCGCGCGCCTCCTGCGCCCCGGACGCGCCGCACCGGCCCCCGGCCCCCGACCCTCACCCCCCGGCCCCCGGCCCTCACCCCCGGCCGGCGCGACGCTCACGGCCGGCGCGGCGCGGTGAGGTCGATGAGGCGGCAGACCGTCTCGATGTCGATCTTCACCTGGGCGATGGAGGCCCGCCCCGACAGCCAGGTGATGAGCGCCGAGTGCCAGGTGTGCTCGATGACGCGCACGGCGGAGAGCTGCTCCGGCGTCGGCGGCCCGTCCAGCCCCATCGCGTCGAGGATGATCGCGGTGGTGAGCCGGGAGACGGTGTCCACCTCCGGGCTCACCGAGCGGTCCGCGAAGGTCAGGGCCCGGACCATCGCGTCCGCGAGATGGGGCTCGCGCTGGAGCGCCCGGAAGGCGCGCATGAGGGTGTGGGCGACCCGGGCGGCCGGCTGCTCGTCGGCCGGCGGCTGCTTGCGCAGCGTCTCGTGCATGTGCTGGAGCTGGTCCTGCATGGTGGCCACCAGCAGATGCACCTTGGAGGGGAAGTAGCGGTAGAGCGTGCCGAGGGCCACGCCCGAGTTCTCGGCGACCTCGCGCATCTGCACCGCGTCGAAGCCGCCACGGCTGGCCAGCCGGGCGCTGGCGTGCAGGATCCGCCGGCGGCGCGCCTCCTGCCGCTCGGTCAGCTGCAGGGAGGCAGGCTTGGCTTCTGCGGTCATCTGTCTCACTTCGGTGCGGTACATGTGTGATCCGCCGGCGGCCGGCCGACCGCGCGTGCCGGGGCGGAAAGCGCCGACGGGTCACTGAAACTCGTTCTAGGTTAGCGCGGCGGCCCGCCGTCCACACCGGCGTTTGCCCAGTTGAGACAGGTAAAGGTCTACTGGCGAGTATCGACGCGACCGCCCCCGCTCCGCCCGAATGCCCCGACCTGCGGTCAAGTGGTACGGATCACCCGTCCCGGCGCCGGGGCCGGTGCGCTGACCAGGTATCTTCGAGACTTCTCGGGCGATCCGATAGTGAAACTTGTTCTAGAGAAACGCGAGCGGTTACGCTCCCGCAGAGCTGCACCTAGGAGGGGGCGCGAGTGACCGCTGAGGCCGCGCAGGAGACCGGGACCGGACCGCTTCCCGACACGCCTCCAGCCGCCGTCGAAGTCGAAGGGGATACCGACAAGGTCACCGACGGGGCTACCGGCGAGGTCACCGACGGGGATACCGACAAGGCCACCGACGGGGATACCGACCCGGGCGTCCGCGGGGATCCGGACCGACCGCTGCGGATCGCGCTGCTCACCTACAAGGGGAATCCTTTCTGCGGTGGCCAGGGCGTCTACGTACGCCACCTCTCCCGCGAACTCGCCCGGCTCGGCCACACCGTCGAGGTCATCGGCGCCCAGCCGTACCCGGTCCTCGACGAGCAGGAGGGCGTCACCCTCACCGAGCTGCCCAGCCTCGACCTCTACCGGCAGCCCGACCCCTTCCGCACGCCCCGCCGCGAGGAATACCGCGACTGGATCGACGCCCTGGAGGTCGCCACCATGTGGACCGGCGGCTTCCCCGAGCCGCTGACCTTCAGCCTGCGCGCCCGCCGCCATCTGGCCGCCCGCCGCGGCCAGTTCGACGTCGTCCACGACAACCAGACCCTCGGCTACGGCCTGCTGGGCCTGGACCGCGTCGGCTTCCCGCTGGTCACCACCATCCACCACCCCATCACCGTGGACCGGCGGCTGGAGTTGGACGCCGCGCCCGACTGGAAGCGCCGCGCCTCGCTGCGCCGCTGGTACGGCTTCACCCGGATGCAGAAGCGGGTGGCCCGCCGGCTGCCCTCCGTACTCACCGTCTCCGGCTCCTCCCGCCGGGAGATCGTCGACCACCTCGGGGTGCGCCCGAGCCGGGTCCACGTCGTGCACATAGGCGCCGACACCCGGCTGTTCTCCCCCGACCCCGCCGTGCCCGAGGTGCCCGGCCGGATCGTCACCACCTCCAGCGCGGACGTCCCCCTCAAGGGGCTGGTCCACCTCGTGGAGGCGCTCGCGAAGGTCCGGACCGAGAACCCGGACGCCCACCTGGTCGTCGTCGGCAAGCGTCCCGGGACCGGGCCGGTGGCCGAGGCCATGGCCCGGTACGGGGTCGAGGGCGCCGTCGACTTCGTCAAGGGCATCAGCGACGCCGAACTCGTCGACCTGGTGCGCGGGGCGCAGATCGCCTGTGTGCCCTCCCTGTACGAGGGGTTCTCGCTCCCCGCCGCCGAGGCCATGGCCACCGGCACCCCGCTGGTCGCCACCACCGGCGGCGCGATCCCCGAGGTCGCCGGGCCCGACGGCGAGACCTGCCTCGCGGTGCCGCCCGGCGACCCGGGCGCGCTCGCCGCCGCGCTCACCCGGCTCCTGGGCGACGCGGAGCTGCGCCGGAAGCTGGGCGCGGCGGGCCGCGAGCGGGTCCTGGCGCGCTTCACCTGGGAGCGGGCCGCGATCGGCACGGTCGAGCGGTACCGGGAGGCCATCGCGGCCGGGGCCGGCCCCCTCCGGGCCCGGCCCGCCGCACGCGGTGCCGCCCGCGGCACCACCCGCCGCCCCGTCTGAAGCCCCGCCCCCAAGCCCCTGATCAGAAGGCAGATCACCGTGCTGACCGTCGATTTCTCCCGCTTCCCGCTCGCCCCCGGCGATCGCGTCCTCGACCTGGGCTGCGGCGCCGGCCGGCACGCCTTCGAGTGTTACCGGCGCGGCGCTCGGGTCGTCGCCCTGGACCGCAACGGCGAGGAGATCCGCGAAGTCGCCAAGTGGTTCGCCGCCATGAAGGAGGCCGGCGAGGCCCCCGCGGGCGCCACCGCCACCGCCATGGAGGGCGACGCGCTGGCCCTGCCCTTCCCCGACGACAGCTTCGACGTCGTCATCATCTCCGAGGTGATGGAGCACATCCCCGACGACAAGGGCGTGCTGGCCGAGATGGTGCGGGTGCTGCGGCCCGGCGGCCGGATCGCCGTCACCGTCCCCCGCTACGGGCCGGAGAAGGTCTGCTGGGCGCTGTCCGACGCGTACCACGAGGTCGAGGGCGGCCACATCCGCATCTACCGCGCCGACGAACTCCTGGCCAAGATGCGCGAGGCCGGACTGCGCCCCTACGGCACCCACCACGCCCACGCGCTGCACAGCCCCTACTGGTGGCTCAAGTGCGCCTTCGGCGTGGACAACGACAAGGCCCTGCCCGTGCGCGCGTACCACAAGCTCCTGGTGTGGGACATCATGAAGAAGCCCCTGGCCACCCGGCTCGCCGAGCGGGCCCTGAACCCGCTCGTCGGCAAGAGCTTCGTGGCCTACGCGACCAAGCCGCACACCCCCGCCCAGGGGGAGGCGTGATGGCCTTCGGCCCCGGGCCCGGCCGCACCGAACGCCTCGTCCTGCCCGGCGTGCTGACGGCGGAAGAGGCCGCGCGGACCGTCGCGGGCATCACCGCCGTCCAGCGCGACGACGGCGCCATCCCGTGGTTCCGCGGCCACCACCTCGACCCCTGGGACCACATCGAGGCCGCGATGGCCCTGGACGCGGCGGGCGAGCGGGAGCGCGCCGAGGCCGCGTACGACTGGCTGGCCCGCCACCAGAACCCCGACGGCTCCTGGTGCGCCGCCTACTCCGACACGGCCGCCGGGGTGGACACCGCGCACCCCGCCGACCCCGCCCGGGAGTCCAACTTCTGCGCGTACGTCGCCGTCGGCGCCTGGCACCACTACCTGTCCACCGGCGACGACGCCTTCCTGGACCGCGTGTGGCCGACCGTCTTCGCCGCCGTCGAGTTCGTCCTCGGTCTCCAGCAGCCCGGCGGGCAGATCGGCTGGCGGCGCGAGGCCGACGGCACCGCGGCCACCGAAGCGCTGCTCACCGGCTCCTCCTCGGTCTACCAGGCGCTGCGCTGCGCCCTGGCCATCGCGGAGCACCGGGAGGAGCCCCAGCCGGACTGGGAGCTGTCGGCCGGGCTGCTGGGGCACGCGATACGCCGCCACCCCGAGCGGTTCCTCAACAAGGACCACTACTCGATGGACTGGTACTACCCGATCCTCGGCGGGGCGCTCACCGGCGCCGCCGCCAAGGAGCGGGTCGAGGAGGGCTGGGACCGCTTCGTCGTCCCCGGCCTGGGCGTGCGCTGCCTGTCCACCAACCCCTGGATCACCGGCGGCGAGAGCTGCGAACTGGCGCTCGCGCTGTGGGTGATGGGGGAGTCGGACCGGGCGGTGGACATACTGCGGTGGATCCAGCCCCCGCTGCGCGCGGAGGACGGGATGTACTGGACCGGGTACGTCTTCGAGGACGACGCCATCTGGCCCGAGGAGCGCACGACCTGGACCGCGGGCTCGCTGCTGCTGGCGGTGGCCGCGCTCGGCGGGGACGAGGCCACCACGGCGGTCTTCGGCGGGGAGCGGCTGCCGCGCGGGCTGGACTCGGACTGCTGCGGGTAGCCGCCCGGCTGGTGCTAGGGCCTGTCGTCAAAGGGGGCGCCCTGCTCCCGACGCCTGGCACGGCACCTCGCCGCGTTGTCGCATCGCCCAAGTACGCCCAGTACGAGGGCGATGCTCCGCCTTGCGATGTTCCCCCAGCTACCGCTGGGAGGTGCCCCCTGCGCCAGACGCCGCTCGCGGCCGGGCGCCCCCTTTGACGACAGACCCTAGATGCGCCGGATGCGCGCGGCCAGCGCATGGCCGATGATCAGGTAGACGAGCGCGGGCAGACCGTAGTTCAGCACGGTCCGCAGCCAGTCGGTGTCCATGGTGAACAGGTCGTGCGACCAGCTCGCCAGCCACCGGGCGGCGTCGTGCACGAAGGACACCAGGTCGTTCGCGCGGTTGGCGTCGAGGAGCGAGAAGAGGATCCACAGCCCGAGGATGACCGCGGTCACGTCCGCCGCGATCGCCACCACCCGGGCCGCCTCATTGCTTCCGTAGCGATAACTTCGGGACATGCCAGGCGGGTTGCCCGCTCACCCGAAGCCAAACGCGGCGGAGTGAGCCAAACGCGGAGAAGCCGACCGCGGCCGCGCGAGCGAAGCCCAATCGAACGGCCCGTCAGGTGTTGAGCTCGGCCAGGACCCGCAGGGTGTGCGGGTCGGGGGCGGTCACCAGCAGGTCGGTCACCGGGCCCGCGCGCCACAGCTCCAGCCGCTCCGCGATCCGCTCGCGCGGCCCGACCAGCGAGATCTCGTCCGCGAAGGCGTCCGGGACCGCCTGGATGGCCTCCTCGCGGCGGCCCGCGAGGAACAGCTCCTGGATCCGCCGCGCCTCCGCCTCGTAGCCCATGCGCGCCATCAGATCCGCGTGGAAGTTACGGGCCGCGTGGCCCATGCCGCCGATGTAGAAGCCGAGCATCGCCTTCACCGGCAGCAGCCCCTCCGCGACGTCCGCGCAGACCCGGGCCTGCGCCATGGGCGCCACCAAGAACCCCTTGGCCGCCTCGGCGAGCGCCGCCTCGAACAGCTCGGTGCGCAGCGGTGACCAGTACAGCGGCAGCCAGCCGTCGGCGATCCGCACGGTCTGCGCGATGTTCCTGGGGCCCTCGGCGCCCAGCAGCAGGGGCAGGTCGCCACGGAGCGGGTGGACGATCGGCTTGAGCGGCTTGCCGAGGCCGGTGGCGTCCGGCCCGGCGTACGGGTGCGCGTGGAAGCGCCCGTCCAGCCGCACCGGGGCCTCCCGGCGCAGCACCTGCCGGATGACCTCCACGTACTCGCGGGTGGCGGTCAGCGGGCTCTTCGGGAACGGGCGCCCGTACCAGCCCTCGACGACCTGCGGGCCGGACAGCCCGAGGCCCAGCATCATCCGGCCGCCGGAGAGGTGGTCGAGGGTGAGGGCGTGCATCGCGGTCGCGGTGGGGGTGCGGGCGGCCATCTGCGCGACGGCCGTGCCCAGCCTGACGCGGGTGGTGTGGGCGGCGATCCAGGTGAGCGGGGTGAAGGCGTCCGACCCCCAGGACTCGGCCGTCCACACTGAGTGATAGCCGAACCGCTCGGCCTGCCGGGCCAGTTCCAGATGGCGGGGGTCGGGGCCGCGGCCCCAGTAGCCGAGCGCCAGTCCGAGCCGCATGGCACCCCTTCCATCCCGTATGACGGTGCGTCAGGCCATCTGGACGCTCGGACTGTACGGGCCCGGTCCGGGAATGGCAACGGCCCCCCGCCCGGTAGACCGGTCGGGGGGCCGTCGCCCGGGAGGGTCAGCCGCGCTGGATCCCCGTGGTGTCCTGGAGCACGCCGCGGCGGCCGTCCTGCGTCTGGGCGACCAGCGCCTGACCGCGCTGCTCCACCGCGAGGTACCAGGTGCCGGGGGCCAGCTCGGCGATGGTCGACGACGAGCCGTCCTCCGCGTACAGGGGGCGGGCCACCGGCACCGCGAACCAGAACGGGGCGAAGTCCGAGCCGCCCGACGCCGGGGGCGGGGTCGGCTGGCTCTGGCCCGGCTGGGCGCCGAACGGCTGGGTCGGCTGGCCCGGCTGCGCGCCGAACGGGGCGGGACCGGGCTGCGCGGCACCCGGGCCCGGGTAGCCGTAGCCGGGCTGCGGGGCGGGGGCGCCGTACGGGGACGGGACCGGGCCGGCCGCGTTCATCAGCGGGGCCTTCAGGGCCGGGACCCGCTGGGTGAGCAGGGCGCCGGCGGCCAGCGCGAGGGTGGCGATCAGGCCGAGGATCTGGCCGACGCCCGAGTCGAGTTGCTTGGGGCCGCCGATGATCGTCCACAGCGAGGTCCACGCCGCGAACACCGCGAGGGCCGTGCCCCACTGGTCGAGCGCGAGCCCGAACAGGTTGCGGCCCTGGGGCTGGAAGCGCGCGGAGACGATGAGGGCGGCGGCGATCACACCGGCCAGGAAGATCGACGGCAGCACCGGGAAGATCTCGGACTCCCAGGCGTTGGTGCCGTTGTCGCCGTAGCACGGGCCATTGCAGTCGACCGTGTAGAAGTCGAGGAACGAGGCGATGAACAGCAACACCGCTGCTCCGATCACCACGCCGTCGCCTCGAGTGAGGGAGCGGATGTTCAACGTAGAAGTCCTTTGTCGGTTTCGTCTTTACGGGACGGCAGTCGCCGGGCGCGGGGCGCGAAGGCGTCGGGGGTGGTGCCCCATCGTACGGGTGAATCTATCGCCGGTGAGCAGGGGTGCCCGATCGGTGTCCCGGTCGTGACCTGCCGTTCGGGAGTTGTTGCGCTATCCGTTCAAGAAGTCCGTAATGCCCTGGGTGATCCCCCGGGCGGCGCGCTCCCGCCACGCCGCGTCGGTCAGTTGTGCCGCGTCCTTCGGGTCACGCATGTTGCCGCACTCGATGAACACCTTGGGAACGGTGGAGAGGTTGAGTCCGCCCAGGTCGTCGCGCACCTTCAGACCGGTGCCGTCGCCCATGTAGTTGGCGGGCTCGCTGCCGGTCGCCGCGCGGAACTCCCTCACCAGCCGCTCGCCGAGACGGCGGGAAGGCCCGGTGATCCCGGAGGTGTCGGCCCCGCCCCCGCGCACGGAGGCCGGCAGGATCACATGGAAACCGCGCTGCCCGGCGGCCGCCCCGTCCGCGTGGACCGAGACGGCGGCGTCGGCGTGCGCCTCGTTGCCGATCTCCGCCCGCTCGTCCACGCAGGGCCCGTACGCCCGGTCGCCGTCCTGGGTGAGGACGACCTTCGCGCCCCGGGCCTGGAGCAGGGCGCGCACGCGGCGCGAGACGTCCAGGGTGAAGGACGCCTCGGCATAGCCGGAGTTGGTGGCCGTGCCCGTGGTGTCGCACTCCTTCGTCGCCGTGCCGATGTCGACGCTGCGGGCGATCCGGGAGGGGTGGTCGCGGTTGGTCGGATTGTGGCCGGGATCGATGACCACGACCTTGCCGGCGAGCGGCCGGGCGGCGTCGTCCTTCGGACGTTTCGTCGCCGTGCCCGGCGGCCCGCCGCTGTGGGGCGGGGCGATCGAGGTGCTGTCGGCGGTCGGCCGGGAGCCGGCGTCGCCGTTCTCGGGGTCGCCCATGGAATCCCATATCAGCCACCCGGCGAGACAGGCGGGCACCAGCGCGGTCAGCACCACCGCGAGGGTGCCGCCACGGCGGCCCGGGCTGGGAGGAAAGCTTCCGTTCGACACTCGGGCGATGGTAGCCGTGCGGGACCGGCGGGCGCGGGCGGGTCGGCCAGGGCGGTCGAACGGGGGCAGCCGGGGGCAGGTCAGCCGGGCAGGGGCGGCCGGGCAGGGGCAGGCGGGCAGGGGCGGCAGGAGAGGGGCAGCCGGGCAGGGTCAGGCTGGTGGGGTCAGCCGGACGCGGCTGACTCCGTGCGGCGCAGCACGCGCAGCGAGCCGGTCGCGGAGACCTCCGTGAAGGCGCCCGAGGTGAGGGCGCGGCGGTAGACCCGGTACGGGGCCTGGCCGCCGTCGGCCGGGTCGGGGAACACGTCGTGGATCACCAGCAGCCCGCCGGGGGCCAGGTGCGGGGCCCAGCCCTCGTAGTCCGCGCTCGCGTGCTCGTCGGTGTGGCCGCCGTCGATGAACACCAGCCCGACCTGCTTGCCCCACACGCCCGCGACCTGCGGGGACCGGCCGACGACGGCGATCACATGGTCCTCGAGACCCGCGGCGTGGAGGGTGCGGCGGAAGGTCGGCAGGGTGTCCATCCGGCCGACCTCCGGGTCGACGACCTCCGGGTCGTGGTACTCCCAGCCGGGCTGCTGCTCCTCGGAGCCGCGGTGGTGGTCGACGGTGACCGCGACCGTGCCCGCCGCGCGGGCGGCGGCGGCCAGCAGGATCGTGGAGCGGCCGCAGTACGTGCCGACCTCCAGGAGCGGCAGCCGCAGCGCGGCGGCCGCGTCCGCCGCGGCGGCGTACAGGGCGAGGCCCTCGTCCACGGGCATGAAGCCCTTCGCGGCCTCGAACGCGGCCAGCGTACGGGCGTCGGGCGTACGGGCGTCGGGGGTCTCGGTGGGAGCGCCGGCGGGGGCGGAGGCAGCAGGCTGGGTCACCCGGCCATCGTGCCGTACGGCGCGGCGGCGGGGCAGCGGGGGTGGCGGTATCGGGTGGCGGTACCGGGCGGTGGTGCGCGGAGCCGGGCTCGGCCTTGGCCCATGGGCCGATCCCCGGCGTCACCGACATGATCAGTCCCTCCGGCGCTTCACCCGGCGCCCCCGGCGTAGCGCGAGCGCGCGCCCCGGCTTGCGCACATGCGTGTGCGCCTCCTACGCGAGCTCTACGCCCAACACCCCCCTTAGGTACGACAAAAATACGATGCACCTCGCCTCGCTCGATGCCAGCATCACGGCCATGTCCGCCCACACCCCCTCCGCCACGGACCACTCATCCGCCGCCCCCCGCGTCACCCCACCGGCCTGGGCGGTGATGCTGGTGGCGTGCGCGGGACAGTTCCTGGTGGTCCTGGACGTCTCGGTGGTCAATGTCGCGCTGCCGTCCATGCGTACGGACCTGGGGCTCGGCGAGACCGCGCTCCAGTGGGTGGTCAACGCCTACGCGCTCACCTTCGCCGGGTTCCTGCTGCTCGGCGGGCGGGCCGCCGACCTCTTCGGCCGCAAGCGGGCCTTCCTCGTGGGCCTCGGCCTGTTCACCGCGGCCAGCCTCGCGGGCGGGCTCGCCCAGCAGCCCTGGCAGCTGATCGCCGCCCGCGCCGCCCAGGGCCTGGGCGCGGCCGTGCTCTCCCCGGCCACCCTCACCATCCTCACCACCTCCTTCCCGGGCGGCGCGGCGCGCACCCGGGCGATCGGCACCTGGACGGCGGTCGGCGCGGGCGGCGGCGCCGCGGGCGGGCTGGTCGGCGGGCTGCTCACCGACTACCTCTCCTGGCGCTGGGTGCTGCTGGTCAACGTGCCCGTGGGCGCGCTGGTCCTGGTCGCAGCGGGCTGGTGGCTGGTCGAGAGCCGGGCGGCGGCCGGCCGCCGGCTCGACGTACCGGGGGCGGTCCTCGTCACGACGGGGGTCGCCTCCCTCGCGTACGGCATCGTGGGGACCGAGCAGCACGGCTGGGGCGCCGCCGCCTCGCTCGTACCGCTGCTCGGCGGGTGCGCGCTGCTCGTCGCCTTCGTCGCCGTGGAGGCGCGCACCCGGGAGCCGCTCATGCCGCTCGGTCTGTTCCGCGTCAGGGCGGTCTCGGCGGCCAACGCGGTGATGCTGGTGTGCGGCGGCGGCATGTTCGCCATGTGGTACTTCATGTCCCTCTACCTGCAGAACGTGCTGCACTTCAGCCCCGTCCAGGCCGGGCTGGCCTTCCTCCCGCACACCCTGTCCATCATCCTCGGCTCCAAGCTCGCGCCCCGGCTGATGGGCGTGGTCAGCGGCAAGACGCTGGCGATGGCCGGCGGGACCATGGCCGTCGTCGGCTACGCCTGGCAGAGTCGGATGGACGCCGACGGCACCTTCCTCGGCACCGTCCTGGGCCCCGCGATCGTCATGTCGCTCGGCTCCGGCCTGATGATGACCCCGCTGGCCACCGCCGCCACCTCGCGCGCCGCGCCGTCCGAGGCCGGACTGGTGGCGGGCCTGGTCAACACCAGCCGCCAGATCGGCGGCGCGCTCGGCCTGGCGGTCCTGACCGCGGTCGCCGCCGACCGCATCTCGGCGACGGCGACGGCTGCCACGACCGCGACCGGAGCCGGGGGCGGTGCCGGGGACGGCAGCGGCGGCACCGGCGACGGGCCGGGGCCGGTGGCGCTGGCGGCCGGGTACGGCCACGCGTTCACCGTGGCCTCGTGCATCATCGCGGCCGCCGTGGTGCTGATGGCCGTGGCCCTCCCGCACCGCCGCCCCTGAGAATTCCTCCGCGGCCGGGCAACGGTTCGCCGCCTTCGTGGACTCCGTAAGGCGAAGGAGGTGCCCATGGGGGACACGACGGCGGACCGGGACGAGGAGTTCCGGGAGTTCGTCGCCGCGCGCTGGCCTCGGCTGCTGCGCACGGCGTATCTGCTGTGCGGCGAGCAGCACACGGCCGAGGACCTGGTCCAGTCGGCCCTGGTCCGGGTCTATGTCGCATGGCGGCGGGTCCGCGCCGCGGACGAGCCGGACGCCTATGTGCGTCGCGTGCTGGTCAACGAGCACGCGCGGCGCCACCGCAGAAAGCTGAAGGAGCTGCTGACCCTCTCCCAGGACCACGCCGACGGCTCGCAGACGCCCGACCGGGACCGGATCTCCCTGGCCGACGACCGGGAGATGCTGCGCCACGCCCTGGCGCAGCTCCCGCCCAGGCAGCGTCAGGCCGTGGTGTTGCGGTACTGGGAGGACCTCAGCGAGTCACAGGTGGCGGTCGCCATGGGCTGCTCGGTCGGAACGGTCAAGAGCCAGGCGGCGAAGGGGCTGGCGAAGCTGCGGGCGGCGCTGGCGCGCGAAGACGTGACCGCGGGTCACGGGGAGGTGCGATGAACAGGGAGTCGTGGTACGCGGAGCCCGAGTACGCGGGGGACCCGGACCGTGAAGGGGGCGAATTGGCCGACCGGCTGGGCACGATCGCGGACGAGGTGACCATCGGCCCCGCGCCCTACCCGGACGTGGTCCGCGCCGGCCGCCGGCGCAGGGCCCGCCGCCGGGTGGGAGCCACCGCGCTGGCGGTCACGGCCGTGCTGGTGGCCGGAGGAGTGGGCCTCGGGCAGTTCGGCGAGTCCGGCCGGGGAGGGACGGCGTCCGCCGCGGCCGCCCCGGCGTCGGCGCCCGCCCCGCTGGACCCGGTCACGACCGTCGTGGCCAAGGGGACGGCCCACGGGAAGCGGTGGCAGGTCTCGGTCACCGTCTACGGGCCCGCGCGGACGAAGGAGGAGGCCCGCCGCCAGTACGATCTGGCGACGCGCCGGGGGGACGCCTACCCGATACTCAACGACACGTGGGAGGGGAAGTACCCGAAGACCCTGCGCATCGGCGTGACCTGGTTCTCCACCCGGGTGACCGAGGGCGGGGGGAAGCCGCGGACGATGGCGGACTGGGTGTCGCCGAAGCCCGGCAAGGGGGAGACGCTGCTGGGCGGCTCGTACCAGCACCAGGGTGCCGAGGCCGCCCCGGTGGGGATGGCGTGGCTGGCGCCGGACGTGGAGCGCGTGGTGATCCACTGGAAGGGCGGTTCGACCGACGAGCCGAAGCTGCTCCGGGTGAAGGGCACCGACGTCCGCTGGATCGTCAGCGAGCGCCCGGCCGCCGGGGTACCGGACGATTTCATCGACCTCTACGACGCCACGGGGAAGCGGACGCGGCTCGGGCCCGCCATGCGGCAGGAGGACGTGATCGGGACGAAAGCGCGGGCGAAGGCGAAGACGCCCGGGAGGTGACGTCGGGCGGGCGGCCCACGGCGGGCTTCGGCGGACACCGGAGCCCGCTCTCACAGCCAGCCGTTCTGGCGCGCCGCCCGCACCGCCTCCATGCGGTTGCGGGTCTGCGTCTTGCCGATGGCCGAGGAGAGGTAGTTGCGGACGGTGGCGGGGGAGAGGTGGACCTTGGCGGCGATGTCGGCGACGGTCGCCCCGTCCACCGCCGCCGACAGCACGTCCCGTTCGCGTGGCGTCAGCGGGTTGGGGCCCGCGCTCAGGGCCGCGGCGGCCAGGCCCGGGTCGATGACCCGCTCGCCCGCGAGCACCCGGCGGACCGCGACGGCCAGCTCCTCGACCGGGCCGTCCTTGACCAGGAAGCCCGCGGCCCCCGCCTCCATCGCCCGGCGCAGATAGCCGGGGCGGCCGAAGGTGGTGAGGATCAGCACCTGACATGCCGGGAGCGCCTCGCGCAGCGCGGCGGCGGCGTCCAGGCCGCTGCGGCCCGGGAGTTCGATGTCGAGGAGGGCCACGTCAGGGCGTGTCTCCAGGGCGCGGGGCACGATCTCGTCGCCCGCGCCCACCTGCGCGACGATCTCGAAATCCGGCTCCAGGCCGAGCAGCAGGGCCAGCGCGCCCCGCATCATGCCCTGGTCCTCGGCCAGCAGTAGCCTGATCACGCGGTCCGGACCTCCTTGGCGTCCATCGGACCCCCTTCCCTGTCCTGCCCGTTGGCACCGTCGCCGTCCACCGGCAGCGCGGCCACGAGCCGGAAGCCGCGGCGCCCGGCCGGGCCCGCCTCCAGCGAGCCGCCCGCCGAGGCCAGCCGCTCGGCCAGGCCCTTGAGGCCCGTACCTCCCCGCCCACCAGGGACGGCTTCACCGGCGGAACGGGAGCCTACGCCGTTCCCGTCGTCGACGATCTCCAGGCGCACCCGACCGGCCTCCTGATGGACCTCGATCTCGCACCGGCGCGCCCCGCTGTGCCGCACCACATTGGTGACGCCCTCGCGGACCACCCAGCCCAGCAGCGCCTCGGCCTGCGGGGGGAGCGGCGGACCGGACCGGCGGACGACGGAGTCGACGCCGGAGGCGTCCAGCAGGGAGCGGGCGCGGTCCAGCTCGGTCGCCAGGCTGCCCTCGCGGTAGCCGGTGACGGCCTCCCGGATCTCGGTGAGGGCCTGCCGGCCGACGGCCTCGATGTCGGCGGCCTGGCCCAGCGCGGCGTCCAGGTCGCGCGGCGCGAGCCGGCGTACGGCCTCCGCCTTGACCACCACCACGGACATGGTGTGGCCCAGCAGGTCGTGCAGATCGCGGGAGAAGCGCAGCCGCTCCTTCTCGACGGCGCTGCGGGCCAGCTCCTGGCGGGTCGCGCGGAGTTCGGCGACGGTGTCGAAGAGCGACAGGATGGCCGCCGTGACCAGACCGGACAACATCGTCCCGTAGGCGACGGTCATCGCCTCGTCCCCGCCGCCGCGCCAGCCGGAGACGATCCCGGCGGAGGCCGAGTACAGCAGGATCAGCGGCCCCAGCGGGCGGCCCCGCAGCACGATGCCGGTGGCCAGCGACAGCAGCGGGAAGCAGAGCAGCCAGTTGTCCGCGTAGCCGATGGCCAGCGCGTAGCCGACGAGGGCCAGCCCGGCGAGCGAGCCGACGCACAGCGGGGTGTGGCGGCGCCGCCTGTCGAGGCCGGTGAAGACCGTGGCGGCGTACAGCGCGCAGAAGGCGACCACCCCGGCGGCGCCGAGCCACGGCAGCGGGGTCTCGCCCTGGACGAGGTCCATGACGCCCCCCGTGAGCATGAACAACCAGGGCAGGAAGGCGACCGGCCCGGGCGGCCTGCGGCGGGCGATGCGCGGGGTCTCCGGGGCGTCGGCGGTTCTGGCAGACATGGTCCGAGGTTACGGAAGCCATCGGTGAGCTGGGCAGATCCGGTTGTCAGAGCGTGGCCCGTGACATTTGTCCCGGCCGGGCGCGGGGCGGGGCCGCAAGGGATCCGGGCGAGACCTGACGCATCGTCAGCAGTCTTCCCACCGGGAGGGGATTGGGCTATACATGGGCCATCGGCTAGAACACGTTCCTGTGTCGATACGCGGCTCCGCCGCGCGGGCCGCCCAACACGCCCGTACACCGGAAACACAGCGGCCGACCAGTTACGACCCCGGCACGGCCGACGGTGCGGACGGGCGGGCCGGGGTCTTCCACAGCGTGGCGAGGAGTGCTCTCAGCGATGCCCATCGATGCCGCCAAGGCCGTCTCGGCCGAACCCCGGACGACGGCTCTCACCTGGGGCCACAAGGACATCCAGCTCTACCACCTCGGCGTGGGCGCGGGCATCCCCGCCACCGACCCCGACGAGCTCCGCTACACCCTCGAGAGCAGGCTGCACGTCCTCCCCAGCTTCGCCACGGTCGCCGGCGGCGGCATGGCGCTGGCCGGCGGCCTCAGCGCCCCCGGCGTGGACGTCGACCTCGCCGCCGTCCTGCACGGCGGCCAGACCATCGAGCTGCACCGGCCCATCCCGCTCGCCGGGGACGCCACCCAGACCTCCAAGGTCGCCGCCGTCTACGACAAGGGCAAGGCCGCGGTCATCGTGCTGCGCAGCGAGGTCGCCGACGCGGACGGCCCGCTGTGGACCTGCGACAGCCGGATCTTCGTACGCGGAGAGGGCGGATTCGGCGGCGAACGCGGGCCCGCCGACCGCGTCGAACCCCCCGCGCGCGAGCCCGACCTGACCGTGGAGCGGCCGATCCGCGAGGACCAGGCGCTGCTCTACCGCCTCTCCGGGGACTGGAACCCGCTGCACGCCGACCCCGAGTTCGCCAAGGTCGCGGGCTTCGACCGGCCGATCCTGCACGGCCTGTGCTCCTACGGGATCGCGCTCAAGGCCGTCGTGGACACCGCCCTGGGCGGCGACGTGGCCGGCGTCCGCTCGTACACCACGCGGTTCGCCGGGGTGGTCTTCCCCGGCGAGACGCTGCGCATCCGGATGTGGCGGGAGCCCGGCCAGGTGCGGCTGCTGGCCACGGCCGTCGAACGGGACGACGCGCCGGTCCTGACCGACACGGCGGTCGTGCACCACTGAGGAACCTGAG
This sequence comes from Streptomyces sparsogenes, assembly GCF_001704635.1. Taxonomy (GTDB): domain Bacteria; phylum Actinomycetota; class Actinomycetes; order Streptomycetales; family Streptomycetaceae; genus Streptomyces; species Streptomyces sparsogenes. Next base: position 131,722 of record NZ_MAXF01000020.1, on the reverse strand, counting down.
GAATCTGAGGAACCCGAAGAACCCCACCTCGCACCTCCCACGGACGAGAGGAGCCGCTGTGCGCGCAGCCGTACTGCACGAGATAGGGCAGGACAAGCTCGAGGTCGTCGACGACATGGAGGCGGTGGGCTTCGGACCGGGCAAGGTCAGGCTGAGCGTCAAGGCCACCGGGCTGTGCCACTCCGACCTGTCCGCCATGAGCGGCGTACTGCCTCAGCCCGGGCCCTTCGTCCCCGGCCACGAGGGCGCGGGCGAGATCGTCGAGGTGGGGGAGGGCGTGACCGGACTGAGCCCGGGCGACCGGGCGCTGGTGTGCTGGCTGCCCGCCTGCGGCTCGTGTCCGGCCTGCGAGCGCGGCCAGACCCACCTGTGCCTGGCCGGCTTCATGAACGCCGGCACCCCCAACTTCAAGCGCCCGGGCGCCACCCCCCAGGACATCTTCGGCTTCGCCGGGACCGGCACCTTCGCCGAGGAGGCCGTGCTGCCCGCGCAGTGCGCCGTGCCGATCCCGGACGACGTCCCGTACGAGATCGCGGCCCTCATCGGCTGCGGGGTGACCACGGGCCTCGGCGCCGCCCTCAACACGGCCGAGGTCGAGGCGGGCTCCTCGGTCGCGGTCATCGGCTGCGGCGGCGTGGGCATCAGCGCCATCCAGGGCGCCCGGGCGGCGGGCGCCGCGCAGATCGTCGCCGTCGACCCCGTCGAGTCGCGGCGCGAGGCGGCGCTCCGCTTCGGCGCCACCGAATCCGTCGCTCCCGAGGGCCTGGCCGACGCCAAGAACCGCGTCACGGCGGGTGAGGGCTTCGACTACGTCTTCGAGGTCGTCGGCAGGTCCGCCACCGCCCGCACCGCCTACGAGGCGACGCGGCGCGGCGGCACGCTGTGCGTGGTCGGGGCGGGGGCGCTGGACGACTTCCTCCAGCTCAGCATGTTCGAGCTGTTCTTCGACGAGAAGCGGATCCTGCCCTCGCTGTACGGCGGCGGGGACGTGCTCCGCTCGTACCGCCGGGCCGTCGCGCTGTGGCGGGCGGGCCGGATCGACCTCGAAGGGCTCATCACCCACCGCGTACGGCTCACCGAGATCAACGACGCGCTGGACCAGATGCGCACGGGAGAGGCGCTGCGCACCTGCGTCGAGGTCTGACGCCGCCCCGCGCCTCGCGCGCCGCCCGCACGACCTGGCAGCCGACCCTGGAGACCGACCCGGACCCGGGAGGACGTTCCATGCCCAACACGCCACTGGCGGGGAAGACCGCCATCGTCACCGGGGCCGGGCGCGGCCTCGGCCGCGCCGAGGCCCTGGAGCTGGCGCGCCTGGGCGCCCGCGTCGTCGTCAACGACTTCGGCCGCCCCGGGCGCGACGGCTCGGGCGAGGCGTCCGCCGCCCCCGCCGAGGCGGTGGCGGCGGAGATCCGGGCGGCCGGGGGAGACGCCACCGCCCACGTCGGGGACGTGGCCGACTTCGACCAGGCGGCCGAGCTGGTGCGGCTCGCGGTCGACACGTACGGCGCGCTCGACATCCTGGTCAACAACGCGGGCATCCTGCGGGACCGGATGGTCTTCTCGATGAGCGAGGACGAGTGGGACTCCGTCATCCGCGTCCACCTCAAAGGCCACTTCAACACCACCCGCTTCGCCGCCGCCCACTGGCGCGAGCGATCCAAGGCGGCGGACGGCGGCCCCGTCCACGGCCGGATCGTGAACACCTCCTCCGAGGCCTTCCTCGCCGGCTCCCCGGGCCAGCCGAACTACGCGGCGGCCAAGGGCGGCATCGTCGGGCTCACCACCTCCACGGCGGCCGCGCTCGCCAAGTACGGCGTCACGGCCAACGTCATCTGCCCGCGCGCCCGCACCCGCATGACCGAGGACGTCTTCGCCGCCCTCGAACCCCCCGAGGACGGCACCCTCGACGCACTCGCCCCCGAACACGTCGCCCCCCTCGTCGGCTACCTGGCGGCGCCGGGGGCGGCGGGGGTGACCGGGCAGGTCTTCGTCGTCCACGGCGGCATGGTCGCCGTCCTGGAGCGGCCGAAGGTGGCGGTCAAGGTGGACACGGCCAAGGACGTCTTCACCTTCGAGGAGCTGGACGCGGCCCTGACGCCCTACTTCGCCGGCCGCCCCCGCGCGGAGACCTTCGCGGCGGTGGAGGTGCTGGGGCTCAAGCGCGGGTAGGGCCGCTGCGCTGACCTCCTCGTTATGATGCGGCTTCTGCCACGGCCTGAGGGGGACACATGTCGACTCGCACGCTGACCGCGCTCGCTATCGGCTCACTTCTCCTGGTCGCGGGATGTTCGGGCGGCGGCGGTGACGACAAGAGCGGCGGTGGCGCCAAGGGCGCCGGCGACGCGCCGTCCAACAGCGCCGGGCCGTCGTCGACCGCCTCGCAGCCCAGGTATACCAAGTTCGCCGACTTCCCGGGCAAGGACTTTGTGACGACCGAACCGGGGATGCCCCTCGGCCTGCGGGTGAAGCCGGTGGACACCAGCTGGACGCCCGAGCTGGCAGGCAAGTCGGCCGAGCCCGGGAAGCACTATGTCGCCGTCTACGTCGCCGTGACCGGGGAACTGCCCGACCGTGCGGTGGAAGAGGCCGAGATCAAATACCTTCGGCTGAAGTACAAGTCGACGGAGCATCCGTGCGAGATCGGGGAGAGCGGCTACTGCTTCGCCGAGGCGTACCCCAGCAGCGAGCTGGTGGACCTCGATGACGTCCAGCAGGACACGGGCGGCGACTGGCGCACCTACGGCTGGAGCGAATCCCTCCTGGGGAGCACCGTCGAGCAGGGCGCGACCAAGGTCGGCGTGGTCGGGTTCAGCCTGTCGGACACGGAGAAGGCCACGTCGTTCGAGCTGTGCGGGCCCACGAAGAAGGTCGAGGTGGACACCGACGAGTTCCCCTGCGTCCCGGTCAAGGCGCCGAGCCGGACCTAGGGGTCTGAGCCGGACTTAGAGCCCGAGCCGGACCTAGGGTCTGAGCCGGACTTAGGGTCTGAGCCGGACCTAGGGTCTTCCAGACCAGCGGGCGGACCACATCCGACGTGGGCCGGGACCCCGGCGGGGTCCCGGCCCCGTGGCGGGCCAGGTCAGCCGGCTTTTCAGGACGCCGCCGTCTCGCCGGGGCGGCGGTGACGGCCGTGGGGCGGGGTCTGGGCGTCTTCGGACGCGGCCGGGCCCCGGTGCTTGCCGTGGACGGTGTCGGCGGCCCCCGCGGCGGCGGCCGCCTCCTGCGGACGCGACTCGGTCGTGTTCGTGCGGGCTTGGGACATCTGGGAAGTCACCCCGTCAGATCGCTGCGTACGGTGTACGGGAGGCCGATCAGGAAGTCAACTCGCCACGACGTCACGACGAGGGTCAAGAGACGTCAACACGTGTCACCGGGCGCCCCGCGGGTGAACGGAACGCGGCTGCCGTGGCCCCCCGCAGGAGTCTAACCAGAGCGTCGATCTCGGACCCAACGGGGTGGACGGGGCGGGCGGGGCTCATGGGACGGATGGGACGGACGGAGCTGGTCGCGGCGGGCGAGCGGGGCCTGCTGGAGTGGTACGGGCCGCGCGGCCACACCAGGCCCGGGAGCGAGGTCGAGCGCGGGGCCGGGCATGAGCTGGGGTCTGAGCCGGTGGGCGGGCAAGCGCTCGGGCAGGCGTGCAGGCCCCTGTTCGGGCTCCCGTCCGGCGATGCCCCCCTGCCCGGGCTCCCGTCCGGCGATGCCCCCCTGCTCGCCCGCGAGCCCCTCCTCCCGCACCCGTACGGGCTCCCGCTGTTGCAGCGGTAGCTGCTCCCGCTCCCGCTGCGGGAGGCGCTCCCTCCCCCGCTCGGCACCGGCAGGTGGCCCGGAGCCAGGTCCGCCGTCGCGCCGGGGTTCCTGCCCGGCCTCGGGGCCGGGCTCCGCCTCCGGGCCGGTCTCCTGCGCGACCCCGGCCCAGGACCCCGTCCCGGCCCACGGCTCCACCCCGGTCTCGCCCCCGGGGGCCGCCGCCCCCGCCCCGACCCGGGTCCACGCGGCCACCGCCACCCCGGCCGCGAGCGACGGCGACGCGACCCGCGCCACCCGGGGCGGCTCCGGTGGCTCGGGCATCCGCAGCCGCGCCAGCCCGCACGGCACCTGCCCCGTCGCGTACGGCAGCCGCAGCTCGCCGTCGCGGGACCACAGGCCCGCGCCGGCCAGCCAGCCCTCCGGCGCCGGGAGCTGCCGCAACCGCCGCTCGGACGGCCGCCACAGACCCACCCACGGCCGCCCGGCCGGGCCGTCCATGCGGAAGGCCACCGCGCACGCCTCCGGCGTCAGCACCTGCCCCGGCTGCACCGCGAAGGGCGTGGCCTCGGCCTGCGCGGGCCGCAAACAGTCGGGGAACCTGACGGGCCGGGCGCTGCCCAGCACCCCCCACCCCAGCCGCTCGTCCCCGGGCGCGTCGGACCGTACGAGCAGCAGCCCGCTGTCCGGGTCGGCCAGCAGCAGCCGGTCGTCGCTGTCGTCGGTGATCTGCAGCAGCGGGCTGGTCTCGCCGCCGCGGCGCAGATCGACGACCACGGTCTTGGTGCGGCCGTCGAGCCGCCGGTCGAGGGCGAGCAGCCGCCCCGTACGGTCCAGCCAGATGCCGCCCGTGCAGTGGCCGGGCACCTCGGCCAGGTGCTGCGGCCCGAAGCCGCCGCCGTGCACCAGCCACACCGAGGTCGACCGCTCGCCGTGGCCCAGCGCGAAGGCGGAGGAGCCGCCGGGCGCGGGGGGCAGCAGCGACAGCTCGGCGCACTCGACGGCCCCGAGCGGCCGCTCACCGGTGCCGGGGCCGGCCGGGTAGAGCAGGGACAGGGTGTGGCGGCCGGCCACCCGGCGGCGGATCAGCACCTGCCCGTCGGCGAGGGGCAGCACCTCGCTGTCCGGCTCCTCGGGCTGGGCGGCGGGCAGCGGCACCGCGTACGGCTCGGGCCCGTCGAGCGTCCACCGCTCCGGGAACCAGCACCCGGCCTCGCCGCTGAGCGCGAGCCGGGCACCGTACGACCCGTCCGCGGCGATCGTGAACGCCGCTCGGCGCCGCTGGGCGGCGCCCAGGGCACCGGTGGGGCCTGCGGCGAGCGCGGCATCGAAGGCACAGGCTGTCATCGTTGAGTCACCTCCGACCACTCAACGTAGTTTTCGCACTCCCTGCCGAACACCGAAATCGGCTCGCTTCACACGTAAGTGTGTCTGTCGCCCGATTCGCCGGAGAAGTCTGGCCGGGCTGTGCTGGGTGCCGAACCAGCCCCGGCCGTCGCGCTGAGTGAAGGCAGGGGCAAGGCTTGCGGGGGGTGCGGGAGGTAGCCTTGCCCCGTGCCCGCACTCATCGACGTCCTCGCCGCACTCGACGCACTCTGGCCGCCCGAGCGGGCGGAGCAGTGGGACGCCGTCGGCACGGTGTGCGGGGACCCCGACGCCGAGGTCGGCCGCGTGCTGTTCGCCGTCGACCCCGTCCAGGAAGTCGCCGACGAGGCGGTGAAGCTGGGCGCCGACCTGCTGGTCACCCACCACCCGCTCTACCTGCGCGGGACGACCACGGTCGCGGCCTCCACCTTCAAGGGCCGGGTCGTGCACACCCTGATCAAGAACGACATCGCGCTGCACGTCGCCCACACCAACGCCGACCGCGCCGACCCCGGAGTCTCCGACGCCCTCGCCGGCGCCCTCGACCTGCGGATCACCGGCCCGCTGGTGCCCGACCCCACCGACCCGGCGGGCCGCCGCGGGCTCGGCCGGGTCTGCGAGCTGGACCACCCCGTCGCGCTGCGGGACTTCGCCGAGCGCGCCGCGGCCCGGCTGCCCGCCACCGCCCAGGGCATCCGCTTCTCCGGCGACCCCGACCGGCTGATCCGCACGGTCGCCGTCTGCGGCGGCTCGGGCGACAGCCTCTTCGCCGAGGTGCGCGCGGCCGGAGTCGACGCCTACCTCACCGCCGACCTGCGCCACCACCCCGCCTCCGAGGCCCAGCAGGCCGCGGCGATGCCCGGCGGCGACGACCTCGCGCTGCTGGACGCCGCCCACTGGGCCACCGAGTGGCCCTGGGTCGAGCAGGCCGCCGCGCAGCTCGACGAGATCTCCGACCGCCACGGCTGGGGTCTGCGGACCCATATCTCCCGTACGGTCACCGACCCTTGGACCGCTCACGCGCCCACCCCCGCTCACGTCCCGCCCACCACCACCCCTGGAGCCCCCCGCTGAACGCCGCGCCCGCCGACCAGATCCGCCTCCTCGAGGTCCAGGCCCTCGACGTCCGGCTCTCCCAACTCGCCCACAAGCACAGGACGCTGCCCGAGCACGCCGAGCTGGACGCCCTGAACGCCGACCTCACCCAGCTGCGCGACCTCCTCGTCGCGGCGCAGACCGAGGAGAGCGACACCGCCCGCGAGCAGACCAAGGCCGAGCAGGACGTGGACCAGGTGCGCCAGCGCGCCGCCCGCGACCAGAAGCGCCTGGACTCCGGCGCCGTCACCTCCCCGAAGGACCTGGAGAACCTCCAGCACGAGATCGCCTCCCTCGCCAAGCGCCAGAGCGACCTGGAGGACGTCGTCCTGGAGGTCATGGAGCGCCGCGAGGCCGCGCAGGAGCGGGTGACCGAGCTGACCGGCCGCGTCCAGTCGCTGCAGGACCGGATCGGCGACACCACCGCCCGCCGGGACGCGGCGGCCGGGGAGATCGACGCCGAGGTGGCGACCGTCACCAAGGAGCGCGGGGTCATCGCCGGCACCATCCCCGCCGATCTGCTGAAGCTCTACGACAAGCTGCGCGAGCAGCAGGGCGGCGTCGGCGCGGCCCGGCTCTACCAGCGGCGCTGCGACGGCTGCCGCCAGGAGCTGGCGATCACCGAGCTCAACGAGGTGCGGGCGGCGGCCCCCGACGCGGTGGTCCGCTGCGAGAACTGCCGCCGCATCCTGGTCCGTATGCCCGAGTCGGGGCTGTAGGGGGTGTCTTGCGGGTCAGGCTGGATCAGCGAGCGGCGTCTGGTGCGTCCAGCCGCAAGGCGGAGGAGGAGAGCGCAGCGGCGCTGCGTGCGACGACGACAACGCAGCCGGGGGCACCTCCCGGGCGAAGCCTGGGGGCGGGCGTGCCAGGCGTCGGGAGCCCAGCATGATCCGCAAGACACCCCCTAGGCCGGTGACCCGCCGCTTCCTCGTCGAGGCGGACGGCGGCTCCCGGGGCAACCCTGGACCGGCCGGCTACGGCGCGGTCGTCCGCGACGCGGAGACCGGCGAGACCCTCGCGGAGGCGGCGGAGTACATCGGCACCGCGACCAACAACGTCGCCGAGTACAAGGGCCTGATCGCCGGGTTGCGGGCGGCACACGCTCTCGACCCGGAGGCCGAGGTCCAGGTCCGGATGGACTCCAAGCTCGTGGTCGAGCAGATGTCCGGCCGCTGGAAGATCAAGCACCCCGGCATGCGCCCGCTCGCGGCCGAGGCGAGGGTGGTCTTCCCGCCGGGCCGGGTGTCGTACGAGTGGATCCCGCGCGAGCGGAACAAGCACGCGGACCGGCTCGCCAACGAGGCGATGGACGCGGGCAAGCGGGGCGAGCAGTGGCGGCCCAAGCCGCCGCCGGGGGGCTCGCTGGCGGGCGGGGAGGACCTCGCGGGGGCGGCGGGGGGCGCGACGGCCGCCGGGGAAGCGGGCGGCGGGGGGCAACCGTCCGCCCACGACGCGGGAGCCGGGGCCCAGCCATCCGCCGACGACGCCCTGGAGGCACCCACGGCGCCTGCTGCCCCGGCAACCGCCGCCGCGACCGCCCCTCCGGCGACTACCACCCCAACCGCCACTCCGGGGGCCACCCCGCCGCCGACTTCCGCCCAGATGGCGGCACCCCGCGGCTGGGCCGCGCCCGCCGACCTGGGCGCGCCCGCCACCCTCGTCCTGCTGCGGCACGGCGAGACCGCGCTCACCCCCGAGAAGCGCTTCTCCGGCAGCGGCGGCAGCGACCCCCACCTCTCCCCCGTGGGCCGCCGCCAGGCCGAGCTGGTGGCGGCGGCGCTCGCGGCGCGCGGCACCATCCAGGCCGTGGTCAGCTCACCGCTCACGCGCTGCGTGGAGACCGCCGAGGCGGTCGCGGCCCGCCTGGGCCTGGACGTCCGTATCGAGGAGGGGCTGCGGGAGACCGACTTCGGGGCCTGGGAGGGCCTGACGTTCGGGGAGGTACGGGAGCGCTATCCGGACGACCTCCAGGCCTGGCTCACCTCCTCCAAGACGGCCCCCACCGGCGGCGGCGAGAGCTTCGCGACGGTCGCCCGCCGGGTGGCGCTCGCCCGGGACAAGCTGGTCGCGCGCTACGCGGGCCGTACGGTGCTGCTGGTCACCCACGTGACGCCGATCAAGACCCTGGTGCGGCTGGCGCTGGGCGCGCCGCCGGAGGCGCTGTTCCGGATGGAGATCTCCGCGGCGTCGCTGTCGGCGCTGGCGTACTACGCGGACGGCAACGCGTCGCTGCGGCTGCTGAACGACACGACGCACCTGCGCTAACGGGCCATTGCCCGGGTTGCGGTGAGTATGGGACAGCGACACGCCGACACCACGGCGCTGTCCCATACTCACCGCAGATTTCAGCGCCGGCGACCGCCTGACGGCGCCCGCGCCGTCATCAGGCGTGCAGCGACGCCGCCTCGCGCGCGAGGTGCTCCACGCGCCCCCAGTCCCGCGCGGCGACCGCGTCCGGCGGGAGCATCCAGGTGCCGCCGACGCAGCACACGTTGGGGAGGGCCAGATAGCCCGGGGCGAGGGAGGCGTCGATGCCGCCCGTGGGGCAGAAGCGGGCCTGGGGGAGCGGGGAGGCGAGCGAGCGCAGATAGGCCGTCCCCCCGGCGGCCTCCGCCGGGAAGAACTTCATGTCGCTCACCCCGCGCTCGAGCAGCGCCACGACCTCCGAGGTGGTCGAGACCCCCGGCAGGAAGGGCACGCCCGAGGCGCGCATCGCGTCCAGCAGCCGGTCCGTCCACCCGGGGCTGACCAGAAAACGCGCCCCGGCCGCGACGGCCGTCTCCGCCTGCTCCGCCGTCAGCACCGTCCCGGCGCCGACGACCGCCCCGGGCACCTCCTCGGCGATGGCCCGGATCGCGTCCGGCGCGGCCGGGGTACGCAGCGTCACCTCGATCGCCGGCAGCCCGCCCGCGACGAGGGCGCGGGCCATGGGCACGGCGTGGGCCGCGTCGTCGATGACGACGACGGGGATGACGGGGGCGAGGTCGAGTACGGAGGGCTTGGCGGAGGGGGCGGCGCTGTTCACGGCCGCCATCCTGCCGCCGCCGCACACTATTAGCAACGTCCATTGCACATGCTGCAACGTGCGTGTCTCGTCAGCGCCCGGCGGCCGCTTCGGGATCAGCGGGGAGTCGGCCCGGCAGCTCGGCAAGGAACGCGCCGAGCTGGAGACCAGGGGCTCGGGCCCTACACCTCGGTGACCACCACATCCACCCCCCAGCCCCGCCCGGGCTTGCCGGGCGCGGCCGCCTCCACGATGTACCCGAGCCCCCGCAGCGCCTCCACCAACTCCTCGGGCCCGGCCGGCTCCGCCCCCGCCACCAGCAGATCCCGCACCAGCCGCCCCTTGGTCGCCTTGTTGAAGTGGCTGACCACCGACCGCTTCTCCACCCCGTCCACGATCTTCGACTGCAGCACCCGCACGGTCGCCGTACGCTCCGCCACCTCACCCTTCGGCTTCCACGCCGCCGCGTACGCCGCCGACCGCAGATCCAGCACCAGCCCGTCCCCGGCCACCTCGGGCATCACCTCGCCCATCGGCGCCCGCCAGAACGCCCCGAGCGCGCCGAGGCCCGGCAGCTTCACGCCCATCGAGCAGCGGTACGACGGGATCCGGTCATCGATCCGTACGGCGCCCCACAGCCCTGAGAACACCAGCAGCGACCGCTCGGCCCGCCGCCGCGCGGCCGCCGGCAGGCTGGCCAGCCCCAGCGCGTCGTACAGCACACCGGTGTAGATCTCCCCGGCCGGCCGCGTCCCGGCCTCCCGCAGCGCCGCGTTCTTCGCCACCTCACCCCGCAGCCCCTCGCTCAACCCGAGCACCTCGGCGGCCTTCACCACATCCCCCGAACACAGCGACACCACCTCGTCCAGCACCACCCCCCGCGCCCCGCCCAGCCCCGCCAACGAGAGCGCCCCCAACTCCACCGGACTCCCCGACTCCGCCGGAGCCTTCCCCTCCGACGGCGGCAACAGCACGAGCACGGTCTTCTCTCCCTCGCTTCACGACTTCCGGGCCTTCGCGGCTTCCAGGCGGGCCCGTGGCAGCCTACGACTTGCCGACCCGCCGCCCGGCGCGCGGGCACCCGTGCGCACGATCGAGTGAGGCGAACCCCGCTTCGCACGGCGCCGTCTCCCTCACCACCTACCGTGGCGGCAACACCGGATAAGTGGGGGAGCGAGTGCCATGACGCATGAGTCGCTGACGCAGGAGGAGGTCCTGCTGGAGGGTTTTCTGCTCCTGGACACGCCTGAATGCCTCCGGACCGAGCTGATCGACGGGGAGATCGTCGTGACCGGGCTGCCGGACGGGGACCACGAGACCTACATCAGCCGGATTGTCAGGCAGGTGATCAGGAAGTCCGCCACCGATATGGACTTCTCCGGCAACAAGGGGCTCAAGGTCCCTCGCCACGCGCGGACCGTGCCCGACCATGTGATCCCTGACGGGACCCTCGTGCCCCACGACCAGCGACTCTTCCGAGGTGCCGGGCCCTGGACGGACTGCGCGGGCGTATCGATGGTCGTCGAGGTCACCTCGACCAAGCCGGACCGCGACCGGGAGGCCAAGCGCCACTGCTACGCGAGCGGAAACATCCCGCTCTACCTCCTCGTCGACCGGGAGAAGAGCTCGGTGACGTTGTTCAGCGACCCGGAGAATGCCAATTACCGGGAGGTCGTCACGGTCCCCTTCGGCAAGTCGATCAACCTTCCCGCGCCCTTCTCCTTCCCCCTCAAGACCGCCGACTTCCTCTGACGCCGCCGCAGGGCGCTGGCCACCGCACGCCCCGGGTACCATGGTCACCACGGCGGACGAGCCGGCCGGGCGGTCGCGTCGGGATCCTTCGGGATCCCGCCGAGGAACGTCCGGGCTCCACACGGCAGGGTGGTGGGTAACGCCCACCCGGGGTGACCCGCGGGACAGTGCCACAGAAAACAGACCGCCGGGAGCCGCGAGGCTTCCGGTAAGGGTGAAACGGTGGTGTAAGAGACCACCAGCGTCCGAGGTGACTCGGACGGCTCGGTAAACCCCACCCGGAGCAAGGTCAAGAGGAGCCGCCCAGGCGGCTCTGCGCGGACGACCGAGGGCTGCCCGCCCGAGTCCGCGGGTAGACCGCACGAGGCCGGCGGCAACGTCGGCCCTAGATGGATGGCCGCCGCCTCAGGGGCCGCGAGGGCCCTGAGGAACAGAACCCGGCGTACAGGCCGACTCGTCCGCCCCACCTGCGACTTTCCATGTCCGGCCATCCCGGCGGCGATGAGAGGGACGGCAGCGACAAGGCCGGAAGGCCCCGTATCGGGCAGGTCGTGACGGCCCGACCGCCAGCCATCCAGAGGATCCTCAGGAGGAACCTGCTGACGGCCTCAGTCCAGACCTGGCACCATCGCCTGGCGACTTCACAACCGCCGCCGACGCCCGCGACACCGTAAGCGACCAGTATGGAGCCCAAGCAGAGCAGACGGCTGTTACGACCACCTTGATCACTCGGTGCATCAGTCTGGCTGTCGAGCGGCGGCATTTCGCGAGCAGTTACGGTTGAAGGCACCCCGGGTGGTCAGGAATTGCAAGGTGGCGGAAAGTTGTGCATCTATGCCCCTTGTGTCGGACTCTCTGAAAGTGTGCAAGGCGCAGGACGTGCGCCGGTAAACCCCCAGGTCGCTGAGTCTGCTCCCCGCACCCGCGGGGATGGTCCCCCGCCGGACGGCGACGGCCCGATCATGCAGGACTACTCCCCGCACCCGCGGGGATGGTCCCCGCGCTTGGGCGATGGCCCAGGATTACCGCAGCTGCTCCCTGCACCCGCGGGGATGGTCCCCAAGCACCACATTGCTGAGGCCCGGAAGCTGCCTGCTCCCCGTACCCGCGGGGATGGTCCCGAGGAGTCCACCACCGGCTACGTCGTGACGTTCCCCGTACCCGCGGGGATGGTCCCAAATGATGACCGACCAGTGAGGGGCGCATCATCTGCTCCCCGCACCCGCGGGGGTGGTCCCGGAATCAGCACTTCCTCGCCGGTCTCGGTGTCCTACTCGCCGCACCCGCGCGCGGAGACCGGGGCGCCGCGTCTGGTGGTCCGCGAGCACGGCCGCACCTCACCGTCGGCTACATACCAAACCGCGCGTACACCCTGCTTGGTTTCGAAGAAATAGCTCGTCAAAGGGCCTTTATGCACTTGAATGGCGACGTGACGCAAGGGAGGGCGCAGATCGTAGGCGCAAGGCTGACGGCCACAGCCCGGACAGCATGGGCCAAACACGACAGAAAAACGGATGGATGGCTGCCGCTCTGGCGACACATGGCCGACAGCGCGGCCGTTGCCGGGATGCTGTGGGACCGGTGGGTGCCCCGGAATGTGCGGCGGTTAGTGGCCGATGTACTGCCAGCCGGCGAGGATGACGCCCGCCGCTTGGCGGTGTGGTTGGCGGCGGCCCATGACATCGGGAAGGCGACGCCCGCCTTCGCGTGCCAGGTGGACGGCCTCGCCGATCGTATGCGAGCCGCTGGGCTCGAGATGCCGCCGCAGAAGCAACTTGGGGACGATCGGCGGTTGGCGCCGCACGGGCTGGCCGGGCAGTTGTTGCTTCAGGAATGGCTGTCCGGGCATTACGGATGGTCGGACCGAGGGGCGGCGCAGTTCGCGGTCGTTGCGGGGGGACACCACGGCGTGCCGCCGGGGCACGGGCAGATCCACGACCTCGATCTTCACCCGGAGTTGTTACGGACGCCGGGCCCCGGCGAAGAGGTATGGCGCCGCGTGCAGGCAGAACTTCTTGAGGCATGCGCGCAGGAGTACGAGGTGACTGGGCGCCTGCCGGACTGGCGGACGGTGAAGCTTCCCCAGCCGGTGCAAGTGCTTCTCACCGCTTTGGTCATCGTCGCCGACTGGATCGCGAGCAATCCGGACCTATTCCCCTACTACCCGGAAGAGCGCTCACGCACCGAAAACGAGCGAATCTCGGCGGCCTGGCGTGGGCTCAGTCTTCCTGAGGCGTGGTCGGCAGAGGAGCCCGAAGGGTCGGCTGCGGAGTTGTTCGCGGCGCGGTTCGATCTGCCGTTGGGTGCGCGGATCAGGCCGGTGCAAGAGGAGGCCGTGCGCAGGGCGCGGGAGATGGGGATGCCTGGGCTGATGGTGATCGAGGCGCCGATGGGGGAGGGGAAGACAGAGGCGGCGCTGGCCGTGGCGGAGATTTTCGCTGCTCGAAGCGGCGCGGGCGGTTGCTTTGTGGCGCTGCCGACGAGGGCGACGGGCGATGCCATGTTTCCCCGGCTGTTGCAGTGGCTGGAGCATCTGCCGGGTGGCGGTGGCCGCACCGTCTTTCTGGCCCATGCCAAGGCAGCGCTGAACGACCGGTTCGCGGGCCTGATGCGAGCAGGTGCTCGTACGATCGCGGCGGTCGAGATGGACGGACCGGAAGATGTCTCGCGGTCCTCGCAGGACGTACGGGCAGGCTCCGCTGAGCTGGTCGCCCATCAATGGCTGCGTGGACGGAAGAAAGGGATGTTGTCTTCGTTCGCCGTGGGCACGATCGATCAACTGCTCTTCGCCGGGCTCAAGAGCCGGCACCTGGCGCTGCGGCATCTCGCGCTGGCCGGCAAGGTAGTGGTGATCGATGAGGTCCACGCGTACGACGCGTACATGAACGTCTACCTCGAGCGGGTTCTGTCGTGGCTTGGAAGCTACCGTGTGCCGGTCGTGATGCTCTCCGCGACACTGCCCGCCGCACGGCGCCGTGCGCTGGTCGAGGCGTATGCCGGGGCTTCGGTGGATGTGGTGGCTGTGGCTGAAGCCGACGGATATCCGCTGCTGACCGCTGTGCCCCCCGAAGGCGCTCCCGTGATTGCCACCCCGCCCGCGGCTTCGGACCGGCGTACGGACATCTGGCTGGAACCGCTCGGCGACGACGTGGGACTGCTCGCCGACAGACTGGGACAGGAGCTGTCGGAGGGTGGCTGCGCCCTGGTCGTACGCAACACGGTAGACCGCGTCCTGGAGACGGCCGAGCGGCTTCGGGAGCGGTTCGGGCCAGCGAATGTCACCGTGGCGCATTCTCGGTTCCTCGATGTGGACCGGGCCCGTAAGGACGCCGATCTGCTGGCCCGCTTCGGACGGGACGGGAACCGCCCGCGGAGTCCACATGTCGTCGTGGCCAGCCAGGTCGCCGAGCAGTCCCTGGACATCGACTTCGACCTGCTGGTGACCGACCTGGCCCCGGTCGACCTGGTGCTGCAGCGCATGGGCAGACTCCACCGCCACCAGCGGGACCGTCCGGCGCGGCTGCGTACCGCCCGCTGCCTGCTCACGGGCGTCGACTGGCGGGCGGAACCACCGGAGCCGGTGCGCGGTTCGCGTGCGGTATACGGACTGCATACCCTGCTGCGCTCGCTGGCCGTGCTGCAGCCGCTTCTGGACGGCCGTCCGCTCAGCCTGCCCCAGGACATCAGCCGACTCGTGCAACGCGCCTACGGCGATGCCCCGGAGGGTCCGGAAACCTGGGCACGGGCCATGGCAGAGGCGTACGAGGAGCACCAAGAGCGTGCGGGAGAGCAGCGGGCCCGGGCCGAGGTGTTCCGGCTGGACGAGGTCCGTAAGCCGGGTCGGGCCCTGATCGGCTGGATCGACGCGGGTGTGGGGGATGCGGACGACACCCGCGCCGGCCGGGCGCAGGTCCGGGACAGTGAGGAGAGCCTGGAGGTGCTCGTCGTCCAGCGGCGCGCCGACGGGACACTGACCACTGTGCCCTGGCTGGAGCGCGGGCTGGGCGGTCTGGAACTGCCCACCGACGCGGTGCCGCACCCCCGCGCGGCTCGCGCGGTCGCGGCGAGTGCGTTGCGGCTGCCGTATCACTTCTCGAAGCCCTGGGTGCTGGACCGGGCGATCGGGGAGTTGGAGGAGCTGTGTGTGCCCTCCTGGCAGGCGAAGGACTGCCATTGGCTGGCAGGCGAGCTGATTCTTGTACTGGACGAGGATTGCCGTACCCGCCTGGCAGGCTACGAACTCCACTACAGCAGCGTCGACGGACTGCAGGTCACTCCTGCGGGGGCGCGGGATGTGAGGCTGGTGAACGGCGTGCCCTCCTTCGATCTGGTCTCTCGTCCCTGGCTGCCGGTGCAGCGGGCGGACGGCACAACGGCGGAGCTGTCGCTGAGGGAAGTCTTCGCCGAGGCCAAGAGGCTGCGGCGGTTGGTGGGTGATGTCCCCACTCAGGAATTCGCCCTGTTACGGCTGCTGCTGGCCATCGTCCACGACGCCGTGGACGGCCCCGAGGATCTGGATGAGTGGGAGGAGATGTGGGGGAGTGAGGATCCGTTCGCCCAAGTGGCCACGTACCTCGACCGGCACCGTGAGCGGTTCGATCTGCTGCACCCGACGGCGCCCTTCTACCAGGTGGCCGGGTTGCGGACGGAGAAGGACGAGGTCGCGTCCTTGAACCGGATCGTCGCCGATGTGCCCAACGGCGATCCGTTCTTCACCATGCGCATGCCCCAGGTGGAGCGGCTGAGCTTCGCCGAGGCGGCCCGATGGGTGGTTCACGCCCATGCGTACGACACCTCGGGCATCAAGTCGGGCGCAGTGGGCGATCCCCGGGTCAAAGGTGGCAAGGGGTATCCGCAAGGCGTCGCCTGGGTGGGGAACCTGGGCGGAGTCCTCGCTGAGGGCCGTAACCTGCGTGAGACGCTGCTGCTCAATCTGATCGCCGCTGACACGGGCGGCCTTCGAGTGGAGAAGGACGATCGCCCCGCCTGGCGTCGGGAGCCCTGCGGCCCGGCGGCAGCGGCCAAGGCGGAGTTGGCCTCCCGCCCTTCAGGAACGCGTGATCTGTACACCTGGCAGTCTCGGCGCCTTCGCCTGCACCACGACGGGGACGCGGTGCACGGGGTTGTGCTCTGCTACGGCGACCCGCTCAGCCCGCAGAACATGCACCCCAGCGAGCCCATGACCGGGTGGCGGCGCAGTAAGCCGCAGGAGAAGAAGCTCGGCAGGCCGCTGGTGTACATGCCGCGCGAGCACGACCCGACCCGCGGGGCCTGGCGCGGGCTGGGCAGCCTGTTGCAGGCGGGACACGGACAGCAAGTGGCCGCGCGGGGTGGCGAGGCCCCGGATGTCATCCGGCCGCGCGTGCTGGACTGGGTGGCCCGGCTGGCCACCGAAGGCGCGATCCCGCGGCGCAGTCTCATCCGAGCCCGGATCGTCGGCGCGGTGTACGGCACACAGCAGTCGGTGATCGACGAGATGATCGACGACGGCGTCACCATGTCCGTGATCCTTCTCCACGAGCGGGACCCTCGATACGGTCAGGCGGCCGTCGACGCGGTCAGCGACGCGGAGGGCGCTGTCACCGCTCTGGGCGACCTGGCTGCCGACCTTGCCAAGGCCGCCGGTTCCGAACCGGAGCCGTTCCGCAACTCCGCCCGGGACCTGGGCTTCGCGGCGCTCGACGGCCCGTACCGCCTGTGGCTGCGGGAGCTCGGTGACAGCGACGACCCGGGGCGCGCCCGTGGCGAGTGGCAGCGCACGACGCACCGGACCATCAGCGCACGGGCCAGGGAACTTCTGAACGCTGCCGGGAAAGCGGCGTGGGAAGGACGCATTGTCGACACTCCCAAGGGCCCACGCTGGCTGGACGACACAAGTGCCGACTGGTGGTTTCGCGGCCGCTTGAACAGGGCTCTGCACCACCCCTTCGCCACAGCCGAGACGCCGAACACACACTGACCGCCTACGTCACCCAAAGGGCACCGCATGACCACCAGTCACGAAGCCCCCTCCGCCCTTCCCGCCCAGCGACGCAAGCCGCTCGGTCCGGTCGGCACGACCGTCGCGGCACACATCCAGCGGCTGCAGCAGGGCTATCGTCAGGACCGCCCGGACGCGGTCGCCACCTTGGCCCGCATCCGGCGGGGGGCGGGCAAGTCCGCCGGCGCACTGCCTGACCTGTGGGGGCTGACCGGCACGGAACAGCTGTACGCGGGCATCACGGACTGGCCGGAGACCCGGACCACCCAGGCTGAGGAGGCTGTCCACATCGCCGTGACGCTGTGGGCTCTGCACCAGCAGTCACACCGCGGTGCCGACATGCATGTGCCGGCAGGCCCGGAACTGGGCAGCGCCGTACGTCGCCTGATGCCGGACGGTGAGTTGGACGAGCCGATTCGCAAGCGCTTCGTACGAGCCGGCACCGCTTCCTCGGTGGACATCCTCGCGCAGCGCCTTCGCGAACTGGTACTCCTGCTGCGCCGCGGCGCCATCCCGTTGGACTACGGGCTGCTCTCCGACCAGCTCTTCCGATGGCAGCAGCCCGAGGGACAGGCCGAGATCCATCGCTCCTGGGGGCGCAGCTTCCACGCCTATCGCCCCCCGAACACCGAAAAAGCCAAGAAGCCGGACACCACCGCCACCGACAAGGACCTCTCGTGAGCCGCACCATCCTCGACGTGCACATCCTTCAGACCGTTCCGCCGAGCAACCTCAACCGGGACGACACCGGCTCCCCGAAAACAGCCGTCTATGGCGGGGTGCGCCGCGCCAGGGTTTCCAGCCAGGCATGGAAGCGTGTGACCCGGCGCTCCTTCAAGGAACTGCTCGACCCGAGCGAGCTGGGTGTCCGCACCAAGAAGGTCGCCGAGGTGCTGGCTGAGCAGATCACCGCTCTGGAACCCTCGCTGAGGGGTGCGGAGGCGCTGACACTGGCCGCCGAGACAGTCCAGGCCGCCACCGGCTCCAAGATCGACGTACCCAAGCGCAAGGCGAGCGCTGCGAAGAACGGCGAGGACCAGCCGGCCCCTGAGTCCTCGTACTTGATGTTCCTCAGCTCCCGGCAGCTGGACGGGCTTGCGCACCTGGCCGTCGAGGGCGCCAAGGAAGAGGGTGACATCAAGACGTTCTTCAAGAAAAAGGACAACAAAACACGCGCCCGCGAACTCGCCGACACCCGCCACTCCGTCGACATCGCCCTCTTCGGCCGGATGGTCGCCGACTCCTCCGACATCAACGTGGACGCCGCTACCCAAGTAGCCCACGCTCTGAGCGTGCATGCGGTGGAGAACGAATCCGACTACTACACCGCCGTCGACGACCGGAACACCGACGCGGAACCCGGCGCCGGCATGATCGGAGTCGTCGACTTCAACTCCGCCACGCTCTACCGCTACGCGGCTCTGGACGTCGACCAATTGCGCCGGAACCTCGGTGAGGGACTGCGCGACGACGAACCCCGCACGGAACCCGTACGGCGTGCCGTTGCTGCGTTCGTCGAAGGATTCATCACCTCACTCCCCACTGGGAAGATCAACACTTTCGGCAACCACACCCTGCCGGACGCGGTGGTCGTCAAACTCCGCACATCCCGCCCCATCAGCTTTGTCGGCGCCTTCGAGAAGCCGGTCCGAGCGAATGGCGAGGGTGGCCATGTGGAGGCGGCGTGCAGGGCGCTGGCCGACTACGTACCCAGCATCGAGGGTGCGTACGGTGCCGAGGAGAGCACCACCACCTGGGTGCTGCGGGTTGGTGTGCACACTCAGCCGATCGCTGGGCTGGGCACCGAGGTGACCCTTCGAGGACTCATCGAGGCCGTCGAAGCGGCCGTGGCCGGCTCGCTGGAGCCGGGTGAATGAGCGTTCTGACTCTGCAACTGGCGGGGCCTCTCCAATCGTGGGGTGCCTCCGCTCGTTTCGCTCGCCGGACCACCGAGTTCGCCCCGACCAAGAGCGGGGTGCTCGGTCTGCTGGCCGCCGCCCAGGGCCGCGACCGCAGAGCCGACCTAGCCGATTTGGCGGCCCTGCGGTTCGGCGTACGCATCGACCAGCCCGGCACTCGGATACGGGACTATCAAACCGCCCACCATGGCGACACCGGCAAGTCCATGCCGGTGTCCGAGCGCTTCTATCTGGCGGACGCGGTGTTCGTGGCCGCGGTTGAAGGCAATGCGGCCCTGATCCACGCCCTGCACGCCGCCGTACGTGAACCGGTCTATCTTCCGTACCTGGGGCGCCGTTCCTGCCCACCGGCCCGGCCCGTCGACCTGGACATCCACCCCGAGGCTCACCTGGAAGACGTGCTGAAGACAGAGCGGTGGCGCGCGTCCCCGTGGTACCAGCGTCGACGCCGACGCGAAGCCCTCGTCCCCCTGGACCTGATCACCGAAACAGAAGCGGGCGATGCCCTGGGCGACAGCCTCCGCGATCAGCCGCTGAGCTTCGATCCGCGGCACCGGCGCCACGGCCTGCGTACCGTCCGCTCGCAGACCGTGGAAGTTCCCAACCCCCTGGCTATGACCGCTGCCGCGGCCGTCGATCACGACCCCACGCTCTTGCTGGACGGTGCCTGATGTACCTGACGCGCTTCCGCATCAACACCGCAAGGATCGGAGCCCGACGTCTGCTGTCCACTCCCCAAGTGCTCCACGCTGCCGTCATGTCTTCCTTCGCCGAGGTCCCGACTCAGGCAGGCGAGAGGGCGCGGGTGCTGTGGCGGATCGACCACAACAACAAGGCCGACGTGGTGCTCTACATCGTCAGCCCCGATCGGCCCGACCTGACACACCTGGTGGAACAGGCAGGCTGGCCCACCACCGCGCGCTGGGAGACCTTCGATTACACCCGCTTTTTGAAGCGGCTGACGATCGGGGACACCTGGGCCTTCCGGCTTACTGCCAATCCCGTTCACAGCATCCGTCGCAAAGACGGTGAGCCCACCAAGCGCACGGCCCATCTCACACCGCACCATCAGATGCGCTGGCTGCTGGACCGCCAGGATGCGTCAGGCTTTGCCATCCTGGAGAAACCGGCCGAGCGTCGTTTGCTGCCGGAGGGCGACACGTACGAGCTTGTCGTCCGCGACCAGCGCAGCCTGTCCTTCGCCAAGGCCGGCCAGGGCAGCAGTCGCGGAAGCCGCGTCAAATTGACCACTGTCACCTTCGACGGACGACTGCGGGTGACCGACCCCGATGCCTTCCGGCGCGTCCTCGCCATGGGGCTGGGGAAGGCGAAGGCGTACGGCTGCGGGCTGATGACGCTCGCCCCCGTGAGGTGAGGACGGGCGTGTCCACGATCAGCAAGCGGAGTCTGTCCGGCCCACGCGAACTCACACGGGTCGCAGACCGCCTCTCCTTCGTCTACCTCGAACGGTGCACCGTCCACCGGGACGCAAACGCCATCACCGCCGAGGACGCCGAAGGCACCACGCACATCCCCTCCGCCACCATCGGTACCCTCCTCCTCGGCCCCGGCACCCGTATCACGCACCAGGCGATGAGCGTCCTCGGCGAGAGCGGCGCAGGCGTGGTGTGGGTCGGCGAACACGGAGTCCGCTTCTACGCGGGTGGCCGAGCCTTGACCCGCTCGTCCGCTCTGGTCGAAGCCCAGGCCACCGCATGGGCCAACCGCAGAACCCGGCTCAGCGTGGCCCGCGCCATGTACCGCAAACGATTCCCCGACGAGGACCCATCCGGCCTCACCCGGCACGAACTCCTCGGCCGCGAAGGCCAACGCGTCAAGGACTGCTACCGCAAGGAGGCCACCCGCACCGGCCTCCCCTGGCGAGGTCGCCACTTCGTCCCGGGCGACTTCACCTCCGGAGACGCTCCCAACCAGGCGGTCACCGCCGCGGCCCAGTGCATGTACGGCATCGCCCAAGCCGTTGTCGCGGCGCTTGGCTGCAGTCCCGGCCTCGGTTTCATCCACTCCGGACATGAGCTGTCCTTCGTGCTGGACATAGCTGACCTCTACAAGACGGAGATCGGCATCCCCACCGCCTTCGATGTGGCAGCTGAAGGCGGTGAAGACATCGGCTCCCGCACCCGCCGGGCCATCCGTGACAAGGCCAACCAGATCGGATTGCTGGACCGCTGCGTCAACGACATCAAACAACTCCTCGCCGTGTCCTCGCAGGCGGACAAGGCCACTAGCGAGCACGAGGACCGAGTAACACTGCAGTCGGACCGCGGGCTGGACGTGGCAGCAGGCCGCAACTACGCCGAGGAAGTGATCTGGTGACCGTCATCGTCCTCACCCAATGCCCTGTCGGCCTGAGGGGCTTCCTCACTCGCTGGCTACTTGAGATATCTCCGGGCGTGTTCGTCGGCGGCCCCTCCACGCGCATCCGTGAAGCCCTCTGGCACGAGGTCAAGCAGTACGCCGGCAACGGCCGCGCACTGCTCGCTTACAACACGAACAACGAGCAGGGCTTCGCGTTCGAGACCCACGACCACAAATG
Source organism: Streptomyces sparsogenes (assembly GCF_001704635.1). Taxonomy (GTDB): domain Bacteria; phylum Actinomycetota; class Actinomycetes; order Streptomycetales; family Streptomycetaceae; genus Streptomyces; species Streptomyces sparsogenes. The sequence goes on along the minus strand of NZ_MAXF01000020.1, from coordinate 110,300 downwards.
GCACCCTGTGGACCACGAGGGCCTCACGCTCATCCGCCGCCCGAACGAACAGGTGGCTAAGCCAGCGGTCGTCCAGCGGGGGTGGAGTAAGGCGTCCAGGCGTCGGCGGTTTGGGAATCGATAAACAAGCGAATTATGGGAGTTATGTCGGGTTCGATGGTAGTGCTCTTCGGTTCGCCCTCGGCCCGACGAACATGCAGGTCACTGAGTCTGCTCCCCGCACCCGCGGGGATGGTCCCACGGAGGGGCCGGTGGGGATGGGCTCGCGAGCCCTGCCCCCGCGTCCGCGGGGATGGTCCCACGCGCCGCTTTGTCGGCTGATGGATCCACCTCTGCTCCCCGCTCCTGCGGGGATGGCCCCAGCAGAACTTCGCCGACGGTGGATGGCTAGGGCATTCCGACCCCGCCTTGACGCTTCGCACCTACACCCACTTCATGCCACAGGCCGCAGCGCGCGGCGCCCCACCTCCGATGGTTCACCGGGGCCTCATCCCGTCCGCCCCGCACCACGGGTCGGGCGGATCGAGAGCGCGTGGTGGAAGACGTCGCGCGGGTCCCAGCGGGTCTTGGCCGCGCGTAGGCGGGCGTGGTTGGACTTGTAGTAGAGGGTCTGCCAGGGGGTGCCCGAGGTGTTCCAGCGGGGGTCGGCGAGGTCGGTGTCCGGGTAGTTGATGAAGGCGCCGTCGGTGGTCTTGTTGGGGACCGGGACGCCGCCGGTGGCGGCGAAGAGGTCTCGGTAGCAGGCGCGGATCCAGGTGAGGTACTCGGCCGCCTGGTCGGGAGTGGACCAGGAGGCGAGGCAGGAGAGCTTCAGTACGGAGTCGCGGTGGGGCATGGCGGTGGCGGTGGGGGAGAGGGTGTTGACGGCTCCGCCGTAGGTGTTGAGGACGACGCTTCCGGCGATCACATCGGTGTCCGCGCGGGTGAGGTGGTGGTGGACCGCGGCGATCTGGCGGTCCGTGAGCCGGCGGCGGAGGAAGGCCGACTTGATCTTGATGTGCCAGTCGCCCACCGCCTCCCCCGAGCCGTTCAGCGCGGCGGTGAGCCAGGGCAGCCGGCGGATCACCAGGTTGGTGGGGCGGGTGGTGCCCGCGCTGATCGCGTGGAGGAAGCCGTCGAGCAGGCGGCGGTCCTCGCCGGGTTCCGCCGTGACCTGGCCGAGGAGGAGATGGGCGCCCGCGGCGCGGCGGGTGAGGGCGAACTCGGCGTAGAGGGCGGCGTTCGGGTCGTCGGCGGTGCCGTGGCGCTCGGCCCACTCGCCGTGGTTGCGCACCATGCGGGTGAAGCGTGCCTCGTCCATGCCCTGCCAGCTCCAGTCCGCGGTGAAGGTGAGCGCGGTCCTGGTGGGGGTCGGCAGCATACGGGTCGGGTCCGTGCCGTCCGTGGCCTCGGGGGAGCGGAACCAGAAGCGGGTCACGACGCCGAAGTTGCCGCCCCCGCCGCCGGTGTGGGCCCACCACAGATCGCGGTGCGGGTCGTCCTCCTCCCGGGTGGCCACGACGGCGCGCGCCGTGCCCGCGCGGTCCACGACCACGGCCTCCACCGCGTAGAGGTAGTCGCTGACCAGCCCGAACAGCCGGCACAGCGGGCCGTATCCGCCGCCGGGCACATGCCCGCCCGCGCCCACCTCGGCGTGGTAGCCGGCCGGTAAGGTCACGCCCCAGCCCAGGTACAGCTTCCGGTACACCTCGCCGAGGGTGGCCCCGGCCTCGACGGCGAAGGCCCGGCGCCGGGGGTCGAAGGAGACCTCCCGCATGGGCGACATGTCGATGACGGCCTTGACGGCGGGGTTGTCGACGAAGTCCTCGAAGCAGTGGCCGCCGCTGCGGACGGCGAATCGCGCCCCGGACCGTACCGCCTCCTGGACGGCCCGTACGACCTGTTCCGTCGAGCCGACCAGGTAGACGCGGTCGGGCCGGCCCCGGAAGCGGTTGCTCGCCCCCCGCGTGATCAGGTGGTCGTAGCGGGGGTCGGCGGGGGACACGCGCAGGGGGCCTTCGGGCAGCCAGTCCGACGCGCAGGTGGCGGATCCGGCGGCGCCCGCCGGGGAGGCCGCCGACGCCGCCGACGGGGTCAGCGCCAGGCCCGCGCCCGCCGCCGAGGCGGCCCGCAGGACGGTGCGTCGGTTGTGCTCGTCTGTCGAACCCATGGCTGTTCCCTCACTGTTCCGTGGACAGGGTGGCCTCCGACGTTAGAAGGGAACAGCGGCCCTGGGAGGTGGCCTGGGGCGAGTATCCGTAGTACATCCGGCACCACCTCGCCCCGGGGGATTCCCCCCTCCGCGCCGCCCCGCCGTTGCCCGCCGTTCCCGTCGCCGGGCCGCAACCCTCCGTGGCACGCCCGCCCGGCCCCACCCCCTGGGGTTGAGGCGGTGTGCCGCGGGAGGTTGACCCCGGGCTTCCGCCCGGGTTGCAGCGCGAGTTCCACCGGGCGCGGGATTCCGTGAGGTGCCGGTCTCGCTATTTTCTTTCCATGTCGCACGGCGCCGGGACCGAAATACCGGTCCGGCAAAACAATGCCCCCTTGCCGTGGGGTGTACGTGCACGTGGAGGTTTCCAGCACGTGAGCTTGTCTCGTGTCATCGCTCGGTTGTCGTCAACGTCCCGGGGCTTCACCTTCGTCTCCGGGGATTCCACTGATTTTCTCAGCTTCGCGGAGCTGAAGGCCGCCGGTGAGGACTTCGGCAGAAGGCTCGCTTCCGCGGGTTTTCAGCGAGGTGACCGGGGCATTCTGATGCTGTCCGGTCAGCGTGAGTTCATCATCGCCTTCGTCGGTATGGTGCGGGCCGGTGTCATTCCCGTGCCGGTATTCCCACCGGCGATGCTGACCCGGGTCGAGGCCTACCGGGAGCGCCTGCACTCGATCCATGCGTCGTGTCTGCCGCGGCACATCGTCGCCGATGACGCGCTGTTCGACATCTGCGTCGAGGCGGTGGGAGAGAAGCCCGTCAACTTCGCGGAGCTCGCCGCCGGGGAGCCGACCGGTCAGCTCGTGGACGCGGACGGCGGGGACCCGCTGTTCCTCCAGTACACCTCCGGCAGTACCGCCGCCCCCAAGGGCGTGGTCGTCACGCACGACAGCCTCATGGAGAACGTGCGGTGCATGACGGAGGCGGTGGGGGCCTCCGGTGAGCGGGACCGGTTCGTCAGCTGGCTGCCCGTCTACCACGACATGGGGCTCATCGGTTACACGCTGGTGCCGCTGGTGAACGAGATCTCCACCTGGTTCCTCCCGCCGTACGAGTTCGCGCGCCGCCCCACCACCTGGCTGGACTGCATGTCCCGGGCGCAGGGCACCTTCAGCAACGCCCCCAACTTCGCCTACGACCTGGTCACCCGCCGGGCGACCGAGGAGCAGCTGGCCGGGTGGGACCTGTCCGCCTGGCGGGTCGCGGGGGTCGGCGGGGAGCCGGTGCGGCCGGCGACGATGCGGCGGTTCGCCGAACGGTTCGCCGCGGCCGGGTTCGACGCCGCGGCGCTCAACCCGTCGTATGGGCTGGCGGAGGGCACCCTGGGGGTGGCCTTCACCCCGGTCGGCCGGGGGCTGCGCACGCTGACGGTGGACGCCGCGGACTTCGCGGAGCGGGGCGTGGTCCGCCCGGTGGCCGACGGGCCCGGGGCCCGCGAGATCGTCTCCTGCGGACGGCCGCTGAGCGGCTGGGAGGTTCGGGTCCGGGCCGCCTCGGGGGAACTGCTGGGGGAGTCCGCCGAGGGACGGATCGAGCTCCGCGGCGGCAGCGTCGCCCAGGGCTACTGGGAGGCGCCCGAGCTGACCGCGGAGACCTTCGGGGACGGCTGGCTGCGTACCGGGGACCTCGGCTTCCTGCACGAGGGCGAGCTGTACGTCACCGGCCGGACCAAGGACCTGGTCATCCACCACGGGCGCAAGTACCACCCGACGGACATCGAGTGGGCCGCTCTGGGGCTGCCCGGCGTCCGCCCCGACCACGTGATCGCCTTCTCCACGCCGGACGAGCGCCTGGTGGTGGTGGCCGAGCACAAGCCCGCCCTCGCGCCCCCGGACCTGGCGCGGCAGATCGCCACCCGGGTCCGCGGCTCCATCGGGGTGACACCCGACGACGTGGTGCTGGTGAAGCCCGGCACGCTGCCCAAGACCAGCAGCGGCAAGCTGCGCCGCGCCGCCTGCCGCGACGCGTACTCCCCATCCACCCCCGCGGGCCATGGAGGACTTCAGTGACGACCGCCGCAGTGACGGAAGAAGAGGCGCTCCGCATCGTCGCCAGGGCCGCCGCGGAGGTGGACCCCCGGCTGGCCGACCGTACGTTCACGATGGCGGACGACATCGGGGAGATCGGCCTGGACTCGGTGGCCACCCTGGAGCTGATCGTCTCCATCGAGGACCAGACCGGGATCGGCTTCGACGACGACGTGCTGTTCGGGGTCAACACCGTGGGCGATGTCGTCGGACTGATCCGGTCCGGGGCGCCGGCGGGGCGGGAGGGCTGACCCGTGGACCTCCTGTCGGAGGAGACCCTGTACCGCCAGTACATGGAGTTCTTCGAGCTGGCCGAACGCCGCCGCCGGTGGAGCGTGTTCGACGACATCCCCTGGGACACATGGCACGAGCAGAGCCGGGACGAGCACCTGGCACAGTGCGCGGAGACCTTCCTCGGCGTGGAGATGTACCTCCCGGACTACGTCTCCGAGGGGCTCAACATGATGCGGACCTCTTTCGGGCAGACCTGGTTCCAGGTCAACTGGGGATACGAGGAGTCCAAGCACGCGCTCGCCCTCAAGGAATTCCTGCTGCGCAGCGGTCAGCGCACCGAGGAGCAGATCAGGGAATTCGAGAAGATGGTGCTCAGCCGGCGGTGGAAGATGCCGCACAGCACCCCGCGCAGAATGTTCGTGTACGGCGCCATCCAGGAGAAGACGACCTGGATGAGCTATCGGCAGCAGCTGAACCGGGCCCGTGGGCTCGGTGACCCCGTGATGGCGGAGATCTGCCGCTATATCGCGCGGGACGAGGCCGCGCACGCGGATTTCTATCAGCGCACCCTCCAGGCGTGCCTCCAGGAGGACTACGAGGGCACGCTCAAGGACATCGCGCATGTGATCAAGGAATTCCGGATGCCGGCCTACGACCTGCTGCCGGACTTCGACAAGCGGCTGGCCGTCATGCAGGTCATCGGAATCGACCGCGAGGTGTTCTTCCGCGATGTCCTCATGCCGACGCTGAAGAAGGTGGGCATCAGCCGCCGCGATCTGGTCCGGGCCCGTGGCCTGCTGCGCCAGGAACAAGGAGAGGACGTGTGATGGCAGAGCAGTCAACGCGGGTGACGGAGCGCGATGTCCTCCGGGTGATCGAGGACCACCTGGTGATCCGCGGCGTGTCCGCCGAACGCATCATGCGCGGCGCCGCCTGGAAGGCCGACCTCGGTATCGACTCGCTCGACATCCTCACGCTCACCCAGGAGCTGGAGGACACCTTCCACGTGAAGATCGGTGAGGAGGACGCGATCGAGCTGCGCACGGTGGGGGACGCCGTGGACTTCATCGTCCGGCAGTCGGACGACCGCACCGCGGACCAGGGGGCCCACGATGGCTGAGTACTCCGCGAGTTGGCTGAAGGGCCTGCGGGCCACGGAGTTCGTGGCGACCTACGACCGCGGTGTCGCCTCCGGCAACCTGCCGTTCTTCCGGTCCGCGGAATCCCTGCTCGACCCGGTCGTCACCATGGAGGGCGAACCGCGGCTGATGCTGGGCTCGCCCAACTACCTGGGCCTGGCCAGCCATCCCCGGGTGCTGGCCGGCGCCAAGGCCGCGGTGGACCGCTACGGCACCTCGCTCACCGGTTCGCGGATCCTCAACGGCACCACGGCGCTGCACCGGGAGCTGGAGGAGGAGCTGGCGGACTGGCTGGGGCTGGAGGCCGCCCTGCTGTTCACCACCGGATTCCAGACCAACATCGGCACCATCAGCGCCCTGGTGGGCGTGGGCGACACCGTGGTGGCCGACTCCTTCGCACACGCCTCGATGCTCGACGGGGTCGGGCTCTCCCGGGCCAAGCTGCGCGGCTTCCGGCACAACCGGATGGACCTGTTCACCGACAGCGTCCGCCGGGCCAAGGCCGACGGCGGCCGGACCCTGGTCATCCTCGACGGCCTGTACTCGATGGAGGGGGACCTGCCGCCGCTGGACGAGATGCTGGAGATCTGCCGGGAGAACGACGCGGCCGTGATGCTGGACGAGGCGCACTCGCTCGGCGTGCTCGGCGAGCACGGCACCGGCGCCGCCGAGGTGTTCGGTGTCGAGGACCAGATCGACATCCGGATGGGCGCCCTGTCCAAGGCGCTGGCCGGCGTCGGCGGGTTCATCGCCGGAAGCCGGGAGCTGATCGAGTACCTCCAGGTCACGGCCCGCTCCTTCGTGTTCACCACGGTCGGTGTCCCGGCGGCGCTCGGCGGGTCGCTGGAGGCGGTGCGCATCCGCCGCTCGGAGGAGGGCGACCAGCTCGCCGAGCGGCTGCGCGACAACTCCCGCTTCCTGCGCACCGAACTGAAGGGCCTGGGCCTGCCCATGGGCCCGGACTCGGACCTGCCCGAGCGCACCACCCCGATCATCCCCGTCATCCTCGGCGACGACGACCTGGCCATGGAGTGGTGGCGGCAACTCTACGACCGCGGTGTCTTCACCGGCGTGGCACTGTACCCGGGCGTCCCGCCGACGGGGGCCATGCTGCGCATCTGCCCGATGGCCACCCACACCCGCGCCCAGCTCGAGCGGGCCCTTGAGGTGTTCGCGGAGGTGCAGAAGGTGATGAGGCGGAAGGCGGGCACCCTGTGACCGGTGCTCCCGTGACCGGTGCCCCGGTGGCCGGTGCCCCTGTGGCCGGTGCCCCCGTGGCCGGGGAGCCCGAGGCCGGACCGGCCGGCGCCGCCCCCTCACCGCTGCTGTCCTGGCTGGTCGCCCCGCGCACCGACCGCGCGGTGCGCTTCGCCCGGGGCTCGGGCGGCTGGGACCGCTACAGCTACGCCGACCTGGCGCATCTGGTCTCCCTGGCGAGCGCGGCCCTCCGCGCCCGCGCCCTGCCGGGCCGCCCCGGGGTGGTGCTGGCCACGCCCAACAGCGTCGGCTTCGTGACCGGCTACTTCGGAGCGGTCAACGCGGGGCTGGTCCCCACGGCCATCGCGCCGCCCGCCCGCTTCGGCGGCCGCGAGGAATACGTACGGCACGTCGCCCGGGTGCTGGAGCTGACCCGGGCCTCGGCGGTGGTCGGCGAGCCGGTGCACCTGGCGGTGCTGAAGGACGCCGCCGAGGCGGCGAGCGAGGCCGGCGGCGTCCCGGTGGCGGTCCTCTCCAGCGACTTCTCCACCGGCACCGAGACCGACCGGCTCAGCGATGTGCCCACCACCGAGCTGGCCACCCTCCAGTTCACCTCCGGCTCCACCAGTAGCCCCCGCGGGGTGCGCATCACCTGGGCGAACATGGAGGCCAACGCGGCCGGCAACGCCCGGCTGATCTCCTTCGACGGCGACCAGTCCACCGTGAGCTGGGTGCCGATGTACCACGACCTGGGGCTCGTGGGCTGTCTGATGACCATCGTGGCCAAGCAAGGCGACCTCACCCTGATGCGCCCCGAGCAGTTCATCTACGACCCCCGGCGGTGGATCGACTGCATCGCCAGGGAAGGGATCCAGATCACCGCGGCGCCCTCGTTCGGATTCGCGTACGCCGCCCGCCGGCTGACCCCCGGGGACCTGGAGGGCGCCGACTTCTCCACCCTGCGCTCGGCCGCCCTGGGCGCGGAGCGCCACGACCCGCGCGGGCTGTGGGAGTTCACCCGGCTGTGCGAGCCGTACGGCTTCGACCCCGCCACCTTCACCCCCTGCTACGGCATGGCCGAGATGACGCTCGGCATCACCGGGCACCCGCCGGGCACCGTGCCGCAGGCGGTCCACCTCGACTGGCAGTCGCTCACCCCGGAGCAGCCGGTCAAGATCATGGCGCGCGGCACACTGCGGGACGCGGGCCCCTCCGGCACCCCCGCCGAGTGGCTGGTCAGCTCGGGCATCCCGATCGACGGCGTCTCGGTGGCCGTGGTGGACGGCGAAGGCCGGCCGCTGCCCGACGGCTACCTCGGCGAGCTGGTGCTGTCCGGCACCAGCACGGCCGCCGGGTACGAGCCCGCGGACGCCGACAGCTCGTCCCGGTTCGCCGACGGCAAGGTGTTCTCCGGGGACGCCGGATTCCTGCTGGACGGTCAGACGTATGTGCTGGGGCGGCTGGGCGACGCGCTGAGCGTACGGGGCCGCAACATCTACGCCGAGGACCTGGACGTACGGCTCGCGGACACCTCCGGGGTGGACCGGCACCGCTGCGCCACGCTGGTGGACGCGGACCGGATCGTGGTGCTCGCCGAACTGGCGCCGGGCCCCTGGGCCGAGCGGCTGGCCGAGTCGCTGTCCCTCCATGTCGGCGGGGTGGTGGACGTCACCGTGGTCGGCTGCCGGCGCGGCACCATCCAGCGCACCTCCAGCGGCAAGCCCCGCCGCCGACTGATGTTGTCCCAGTACCTCGAACAGAAACTGGCCGGCGAGGTGGTGGCCCACCGCCCGCGGCGCCCCGAGGAAGGATGAGTATGTCCGAGCACGCCGATTCCGCCGACCAACAGCTCAAACCGGTCGACGTCATCGCCCATGCCGCGCTCCCGGTCGCCGGCCTCATGCAGATCATCGTGGGCCACTGGGGCAGCCAGGTGGTGGCCACCCTGGCCACCCTCGGCATCCCCGACTCGCTCGCGGACGGCCCGCGCGGCGCCGAGGACCTGGCCAAGCAGCACGACGTGGACCCCCGGGCGCTGTACCGGGTGCTGCGGGCCGCGGCGACGCTGCGGGTGCTGGACCACGCCGACGACGAGACCTTCTCGCTCACCGAGGCCGGACACTTCCTGCGCACCGACTATCCGTTCTCGATGCGCTACAACGCGATGCTGCACGGCTCGCGCTGGCACTGGGACCCGTGGTCGCTGACCCCGGAGGCGGTGCGCAAGGGCGGCGAGACCTTCTCCGAACACCACGGCGCGCCGTACTACGAGTACATCGGCCAACGCCCGGAGGCAGGCGACCTGTTCGACCGGGCGATGACGGCCATGGCCGCCCAGGCCCAGCTGCTGGCCGTGTCCCTGTACGACTTCGGCGGCCACCAGACGGTCGTGGACGTCGGCGGCGGCGAGGGGGTGGTTCTGTCCAACCTGCTGGAGACCCACGCCGGCCTGCGCGGGGTGCTGTTCGACCGCGAGCGGGTGGTGGACAACGCCAAGCGGCTGCTGACGGAGGCCGGACACGCCGAGCGCGTCGAGTTCGTGTCCGGGGACATGTTCACCTCGGTGCCCCAGGGCGGCGACTGCTATCTGCTGTCGATGGTCGTCAACGACTACAACGACGACAAGGCCCGCACGCTGCTGGAGAACACCCGGGCCGCCATGGGCCCGGACGCCACCCTGGTCCTGTTCGACATGGTCATCCCGCGCAACAACACCCCCTCCTTCGCCACCCTCGGCGACATCGAGTGCCTGGTCGTCAGCGGCGGTGAGCTGCGCACCGAGCCGGAGATCGGCGCTCTGCTCGCGTCCGCCGGGTTCCGCCTGGAAGCCGTGCACCGTGGCTTCTCCCCCGTCTGTGCCGTCGTCGCGAAACCGGAGTAGTCACCATGACCGACACCACAACGTCCCCGGCCGGCCGTCTCGGGGCGCGCGAGCGCGCGGTGCTGGAGCGGCTGCTCCCCGGGCTCGACGAGAAGCTGGCGGCCCATCCGCTGGCCGAACTGGAGAAGCGCGGCGGCCCGGCCATCCCGGCGTTCCGGGAGGCCGGCGGGGCCGGGCTGCTGGTGCCCACCGAGCACAACGGGCTGGGCGCCGACCCGCTGGAGGGCATCCGGGTCCAGCGGGCGCTGGCGATGCGCTCGCCCTCGCTGGCGGTGGCCGCCATGATGCACCACCTCTCGCTGGCCAGTTTCACCGAGTACCTGACCGCGCACTGCGCCCCCGACGCGTTCGAGTGGATTCTGCTGAAGACGATCGCGGGTGAGAACCAGCTGGTCGCCTCGGCCTCCGCCGAGGCCAGGCGCGGCGGCAGCATGCTGGAGCCGACCATGCGGGCCCGCCGGGACGGCAGCAACTTCATGATCAGCGGCAGCAAGAAGCCGTGCAGCCTGTCGCAGTCGATGGACTGGTTCACCGCCAGCGTGCTGGTGGAGGGCGACGAGAAGTACGACGGCCACCTCGCCATGGCCGTGGTGCCCGCCGCGACCGAGGGCCTGGTCCGCCGCCCGTTCTGGGAGAGCGAGGTGCTCGCGGGCGCCGAGAGCGACGAGGTGGTGCTGGAGGACCTGGTCCTGGACGAGTCGCTGATGGTCTTCACCGATCAGAAGCCCGGCAGCCGGATGGACATCCTCCAGATCCGCGGCTGGACCTGGTTCGAACTGCTGGCGGCGGCTTCGTACGTGGGCGTGGCCGGCCTGCTCGTGGAGAAGGTGATGGCCTCCCCCCGGGTCTCCCGGGCGGAGCTGGGCGCCCTGCTGGTGAAGCTGGAGAGCGCCATGGGCGCGGTGGAGAACGTGGCCCGGGACATGGCCGGCTCCATGGACGACCCGGGCGGGCAGATGGCCCACTCGCTGCTGGCCCGTTTCCACGTCCAGGAGACGGTGATGGAGGTGTCCACGACCGCCGCCGAACTGGCGGGCGGCATCTCCTTCATCCGCGACACCGAGGTCGGCTACCTCCTCCAGGCCACGCGCGCCCTGGCGTTCCACCCGCCGGCCCGGGCCAAGGCCCTGCCCGCGCTGGCCGGTTACTTCCTGGGCGAGGACCTGGACACCACGGTCTACTGACACCCAGCGGACGGCACGGGGAGAAACCGGGGAGAGGGCACGTGACGGAGCGGTTCGTACGGTTCATCGGCCGGGTGCGGTGGCCGCTGCTGGCGGTGTGGGGCGTGCTGCTGGTGGTCAGCGGGGCGCTCGCCCTCTCGCTGCCGGACAAGCTGAGCGGCGGCGGCTGGTACGTCCCCGGGGCGCAGTCCACCTGGGTGGCGCAGCAGCAGAAGGACGGCTTCACCGGCCGCGGCGAGACCAGCGTCACGGTGGTGATCCACGACGAGCGCTTCGCCGCCGGTACGGACCGCTTCGACCGGCGGGTGCGCCAGGCCGTGGCGGACATCGAGGACGACGGCCGGCTCAAGGCCGCGTCCCACTACGGGTGGTCGACCTTCCGCGGCGCGACGGAGAACACGTTCGTCGGCCGGGACGGCCACACCGCGATCGAGATGTTCGGCCTCGACGTGGACGACGGCACCGCGCGCCGGATCCTCCCCGACATCCAGCGGGAGTTCGACGCGCGGTACGGGGAGCGCGGCCTGACCGTCGGCATGGTGGGCACGGCGCCGTTCTTCGGCGAGATCAACGTGCTCAGCGAGGAGGGCCTGGTCCGGGCCGAGGTGATCGTGCTGCCGCTGATCACCCTCATCCTGCTCCTGCTGTTCCGCAGCGCGGTCTCCGCGGTGATCGCCATGATCACCGCGGGGGCGGCCGCGGTGGTCACCTTCGCCGTCCTCTCCCTGCTCGCCGACTCCTACGACCTGTCGGTGTTCGTGCAGAACACCGCCACCATGCTGGGTCTCGGCGTCGGCATCGACTACTCCATGTTCATCATGCGCCGCTTCCGCGACGAGCTGGAACGCGGCGAACCGGTGCCGAACGCCCTGCGCGTCACGCTCGCCACCTCCGGGGAGACCGTGCTCGCCTCGGGCGTGACCGTCATCGTCTCCATGGCCACGCTGGCCTTCGTCGACCTGCCGGTGATCCAGTCGATCGCCCTCGGCGCCGCCCTGGTCGTCGCCGTGTCCGTGCTGACGAGTCTCCTGCTGCTGCCCGTGCTGCTGTACGCGGTCGGCCCCCGGATCGGCCGGTGGGACCTGTTCGCCCGGCTGCGCCCGGCGAGCGCCACGGCCGACCCCCGCGAGCGCGGCTGGTACCGCTTCGCCCACCGGGTGCTGCGCCGCCCGGTGCTCGCCCTGGTCGGCGGCGGCGCGGTGCTGGCGGTGGGCGCGGTCCCGGCCCTGGGCCTGGACACCTTCACCCCGGACGCCCGGATCACCCCCACCACCTCGACCGTGCGCCAGTCCTACGACCGGGTGGAGGAGCAGTTCGGCAAGGGCGACGCCTCCCCGATGGTGGTGCTGATCCGCTCCGATCACCCGCTGCGCGGGGCGGGCGGACGGATCGCCGCGCTGCGTGACGAGCTGGGCGCCCTGGAACACGTCCGGCGGGTGGACTCGGCGCTGGACGTCCTGGAACAGGCCGCCCCGGGCCGCCCGTTCGACGCGCTCGCCCCCGGCGTACGCGACCGGCTGCCGACCGCCGCCCGCGCCACGGTGGGCCACTTCGTCTCCAGGGACGCCACCGAGCTGATCGCGCAGGTGATCCCCGAGGACCACGCCTCCGCCACCCGGACCCGCCGGCTGCTCACGGACGTCCGGAAGGTGGCGGCGAAGGCCGACGGCGACGGGCTGCGCATCGAGGTCGGCGGCCAGACCGCCGAGGGCGTGGACGCCAACAAGGTGATCGCCGACGGGCTGCCCACGGTCGTCGGGGTGATGCTGCTGGCGATCTTCATCATCCTGATGCTGTCGTTCCGCTCGGTGCTGCTGCCGCTGAAGGCCATCGCGGTCAATGTGCTGTCGGTGTCCGTGGCGTTCGGCATGCTGGCCCTCGCCTTCCGGGAGGGCAGCCCGGTGGCCGAGGCGCTCGGCTTCGACCCGTCCGGCCGGGTCACCAACTTCGTACCGGTGCTCCTGCTCGCCCTGCTGTTCAGCCTGAGCACGGACTACGAGGTGTTCGTGCTGGGCCGGGTGCGCGAGTACTACAAGGCGGGGGCCGGCAACACCGAGAGCGTGGCGCTCGGCATCTCCGCCACGGGCCCGCTGATCACCGGGGCGGCGGTGCTGATGGTGGCGGTGTTCGGCGGCTTCACCCTCTCCGGCATCCAGCCCATCGGCGAGCTGGGCTTCGGCATGGCGGTGGCGATCGCCGTGGACGCCACGCTCGTACGGATGTTCGTCGTACCGGCCGCCATGAAGCTCATGGGCTCGGCCAACTGGTGGTTCCCCGGCCACCGCCGCGCATCGTCCACCCCCGCTCACTCAAGGACTAGGAGCACGCAACAGCATGGCAGCGAGCGACACTTGGCAGAGCTTCCCGCTGATCGACGGCCTGAAGTCCCGCCGCGCCCGTAGATTCGGCATGGGGATGAACATCCCCGGCGGGCCGCTGGAGTACCGCAGCAAGCACCAGCCGGTGCCGCTGACGGAGGAGGAGCAGGCCATCCTCACCTTCGCCGCGTGCGGCATCACCGGCCCCGCGCTGAACGACTGGAACTGGGAGAAGGGCAAGGGCGGCAACGTGATGGCCGGCGTGGTCGGCCGCACCGTCTCCAGCTCCGACGCGCTCCAGAGCGGGGCGATGGTGGTCATGGACGACGAGGCCACCTATCTGGTCCGCCGGCCGGCCGACCTGACCACCGCGGAGCTGCGCCAGGTCCAGGACATGGTGGCCAAGAACGACTTCGTCGGGGCGTACCGGGCCACCCGTATCAGGATCGGGACCGAGCGCCGCCACCCGCCGGTGGAGTCCCCGTACAACCTGACCGGCAACCAGTGGTCGCTGCACACGCCCGGGTCCACGTACTTCCTGCCGATCGAGGACCTGTCGTACCTCTACATCAACGTGCTGCTGGAGTTCTTCAACGAGGAGATGGCCTGCTTCTGCCTGGACGAGCGGCGGATGTACCTGCCGGCCGGGCTCGGCAGGTTCGGCAAGTCCAAGGGCGGCCACCTCGACGACGACCCGCGGAAGCTGAAGGCCCTGCCGGTGGAGTTCGCCGAGCGCATCCTGGTGGAGACGGCGGCCATCGAGATGGGCATGATGCTCCAGAACCTGGGCCTGGTCAGCCAGGCGCTGGGGCTCGGCGGCTTCCCGCACTACACCGGGCACGACGGCGGGTGGTTCGAGGCGCTGGACTTCCGGATGGCCGAGATGCCGATCAGCCGCTACTTCCGGGTGCCCGCACTGGCCAGGATGGTCCTCAAGCTGCGCGGGCAGGACGCCGGCTTCGCCTATCCGCTGGGCCTGGAGCGGGACGGCGAGGTGCTGCTCAAGCCCTACTGCCCGCCGTACTACGAGTCGATGGAGGCGGCGGTGTACGCGGTCGTCGACCGCAAGTTCGGCAAGGACGGCATCTACCGCGGCGGCATCGGCCGGGGCGGCTGGCGGGAGCCGGAGAAGGTGTCCGAGGGGATCAGCGGCATCAGCCAGAAGGCCATCGACGCGGTGGTGTCCTACTGCGAGTACCTGTACAAGAAGTCCGGCCGGTTCCCCTCCTACCTGCCCGCCTACCACACACAGATGGGATTCCAGTCCGTGCACCTCGACGTGGACTTCTACGACGAGTTCTACGACCCGTCCGTGGTGCCCGAGGTGCACCGGTCCCACCTGCGGGACTGGCACGGGCGCTGACCGGGAGGGCGGGGAGCGGTGGACGAGGTCTCGATCTCCATCGCCGCCGCACCCGGGCGGGTGTGGCGGCTGGTCTCCGATGTCACCGGCATGGGCCGGTTCAGCCCCGAGTGCACCGGCGGACGCTGGGTCGGCCCGGCCTCGGGCCCCGCGGTCGGGGCCCGGTTCCGGGGCAGCAACCGGCGGGGGCTGATCTTCTGGACCACGGACTGCACGGTCGTGGAGTGCGAGGAGGAGAAGGTCTTCGCGTTCGAGGTCGCCCAGTCGAAGGTGCGGTGGGGCTACCGGATCGAGCCGGAGGGCGCGGGGGTGGTGCTGACCGAGTGGCGGGAGCACTTCGGGCGTCCCAACCTCCTGATCCGGGCGGTCGACGCCAGCGGGCTCGTGGGCTTCCGGCGGGAGCGGCTGATGGTCGAGGGGATGCGCGCGACCCTGGCCAGGATCAGGGAGGCGGCGGAACGGGGGTGAGCCCGCCCCGGGGGCCGGAAGCGCCGTCATCGTCACCGGTCGCGGCCCGGCCCGCGGGGGCGGGCTCGTCAGCAAAAGGCAGAACTCATGGAACGTACGGATTCACAGGCTTACGGGCTTACGGCTTGGGAGGAGACCTACGGTCAGCCGACCGGCTGGGGCTGCGAGGGGACGACCAGGCCGCTTTCGTAGCCCAGCGCCACCGCCTGGGCCCGGCTGGTGATGCCCAGCTTGGTCATCGCGCGGTTCAGATGGGTCTTCACGGTGGCCTCGCTGATCTTCAGTTCCCGCGCGATGGCGGAGTTGCTGCGGCCCTTGGCGACGTGCCGCAGCACCTCGGTCTCCCGCATGGTGAGCATGGCCAGGCTGGATCCCGAGGTCTCGGTGGCGGTGGCGCGGTAGGTGTACGCGTCGATCAGCCGCTCCATCACGCTGGGCGAGAAGGCCATGTCGCCGGTGGCGACCGCGCTGATCGAGGCGGTGAGCTTCTGCGGTGAGGTGTCCTTGAGGAGGATCCCGGCGACGCCCACCCGCAGGGCGGCCTGGATCTCCTCGTCGATGACCTTCGAGGCGGTGATGATGACGCGGGGCGGCCGGGCGGGTGCGGCCTCCAGGATGCGCTGGGTGGTGGCGATGCCGCCCAGCCGCGGCAGGGAGATGTCCATGAGGATGACATCCGGGCCGTGCACGGCGGCCAGGGTGCGGGCGCCGTCGCCGTCGGCGGCCTCGCCGACGGCGCGCAGCCCGGGGGCCGAGCCCAGCAGGGTGGACAGCCCCAGTCTCGCCAGGGAATGCCCGTCGGCGATCAGGACCTTGATCGGCACTGCTTCCTCCCCCGTTATGGTCAATTCTTCGAGCTCCTCTCATCCACGACGACACCGGAAGGTGCCCGGCCGAGCAGAGACGGTTCAAGCGTCCGCAAAACTTAATCCGCCGCGCCTCATTTGTTGACGGAGAGTCATCTTCCTGCCATCACGGGCGGCGTCGGCCGTGCTCGTGCCCGCCGAGCGGGAGCCGAGCGTGCGCGAGGGGCGGCGGGGCACCCGGCTCGCCGCCCCCCGCGCACACGTCTCCGGGCGGCGGTCCGCTCAGCCCCGCTTCTCCATGGCCTTGCGGACGGCGTCGCGGGTGCGGTCCATGACCGAGACGATGGGGCCCAGGGCGAGGTTCTTGGCCGCGCTCTCCGTACCGGGGTGCGGATGGGTGGGCGCCACGGCCTCCGCGGCCTTGACCGCGCTGGCCATCCTGGCCAGCCGCTTGGCGTCGGTGTTGGCCCTGAGCTGGGTGAACTCCTGCTGCTCCTCGGCCTCCGCGTGCCGCAGCACCGCCTCGCGCAGGGTGATGAACAGCGGCATGAACTCCGGGTCCTCGTGGTTCATGGACTCCAGACGGCTCAGCTTCTCCTTGGCCTGCCGCTCCTCCTCCAGCCGCTCCTGGACCACCTGCTCGCCGCCCTCGAAGGCGCGGCGGGCGGTGGGGTGCACCACTTCCTCCTCCGCCGTCTCGTGGACGGCCAGCATGTGCACCAGGCGGCGGAACGCGTCCCGCCGCGCGTCTCCGGTGGCCCGCTCCACCTGCTGGAACATCTCGCGGATGATGTCGTGCTGATGGGTGAGCAGCGCCACGACGTCTTCGTCGGTGCTGGTCGCGCCGCGCTGCGTCCGGTCGGTCATCGTCGCTCCGTTCGGTCGGACTCGGGAACGGACGCCCGGATACCCTGATGCGCCCAGGTCAGTGCTTCACAGACGGCACCGGCCGTCCACCCGAAACGGCGCCGGACGCCCCGGTTTCATCCTTATGGCGCGGAGGCGGTTACTCCTTGCGGCGTTCAGCCGTCGAGCGCGGCGAGGGCCTTCTTCGCGGCGGCGACGGCGCCCTGGCGCATCTCGTCGGCGCCCGCCGCCTCGTGGGTCTCGAAGTCGCCGCCGTTGTAGGTCACGGTGACCACCGCGTTGGCCCGGCGCGCGACCACGACGGCCTCGCGTATGCGCTGCTCGCCGTCGGTGGTGACGTTCAGGCTGACGGTCGCCCGGTCGCCGAGGCCGGGCACGGGGGTGCTGGGGCCGCCGCCCAGCGCGGAGCGGGCGCGCGCGGCCGCGGAGGCCGACACGTCGTACGAGATGTCCAGCCAGCGGTAGTCGAAGCCGCTCAGCGCGTGCCAGGAGCAGCCGGAGCGGTGGGCGGTGTCGCTCGTCCTCAGCTCGGTGCCGGCCGTCGGGGCGGCCGGGACCAGGTCCTTGACGGTGCCCGCCGGGAGGGTGGCGCAGGGCTCGGCCGGCGGCCGGGGGTAGCGCGGCGCGGCCGTACCGCGGCCCTGGCCGCCCGACGGCGGGGCCGGTGAGGCCGGGGCCGTCCGGGAGGGGTGCGGGGAGGCGGCGGAGGGCCCGGGGCGCGCGTCGGCGTCGTCGGAGGTGGTCATGGCCACGCCCGCGGCGGCGAGTACGGCGACCGGCAGCAGGCGGGCGACCAGCGTGAGCGGCAGAGAACGCACGGCGGTCTCTCTTCGGTCGTGAGCGGCATGGTGAGCGGCGCGAGTGGGAGACGACCATGCCATACGAACGTGTCTGCGAACACCCGGGGGGCCCTGCGCGGGAAGGCCGGGTCAGCCGGGCTGACCCTAAGGAGTGAAATCGCCACTTGATCCAATTATCTGATCAAGTGATTGGTTAAGTAGGGGTGGTGACGATCCGTACGCATGGCCCGGCAACCTACGTCTCGTCAAGTTGCCGCCCGCCGAGGGCATATCGCCGCAAAGGTCCCATCCCGCTGTGGAACTCACCGTTCCGACATCTTGATGACGTGTACAGGCTAGCGCCCGGCCGTCCTCTGCCCTTCCAATGCCTGTGACGCACGAAGCCAGACGCCACCCGCCACATGCCACACGCCACGAGCCAGGGGAGAGCCACATGGCACACCACCCGCACCAGCAGGCCATACGAGCCGCGGCAGCGCGCCTGGGCCGCCGCCGCTTCCTCACCGTCACCGGGGCCGCCGCGGCGCTCGCCTTCACCACCAACCTGCCCAGTGCCCACGCCGCCGAGCTGACCTCGCACTCCCTCACCGAGGACCCCTTCACCCTCGGCGTGGCCTCCGGTGACCCGCTGCCGGACGCCGTGGTGCTGTGGACCCGGCTCGCCCCGCGCCCGTACGAGCCGGGCAACGGGCTGCCCGACGAGGGTGTGGTACGCGTCGACTGGGAGATCGCGCACGACGAGCGCTTCAGACGCGTGGCCCGCAAGGGCACGGCCACCGCGCACGCCGAGTTCAACTACACCGTGCACGTCGACGCCAGGGGCCTCGACGCCGACCGCGTCTACTGGTACCGCTTCCGCGCCGGCCGGTTCACCAGCCCCGCCGGGCGCACCCGCACCGCCCCCGCCACCGGCGCCCATGTCCGCGAGGGCCGCTTCGGCCTGGTGTCCTGCCAGGCGTACCACGACGGCTACTTCACCGCCTACGGCCACCTCGCGGGCGAGGACCTGGACGCCGTCTTCCACGTCGGCGACTACCAGTACGAGTACGCCGTCAACGCGGTGGGCGGCGCCCGCAACTACACCGACCGCACCCTCCCCGCCCACTTCAACACCGAGACCGTCACCCTCGACCAGTACCGGCTGCGCTACGCCCTCTACAAGACCGACGAGGACCTCCAGGCCGCGCACGCCGCCTTCCCCTGGTACGTCACCTGGGACGACCACGAGACCGAGAACAACTACGCCGGCGACGTCGACGAGAACGGGAACCCGCCGGAGGAGTTCCTGATCCGCCGGGCCGCCGCCTACCGCGCGTACTGGGAGAACATGCCGCTGCGCATGCCCCAGCGGCCCGACGGCCCCGACATGCGGCTCTACCGCCGCTTCCACTACGGCAGGCTCGCCCAGTTCGACATCCTCGACACCCGCCAGTACCGCTCCAACCAAGCCTACGGCGACGGCTGGCAGTACCCCGGGCCCGAGTCCGAGGACCCGTCCCGCACCCTGACCGGCGCCGCCCAGGAGCGCTGGCTGCTCGACGGCTTCCACCGCTCCAGGGCCCTGTGGAACGTGATCCCGCAGCAGGTCACCTTCTCCCGGCGGAAGAACACCACCGCCGCCCGCTCCAAGCTCAGCATGGACTCCTGGGACGGCTACCCCGCCTCCCGTGCCCGGGTCCTCGCGGGCGTCGAGGCCGCCGGGATCGAGAACTTCGTCGTCCTCACCGGCGACGTCCACGTCCACTACGCCTTCGACATCAAGAAGGACTTCGACGACCCCGCCTCCCGCACCCTCGGCGTGGAGTTCGTCGGCACCTCCATCACCAGCGGCAAGGACGGCGCCGACAAGCCCGCCAACTGGGCCACGTACATGGCGGCCAACCCGCACATGAAGTTCTACAACGGCCGCCGCGGCTATGTGACGGTCACCCTGGACCGCGAGCAGGCCCGGGCCGACTACAAGACGGTCCCCGCGGTCACCACGCCGGGCGCGCCGCTCACCACGGCGGCGTCGTTCGTCAGCGAGGCCGGCAACCCCGGCCTCCACGAGGTCTGACCCTCGCCCCCAGCCGGGCCACCGCGGAGCGCGCGCTCCGCGGTGGCCCGGCTCTGTCGTCGGGCGGCCAAACCACCCGCACCGCTGCGATGGCATGATCGGACATTGACGAGAACTCTCATCGACTGTCCTTCACGAGAAAACTATGCTATTCGGCACGAAGAACGACCTCTTTACTCAATATCGAGCAAATCGGTCAAAAAATTGATACCTATAGTGTCGCGGGTGTTGTCGCGAATAGACGGCGTAAACCGCATATTGAAGTCCGGCGCATGGCGGCAGCCCCGGGCGATCCTGTGGGTCACGGCGGGTGTGGCGACCCTCGGGTTCCTCATCGCGCTGGAGATCACCGCGCATCACTACGGCCTTCCCGGGCCGATGGCCACCCAGGCGAAAGAGGTGATACTCCCCCCGAAGCCGGGGCCGCTGTACGGCGGCCTGGCGTTGATGATGGTGGTCCTCACCTGGCGGCAGCGCTTCATCGCGATCGGCGCCGCGATCGGCATCGACATCGTCCTCGCCCTGGTGCGATGGGCGGCCGGCGTCGAGGTGCCCGAGGACCGGCTCTTCGGCAACGGCGCCATGTGGGTCATGCTGGGCTGCGCCGTCATCGCCCTCACCCGCCGCACCGGCAATGAGCGCGCTCTGCTGCTCAAGGGCGTCGGTCTCGGCCTGCTGCTGGTGACCGGCCGCAAGACCGGCGACACCTGGCTCCTCATCACCTCCAAGGCCCACCCGACCGTGCTCGACCCGTACGTGGCCACCGCCGACCACGCACTGGGCAACCCCTCCTGGCTGGTCGGCCGCGCCCTCGACGCCGCCGGTCCGATCCCCACCCAGATCGTCGCCGTCGTCTACGCCCAGCTCGCGGTCGCCGCGGTCGTCGTCGCCCTCTACCAACTGCGCAAGGTCGCGGCCGAGCGCCGCTTCCCCGGCCACCACCTGGTGCGCACCTTCCTGGTCATCGGCCTCGTCGGACCCGCCTTCTACATGATCTTCCCGGTGGTCGGCCCGGTCTTCGCCTACGGCCCCGGCGCCTCCGGCACCGGCGGCCCGGAATGGGCCCTGATCAACCTGTGGCCGCACACCCTCCCGTCCATCAGCCCCCCGCACCCGATGCCCTACGACGGCATCACCCCGCGCAACTGCATGCCCAGCCTCCACACCGCCTGGGCCGTCGCGATCTTCATCCACTCCCGCAAGGGCCCCCGCCTGCTGCGCTACGGGGGCACCTTCTGGCTGGTCGCCACGCTCACCGCGACCCTCGGCTTCGGCTACCACTACGGCGTGGACCTCATCGCCGGAGTGGTCTTCGCCCTCACCATCGAAGCGGCCCTGCGCTCGTTCGACCGCGGCTGGAACCGGTCGGCAGTCCAGATGGTCGCCTACGGCACCACCGTCTTCGCCGCACTCCTGGTCTGCTACCGCTATCTGCCGATGGAGATGGCCACCCACCCCTGGGTGTCCGGACCGCTGCTCCTCCTGGCGATGGCCTCGGTCATCCACGTCTACATACGCACCACCAGACTGTGGGAACCGGCGACCGCCCCGGCACCACGGCCGGAACCGCAACCCGAGCCGGTGTGAGTCGCGGCGCGCCAGACGGCCGGTGCGTCAGATGGCCGGTCAGCCCTCGTCCGGGTAGCGCACGCCGATCCGCTCGCGCACCGCGTCCAGGGTGCGCATCACCGCGAGGGTGCCGTCCAGGGGAACCAGGGGGGACTCCGTCTCGCCCGCTCGCAGACAGCGCATCACCTCCGCCGCCTGGTGCTGGTAGCCGTGCCGGGCGGCCTCCGTGGCCGGGGCCGTGAACACCTCCGGGTCGCGGCCGGACCGGTGCAGTACGAAGCGCTCCGGGTAGAAGAAGCCGCGCGGGAACTCGATCCGGCCCGACGAGCCGGTCACCGACGCGGTCTGCGGAGTGTCCGCGACGAGTGAGCAGCTCAGCAGCGCCACCGCGCCGCCGTCCCAGCCCAGGAGGACGCCGGTGTTCTCGTCCACGCCCTCGGGGGTCAGCCGCGCCCACGCCTGGATCTCGTCCGGCTCGCCCAGCAGCAGATGGGCGAGGGACACCGGATACACGCCCAGGTCGAGCAGCGCGCCGCCGCCCTGGGCCGGGTCGCGCAGCCGGTGCGCCGGATCGGAGGGGCCGGGGATGCCGAAGTCCGCGTGCACCGCGCGCACTTCGCCGATCGCGCCGTCGCGCACCAGCTCGGTCATCCGCCGGACGACCGGATTGCAGTACGTCCACATCGCCTCCATCAGGAAGCGGCGGGTGGACCGGGCGAGAGCGACCAGCTCGGTGGCCTCCCGCACATTGAGCGTGAACGGCTTCTCGCACAGCACCGCACGCCCGGCCTCCAGACACAGCCCGGCCGCGGCGCGGTGTGCCGAGTGCGGGGTGGCGACGTAGACCACGTCCACCTCGTCGTCCGCGGCCAGCTCGGCCCAGCTGCCGTGGGCGCGCGGTATGCCGAACCGCTCGGCGAAGCGCTTCGCGGACTCAGGGCGGCGGGAGCCGACCGCCACCACCTCCGCGTCCGCCATCTCCAGCAGATCCGCGGTGAACGCCGCCGCGATGCCGCCGGTCGCCAGGATTCCCCACCGCACGCTGTCCGCCATCCCCACCCTCATTCCGCTCCGCACCGGTCGCAGTACCGGTCATGACCACAACGAATAGCTGAGAGCATAGAGAAGACTCAACGACTCACGGAGCGCTGAATGCCGCAGTCCGGCCCCCCGTCCGCCCCCGACCACAGTCCGATACCCGAAGCCACCCCCCTCGCCGTCCCTTCCCCCTCGGCTTCCTCGTCCGCTTCCTCGTCCGTTTCCGCTTCCGTTTCCGCTTCCTCTTCCGAGCAGGGCCGGGCACGCCGCGCCGGTCTGCTGGTGACGTTCATCCTGGGCGGCCTCAACGCCGTCCCGCCGCTGTCCATGGACATGTACCTCCCGGCCCTGCCGGAGGTCACCGGCGCGCTGCACAGCCCCGCCGCCACCGTCCAGCTCACCCTCACCGCGTGCCTGGCGGGTATGGCGCTCGGCCAGCTGGTCGTCGGCCCCATGAGCGACAAGTGGGGGCGCCGCCGGCCCCTGCTCATCGGCATGGTCATCTACGTCGTCGCCACCGCCATCTGCGCCTTCGCGCCCACCATCGAGCTGCTCATCGCCTTCCGGCTGCTGCAGGGCCTGGCCGGGGCCGCGGGCATCGTGATCTCCCGCGCCGTCGTCCGCGACCTGTACGACGGCGCCGAGATGGCCCGCTTCTTCTCCACCCTCATGCTGATCTCCGGCGTCGCGCCCGTCGCCGCGCCCCTCATCGGCGGCCAGATCCTCCGCCTCACCGACTGGCGCGGCGTCTTCGTCGTGCTGACCGTCGTCGGCGTGCTGCTGACCGCCGTCGTCTGGCGCCGGCTGCACGAGACGCTGCCGCCCGAGCGGCGCCACGGCGGCGGAGTCGGCCAGGCGCTGCGCACCATGCGCGGGCTGCTCGCCGACCGCGTCTTCACCGGCTACATGCTCGCGGGCAGCTTCGCCTTCGCCGCGCTCTTCGCCTACGTTTCCGGCTCCGCCTTCGTGGTCCAGGAGATCTACGGCGCCTCCCCGCAGACCTTCAGCCTGCTCTTCGGGCTCAACTCGATCGGCCTGGTCGCCGTCGGGCAGCTCAACGGCAAGGTGCTGGCCGGGCGGGTCAACCTGGACGTGGCGCTGGCCGTGGGCCTGGCCGCGATCACCCTCTCGGCCGTCGCGCTGTGCCTGATGGCCGCCGGGGTCTTCGGCGACACCGGCCTCGTCCCCATGGCCGCCGGGCTGTTCGTGCTGATGTCCGCGATGGGCCTGGCCATGCCCAACACCAACACCCAGGCGCTGATGCGCACCAAGCACGCCGCCGGGTCCGCGTCCGCACTGCTGGGCACCTCCTCCTTCCTCGTCGGCGCGGTCGCCTCGCCCCTGGTCGGCATCGCGGGCGAGCACACGGCGGTGCCCATGACCGTGGTCCAGCTGGTGTGTGCGCTCGCGGCCGTGGGCTGCTTCGTGGGACTCTGCCGCCCGTGGCAGCAGCGCGGCAAGACCGGCTGAACCGGCTGATACGAGGCGTGGCGGCGCTCCCCGAGGGGGAGCGCCCCTGGTGCGCCGGGGTGGTCGTGGCCGCCGGGCGGGGGCAGGACGTCCTCGTCGAGGCGGCCTTCGGCTGGGCGGTGCGCTACGCGGCGTACGACGCGGCCACGGACCGGGGGGTGGAGCTGCCGCGCGAGCGATGGGTGCCGATGCGCGCCGGGCGGGACGCGGATGCGGATACTGCCGGCCGGGACACCGTCGTCCCGAACACCCTCACCCGGGACACCGTCGTCCCGAACACCCTCGCCCGGGACACCGTCTTCGATCTCGCCTCGCTGACCAAGCTGTTCACGACGATCGTCGCGATGCGGTGCGCCGAGCGCGGCGAGATCGACCTGGACGGCCGGGTCGCCGCGTACGCCCCCGAGTTCACGGCCGCCGCCGAGCACGGGATCACCGTGCGGCAGCTGCTCACCCACACCTCCGGGCTGCTGCCCGAACTCCCGCTGTACGAGTACGACGGACACGAACAGCGGCTGGCGAGGCTGCGCGCCGAACCCCCGACCACCGCCCCCGGCACCGCCCGCCGCTACTCCGACCTCAACTTCCTGCTGCTCCAGCGGGTCGTCGAGCGGGCCGCGGGCCGCCCCCTGGACCGGCTCGTACGCGACGACATCACCGACCCCCTCGGCATGGCCGCCACCCGCTTCCGCCCGCCCCGCGCCTGGCTGCCCCGCATCGCCGCCACCGAGGACCAGCGGCGCCCCTGGGCGAAGCTCGACCGCGGGATGCTGCGGGGCGTCGTCCACGACGAGAACGCCCATGCCCTGGGCGGCGTCGCCGGCCACGCGGGGCTCTTCTCGACGGCCGCCGACCTGACGCTGCTGTGCCGCGCCCTGCTGGGCGGGGGCCCGCCCGTGCTGCGGCCGGAGTCCGTCGACCTGATGCTGACCGCGCCCGGGCTGGGGTTCGAGGTCGACCAGCCCTGGTTCATGGGCGAGCTGGCGGGCCGGGGCGCGGCGGGCCACACCGGCTTCACCGGCACCAGCCTGGTGATCGACCGGGCCACGTCCTCGTTCCTGGTGCTGCTGGCCAACACCGTCCACCCGCGCCGCCACCCGGCCGACAGCGCCCCGCGCGCGGCGGCGGGGACGGCGCTGGCGCGGGCGCTCGCGTTGGGGTAGTCCGTCAGTCGCCGTCCGCGGCCGGCCAGGCGTCGCCCCAGTCCGCGTCGCGGGCCGCGCGGTAGTGGGGGCCCTGGCGCTTGGTGACGGTCTCGCGGCGCAGCCCGTCCGGGGCGCACAGGTCGAGCAGCACCTGGCCCTTGCGGAGCTGCGGGCGGCGCACCACCCGGGCGTCGGCGGGCGCGGCGGGGAAGCGGGCCGCCGCGACGTACGCGAACTTCTCGTCCTCGTACGGCAGCGAGCCGCCCTTCACCTGCCGGTGCAGCGACGACCGGGCGACCCGGGCCGAGAAGTGGCACCAGTCCGCGCCCGGCTCGATCGGGCACGCCGCGCTGTGCGGGCAGGGGGCCACCACGCGCAGCCCCGCCGCCAGCAGCCGCTCCCGCGCCTCGCGGACGCGCAGATAGCCCTCCGGGGTGCCGGGCTCGACCAGCACCACGGCCTGGGCGGCCCGTGCCGCCTCGTCCACGACGGCGCGGCGGTCGGCGGCGGTCAGCTCGCCCAGCACGTACGAGACGGTGACCAGGTCGGTCGAGTCCGGGAGGGCCAGGCCGTCGCCGATGGCCTGCCGCTGCCAGCGCGCCGCGCGCAGCGCCTCCACGTCCGCCCCGCCGGCCAGCTCCCGCCCGAGCGCGAGCGCGGGCTCGGCCCAGTCCAGCACGGTGGTGGCGGGCCCGCCGCCCGGCCAGGCCGCGGCGACCGCCCACGTGGCCGCGCCGGTCCCGCCGCCGATGTCCACATGGGAGCCCGGCCGCCACTCCGGCGCCGCCGCGCGGAAGGCGGCCAGCGCGGAGCGCACGGCCTCGAAGGTCGCGGGCATCCGGTACGCGGCGTACGCGACGACGTCGGAGCGGTCGCGCAACACGGGCGCGTCGGTCGGGGTGCGCCCCCGGTAGTTCTCGATCAGCCGCCCCGTGGCCTGAGCGGCCTGCCGGGGCGACAGCCCATCGAGCAATCCGGCGAGCGCGACGCGCAGCGCCTCGCCGGTACGGGCGGCTTCGGGAGCGGGGGCGTGCATCCGGCAGATTCTACCGGCGGCGTGTCGGGAGCCGGTCCCGTGGCGGCCGGGCCGGGGGAGCGGCGCACCGCTTCCCCGGCCCGGCCGCACCGGGGCCGCCCGGTCCTAGCGCACCGGGTGGCCCCGGCCCCAGCGCACCGGGGCCGCCCCCGCCCTAGCCGGCCGGGGCCCTCAGCTCCTGCGTGCAGCACTTGACGCTGCCGCCGCCCTTGAGGAGTTCGCTCAGGTCCATCGGGATCGGCTCGTAGCCCCGCTCGCGCAGCGGGCCGAAGAGCCCGGCGGCCGCTTGGGGGAGGACGACATGGCGGCCGTCGCTGACCGCGTTGAGCCCGAGGGCCGAGGCGTCCGCCTCCGTGGCGATGATCGCGTCGGGGAAGAGCCGGCCGAGGACGGCCCGGCTGCCCGGTGAGAAGGCGCCGGGGTAGTACATGATCTCCGTGTCCGTCGTGTCGTCGAGCACGCACAGCGCCGTGTCGAGGTGGTAGTAGCGCGGATCGACGAGGTCCAGGCCGATCACCGGGCGGCCGAAGAACTCCTGGGCCTCGGGGTGCGAGAGCGGGCTGCTGCGGAAGCCGCGGCCGGCCAGGAGCCAGGAGGCGGTGACGGCGAAGTCGCCCTCGCCCTCGTTGACGTGCTGGGGCTCCCGCACCTCCGCGTAGCCGTGGGCGCGGAACCACTCCAGGTGGATCGCCGCCTCCGCGGTGCGCTCGGGATGGGCGAAGCGGGCGCTCAGGACGCGGCCGTCGACGACGGTCGCGCCGTTCGCCGCGTACACCATGTCGGGGAGGTCGGGGCGGGGCCGCAGCTCCTCGACGGTGTGGCCGAGGGAGCGGTAACGGTCGCGCAGGTCCTCCCACTGGGCGACGGCGAGCGGGATGTCCACGGGCTTGGCCGGGTCCATCCAGGGGTTGATGGAGTAGGTGACCTTGAAGTGGGTCGGCGGACACATGAGATAGCGGCGCGCGGTGGCGCGGCGCTCAGGGGTACGCAAGGACAAGGATGGCTCCTCACGGGGAGGCAGGCCCGTACGGATCGTCGTACGTGGTCCTGGTCACATGGTGCGCCCGGGAGCCCGCCCGCGGCATGAGCCGTATGGATGGTTTCGGCGGTCGGTAGGTTGTGCGCCATGGCCGACAAAGCAGCGCCCGACTCCTCCCGCCGCAGCGAACGCTCCCGCCGGGCGATCCTCGACGCCGCCCTGGAACTGCTCGGCGAACTCGGCTATCCCCGGCTCACCGTCGAGGCCATCGCGGCCCGCGCCGGGGTCGGCAAGCAGACGATCTACCGCTGGTGGCCCTCCAAGGCCGCGGTGCTGCTCGACGCCTTCACCGACCGGGGGGCGACCCCCGAGGGCGCCGAGGCATCCGAGGGCGCCGAGCGCGCCGGGGCCGCGCTGCCCGACACCGGCGACCTGGAGGCGGACCTCAAGCTCGTGCTGCGGGCGGCCGTGGACCAGATGAACGCGCCCGCGTACGACCTGCCGGCCCGGGCGCTGACCGCGGAGGGCCTGGTGAACCCCGAACTCGGCGCCCACTTCGTCGCCCAGGTCCTGGAGCCGCCGCTGCGGCTGTTCGCCGAGCGGCTGCGGGCCGCCCAGGACGCCGGGCAGGTCGCGCGCGACATCGACCCGAGGGTCGCCGTCGAGCTGGTCTGCGGCCCGCTGACCCACCGCTGGCTGCTGCGCACCCTCCCGCTCACCCATGA
Organism: Streptomyces sparsogenes; assembly: GCF_001704635.1. GTDB lineage: Bacteria > Actinomycetota > Actinomycetes > Streptomycetales > Streptomycetaceae > Streptomyces > Streptomyces sparsogenes. The sequence goes on along the minus strand of NZ_MAXF01000020.1, from coordinate 82,810 downwards.
GTACGCGGACGCGGTGGTCGAGACCGCCCTGCGCGGGATCCTCCAGAAGTGACCAGCGCCATGACCAGCACGGTGGCCAGCGCGGTAGTCAGCACGGTGGTCAGCGCGGTGGTCAGCGCGCCGTCGAGGTCAGCAGCGTCGGCGCGTCCGTGATGATGCCCCCGCACCCCAGCCGCAGCACCCGGTCCCGCGCCCCCGGGGTGTTCACCGTATGGGCCCACACCCGGCGGATGCCGGAGGTCACGGCCCGCCGCAGATCGGACCCCCGCGCCTGGTAGTCCACGTCCAGCAGGTCCACGAACCCCCGCCACGCGCGGGGCCGGTCCTCCCGGAGCTGCCGCGCCGAGCGCCACAGCTGCGTCAGCAGCCCCATCCGGTGCGCCTGCCGGGCCAGCCGGACGTGGTTGGTGTTGACGAAGACGGACCGGGTCAGACCGCGCTCGTGGATCATCGCGGCCAGGCGGGGCAGGCTGTCGGGGTCCTTGGCCTCCGCCGTCAGCACCCTGCGGCCGCCGAAGCGGTCCAGCACCTCCCCGACGGTCGGCGGCCGCTCGGGCAGCCACAGCCCGGGCAGCCCGGCCCGGGGCCGCAGCCGTACGGACCGCCACTGGGCCGCGGTGAGCGACCTCACGGGGCCGGTCGAGTACGTCGTACGGTCCAGCGTCGCGTCGTGCATCACCACGAGCGTGCCGTCCCGCAGCATCCTGGTGTCGAAGTCCAGGACCGGGGCCACGCCGCGCTCGAAGGCGGTGGTCAGCCCGGACATGCTGTTCTCGGGCACCTCCAGGGCGCCGCCGCGGTGCGCCGCGTAGGTGATCCCCGGGAGCGAATCGGCGGTCGGGGGCCCGCCCCGCCGCGCGGGCGGCAGGGCCGGGGTAGCGGCCGGCACGGACAGGGTGAGGACCGCCATACCGGCCAGTAGAGACCTCGTGACCATAAAGGGAACGCTAGGGGCGCCCGCTCTGTTATGCCTGATATCCGCACCCAGAGGTGGGTTCCCGGTCACCCCGGATGCGGACACCGGCCACCTCCGGAGCAGGATGGTGGCAGCATTGACGGGGTATCGGCGGCACCGGCGGGGAAGCGAGGCGGTAGATGGAACGCAAGGGCAGGTTCTCCCAGTGGCTGCGCCGACCGCGGGGCGGGGCGGGCGGCGACACGGACACGGGGGCGGGCGCGGGTGCCCGAGAGGATCTGCTCATGGCCGCCGCGGCGGCCGGGTTCCCGCTGGCCCCGGCGGCCCACCCGTCCGGCTACGGCTGTTCCTGTGACCGGATCGGCTGTCCCACTCCGGGGCGGCACCCGGTCTCCTTCGCCTGGCAGACGCAGGCGACCACCGACCCGGAGAAGGTCGCCCGGTGGCTGCGCGCCGACCCGGAGGCGAACTTCATCACCGCCACCGGCATGGCCCACGACGTCCTGGACGTGCCCGTGGCCGCCGGCCGGCTGGCCCTGGAGCGGCTCGGCGAGGCCGGCGTCGAGGTCGGCCCCGTCGCCACCAGCAGCGCCGACCTCCACCAGGACCGCATGCTGTTCTTCACCGCCACCCGCGGCACGCCCGAGGACGAGGACGAGTGGTGGCCGTGCGAGCTGGACTGCCACCCCGAGACGATGGACGAGCACCCCGGGCTGCGCTGGCACTGCCGGGGCAGCTATGTCCTGCTGCCGCCCGCGCGGCTGCCGGGCGACGGGCGGGTGGCCTGGCTGCTCGGACCGGAGCGTCCGCTGCCGGACCCCCTGTCGCTGCTGGAGTCGCTGACCGACGCGTGCGCGCGGTTCGCGGACGAGGGGCACGAACACGAGTCGCACGCCTGGCCGATAGGACGGTGAGCCGGGGAGGCCGTGGGCCGCTGGGCAGGCCGTGAGCCAGTGAGCCCCTCGGCGGGCCGTGAACCGGGGAGGACCGGAAGGCCGGCCTACTCGCCCTTCGCCGCCGTCACGCCCTCCAGCCGGTTGAGGAACACCACCTTCGGGTCCGCCGCGTCCCGCGCCGGGACCCGTACCGCCGCCTCCGAGATCCGCGTCAAGGTCACCGACTTCTTCGCCTCGCCGGTCATCAGCGCCTTGATCTGCGGGGTGGGGTTGGGCCGGTAGCCCTTGGCCATGGTCTGCTTCTGCCGGTGGTGGGAGGCGAAGAAGACCAGCGCCCCGCCGTCGTTCAGGCGCAGCCCCACCGGGGCGTAGCGGGCGCCCTGGGCGGCGGTGTCGATGTATTCGGTCCAGAACTTCGGGGTGCGCAGGTACTTCTTCCGCGTGGTCCGCAGCCCCGAGGTGGACCCCCCGTCCGCGAAGACCTCGCCCTTGCCGGTCATCAGGTAGTCGGTGTACGCGCCGCTGAGCTTCTCGGGCCCGGCCGTCAGCTTCGGCGTTCCGCCGTCGGCGGGCACCGGCTTGGCCCAGCCGTCCTTGTCGATCTGGAAGTCCGGCACCTCGTCCCGGCTGAGGATCGACAGATACGCGGCCTTCCACGGCTCGTCGGCGCCGCCCCGGGTGAACACCAGCAGCCAGCGGTTGTCGTCGCGGTTGCTCTCGGTGTCCGCCACGAAGAACTTCGGCCAGCCGACCTGCTTGGGGATGATGTAGCGCGCGTCGCTGAGCTTCAGCGGCGAGGCGTTGGGGTTCCCGCCCGGGGTCTGGGCGTGCTGCGCCTTCAGGTCGGCCGTGCTGATGTCCTGCAGCGGGCCGGTCTCGACCTGGCCCACCAGCGACGGATCGAGCTCGCGGTAGGCCTTGTTGTAGGTGTCCGTGAACCGCTTGAGGGCCTTGGGCGCCTCATCCTTCGCGACGGACGGGATGTTCTCCCGCTCGCCGTGCACCGTCATGCAGCCTGTCAGCGTCATCGCCAGCGCCACCGCTGCCGCCGCCGCGGCTGCCGGAACTGCGCACTGCCGACGCTGTGACCTGCGAGTCATGGGGCTTGGGCTCCTTCGGGACTGCTCGGGACGGCGCAACCCTACCGGGGAGCAGGAAGAAGGCGAGCGTGGGGACCAGATACAGCAGCCACACCACCACCTGGACCACGGTCGGGTCCGGCTGGAAGTTGAAGACGCCCTTGAGCAGGGTGCCGTACCAGGAGTCCGGCGGGATGGCCCCGCTGATGTCGAAGGCCTGGTCGTGCAGGCCGGGGAGGAACTCCGCCTCCTGGAGGTCGTGGAAGCCGTACGCGAGCACGCCCGCCGCCACCACGACCAGCATGCCGCCGGTCCAGGTGAAGAACTTCGACAGGTTGATCTTCAGCGCGCCGCGGTAGAACAGCCAGCCCAGCAGCACCGCCGTGAGCAGCCCCAGCGCCACCCCGATCAGCGGCCGCGGCGTGCCGTCGCTGCTCGCCTGCACGGCCGTCCACACGAAGAGGGCCGTCTCCAGGCCCTCGCGGCCCACCGCCATGAAGGCGGTCACCACGAGCGCGCCGGTGCCCATCGCGATCGCCGCGTCCAGCTTGCCCTGCAACTCGGCCTTCAGGTGCCGGGCGGTGCGCCGCATCCAGAACACCATCCAGGTCACCAGGCCCACCGAGAGGATCGACAGCGAACCGCCCAGCGCCTCCTGCGCCTTGAAGGTCAGCTCCTGCGAGCCGAACTGCAGCGCCGCCCCGAAGGACAGGCTCAGCGCGACCGCGACGCCGACGCCCAGCCAGACCGGCCGCAGCGCCGCGCGGCGGTCGGTCTTGACCAGGTAGGCGACCAGGATGCAGACGACCAGGCTGGCCTCCAGCCCTTCGCGCAGTCCGATCAGGTAGTTGCCGAACACGAGGTTGGCCTTTCTCTTCGGTCCTCGGGCCCGCGGGTCGCGCGGGCCCTTGGGTCGCTCAGGAGAACAGCGCCCGCCCCCACCAGTCGTCCGCGTCGCGGACGCCCGGCGGGACGGCGAACAGCGCCGAACCCACGTGCTGGATGTACTCGTTGAGCGCGTCGCCGCGCGCCAGGCTCTGCTGCACGGGCACGAACCCCTGCCGTACGTCCCGCTGGTAGGCGAGGAAGAACAGCCCCGCGTCCAGCCGCCCCAGGCCGTCCGTGCCGTCGGTGAAGGAGTAGCCGCGGCGCAGGATCCGCACCCCGCCGTTGGAGTCCGGGTGGGCGAGGCGTACGTGCGCGGTGGGCGGCAGGGCCTTCAGGTTCGGCTCGTCGTGCTCGCGCCGCTTGCCGAGGGGCGCGCCCTCGCCCTTGGTGCGCCCGAAGACGTCCTCCTGCTCTTTGAGGGAGGCGCGGTCCCAGGTCTCGATGTGCATCCGGATGCGGCGGGCGACCAGGTACGAGCCGCCGACCAGCCAGGCGGGGCCGGTCCTGGCGCCCACCCACACGTGCTTGTCCAGGGCGGCGGAGTCGGTGCCCGCGATGTTCCGGGTGCCGTCCTTGAAGCCCATCATGTTGCGCGGGGTCTGCGCGTCCGGGGTCGTCGAGGACGTCTTGCCGAAGCCGAGCTGCGACCAGCGGATCGCGACCTTGCCCATGCCGATCCGGGCCAGGTTGCGGATGGCGTGCACCGCCACCTGCGGGTCGTCCGCGCACGCCTGGACGCACAGGTCGCCGTCGCTGCGCGCCGGGTCCAGGTTGTCGCCGGGGAACGCGGGCAGGTCGATCAGGGCCTCGGGGCGGCGGGAGGCGAGGCCGAAGCGGTCCTTGCCCTTCTTGTCCTTGAACAGGGTCGGCCCGACCCCGAAGGTGAGGGTGAGCCGGGACGGCTTGAGGCCGAGCGCCTCGCCGGTGTCGTCCGGCGGGGCCTCGGCGAGCCCGCCGATCGCCCCGCCGCCGACCGTCTTGCCCTGTGTCATCCGGGCGGCGGCCTTCGTCCACTCCTTCAGGAGCGCGATCAGCTCGTCGCGGTCGTCGGTGGTGACGTCGAAGGCCGCGAAGTGCAGCCGGTCCTGTACGGGGGTGGCGATCCCGGCCTGGTGGGCCCCGTAGAAGGGCACCGCGGCCCCGCTGTCGGCCGCCGCCGCCCCGCTCTCCTCGTCGGTGCCGGTGAGGGCGGCCGCGGTGCCCCCGGCCGCGGCGGCGCCGAGCGCGAGCCCGGCGCCGCCCCAGCCGAGCAGGGCGCGGCGGGAGGGGGCGGCGCGGCGCGCGGCCGCGGGCGCGCCGGCGGCGGCCGGCTCGTGGTCCGCGGCCTGTCCGTCGGCCGGGGCCTGTCCGCCGGTGGTGTCCTGCCCGTCGGGGGAGGCCGGCTCGTGGTCCGCGGCCTGTCCGTCGGCCGGGGCCTGTCCGCCGGTGGTGTCCTGCCCGTCGGGGGAGGCCGGCTCGTGGTCCGTGGTGCGGTCGGTGGTGTGGTCGGTCATGATCGGCGCGCCCTTACTTCGCGACGGCCGCGGCGAGCTTGGACAGCGGCTCGGCCAGGGCGTTGACCGCGTCCGACAGCTCCTTGCGCTTGGCCTGGCCGACGGTGTCGTACGACACGAACCCCTCGCCCTCACGGTAGGTGTCGAGCAGCTTCTTCACCGCCGCGAACCGCTTGTCGAGGTCCTTGGTCAGGGCCGGGTCGTTCTGCGCGGCCACCGGCTTGAGCAGCTGGTAGGACTTCTCGGCGCCGTCGACGTTGCCCTCGAAGTCGACCAGGTCGGTGTGGCTGTAGCGCTCCTCCTCGCCGGTGACCTTGCCGGTCTGCACCTCGTCGAGCAGCTCCTTGGCGCCGTTGGCCATGCCGGTGGGGGTGATGTCCGCGGTGCCGACCCGCTTCTGCCAGTCCTTGAGGTCCTTGACCAGCTGGTCCGCGAGCTTCTTGTCCTCGGCGGTGATCTTCTTCGCCTTCCACAGGGACTTCTCGAGCCGGTGCCAGCCGGTCCACTTCTGGCCCTTGGCCAGGCCGTCCTCGCGGAGGTCGACCTTCGGGTCGATGTCGCCGAAGGACTCGGCGACCGGCTCGGTGCGCTCCCAGCCGACGCGCGAGGGGGCGTACGCCTTCTTGGCGGCCTCCAGGTCGCCCTTCTTGATCGCGTCGACGAACTCCTGGACCTTCGGCAGCGTCTCGTCGGCCTGCGTCTGGACATAGGCGCGGTAGTCGGCCACCGCCTTGTCGAGCTTCGGGTTCCGCTTGGCGGTCTTGCCGCCGGTCACGGTGATCTTCTGCCGGATGCCGTGGCCCTTCATGCCGGGCTTGCAGGCGATCTCGTACGTCCCGGCCTTGATCTCGGCGGTGATGTTCGCCTTGAGGCCGGAGCCGATGTTCTCCCGCTCGGTGACGATCCGGTCGCCGGGCGCGTAGACGTAGACCTCGGTGACCTTGGAGCCCTTGTTCTCCACCGCGAGCTTCACGTGCCCGGCCGGGAAAGAGGTCTTGGAGACCTCGCACGCGTCGTCGGACGCCGTGATCCGTATCGCGTCGGAGCCCTTCGCGTCGGACTTCTCGGCGCAGCCGGACACGGCGGCGAGCGAGGCGACCGCCGCGACGGCGGTGACGGCGGAAGAGCGGGCGGCTCTCATATACGGGCTCCAGGCAATCGGGGTCGACCATGCGGACATGTCGAGACAGGGGCCGGATAGGCCGCCCTAACTTAACTGAGGCTTGCCTACCCAACTCCAGCCGGGCCCCAAGAACCCGTAAGTAAAGAGCAAAAATTAGGTAATAAACCTACGGCAGGGTCAGAATTTCGGCGCCGGTCTCGGTCACCACGAGCGTGTGTTCGAACTGTGCCGTCCGCTTCCGGTCCTTCGTGACCACCGTCCAGCCGTCGTCCCACATGTCGTACTCGTAGGTGCCCAGCGTCAGCATCGGCTCGATGGTGAAGGTCATCCCCGGCTTGATCTCGGTGGTGTGGTGCGGGCTGTCGTAGTGCGGGACGATCAGGCCGGAGTGGAAGGACGAGTTGATGCCGTGGCCCGTGAAGTCGCGGACCACGCCGTAGCCGAAGCGCTTGGCGTACGACTCGATGACCCGGCCGATGATGTTGATCCGGCGGCCCGGCTTGACCGCCTTGATGGCGCGGTTGAGGGACTCCCGGGTGCGCTCCACCAGCAGCCGCGACTCGTCGTCCACCGCGCCGCACAGATAGGTGGCGTTGGTGTCGCCGTGCACGCCGCCGATGTAGGCGGTCACGTCCAGGTTCACGATGTCGCCGTCGCGCAGCACGGTGGAGTCCGGGATGCCGTGGCAGATGACCTCGTTCACCGAGGCGCACAGCGACTTGGGGAAGCCCCGGTAGCCCAGCGTCGAGGGGTACGCGCCGTGGTCGCACAGGAACTCATGGGCCACCCGGTCCAGCTCGTCCGTGGTGACCCCCGGCGCGATCCGGCTCGCGGCCTCCGCCATCGCCTGCGCGGCGATCCGGCCCGCGATCCGCATCCGCTCGATCGTTTCGGCGTCCTGGACCTCGGACCCCGTGTACGGGGTCGGGCCCTCCTTGCCGACGTACTCGGGGCGCGGGATCGAGGCGGGGACGGAGCGGGTCGGGGAGAGCTTTCCCGGGACAAGAAGCGACTGGCCAGACATGTCAGCGAGTGTATCGGCGGCGCATCGGGCAGCATGGCGGAAAACCGGAGGGAAAAGGGCGGGAGGGCGCGATGGCGCTGTTCAGGAAGCGAGCCGCGGGGAAGCCGGGCGAGTGGTACTACTGCATCAAGCACCAGAAGGTCGAAGAGGGCCCCGAATGCCGGGCGGCCGACCGCCTGGGCCCGTACCCGAGCCGCACCGAGGCCGCACGCGCGGTCGAGCTGGCCGAGGAGCGCAACGCGGAGTGGGAGCGCGACCCCCGCTGGCGCGACGAGCCCACGCCGGGCCCTGACGCGGACTGACCCGGAGCCCGATCTGCGGTGAGTATCGGACGGCGACACGCCGACACCACGGCGTGTCGCCGTCCGGTACTCACCGCGAAGCCGCCGGTGCTCATCGCGAAGCCGCCGGTGCTCACCGCGAAGTCTTGCGGGTACCCACCGCGAGGTCGCCGGCGACGTTCGCGCTCACGCCGCCGGGGCCGCCGGGGCCGCGGCCTCGCGCTGGGTTCGGACCCGCCGCGCGTGTTCGTCCGTCCTCGCGTCGTACGTCATCAGCTTCGGCAGGGCCAGCGCCAGCAGCCCGATCGACGCGACGCACGCGAGGCCGCCCGTCCACACCGAGGCCCGTACGCCCACCAGGGCGGCCATCCCGCCGGCCCGGACCTGCCCCAGCTGCGGCCCCGTCGCGTACGACAGCAGCTCGATGCCCGCCAGCCGCCCCCGCAGCCCGTCGGGGATCGTCTGGTTCCACATCGTCGAGCGGAACAGCCCGCTGACCATGTCCGCGCCGCCCGCCACCGCCAGGCACAGCAGCACCAGCCAGACGTTCGGCAGCCACCCGGCGGCGGCCATCGCCGCCCCCCACAGCGCCGCGCTCAGCACCACCATCCGGCCGTGCCGGTGCACCCGGGAGGCCCAGCCGCTGGTCACGCTCACCGCCATCGAGCCCACCGACCCGGCGGCGTACATCAGGCCGAGCGCCCAGGGCGCGTCCAGCTCGTCGGCGAGGAAGGGGAAGATCGCGTTGGGGAAGGCGAAGAACATGGCGACCATGTCCACCGCGTACGTCCCCAGCAGCTCCTTGCGCCGCCACGCGTAGCGCGCGCCCTCGCCGATCGCGCGCAGCGACGGCTTCTCCGCGTCATGGGCGGGCGGCGCCGGGGTCAGGCCGAGCGCGAGCAGCACCGAGACGACGAAGGTCAGCAGGTCAAGGCCGTACGCGAACGGCAGCCCGGCGTACGCGACGACGACCCCCGCGAGCGAGGGGCCCGCGACGGCCGACAGCTGCCAGCGCATCGAGTTCAGCGCGGCGGCCGCGGTGAGCTGGTCGTGCGGCACGATCCGGGCCGTCACCGCGTCGATGGCCGGGCGCTGCAGCCCCGTGAGCGCGCTGGTCAGGGCGGCCACGGCGTACAGCGGCCACAGCATGGGGTCCGGCAGCAGGCTGTTGACCAGCAGCAGCGCGGCCAGCAGGCCCAGCCCCGCCTCGGTGAGCAGGATCAGCTTCCGGCGGTCCACGGCGTCGGCGAGCGCCCCGCCGTACAGCCCGAACACGACGAGCGGCACCAGCTCGACCGCGCCGATCGCGCCGACGGCGAAGGCCGACCCCGTCAACTCCTTGATCTGCAGCGGCAGCGCCACCATCGTCAGGAAGCTGCCGAACGCCGTCACCAGCCCCGCGGTCCACATCAGGCGGAAGTCGCGGGAGGAGCGCCAGGGCGCGAGATCCGGCAATAGCGCGCGTCGGCGCGCCCCCGCCGGCGGGGGATGCTCGTCGTCCGTCACAAGGCGACATGCTCCGGCGCCGACCGCGCCGCCGACAAACGAATTTTTCCGCCACGGACCGGCTCACCAGGGCGCCGGGGGCGGGGCCGTCAGGTGGGCGGTCAGGCGGGCGAGGCGGTCGCGGAGGCGGGGGGCGGCGAGGCGGGGGTCGGTGGTGGCGGCGGCGCTGACGAGGTGCTGGAGGGTGTCCAGGTCGGGGCCCGCCCCGGCGGGGGTGGCCAGCGCGTCGTGGGCCAGCGCGTGGAGTTCGGCGTGGCCGTGGTCGAGGGCGAGGACGGTGACGCCGCCGCGCCGGGCGTCGGCCACCCGCTCCAGCAGCCCGGCGCCGGGGGCGTCCGGCGCGACCACGAGGAGGGTCTCACCGCGCCCGGCGCGCTCCAGGCGGCGGAGGCCGACGGACAGGTGCGCCGGGAGGGGGCCGTGCGGTATCCGGTGGCGTACGAGGGTGGGGGATAGCTCGGGCAGGCCCGCCCAGGCGGCCTCGTCGTCGAGGTGGGCGGCCAGATGCCACGGCTCGTACGCATCGGTGCCCACCAACAGCAGCCCGCCCCCGCGCGTCCCGACCGAGGCGCGCAGGGAGCCCGCGAAGCGGCGGGCGGCCCCTGGCCACTCGGTCCCGGCGAGCACCTCGCGCAGCAGCGCGACCCGTATGGCGTCCATGGCATGGGGATGGTGCCCCGGCACCCGGGGCGGCGGGGCGGATCCGCGGAGCCTCACCCCTTCGAGGGGTCCGGAACGCGTCAGCTTTTCGCGCGCTGCCCGGCCAGACCCAGGTACGCGCCGTAGAGCAGCTGCGCGCCGCCCCAGAACATCATCACGACCCCGATCTTGGTGAGGGTCATGATGGGGAGTTCGACGTCCCCGGTGAACAGCCACAGCGCCAGGCCGACGACGAGGGTGACGCTCCCTTCGAGGAGCTGCTTGAGAGCTTTGGTCATAAGCCCACGCTATGGCCGCCCGCCTGACGGTTCCTCGATCCGACGGATGAGATCGACAAGCGGTTCTCTGCATCCTTCGACCGACCCGCCGCCAAGTGTTCATTGCGCCGTCCCTTGACGCTCCGGGGGGCGAACCCTAAGGTCGCCGGACACAAGGGACGTCCTACGTCCGGTCATTGGGGCGGCGGCACTCGATGGTGACGGGGTATCGGATGGCAGGTGGGGCAGCGCGCGCGTACGAGACATCCGTGCCGTTCCGGGCGGGCGCCGAGGGGTACGCGAGCTATCGGATTCCGGCGGTGGTGGCGACGCCCGCCGGGACGCTGCTGGCCTTCGCCGAAGGGCGGGTGCGGTCGGCCGCCGACCACGGGGACATCGACCTCGTCCTCAAGCGCTCGCCCGACGGCGGGCGGACCTGGGGGCCGTTACAGGTCGTCGCGGAGAACGGCGGCGGCACGGCCGGGAACCCGGCGCCCGTGGTGGCGGGGGACGGGCGCGTCGTCCTCGTCCATGTGACCAGCGCGGCCGGCGCCACCGAGGACCTGATCCGGCGCGGCCGGGTGCCGGCCGCCGAGGGGCGGCGGGTGTGGGTGACCCACAGCGACGACGACGGGGCGAGCTGGAGCGCGGCCCGGGAGATCACCGGGGAGGCGAAGCGGCCCGAGTGGCGCTGGTACGCCACCACACCCGGGCACGCCCTGCGGTTACGCCACGGCCCGTGGGCGGGCCGGCTCGTCGTACCGGGCAATCACTCCACCCCGCCGACCGCCGCCGGCGACACCGGGGCCGAGGGGAAGTACGACGGCGGCCACGACCTGCTGAGCGACGACGACGGCGCGACCTGGCGGATCGGGTACGTCGACGACAACCCCGACGGATACGTCAACGCCAACGAGACCACGGCGGCCGAACTCCCCGACGGCCGGGTGTACTTCAACGCCCGCAACGACGGCGCCGCGCCCGGCCGGCGCGCCGACGCCCACTCGTCCGACGGCGGCGCGAGCCTCGAGCGGCCCTTCCGGCCGCAGGCCGGGCTGGCCGGGCCGGTCGTCCAGGGCAGCGTGCTGCACCTGAGCCGCTCAGACGGCCCGGACCCGCTGCTGTTCTCCGGGCCCGCCGACCCCGCCCACCGGGCGCTGATGACGGTGCGGGCCAGCCGCGACGGGGGAGTCACCTGGCGGCCCGCGCACACCGTCGACGGGCTGCCGGCCGCCTACTCCGACCTGGTCCGGATCGATGACGCGACGGTCGGACTGCTGTACGAGACCGGCGACTTCAGTGCCTACTCGACGATCACCTTCCGGCGCATTCCGGTGGAGGAGCTGATATGAGCGAGACGTACCCGCACAGATCCCACGACGGCCGGCCCCAGGGCCCCGGGCGGCGCGCCGTCCTGGGCGGCGCGGCCGCCGCGGCGGCCGGCCTCGCCCTCGCGGGCTGCGGCTCGGACGACGGGGACGACGAGCCCAAGGGCCGCAAGAAGGGCGAGAAGATCACCCTGACCTTCTGGTCCTGGGTGCCGGGCATCGACAAGCCCGTCGACCTGTGGAACAGCAAGAACCCCGAGGTGCGGGTCGAGGTCGAGAAGGTCTCGGCCGTGGACGGCGCCCAGTACGCGAAGATGCACGCCGCGATCAGAACGGGCAACCCGCCCGACCTCGGCCAGATCGAATACCCGGTCGTGCCCAGCTTCCTCATCGACAACGGCCTGCTGGACCTCACCAAGTACGGGGTCGGCGAGCACAAGGACAAGTTCGTCGGCTGGCAGTGGCAGCAGTCGGTGTTCGGCAAGGCGGTGTACGCCGTCCCGCAGGCGTCCGGGCCGATGGGGCTGTTCATCCGCCGGGACCTGTTCGACAAGTGGGCCATCGAACCCCCCACCACCTGGGACGAGTACGAGGCGGCGGCCAAGGCGATCCGCAAGAAGGGCGCCTGGATCGAGACCTTCTCGGCGACCAACGGCAACCGCTTCGCGGGCCTGGCCTGGCAGGCGGGGGCGCGCTGGTTCGGCGCCGAGGGCGACACCTGGCTGGTGAGCATCGACGACGAGCCGACCCGCAAGGTCGCCGACTACTGGGAGGCGCTGGTCGAGCAGAAGCTGATCAAGACCATCCCGGACCGGCAGAACGCCTGGTACAAGGACGTCCAGACCGGCGCGATGGCCTCCTGGCTCGGCGCCAGCTGGGGCGACGCGCTGCTGGTCGGCAACGCCCCCAAGACCAGCGGAAAGTGGCGGGTCGTGCCCATGCCGCAGTGGAAGAAGGGCGACGGGGCCTTCGCCAACTGGGGCGGCTCCACCACCGCGGTCTTCGCCAAGAGCAAGTACCCCAAGGAGGCACTGGACTTCGCGATCTGGCTCAACACCGACCCCGAGTCCATCAAGCTGCTCATCGACAACGGCTACGGCACCCCCGCCGCCAAGCAGGGCTACGCCACCTCCGACCTGGATGTGCACAAGGACTTCTTCGGCGGACAGGAGTACAGCGAGGTCTTCGACGCCGCGAGCAGGGGCGTGGACACCAGCTGGCGGTGGGGCCCGGCCACCGACACCCTCTACCAGCGGCTCGGCGACGCCTTCACCGCCGCCATCGGCGACGGCGGCTCCTTCAGGTCCGTACTGAAGACCGTGCAGGGCCAGACGATCAGCGACCTGAGGGAAAAGGGACTGAAGGTGAAGGCCGGGTGACAGGCCCCGCCCGGGTGAGACGCCCCACCCGCACCCAGCTCCGCGGCGCACGGGCGGCGGCCGGATTCCTGCTGCCCTTCCTCGCGCTCTTCGCGCTGTGCTTCCTGGCGCCCATCGGCTACGCCGTCTACGAGAGCCTGCTCAAGGTCGAGCGCACGGGCACGCTCGGCCTCGGCGGCGAGACCAAGGAGGTCTGGGCGGGGCTGTCCAACTACGCCACCGCGCTGGAGGACGACCGCTTCACCGCCGGCTTCGGGCGGGTGCTGCTGTTCGGCGCCGTACAGATCCCGGTGATGATCGCGCTGGCCACCGGGCTGGCGCTGCTGCTGGAGGCGGCCTCCGCCCGCTGGGTCGGCTTCTTCCGGACCGCCTTCTTCCTGCCGTACGGGGTGCCCGGCGTCATCGCCTCCATCCTGTGGGGCTTCCTGTACGTGCCGGGCATCAGCCCCCTGGTGGAGATCGCCCACTCCGCGGGCTGGGACGTGGACTTCCTGTCCCGCGGGGCCGTGCTGTGGTCCATCGCCAACATCGTCACCTGGCAGTTCACCGGCTACAACATGCTGGTGCTGATCGCGCAGCTCAAGGCCGTGCCCGGCGAGCTGTACGAGGCGGCGCGCATCGACGGGGCCAGGGGCTGGCAGATCGCCTGGCACATCAAGCTGCCGCTGATCCGGCCCGCGCTCGTGCTCACCACCGTCTTCAGCATCATCGGCACCCTCCAGATGTTCAGCGAGCCCAAGGTGCTCAAGCCGCTCAGCAACTCCATCGACTCCGGCTACACCCCCAACCTGGCGGCCTACAACGAGGCGTTCACCAGCAACAACCAGCACACCGCGGCGGCCGAGGCGGTGCTGCTCGCGCTGGTCGCGTGCGTGCTGTCCTTCGGCTTCCTGCGGCTCGTGGGGCAGCGAGAGCCCAAAGAGCCCAAAGGGGCCAAGGGGGCCAAGCGGGTCAAGGGGTCCAAGGGGAAGGGCGGGACGAGCAGGTGAGCACCGAGGTCACCCAGCACATCCCGGCGGACGGCGCTCCGGCGTCGGGCACCGGGGCGAGCGAGTCGCGCCGCCCCGGCCGCCGCCGGGACGGCCGGCGGCCGCCGCTGCGCCACCGCGTCATCACCGTCTCCCTGCTCACCGTCGCGGCCCTGTACTTCCTGATGCCGGTGTACTGGCTCGCCGTGTCGGCGACCAAGTCCAGCAGCGACCTCTTCGGCACGTTCGGCTTCTGGTTCCACGACCCGCACCCCATCGACTATCTGCGCCGGGTGCTCACCTACGACGACGGCATCTACGTCCGCTGGTTCGGCAACAGTCTGCTGTACGCGGGCGCCGGCGCGCTGGCCGCCACGCTCCTGTCGGCCGCCGCCGGCTACGCCCTGGCCAAGTTCCCCTTCCCCGGCCGGGAGGGCGTCTTCAACGTCGTCCTCGCCGGGGTGCTGATCCCGGGCACCGCGCTCGCCCTGCCGCTGTACCTCCTGTTCAGCGAGATGGGGTTCGCCAACACCTACGCGTCGGTGCTGCTGCCCAGCATGGTCAGCCCCTTCGGGGTCTATCTGTGCCGGATCTACGCGACCGCCGCCGTGCCCGACTCGCTGCTCGAGGCGGCGCGGATCGACGGGGCGGGCGAGGCGCGGATCTTCACCGTGCTGGGGCTGCGGCTGATGACCCCCGCGCTGGTGACCGTCTTCCTGTTCCAGTTCGTGCACATCTGGAACAACTTCCTGCTGCCGCTGGTGATGCTCTCCGACTCCGACCTGTATCCGATCCAGCTCGGGCTCACCTCCTGGCAGGGGTACGCGGACCGGCAACCGGAGCTCTACCAGTACACGGTCGGCGGCGCCTTCCTGTCCGTTCTGCCGCTGATGGTCCTCATGGGGGTGTTGCAGCGGTACTGGCGCACGGGGCTCACGGAGGGCAGCGTGAAGGCGTGACGCTCATGGAGGGCAGCGTGAAGGCGTGACGTGGGCGTGACAGTATCGCTGTCATGACTACTGCTGCTGATGACGCGACGCCCGCCAAGAAGGCCCCCGCGAAGGACCCCTGGGACCTGCCGGACGTGTCCGACCTGGTCGTCGGGGTGCTCGGGGGCACCGGCGACCAGGGGCGCGGCCTGGCGTACCGGCTGGCCCGGGTGGGCCAGAAGGTGATCATCGGATCGCGGGCCGCGGAGCGGGCGCGGACCGCGGCCGAGGAGCTCGGCGGCGCCGGGCTCGGCATCGAGGGCGCGGACAACGCGGAGTGCGCGCGGCGCAGCGATATCGTGATCGTCGCCGTGCCGTGGGAGGGCCACGCGGGGCTGCTGGAGGCGCTGCGCGAGGAGCTGAGCGGCAAGCTCGTCGTCGACTGTGTGAACCCGCTCGGCTTCGACAAGAAGGGCGCGTACGCGCTGAAGCCCGAGGAGGGAAGCGCCGCCGAGCAGGCCGCGGCCCTGCTGCCCGACTCGCGGGTGACCGCCGCCTTCCACCACCTGTCGGCGGTGCTGCTGCAGGACCCGGGGGTCGAGCGGATCGACACCGATGTGATGGTGCTGGGCGAGAGCCGCGCCGACACCGACCTGGTCCAGGCGCTGGCGGCCCGCATCCCCGGGATGCGGGGCGTGTACGCGGGGCGGCTGCGCAACGCCCACCAGGTCGAGTCGCTGGTGGCCAACCTGATCTCGACGAACCGCCGCTACAAGGCGCACGCCGGCCTGCGGGTCACCGACGTCTGAGCGGGGTCACCGGCCGGAGCGGGGCGGGGCATGGGGGAGAGGGACGGGGCATGGGGGACAATGTCCGGGACCACCACATCCCGGACAGGAGCCGACACCATGCCCCGACTGGCCCTCTACTCCCTCGCCGTCTGCGTCCTCGCCGTCGTCGCGGCGGTCCTGTCCTTCGCGCGGGGCAGCTGGCTCGGCGTGGTGTGGATCCTGCTGGCGGGCATCTCCTCCAACATGACCTGGTACTACCTGCGCAAGGCCAAGGCGGACCGGGCCGCCGCCCACGAGACCGGCCGGGAGGCCGAGGTCACGGGGTGAGCTGGGGCTCGCCCTGCCAGAAGCGGAAGAACTCCTGACCCCAGTAGGTCTCCCATTCCGAGACGCCAAGGGTCCGCATCACCCCGTCGATCGCGTCGAAGAAGACCTGGTTGACCTCGGGTATCCACAGCACCCCGAACACCGCGAGCAGTCCGAACGGCGCGTACGGCTCGACCTGCCGCCGCACGCGGTACGACAGCCACGGCTCGATCACCCCGTACCCGTCGAGCCCCGGGACCGGGAGGAAGTTCAAGATGGCCGCGGTGACCTGCAACATCGCCAGGAACGCGAGCGCGTAACGGAACACCTCCGGCACCCCGTCCAGCGCGCCGAGCCAGAACGGCGCGGTCAGCGCCACCGCGAACGCGACATTCGTCAGCGGCCCGGCGGCCGAGATCAGGCTGTGCTTCCAGCGGCCGCGGATGCGGTGCCGCTCGATGAACACCGCCCCGCCGGGGAGCCCGATCCCGCCCATGATCACGAAGATCACGGGCAGCACGATGCTCAACGCCACATGGGTGTACTTCAGCGGGTTCAGGGTCAGATAGCCCTTGGCGCCGATCGAGATGTCACCGCCGTGCAGCGCGGTGCGCGCGTGGGCGTACTCGTGCAGACACAGCGACACCACCCAGCCGGAGACCACGAAGAGGAAGACGGCGAAGCCGGGGCTCGCCGAGGAGCCCGTCCACACCGCCCATCCGGACACGCCCATGATCGCGACCAGGCCGAGGAAGACGGGGCTTATGCGCCGGTCGCGGCGGCTTACTGCGGTGGCCATGCGTGAGGTCTCTCCGTGTGGATCGGGGGGCGCGGCGTGCGGTGCCCGGGAAACGTCGAGCAGGGTGTCATAGGTTCCGGGAGCGACGGCGGGGGACCCCGGGGAGTCGCCGGCGAGGCCGACGCGGGCGAACAGCTGAACGGATCGCCCTCGCCGTGCATGACAATGGGGCGGTGCGCTACGCCCTGCTCGGCACCACCCAGGCCCACCGCGACGACGGCACCCCCGTCGCGCTCGGCGGCACCCGTCTGCGCGTCCTGCTGACCGTGCTGGCGCTCCGCCCGGGACGGGTGCACACCACCGGCGCGCTGATCGGCGAGATCTGGGACGCCGACCCGCCCGCCGACGGCCACGGCGCGCTGCAGGCCCTCGTAGGCCGCCTCCGCAGGGCCCTCGGCAAGGACGCCGTGAGCTCAGTCCCCGGCGGCTACCGGCTGTGCGCCGACCCCGACGACGTCGATCTGCACCGCTTCGAACGCCTCGTGACCGCGGGGTCCGCGGCGCTGGAGGACGGCGACCCGGCCAAGGCCGCCGCCGTCCTCGACGACGCGCTCGCCCTGTGGCGCGGCCCGGCCCTCGCCGACCTCCCCGGCGCCGCCTCGGCGGCGGCTCGCGCCGAGGCCCGCCGGCTGGACGCCCGCCGTTACCGGATCGCGGCCGACCTCGCGCTCGGCCGCGCCGAGCGGGTCCTGCCCCGGCTCGCCGAGCTGTGCGCGGCCCATCCGCTCGACGAGCCCCTGCACGCCCTGTGGATCCGCGCCCTGCGCGACGCGGGGCGCACGGCGGAGGCGCTGACCGCGTACGAGGCGATCCGCCGCGAGATCGCCGACCGCCTCGGCGCCGACCCCGGCCCCACCCTCCGCGCCCTCCACGCCGACCTGCTCCACCCCGCCCGGACCTCGGCCCCGGTCCCGGCCCCGGCGGATGCCGCCGGCCGGCCCGGCCACCCCGGGCCCGCGACGGGCCGGCCGTCCGCCGCCTCTGGCGGTCTCCTGCCTGGCGGCTCCGTGCCCGCCTCCGGCGGAGCCCCTGCCCAGGGAGTCGCGGCGCGGTCGGGGGGCAATCTGCGGGCCCGGCTGACGAGCTTCGTGGGCCGTGAGACCGACCTCGGCGTGCTGCGGGCCGATCTGGCCGGGCCCCACCGGCTGGTCACCCTGCTCGGGCCCGGCGGGGCCGGGAAGACCCGGCTGTCCCAGGAGGCCGCCGAATCGGTGGCGGACGCCTGGCCGGACGGCGTCTGGCTGGCCGAACTCGCCCCCGTGGACGACCCCGGGACCGTGCCGGAAGCCGTGCTCACCGCGCTCGGGGCGCGTCAGACCGTCATCCGCGGCACCGCCGCCGAAGAACTGCGGGCCGCCACCGACCCGACCGCCTTCGACCCGCTCGCCCAGCTCGTGGACCACTGCGCGCCGCGCCGCATGCTGATCGTGCTCGACAACTGCGAGCACCTCGTCGACGCCGCCGCCCGGCTCGCCGAGACCCTGCTCACCCGCTGCCCCGGCGTCACCGTCCTGGCCACCAGCCGAGAACCGCTCGCGGTCCCGGGGGAGTTGGTACGCCCCGTGGACCCGCTGCCGGACCCCGTCGCGCTGCGGCTGCTCCAGGACCGGGGCGCGGCGGCCCGGCCCGGCTTCCGGGTGGCCGACGACCCGGCGGCCTGCGCCGAGATCTGCCGCCGGCTCGACGGCCTGCCGCTGGCCATCGAGCTGGCCGCGGCGCGGCTGCGCGTGCTCACCCCGCGCCAGCTCGCCGACCGGCTCGACGACCGCTTCCGCCTGCTGACCAGCGGCAGCCGCACCGTACTGCCCCGCCAGCAGACGCTCCGCGCGGTCGTCGACTGGTCCTGGGGGCTGCTCGACGAGCGGGAGCGCACCGTGCTGCGCCGGCTGTCGGTCTTCGCCGGCGGCTGCGACCTGGCCGCCGCGGAGGCCGTGTGCGGGGACCCGGACGGCACAGCCGACGGGACCGGCGGGGACGGCGGGCCTGGCAGGGTCGGCGCCGGGGCCGGCGGGGCCCGTGGGGCCCAGGGCGTGGATCCGCTCGACGTCGCCGCGCTCCTCGGCTCGCTCGTCGACAAGTCCCTGGTCGTCGCCGCCCCGGACGCGACCGACGGCATGCGCTACCGGCTGCTGGAGACCGTCGCCGAATACGCCGCCGACCGGCTCGAACAGGCGGGGGAGCGCGCCGCGGTCGAGCGGCGGCACCTGGTCGCCTACCGGGAGCTGGCCCGTACCGCCGACCCCCTGCTGCGCGGCCGGGAGCAGCGCCGGTGGCTCGCCCGGCTGGAGACGGAGCACGACAATCTGCGGGCCGCGCTGCGCCGCGCCGTCGCCGCGCGCGACGAGCAGGAGGCGCTGTGCCTGGTGCTGTCGCTCGGCTGGTTCTGGGCTCTGCGCGGGCACCGCGGCGAGGCACGCCAGTGGACGACGGCCGCGGCGGCGCTCGGTCCCAACCCCTTCGCGCCGCCCGTCTCCCCGGTCGCCCCGCTGCTGGAGTCCTGTACGGACCGCCCGCCGCCCATGCCGCCCGACCTGCTGGACGAGGCGCGGCGCGGGGTGCGGCTGCTCGGGCTGGCCAACATCGAGGGCGACCTGCGGGGGCTGAGCGACGACGAGGCGGCCGAAGACCTCCAGGGGATCGTCCGCGCCTACCGCCCCGGGCTTCCGCAGACCTGCCGCATCCCGGGCTTCATGTGGTTCTACGCGGTGCTGCTGACCGGCCGGTTCGCGCTGCTGCGGGAGGTCGTCGAGCAAGGGGTGCGCAGTTGCGGGGAGCTCGGCTACGAGTGGGAGAAGGCCATGCTCCTCCAGCTGCGCGCCAAGGTCCTGAGCGGTCCGATGGGCGCCGAGGTGGGCCGGGGAAGCCGGGAGGCGCTGCGGGACGCCGACGAGAGCCTGGAGATCTTCACCCGGCTCGGGGACGCGTGGGGCGCGGCGGAGGCGCTGTCCGGCCGCGGCGAGTTGCTGGAGCAGCGCGGCGAGGGCGAGGCGGCCGCCGCCGACTACCGGGCGGCGATCGGCTGGGCCGAGCAGTTGGGGGCGCATGCGCAGGTGTCACTGCTGCGGGCACGGCTGGGCGGGGCGATGGTCGAGTCGCGGGACGAGGCCGAGGCGGCGGCGGGGGAGCGGATCCTGCGGGCGGTGGTGGAGCAGGGCCCGCACGCCGGGAGCGAGGCCCTGTCGTACGCCCGGCTGCAACTGGCCATGCGCTGCGGCAACACCGGCGCCACCCACGAGGCGCGGGACCAGCTCGAGCGGCTGCTGGACGAGTTCGGCCGGCGCGCGCTGGGCCTCTTCGAGGGCGTGGTGCAGGGGCTGATCGCCTGGCTGGACCTGGTCGACGGACGGCCCCAGGAGGCACTCGTGCGGGTGCGCGGCGCCATCGCGAAGGTCGACGACCCGCTGGCCGAGATGGTCGCGCCGCACATCCAGGTCACCCATGTGCTGATCGGCGCCTGGGCGCTGTGCGACCTGGGCGGCCCGGAGCGCACCGAGGCCGCGGCGCGGCTGGTGGGCGCGTACGACGCGCTGCGGCAGCCGCATTTCCGCGTCCTCCTCTCGGAGAGCGCGGGCCGCCGGCGGACCGAGGCCGCGCTGCGGGCCCGGCTGGGCGACGCGGCGTACGAGCGGGCGCACGCCGAGGGCGGCGGCCTGTCCCTGGAGGAGGCCACCGCCCTCGTCTGACACGGCGGTCCGGCGGGTGGCGCATCCCGCTCAGGTCTTGTTGCGGAACTTCGCCACCGCCAGCGGCGCGGTGACCACCGTGATGGCCAGCGCCCAGATCACCACCATGGTCACCGGGTGCGCGACCGCGCCGTGGCCGCTGGTCAGCGCCCGGGCTCCGTCGGCGAGCTGGGAGAGCGGGTTGTACTTGGTGAAGGACTGCAACCAGCCGGGCATGGTCGCGGTCGGGGCGAAGATGGACGAGCCGAACTGCAGCGGCATGATCACGAGGAACCCCAGTCCCTGTACGGCCTGAGGGGTCTTGACCGACAGGCCCAGCAGCATGAATACCCAGGTCAGCGAGGAGCCGAAGAGCAGGGCCAGCGCGACCGCGGCGAGCAGCTCGAGCGGTCCGGTCTCGAGGTCGAAGCCCATGGCGAAGCCCATGATCAGCAGGACCACGGTGGACACCAGCATCCGGCCGGTCTCCACGATCAGCTTGGCGATCAGCACCGAGGAGCGGGCGATGGGCATGGTCCGGAAGCGGTCCATGACGCCCTTGTTGAAGTCGTCGTTGACGCCGGTGCCGACCGACATCGCGATGTTCAGACCGCCCATCGCCATCATCCCGGGGATGAAGTAATTGACGTAGGCGTCGCGGTCGCCCTGCGCCACCGCGCCGCCGAAGACGTACACGAACAGCAGCGAGAAGATGATCGGCATCAGTAGGGCGTCGAACATCGACTCCGGGTCCTGCTTGATCTGCAGCGCGTTGCGCCGCACCAGCGCGCTGATGTGGCGCAGATTGGCGCGCAGCCCGATCCGGCCCTCGCCGTGCGCCTCCAGGGGCGCGGAACTCAACGTCGCGGCGCTCACGCCGGGACCTCCTCGAGCGTCTTGTCGTCCATGTGGTCGACCTGGTCCTGCGGGGTGGACGTCTTCTGGCCGGTGATGGCCAGGAACACCTCGTCCAGGCTGGGCAGATGGGTGTCGATCCCGGAGATCGCGAAGCCGCGCTCGCCGAGCAGGCCGATCACCGCCGTCAGCTGCTCGTCGCTGACGATCGGCACATTGACCAGGCCCTCCGCCACATCCGCGGTCGCCCCGGTCACGCCGTCCAGCCCCGCCTGGGCGATGGCGCCGACCATGCGGTGGAGCTCGCCCGGGTCGGCCGGGCGGATCTGCAGGGTGCGGCCGCCGACCTTGGCCTTGAGCTCGTTGACCCGGCCCTCGGCGATGACCTTGCCGCGGTCGATGACCGTCAGGTCGTCCGCGAGCTGCTCGGCCTCCTCCATGTACTGCGTGGTCAGCAGGACCGTGGCCCCCTCGGAGACCATCAGCTTGACCTCGTCCCACACCTCGTTGCGGGTGCGCGGGTCCAGACCGGTGGTCGGCTCGTCCAGGTAGAGCACGGCGGGCCGGCCGATCATGGAGGCGGCCAGGTCCAGCCGGCGGCGCATGCCGCCGGAGTAGGTGCGCGCGGCCCGCTTGGCCGCGTCCGTGAGCGAGAACCGCTCCAGCATGGCGTCCGCCCGCGCCCGCGCCTCCTTGCGGGACAGGTCCAGCAGCCGCCCGATCATGTAGAGGTTCTCCCGGCCGGAGAGCTTCTCGTCGACCGAGGCGTACTGCCCGGTCAGCCCGATGGTGCGGCGCAGCTGCCGCGGCTGGCGCACCACGTCGTACCCGGCGACCACCGCGGTGCCGGCGTCCGGCACCAGCAGGGTGGAGAGGCAGCGGACGAGGGTGGTCTTACCGGCGCCGTTGGGGCCGAGCACGCCGAGGACGGTGCCTTCCGGCACGTCCAGGTCCACTCCGTCGACCGCCTTGGTGTCGCCGAAGTGTTTGACCAGCCCCCGCACTTCGACGGCGTTGCCGCCGCTGGTCTTTCGTTCGTATCGCGTCATGTCCCCCACGATGGCAGGGGCCACCGACAGATCGCCGACAGGCGGCAGACAGCCCGCCGACGGGGGAAGATCGGCGGGCTGTCGGTGTACCGCGATGGCTCGGCGTGCCTCGGCGGGGCCCATGAGCGGGCCCCTTCAGGGGTCAGTGGAAGGAGTGCTCCGCGGTCGGGTAGGCGCCCTGGACGACGTCCTCCGCGAAGGCGCGCGCCGCGTCCCCGAGGGTCTGCCGCAGCTGCGCGTACTGCTTCACGAAGCGCGGCACGCGGCCCGCGGTCAGCCCGGCCATGTCGGTCCACACCAGGACCTGCGCGTCGCAGTCCGGCCCGGCGCCGATGCCCACGGTCGGGATGTGCAGCGAGCGGGTGACCTCGGCGGCCACCTCGGCCGGGACCGTCTCCAGCACCACCGCGAAGGCGCCCGCGTCCTGGACGGCCTTGGCGTCCCGCAGCAGTTGCTGCGCGGCCTCCTCGCCGCGCCCCTGCACCGGGTACCCGCCGTAGGCGTTGACGGACTGCGGGGTGAGGCCGACGTGCGCCATGACCGGGATGCCGGACTGGACCAGCAGCTCGATCTGGTGGGCGGAGCGCTCGCCGCCCTCCAGCTTCACCGCGCCCACGCCGGCCTCCTTGACCAGGCGGGTGGCGCTGCGCAGCGCCTGTACCGGGCCCTCCTGGTACGAGCCGAAGGGCAGGTCGCCGACGATCAGGGCGCGCTTGGTGCCCCGGACGACGGCGGCGGACAGGATGGTGATCTCGTCCATGGTGACCGGCACGGTGGACTCGTAGCCGAGGTGGCAGTTGCCCATGGAGTCGCCGACGAGCATGACCGGGATGCCGGCCTCGTCGAAGACGGAGGCGGTCATCGCGTCGTAGGCGGTGAGCATGGGCCACTTCTCGCCGCGCTCCTTGGCGGCGGCGATGTCACGGACGGTGATGCGCCGGGACCCGGTCCCTCCGTACAGCGCCTTACCGGCCGCCGAGGGGCCGGTCCCGCTGCTGTCGTGCTGTTTCCCGGCAGGGGTGACGTGCGTCATCGCAACGCTCCTGTTCGTCATCTCGAGGCGCCCTGACGGCGTCCCCGGACCACCCCCATGCTGGCACGCGGTGTCGCGGCGCGAAAGTGGGCCCCCGACGTGTGCTGGGCCACGCATGACTCGAAAAGTCCGGTAAAGGCTCGCAAAGGTTTTCCAATACGAGACGGGGCCGTCTCGGAACGCTGCCTAGCCTGGGACATATGGCATCCCCCTCCGACACCCAGGGCGCCCCCGCCGTGAGCGGCGTCCCCGAGGTGATCCACCGCAGGCGGTGGGCGATCCTGGTCGTGCTGATGCTCAGCGTCCTGGTCGTCGTCCTCGACAACTCCATACTCAACGTGGCGATGAAGACCATCGCCTCGCCCGAGCCCACCGGGCTCGGCGCCGCCCAGAGCCAGCTGGAATGGGCGATCAACTCCTACACCCTCGTCTTCGCCGGGCTGCTGTTCACCGCCGGGCTCCTCGGGGACCGGCTGGGCCGCAAGAAGGTGCTGCTGGGCGGCATGACGGTGTTCGGCATCGGCTCGGTGCTCGCCGCGTTCTCCGGCTCGCCGGGCGAACTGATCGGCTACCGGGCCGTGATGGGCCTGGGCGCGGCGTTCGTGATGCCCGCCACCCTCGCGATCCTGGTGAATGTCTTCGAGCGCGAGGAGCAGCCCAGGGCCATCGGCATCTGGACCGCCGCCGTCGGCCTCGGCATCGCCATCGGCCCGATCACCGGCGGGGTGCTGCTGGAGCACTTCTGGTGGGGCTCGGTCTTCTTCGTCAACGTGCCCATCGTCATCGTCGCGCTGGTCGCGATGAGCCTGCTGGTCCCCGACTCCAGGGATCCGGCGCCCGGCCGGCTGGACCCCGGCGGGGTGGTGCTGTCGGTCGTGGGCCTGGTCCTGCTGGTGTACGGCATCATCAAGGGCGGCCAGCTCGCCGACTTCACGGACGGGCGGGTGCTGGGCACCATCGGCGGCGGACTGGCCGTCCTGGTGCTGTTCGTGGTGCACGAGAAGCGCAGCGACCACCCGGCCATCGACGTCTCGTACTTCCGCAAGCCCGCCTTCTCGGCCGCCATCGCCGCGATCGCGCTGGTCTTCTTCGCCCTGATGGGCGTGACCTTCTTCATGGTCTTCTACATCCAGAGCGTGCGCGGCTACAGCGCCCTGGAGTCCGGCCTGCTGATCCTTCCGCTCGCCGTCGCCCAGCTGATCTTCGCGCCGCGCACCCGGCTGGTCGTCGAGCGGTTCGGGGTCCGGACGGTGTGCGCGGGCGGCATGCTGCTGGTGGCCGGGACCATGGCGGGCTTCACCCAGCTGGCGGTGGACACCCCGCTGGTGGTGATGGAGGTGCTCTTCTTCGTCCAGGGCGCGGGGATGGCGCACATCATGCCGCCCGTCACGCTGACGGTCATGCAGACGCTGCCGCGCCAGAAGGCCGGTTCCGGCTCGGCGCTCAACAACACCTTCCGCCAGGTCGGCGGCGCGCTCGGGGTCGCGGTGCTCGGCTCGGTGCTCTCCACCGCCTACCGCGACGGCATCAAGGACACGCTGGCGGCCGTGCCCGGGCTGCCCGACTCCGCGCGCCACGCGGCGGGGGAGTCCGTCGAGGCCACCCTCGGCCTCGCCGAGAAGCTGGGGCCCAAGGGCCAGGCGCTGATCGGCCCGGCCCATGACGCCTTCATCCACGCCATGCACGTCACCGCGCTCGGCTCGGCCGCGGTCGCCCTCCTCGGCGCGCTGGTCTCGGTGGCCTTCCTCCCCCGCAAGGGAGCCGCCCCCGACGACCCCGACGCCGGCCGGCCGAGGGAGAAGGCGGGAGCCGGGGCGGGACGATGACCGCGCCCGGGTACGCGGGGGCCCGGCTGCCGGGGCGGCCGCGCAGCGCCGCCGCCGACGCCGCGATCATCGAGGCCGCGCTGCGGCTGATCGAGGAGGGCGCCACGATCGGGGAGCTGTCCATCGAGCGGATCGCGCGCGAGGCGGGGGTGGGCAAGGCCACCGTCTACCGCCGCTGGTCCGGCAAGGAAGCGCTGATGATCGATGTGATGCGCTCCCTGGAGGAGCCGAACCCGAGGCCGGCCGGGGCCTCGGTCCGCGATGACCTGGTCACCCTCCTGGAGCTGATGCGGCGGCGCGGCCTGGCCAAGCGGAACTCCGCCCTCCTGCGTACGGTCGTCACCCAGATGCACGCCAACCAGGAGCTGTGGCGCGCCTACGACGCCCATGTGATAGCGGCCCGGCGGGAAATGCTGTACGAGGTGCTGCGCCGCGGGATGGCCCGCGGCGAGATCCGCGGCGATCTGGACCTCGAGCTGCTCGCCGACCTGTTCACCGGCCCGATGCTGTCCCGCGTGATCCTCCACGAGTGGAAGGCGCTCCCGGAGGGACTGGCCGAGACCATCGTCGATACGGTGCTGGAGGGGGTGCGGCCCCGGCCGTGACATCCGCCGCCTTGCGGCTGGTTTGTGCTCGTTCTGTCACAACGGTCCCGCTTCCCCCGGCATCCGGAACCCGTACGCTCCCGGCGAACGTCCCCTTGTCGGGGGGCGCTCGCCCGGGTGTCGGGGGAAGCCTGGTGATCGCCTAGGGTCTTGGCGCAGGGCGCGGCGGACGAGGCAGTGGCAGAGGCAGTGAGGGACGGACAGCGAATGGCGCAGGCGTACACGCAGGAGACGGCGCAGCACCCAGGGGATGCCCCGCGGCCGACCGGCTCCAGGGTCCGGCGTCTCCTCGACGGGCTCCGGCGTGACCGCGGCATCTGGCGGCGGGGTCTGGTGCTCGCGGCGATCGCGGTGGTCCTCGCGCTGGTCATGATCTTCCATGCCGAGATCCCCAACCGGGTGGGCAACCTCGGCAGCCTGCTGGAGACCTTCCTGCCCTGGCTGGGCCTGCTGGTCCCGGTGCTGCTGGTGCTCGCGCTGGTGCGCCGCTCGGCGAGCGCCCTGCTCGCGCTGGTGCTGCCGGTCTCCGTATGGCTGAACCTCTTCGGCGGGCTGATGTTCGCCGACAAGTCCGGCGGCGGGGGCGATCTGACCGTCGTCACCCACAACGTCAACGCGGACAACCCCGACCCGGCCGCCACCGCGAAGGACGTGGCCGCCTCGGACGCGGACGTGGTGGCCCTGGAGGAGCTGAAGAGCGCCGCGGTGCCCACGTACGCGCGGGCGCTGGCCGGCACCTACCGGTACCACACGGTCCAGGGCACGGTCGGGGTGTGGAGCAAGTACCCGCTCTCCGGCACCAAGCCGGTGGACATCAAGCTGGGCTGGACGCGGGCGCTGCGCACCACCGTCGCCGCCCCGGGCGGCCGGGTCGCCGTCTACGTCGCCCACCTGCCATCCGTCCGGGTGAAGTTCAACTCGGGCTTCACCGCCGGGCAGCGCGACGACAGCGCCGACGCGCTGGGCGCGGCGATCGCCCACGAGCCGCTCCGGCGGGTGATCCTGCTGGGCGACCTGAACGGCACGATGAACGACCGGGCGCTGGCCCCCGTCACCTCGCAGATGCGCTCCGCGCAGGGCGCGGCGGGCGACGGCTTCGGCTTCAGCTGGCCCGCGTCGTTCCCGATGGCGCGGATCGACCAGATCATGGTGCGCGGGGTGGCGCCGGTGTCGGCGTGGACCCTGCCGCGGACCGAGAGCGACCACCTGCCGGTGGCGGCGTCGGTCAAGCTCTGAGCGGCAAGCCCTAACGATCTGTTCACCTGGGGGTTTCACGGGGGGAACAAAACGCGTGAGAGACTTTGTTCCGGAAGAGAACATAAAGAGTCCCCGCAGTTTCTCCCCGTTTGGAAAGGTCTCTCATGCCCCTGGCCCTGCTCGCACTCGCTGTGAGCGCCTTCGGCATCGGTACCACCGAGTTCGTGATGATGGGCCTGCTGCCCAACGTCGCCGACGATCTGGGCACCTCGGTGCCAACCGCCGGATACCTCGTCTCCGCCTACGCCATCGGAGTCGTGGTGGGCGCTCCGCTCCTGACCGCCCTCGGCTCCCGCGTCCCGCGCAAGCGGATGCTCATCCTTCTCATGGCGCTCTTCACGGTGGGCAACCTCGCCTCCGCCCTGGCCCCCTCCTTCGGGCTGCTGGTGGCCGGGCGGGTGCTCGCCGGGCTGCCGCACGGCGCGTTCTTCGGCGTCGGCGCGGTGGTCGCGGCGCGGCTGGTGGCGGAGGAGCGGCGGGCCCGCGCGGTCGCCACGATGTTCCTCGGCCTCACCGTCGCCAACATCGTCGGCGTGCCCGTGGCCACCCTGCTCGGCCAGCGCCTCGGCTGGCGCGCCACCTTCCTCGTGGTCGCCGCCATCGGCGTCGTCGCCATGGCCGCGCTCGCCCGGCTCATCCCGCGGATCTCCCTCGACCAGCAGGCCGGCCTCCGCCACGAGCTGGGCGCGCTGCGCGACCGGCAGGTCGTGCTGGGCCTGCTCACCGCGGTCTTCGGCTTCGCCGGCGTCTTCGCCGTCTACAGCTACCTCGCCTCGATGATGACCGAGGTCACCGGCCTCGCCGAGGCCTCCGTCACGGTGGTGCTCGCCCTCTTCGGCATCGGCATGACCCTCGGCGCGCTGATCGCCGGACCCCTCACCGACCGGGCGCTGCGGCCGACGCTCTACGGCTCGCTGGCGGCCCTCGCGGCGGTGCTGGTGCTGTTCGACTTCACGGTGCACGTGAAGTGGGCGGC
Source organism: Streptomyces sparsogenes (assembly GCF_001704635.1). Lineage (GTDB taxonomy): Bacteria > Actinomycetota > Actinomycetes > Streptomycetales > Streptomycetaceae > Streptomyces > Streptomyces sparsogenes. Next base: position 54,924 of record NZ_MAXF01000020.1, on the reverse strand, counting down.
CCTGGCCACGGTCGTGGTGCTGGGCGCGGTCGGCTTCATGACCACCACCCCGCTGCAGATGCTGGTCATGAACAAGGCCCGCCACGCCCCGACCCTCGCCTCCGCCTCCAACCACTCCGCCTTCAACCTCGCCAACGCGGGCGGCGCCTGGCTCGGCGGCGTCGCGATCGCGGCCGGCTGGGGCTGGACCTCCCCGACCCTGGTCGGCGCGGTCCTCGCCGTGGTCGGCCTCGCCATCGCCGTCACGGCGGGCGCGCTCGACCGCGACCGCCACGAGCCGTCCCGCGTGGTGGCGACCAGCGACTCGGTGCCCCGCTACTCCGAGGTGAGCTGACTCGGCGGCCTCGCGCGCACGGCGCCCGGCGCGGCATCCCGCGCCGGGCGCCGTGCTGTTCCTGCGCCGTGCTGGGTGCTGTGTCGCCGGTGAGCGACTTGACTCTGACATCGATGTAAGGCTTTAGCGTCCCGGAAGAGCGATCAGCCGATCACCACCACGGGAGGCACACCACCATGACCAGCACATCGACCCTGGGACGCATCGTGCGCGGCTCGGGCCCCGGGCTGTTGCTCGCCCACGGGGCGACGGGGAGCATCGACGGGAATTACGGTCCGATCCTCGACGGGCTGGCCGAGCGCTACAAGGTGGTCGGCCCGGACTACCCCGGCTCCGGGCGCACCCCGCGCGCCGAGGAGCCGCTCCAGCTCGACCGGCTGGCCGACGAGCTCGTCGCCACCGCCGTCGAGGAGGGCCTGGACACCTTCGCGATCGCCGGTTATTCCCTGGGCACGCCCGTCGCGCTGCGGGCCGCGAGCCGGCACCCGGACCGGGTGACCGCGCTGGTGCTGACGGCCGGCTTCGCGCGCCCGAACGCCCGGTTGCGGCTGCTGAGCGAGGACTGGCTGCGCCACCTGCGGTCCGGCGACGAGGAGGCGCTGGCCCGGTGGGCGGTGCTCAACGGCGCCGGGGCGCCGTTCGTGGACCGGATGACCGCGGATGAGCTCGCGGCCACCGTGGCCGGGGCCCGGGACTCCGTACCGCCTGGGGCCGTGGAGCAGGTCGAGCTGGTCGGCAGCGTGGACGTGCGCGAGGACCTCGGCCGGGTGCGGGTGCCCACCCTGGTGATCTCCACCGCCGTGGACTCCATGGTGACGCCGTACCACCACCGGCGGGTCGCGGACGGGATACCCGGTGCGGAGTTCGCCGAGCTGCCGTCCGGCCACCTGCCGTTCGTGGAGGCGCCGGCGGAGTGGCTCGGGTTGATCAGGAAGTTCCTGGACGCGCACGTGGAAAGGTAGGCCCGGGCGGTTACTTTGCGGTGAGAACGGGACAACGACACGCCGTGCCGTCGGCGTGTCGTTGTCCCGTATTCACCGCGGACCACGACGAGGCCGCGGCGATGCGGCTACTTCCGGTATCCGATGATCGTCATCAGCCCGGACTCGGAGTGGTAGATGTTGTGGCAGTGGACCATCCACAGCCCCGGGTTGTCCGCGTCGAACTCCACGTCCACCTTGTGGTGCGGCAGCACGATCGTCGTGTCCTTGCGCGGGCCGCCGCCCGGGAGCTGGAAGGTGTGGCCGTGCAGGTGCATCGGGTGCCACATGTCGGTGCCGTTGATGAACGAGACGCGGACCCGCTCGCCCGCGCGCACCGGATAGCGCTGCGCCGGGTCGTAGGGCTTGCCGTTGATCGCCCAGTCGTACCTCGCCATGGACCCCGTCATCCGCAGCCGGACGGTCCGGTCGGGGGCGCGCGGGGTGAGCCGCACGTCCTCCGCGGCCTTGAGCCGGTCCGCGGTGAGCAGCCTGCCGTCCAGCTCCCTGGGGCGCACGGACGGCGGCGGCGCGGCGGCGCCGTCGCTCGTGCGCAGCAGGGCCATCGCGGCGCCCCCCTTGCCCTCGGCGAGCGCGACCAGCGGGAAGACGCCGTCCTGGGCGGTGACCAGCACGTCGTAGCGCTCGGCCATGCCCAGCAGCAGCGCGTCGGTGCTGGTGTGCTCGACCGGGTAGCCGTCGGTGTGGGTGACCGTCATGGTGTGGCCGCCGAGCGCGACGCGGAAGGGGGTGTCCCCGCCCACGTTGACGAGGCGGATGCGGATGCGGTCGCCCGGCTTGGCGCGGAAGGCCCGGGGGTCCTCCGGGGTGCGGCCGTTGACCAGGTAGTACGGGTACGCCACGTCCCCCGGGTCGCCCTCCAGCAGCCGGCTGCGGGCGCCCCGCAGCCTCCGGGACGGCCCGGCGGGGCCGCCGTCGGCGCCTTCGGGGTCCTCGGCGTCCTGGGCGCCCTCGCTGTCGTCCATCCCGGCCATCCTCGCCCGGCCGCCGGTCAGCTCGTCCAGCACCGCGTCCGGGGTGCTGCCGTCCACCCCGTCGACCCAGTCGTCGAGCATGACGATCCACTCGTGGTCGTACTCCAGCGGCTCCCTCGGGTCCTCGACGATCAGCGGTGCGTACAGCCCCCGGTCCAGCTGGACGCCGGAGTGCGGATGGAACCAGTACGTGCCCGGGTCCGGCACCGCGAAGCGGTAGTCGAACGAGGCCCCGGGCCTGATCGGCTGCTGGGTCACGCCCGGCACGCCGTCCATGTCGTTGCGGAGCGCGATGCCGTGCCAGTGCAGGGTGGTCGAGCGCGGCAGGTTGTTGTCGAGCCGGACCGCGAGCGTGTCGCCGGCGGTGACCCGGATCGGCCGACCGGGCAGCTCGTCGCCGTACGTCCAGGTCCTGACCGTGCGGTCGCCGAGGTCGAGCGAGGAGGGGGTGGCGGTCAGCCGGATCTCCCGTACGGCCCCCCGCGCCCGCCCGCGCTCGGCGGCGGCGACCTCCTCGCCGTCGGGGGAGACATAGCCCGGGGGCACGGCGGAGGCCGGGCCGCCGGGGTCGCCGGACGCGGAAGGTGTGGAGGAGGCTGAGGAGGCCGAGGACGCCGTGGACGCGGAGGAGGAGGCCGCGCGGGAAGCGAGCAGTCCGCCGCCCGCGACGCCGATTCCCGCGCCGATCACGGCGCGGCGAGTGTATGCGTGCATGAGTGAGCACCCCAATGCCGGTGTGTGTGAGCTGCGTGGGAGGTCGGCGCGTACGCCCGCCCCGCTCAGGGGCGCGGGGTCCGGCGTACGCGCCCCGCTATGCGCAGCGGAACGGCGCGCGACGACGGGGCGGCGCGCGACGGCGGGGCGGGGCGGAGCATGGCCGGAGCCTACCCCCAAGGGGTATGGAAACCCCGGTGGCGGGCCCGGGAGGGAAAGCGCTCTGGGCCGTCCGGGGCCGCGTGAAAGTACGATGCACACATCGTGGCGGGTACACGGGGCGCGGGTGCGAAACCTGGCCGAAACCCCGCCGGGCGATACTGGGGGCCACAGGCGCCCCACGCGTACCCCAAGAGCCGTCTGACCTGCAAGGATAGGGGACCATGGATAAGCAGCAGGAGTTCGTGCTCCGCACCCTGGAAGAGCGCGACATCCGGTTCGTGCGGCTGTGGTTCACCGACGTGCTGGGCTTCCTCAAGTCGGTCGCCGTCGCGCCCGCCGAACTCGAAGGCGCCTTCGACGAGGGCATCGGCTTCGATGGCTCCGCGATCGAGGGCTTCGCCCGCGTCTACGAGTCCGACATGATCGCCAAGCCGGATCCGGGCACCTTCCAGATCCTGCCCTGGCGCGCCGAGGCCCCCGGCACCGCCCGGATGTTCTGCGACATCCTGATGCCGGACGGCTCCCCGTCGTTCGCCGACCCCCGCTTCGTCCTCAAGCGGATCCTGGCCAGGACCTCCGACCTCGGCTTCACCTTCTACACCCACCCCGAGATCGAGTTCTTCCTGCTCCGCCAGAAGCCCGTGGACGGCAGCCGCCCGGTGCCCGCCGACTCCTCCGGCTACTTCGACCACACCCCGCAGAACATCGGCATGGACTTCCGCCGCCAGGCCATCACCATGCTCGAGTCGATGGGCATCTCGGTCGAGTTCTCCCACCACGAGGGCGCCCCCGGCCAGCAGGAGATCGACCTGCGCTACGCCGACGCGCTCTCCACCGCCGACAACATCATGACCTTCCGCCTGGTCATGAAGCAGGTGGCGCTGGAGCAGGGCGTGCAGGCCACCTTCATGCCCAAGCCGTTCTCCGAGCACCCCGGCTCCGGCATGCACACCCATCTCTCCCTCTTCGAGGGCGACCGCAACGCGTTCTACGAGTCCGGCGCCGAGTTCCAGCTCTCCAAGGTCGGCCGCTCCTTCATCGCGGGCCTGCTGCGCCACGCCGGGGAGATCTCCGCCGTGACCAACCAGTGGGTCAACTCCTACAAGCGCATCTGGGGCGGCTCCCAGCGCACCGCAGGCGCGGGCGGCGAGGCCCCCTCGTACATCTGCTGGGGCCACAACAACCGCTCCGCGCTGGTCCGGGTGCCCCTCTACAAGCCCGGCAAGACCGGCTCCACCCGCGTCGAGGTCCGCTCCCTCGACTCCGGCGCCAACCCGTACCTCGCCTACGCGGTGCTGCTCGCGGCGGGCCTCAAGGGCATCGAGGAGGGCTACGAGCTCCCGGCCGGCGCCGACGACGACGTGTGGGCCCTGTCCGACGCGGAGCGGCGCTCCCTGGGCATCGAACCGCTGCCGCAGAACCTCGGCGAGGCCATCACCCTGATGGAGCGCAGCGAGCTGGTCGCCGAGACCCTCGGCGAGCACGTCTTCGACTTCTTCCTGCGCAACAAGAAGCAGGAGTGGGAGGAGTACCGCTCCGAGGTCACCCCCTTCGAGCTGCGCAAGAACCTGCCGGTGCTGTAAGCGCAGGTCAACGGGGGTACTTCGCTAGACCGATGATCCGGGCCAGCGTCGTCACGACGCTGGCCCGGAGCCGTCTCATCCCTCTTGGGCCGTCTGTGGGCCGTCCGGCGCGGATTCGACCGCCTCATAGAGCCGGTCCACTGCGTTCCGGGTCCGTCCCTCACTGCTCGGCATCAGGTGCGTGTACGTCCGGAGCGTGAAGCCGGGGTCCGCGTGGCCAAGGTAGCCGCTCAGGGCCTTGATGTTCTCCCCGGCATCCAGCAGAACCGACGCGTAGAAGTGCCGCAGCGCGTGCATGCCGTGTTCGCGGGCCGCCTCGTGCCGCTCACCCTTCTCCGGTTCGGGGATCACCCCGGCCGCCACGAGCGCGGGCTTCCACAGCCGGGTGTTGAAGTCGGTCCGGCGGACCGCGCCGCCCCCTATGAGGGAGAACAACAGACGCTTGGTGACGGGCGGGCCGTCCGGCCGCAGCCACGGAAGCGTCACGTCCACGGGCGGGAAGAGCTTCCGGTGCTCCTTGAGTACGCGGCCGACGCGCTCCGGCAGTGGCACGTCCCGTTCCTTGCCGCGTTTCGGTGGCGCGAAGACCAGGTGCCCGTTGACCACCTTCACCTGATAGGCGACGTGCAGCCATCCGGCTTCGTAGTTCACTTCGTCGTCAGGTAGTCCGAAGATCTCGCCTTGCCTGAGGCCACAGCCACCCCCGAGGTCCACCATTGCCTGATAGCGCTTGGGGAGCGCGGCCCGCACCGCGAAGACGCGTTCCGGGAGCCACGGGCGTACGCGCGGGGCACCTCGCTCGGGCGCACGGACGGAGCGCGCCTTGCATGGGTTCTTGAGAAGCAGTGCGTCATCAACGGCGGCGCTCAGGACTGACGAGACGTTCGAGAAGATCACCCGGCGGTAGGACGATGCCGGCACGGCTTGCTCCAGCTCGGCCAGCCACTCACGGATGTGCGCGGGCTGGAAGGAGTCCAACGGGCGCGACCCGATGTACGGGAAGGCGTGAAGCCTGAGCTGCACACCCACCGGGACCCGCGTGTTCGGGTCGGTGGTCTGTGCGGCGAGCCACTTCTCGCCGTACTCGCGGAACGTGATGCGTCCGGCCTGCGGGTCGATGTACTGTCCGCGCGACATGTCGGCCTCGATGTGCGTTAGCCACTTCTCGGCCACTCGCTTCTGCTTGTCGGGGAAGCTCTTGCTCTTCTCGGTGCCGTCGGGGCCGATGTAGCGGGCGCGGTAGCGCATGCCGGTGCCGTGGCGGTCGGTCTTGATGCGGCGGGGTTTGCCGTCGGGGCCGGGTTCGGTCTTGTACCAGCGGTCTTGAACGTGGCCTGCCATTGAGGCTGTGGTCCCTTCTTGGGCAGAGCAGAGCGGGGCGGGGCCGTGTGGCCCCGCCCCGCGGGTGTCGTGCTGGGTTGGTCGTTGCTGTCAGGCGGCGCTGTCTTCGGTCTTGCGCTCCCGGACGTAGCGGCTGACGTCGGCGGGGTCGTAGCGCACGTGCCTGCCGATGCGGAAGCCCGGCGGACCGACGCGCTTCTTGCGCCACTGGTAGACGGTCTCCACGGGCACGTCGAAGATCTCGGCGATGTCGTCGGGGTTGAGGTACCGGTCAGGGAGACCGCCCCGGAGGATCGCGGCCAGCGCGGGGTGGTCGAGGAGCCGGTACAGCAGAACTTGAGGGTCGGTCTCCTCAAGATCAGGGGGCTGTTTCACTGCGTCCTCCGAGTTGGAGTCACATTGCCCTTGAGTCGCGGCTCAGAGCGGGTTAGCGGGGTCTTTGGGCTTTCCAGGGGCCGCGCCTGTCCGAAGCGCGGAATTCTGCGTCATTGCGTCATCTGCGTCATCTGGGCTTTTGACCTGCGGGTTTGCGTGACGCAGTGACCATGGGGTGCGTCATCAGCGCGTCATAGGCTGCGTCATCGGGTGACGCAGATGACGCAGGATGACGCAGACACCGCCGCCTGCGTCACGCCTGTATCCGCAGGTCAGGAACCGTTTTTTCGCCTACATGACGCAGATGACGCAGTGTCTCCCCTCTTAGGACAAAAGAGGGGGTGTCTGTTGTGGTGCGGTGCGCCTCACAGCGTGAAGAAGGAGCCGCTGCGCGGCGCGACCATCGGGCGGCGTTCCGCCGAACAGCAAGAGGAGCACGTCTGGCCCGGTGGTGCTCCTCTTGCTTGTCCCGGAGCGATCGAGCGTCGCGGGTCAGAACACCGGCTTCTGCTCGTGTGGGGGCGGCGCAGATTGGCGGGTCATTTCGAGGTAACGGCCCTCGCTGGTGCGGCCCCAGTCGATGAGGACGCCACGGGCGGCAAGTGTCGGCTGGAGACGCTTGAGCCGATCCGAGAGGACTTTCCCCGTGGTCGGCCACCCCTTTGGCAGGGGACGCAGTTCATCGCCGCTGTAGAGGCGACTGAGGCAGTGCAGCCACTCAGTCGAGGTCATCCGCGGGGCCGCGCCCGGCTCCATGGTGTCCGCATGCCGCAGGACGGTCTGCGCGAGGAGATCGCCCTCGATCACGTCGTCGTTCAGGTCGTCCAGACTGGCCCGGTACGCGGTGAGCGCCCCGAGACCGGTCGCCGCATCGAGCTGCGCACACAGGTGCGCGAAGTCCGCCATCCTCAGGTCGGTGGGGGTTTCCGCCTCAGCTGCGCGGACCTTGACCGTGAGATCCAGGAGAGACCCGAGAACGACGGGTAGAACTTCCGCGTACTCCGCCCACAGCTCGGCCTCGGTGCGCCGGACGCGGGGCCGCTCCAGACGCAGGGGCAGGAGCCGTTCGGCGAGGTCGGGCCGGATGACGCCCACGTCGATGCCGGTCAGGAGCATGGGGCGGCGGTAGCGAGCGCGGAAGACGTCCCCATCGGTGAACAGGGCGCGCTTGACGTTCTCGGCTCCGGTGACGATGCAGCACATGGCGTCGGACAGGTCCGGGGTCATGTGGGAGAGGTTGTCCAGGGCCGTGACCCATCCGGCCGCCACCGCCGCGATCAGGTTCTCCTCGTCCTTCGGAGCCCGGCGCAGGTCACCACTCATGCCCTCGATGATCCGCACGAGCATGCGGCCCCCGGTGGACTTCCCGGCCCCCTGCGGGCCGGTGAGGAACGGGGCGGGGACGGGCACGGACGGCCCGAGGCAGCCGATCAGCCAGGCGATGGCCAGGCACTCGGTCTCCGCATTGGCGAAGTTGCACAGCCGCAACAGGAGATCGATGCCCTTGCCGTCGGTGTCCTTGGCCGGCAGGGGCAGTTCCCCGGTGAGCTGGGTGCGGCGCCAGCACACCTCGCGCGGGTCGGGGATGGCGATGTCCCAGCCGGTGGGGTGGATACGGACGGACTGCCCGTCGTTGCGGCCCAGGTCAAGCCACGTCGCCCCGTCGAATCCGGGCGCGACGCGGATGTGGACAGGCTGCACGTCCTCGGTCAGCGCGAGTGCTTCGATCAAGTCCAACGCCTCCTTGAGAGCGGTCCCGTTGAACACGCCGCGCCCGTCCTTGAACAGGCCGACCATGAGTTCCTGGCGGTGGCTGCCCGTCGTGCCCTGGGAGCGGATCGGGCGGGCCACGGGGTGGCCGTTCTTCTGCGCGTACACGGTTCCGTCGGCGGTGCGGAAGTACCGGAAGTGCGCCTGTGCGTAGTTGGTGATGACCTCGCGGGCGGGATTCTTCTCGTCGTCGGACATGGTCACAGTCCCAACTTCGCGCGGGCGTTGGTCCACGCGTCGGTGCAGTGCCGGGGGGATTCGCCCTTGGTCTGCGCGGCGGTGAACAAGCGCGCGATGTGGTCCTCGGTGAGGCAGCCGCACCGGCCATGTGTGGAGAGCACGGCCAGGAAGGTGCGGTAGACGGTGCTGTGCACGCCGTTGGTGGCCTCGGTGATGCGCTGCTCCGCCATGGCGATGCCACGGTCCAGATAGGTGGGCGTGCGGTGAGGGCACGCCCCTTCCCCCGCCCGTGCGGGCACGGTGATGGCCTGCGGTGCGGGCTGGACTGGGGAGGGCTTGCTCACGGCGAGCGCGCGTACGGCATCCGGCAGTGGGGCCATAGTGCCGGTACCGAACCCGAGCCAGCGGGCGTAGGCCATGGTGGACTTGATGTCCACGCCGGGCCGGACCGCGTTCGCGGACTGCATCCGACCGAGGTAGAGCCAGTGCTCACCCCGGGTGGTGGGCACGGTCCGTGTGACAGGCAGGTTCTTGCGGGCCCACGCGATAGCGTCGGCGTTGTCCAGGTCCACGACCGTCAGCCCCGCCCCGCCCGGGTGGTAGGCGACCGCGCTCGCGCACAGCCACGCCCGCCGCCAGATGCCGGAGTTGATGACGTCCAGGTCGGTGGTCGCGGCAGCCCACGCATGGCAGGGACCGGGGCAGACGCACGGTCCGGCGCTCTTCATGTTCGGCCGGCCGCCGCACGCGTTGTCCGCGCAGCGGCGGCAGTTCCCGAACGGGACCTTTCCGGCCCGCAGGGGAAGCGGCGGTACACCGGACGCGGCCAGCTGCAGCGCGGTTCGCAGGTGGTCCCGGGCTGGAGTCGTGGTGCGCGTGGGCGGGGTCTTGCGGTCAGGTGTCATGCTGGATGTCTCCAGTTCTCTTGACGGTGCTGGGAGACCGGGGCGGCCGTGACTTTGGCGAGAGACGGCCGCCCCAGCCGTGTCTAGAACGGGGGCTCGGCCCACGGGTCGATGTCGGGGCGCTGCCGACGCAGCCACCGGGGGCGGCGCGGGAGGGGCAGCAGGGTCCAGCGGCGGGTTTCGTTCCAGCAGGGGCAGGGCTCGTAGTCGGTGCCTGCGTATTCGCCGGTCTCGTAGTCGCCGTAGTCGTGCGCGGTGCCGCCTTCGCCGTCGCAGTTGCGGCAGTTGGGGCGGGGGGTGTCGGTGAGGATGAGCGCGCGGCGGGGCCACGTGGTGCGTTGGATGCGGAGTCGGGTCATGCGGCGTTCCTCCAGCGGGTTCAGGTGGTGGGGAAGGTGACGCACATGGCGTCCGGGCCCGGGGTGGGGATGCGCTTCCCGGCCTTCTCGTGGACGGCTTCGTGGGCCGGGTCGGTGACGGTGTCGCAGACGAGCCGGCCGTCCGGGCTGAGGGTCCATCCGTCGTCACCGAAGGCGGTTTCGGTGATGTACCGGACGGCCTCTTCCGGGCTGTCGAGGTGGGGAGTGAAGCCGTCGGCGTCGGTGATGGCGCCGCACAGGTCGCACACGGCGATGTAGCAGGTGACCAGACGCGTTGCCATGAAGATCTCCCGGCTAGCTGTGGAAGTGGTTGCGCTTGATGACGGCCTTGCGGATGTTGACCGTCGTGCCGCCGGTCCGGCCGCGGCTGGTGCCGAGGATCTGGGCGGCGATGAAGCCGCCGAAGATGACCGCGGCGAGGATGATGAGTTGGGTGATGAACGCGGTCAGGGCGGCGATGAACGACGTGAGCAGGAACAGGCCGCCGCAGACTGCGGCGAACCCGATCCCGCCGAGGGCGACGTTCACGGCCGTCCGTGAGACGGCCGGTCGCGTCTCGACCGGCGCCGGGACGGGCGCGGGGGTGATCGCATAGCCGGTCACGATCCGGCCGTCGGCGAGCTGGATGCTCTGGACGGCCGGGACAATGCCGGGCTGGACGGGCACCAGGGGTGCGGTGGGCGGGTGGATGGTGATGGGTTGGGGTTGGTGGACTTCGACGGCCGTGGGCCGTTCGGGATGGGACATCGTGGCTCCCTTCCGGGATGGCCGCGGGCCCGCACCGGGGGTGGCGCGGGCCCGCGGGGGTCGGGTGTTACGCGTAGGTGTTAGGCGGTGTGAGGGGGCAGTGTTAGGTCCGCGTAACGGCGCGTCTGCCTAGGGGTTTGGGTGTTAGGCAGGCGTAACGCGTTACGGGTGTCAGGCGGCCGTGAGGGCCGGGACGATGCGCCACCGACCGGTCTGGTTCGTGGCCTCCAACCGCCCGTCGAGGGCCGCGTCCTTCAGCCGAAGGGACACCCAGGAACGCGACAGGTTGTGCTGGTCGCACCAGTCCGTGAAGTCCTTCGGACCGACGATCATCCGGCCCTCGGTCTCGAACTCCGCGAGCGCGTCAGAGAACAGCCGGCGGGCTTCCTCCGGCGACGGCTTGCGGCCGGTTTCCTGCCCGAAGATCGGGGCGTCGTCGCCCTCCTCCGCGCCGGGCAGTTCCTCCTCCGGGTCGATACCGGCGTCTTCCGGGTCGACCAGCAGACCGCCGCGGTCCATGTCGTCCTCCTCCTCGACGGCCCGCAGGGCCGAGGGCTTCGGGGCGCCGTCGTCGGTGGTGCGGCCGGTGTAGGCGCGGCCGGCCACCCCGGAGACCGCACCCGCCGTGACCGGGTCGGCGTGAGCGCCGTTGCGCTGCGCCCACGCGGCGAGGCGTTCCATGACCGGCACGGCCCGGATGGTGAAGCGCCGGGTACGGCCCGGGGACGGATAGCGGTCCTCGTCGATGCCCGGCGAGACGACGTAGCAGTAGCCGGGGCGCCGGTTGCCCCACGCACCCGGGTGCGCACCCGCGTCGATGACCGTCTCCGGCAGGGAGAACCCTTCATCGCGTGGGTCGCAGCCGAGCGCGATCACGGACGGCAGGGAGGCGCGGGTGGAGGTGGACATCTGGTCGTATGAGGGCCGCTGAAGCGAGACCACCAGCGACATACCCGCCGACCGGGCTTCCTGCGCGATGCCGGTGAACGTGTCGTCGCCCAGGTTGCGCAGGGTGTTGGCGGCCTCCTCGAACCAGGTGACCAGGAACGGCATGCCGGGGCAGCCGCAGGCGCGGCCGTCGCTGCGGCAGGTGTGCTCCGGATCGTTCTGCACCTCGGCCGCGGCCGGGACCCACTGCCGGTAGCCGTGGGCACCCAGCCAGCGCGTGCGGGCGGGGATGACGGCCTCGACAGCCGCCACCATGACCTCTGTCTGCGTGCCGCCCTCGGCACTCCAGTCCAGACCGGAGCGGAGCGGGGCGAAGTCCTGGAATGCCTTGGGGTCGGAGAACCACACGATCACGTCCCGACGGGAAAGGATCTCCGTCAGCACGTTCAGCGCAGTGTCGCCCTTGCCGGAGCCGGTTCCGCCCGCGATCAGGATGTGGGTGGAGTTGCGCCCCGCCTCGGGGTCGCCCGGCAGCCAGACGAGCAGCGGGGCGCCGTCGTCGTAGCGGCCGATGACCAGCGGTTCGGCGATCGAGCCGCCCAGGTTCGACGGCCCCTCCCACTCCACCACCTCGGACAGCATGTCTTCGGGCACGATGACCAGATCGCCGCGCCGTTCGGAGTCCGGGTCGGGCGTGTAGCGCACGGCGGACTTCGGCAGGTCCAGCGCAGACGCGATCCGCGCCAGAGCCTTGCTGACGTCGTCGTTGGTCTGCTCCCCAGGCTCCAGCGCGACCGGCGCGGTGACCCGGTTGGGCTCCACCTTCGCGTTGCCGATCTGCGCCCGCGCCAGCCCGACCTTCTCCAGCAGACCGCCGTCCGCGCTCCCGCTCGGGGCGCCCTCGGGGTTGTGGCGCAGGACCATGCGCACGTTCCACGACAGCGCCACGACCGGCCCGCCCATCAGGTACAGGTCGTCGATCGGGCCCGTGGTCGGACCGGCCAGGCACGCGGCGGTCAGCCACGCCGACCCGGCCGCCACGGTGACGGCCGAGTGAAGGCGGCGCTGCTGGCTGGTCGACTTGCCCATCAGCCAGGTAGCGCCGGTCAGCCCCACGGAGGCGAGGGTGAGCCCCACGCCGGCTGCGGCGCTCTCGCCCCACCGCCAGTTCCCCAGCGCCCCGGCCAGACCGGTTGCGCCCCACCCGAGCCACGGCGGCAGGTGCGGCTTGACCCGGTGCAGCAGGTAGCCGCGGACGCTGCCCCCGCCCCCCTCACCGGGCAGAAGACCAGCGCCGCTGTACTCCGCGACCATCCCGTTGTCGAGAAAATCGGTGTGCCGCACACGGCGGCCGTTGCTGTTCCTTGCCATCGTCAGTGACCTTCCTTACTGCTGGGCCCAGTCCATGCGCGGCTGCTGAGGCTTCCGGGCACGGTGACGGACGCGGTTGATCTCTTCTTCGAATTCCTGCTGGAAGGTCGAGTAGCAGGCCGCCGCGTTCTTCGCGGCGTCCCTCAGCGCGTCGGCGGACTTCCGCATCTTGCGGGCCACCTTCCGTGCCCGGATGCGCGAGCCGAACGCGCGGCCCTCCGGGTCCGGCACGGCCGCCAGCACGCCCTCGAAGATCTCGGCACCCATCGCCACCTCGATGGACAGCGTCACGGCCGCAGCCCGCAGGGTGTTGCAGTAGTTGCGCACCAGCGCCGGGGAGTTGAACTCCGGGGCGGGCAGCAGCGCTTCGGCGTGCGAACGGCGCCCGTTGGCGCCGCCTCGGCCGCCGCGGTGGTTGTTGGTGGTGCGGTTGACGTTGATGTTGATCGGCGGGGCGATCGAGCCGCCCAGTCCGCCGATGAATCCGCCCGCGGCGGCGCCCGCGTTGGCGAACTTGTTCGGCTTGTCCGAGCGGCCGTTGCCGTTGGTGCCGCGGCCTCGCGTCGTGGTTGCCATCGGACGATGTCTCCCTCAGGTCAGTGCTTGCGGCGGACGATGAGCCATGCGGTCTGGGCAGTGATCCAGGTCAGCAGCCACACCAGCTCCAGCGAGCCGGCGAGCGGACCGAACCCGGCAGCCAGCGCCGCCCACACCAGGGCGAACGTGGCCAGCACGGCCAGGGCGACGCGCCAGGCGAACGCGGTAGAGCGGGCGGGGTGGCGGCGCTGCACGATCCCCAGCCACAGCCCCGGGCCCGCGGCCAGGGGTGCGAGCAGCAGGCCGGACCACCACGCGACTGCGTGCAGCAGCGCGGTGCCGGTGAACGCGAGCACGGCTATGCCGGTCGGGGCGAGAGAGCGGCGCCGCTTCCACAGCGCGCTGCCCAGGAAGCCGAGCGCTTCGCGCGTCAGGGACGGCTGTTCGGGCACGACGACCATGACCGGTTGGGCGCCGCGGCGCCAGCGCTGGCGGGGGATCTGGATGGTGTGGACGCTCGCGGCCGTCTTCACGCCGCGGGCACGGGTACGGCTGGACACAGCAAGACTCCTTGAACGAGAAGGGTGGTTGGGGTGCTGTGCGGTGCGCGAAGGTTCAGCTCACCGGGTCTGCGCGCCGGGTCTGCGTACGTGCCGCTCGCCGGGGCTCACCGGGTCTGCTTCACTGGTGCGGTCGACTGCTTCCGGCAGTCGCAACGAGGGCCAGCCCACTAGACCTGGGCTGGTCCTCATTGGTGGTGCCGGACGCCGGTCAGGCGTCGGATTCCTCGTGGGACATCAGCGAGCCCCACGCGCGGCGCACCCGCTGTTCCCCGCCGACGAAACCGGCTTCACGGAAGGCGGCCACGGCCTGGCGGTAGGACAGCGGCGGGTCGTCGGAGTAGCGCAGGTGCCGCAGGACGACCACGAGCTGTACATCGCTCAGCGGTTCCCCCGCGACCGGTGTGGGCACGCCCGCCACGGTCGCGATCTCCTCCAGCGTCACGGGCGCCTCGGCCGGGGGCGTCACGGGCGTGACGGGCTCTGCCGGAACGGTCTCCAAATCGGGCGTGACCTGCGTGTCTTCCTCCGTCACGGGGGGCGTGACGCCCCCCTCATCCGTGCCCTCGACGGCGAGCGGCGCCGGGGCGGCCGTGACGCCGTGGGCGGGGGGTGTGACGGGCAGAGCGAACATGCCCGCAAGCGCCGCGTCCGCGCCGTCCGTCATCCGCTGGCGCTGGACATCGATCAGGTTGTCCCCGAGCAGGGCATCCCCCGCGCCGACCTTCTTCGCGAGCTTCCACGACTCCAGCTCGGAGTCATTGCGGGCGTCCTCGTCGGGGTGGTTGGCGGCGCGGGCCCGGTGGTAGGCAAGCCGCTGCATCACGGCCGCATTCCGGCGCTGCGCCTCGGCATCCACGCCCGTGAGGTAGACCACGATGCGGCGGGCCAGCAGACCCATGCCCTCCGCAGAGACACACATGGCCATCGGGGTGACGGCGAACACCACCGCCTCCGTCACAGTCTCGGCGACCGCGGCGCCGACCAGCGAGGCCACCGCCGGAAGCGTCCACAGCCCGATCCGCACGGCGACCGGGGAGGACTGGCCCAGCATGGTCAGACCGACCAGGGTCAAGGCCAGGACCAGCGTCGCACCCTCACCGGCCGCGACCACACCCAGCGCGGTAGCCGACCGGTGGAAGACAGATGTGATGTTGCTGTAGGTGCCGACCGCACCCAGACCGCCGAAGGCGACCATGGGCACCGCCGCGGCGCCCAAAACGATCTTCTGAGCCGTGCTCAGAGCCCTTTCACGGGTGTCGTTCATCGAAGCTTCCTGTCGTCGAAGGGATCAGGTGGTGCGCTGTTCCTCGGAGGCGATGCACGCCCCGCAGATGCTGCGGGAACGCGGAATGCAGTAGCCGACATCGAGCCGACAGCTCGGGCCCGTGCGGCAGGCGAGCAGCCCGGCACGGCGCGGGGCCGTTACAGGTCGAAGAGGCCACCCTGCGCGGGGTCCGGCGCGATACGGGCCGCGCGCTGGGCGGCGCGGCGGGCGGCGTCTTGGCAGTCCGGGCACCACGCCCGCAGCCCGGCCGCCGGAAGCCCGGCCGCCACACTCGCGGGGGTGAGCGGGTCCGCCGGGGCGGCGATCAGGCGGACGGGCCCTCGGTGCTTGCCGGCGTGCTGGTCGTGCTCACGCGGACACCGCCCCCCGCCCTTGATATGCGGGTTGCCGCACTGGCCGGCGCACTCGCAGCGGTAACCGGCCGCCTTCATCACCGGCCGCCATGCGGCGGCGTAGACGATCGGCTCACTCATGCCGCCACCCCCATGCCGCGCTGCCGGACGGTGTCCATCCGGGTGGCGAGGTGACGGAGCCCGGCGATGGCCTGGTGCGGCAGGACGCCGTTGCCGAGGGCTTTCAACTGGGCGGAGCGCGACAGGTCCGGCACTCCGGTGACATGGCCAATGGGCAGGCCCATCAGCCATTCCACGAACAGCGGGCTCAGCCGTCCCAGATCGTCAGTTGGCCCGGGGGCGGGGCGGCCGAGGACCGTTTCCCACCGCGTGATCGCGGGCGCGAACTCCCCCCAGTCGACGCCGCTACCGGAAACGCGCTGAGCACCATCTCGGGCAGATTCGCCTTGCCTTGTTCTACGCGCCGTGCCGTCGCCGGCGTCTGCGACACCGCACCCTTTGGCCCATCCAGCGCCCTCGGCGTCGGCAGCAGCGAGATTGCGGTCCGCAAGTCCGGACCGCCCTCCCCGTGCGGACCTGCCCCGTTCGTGTCCGAGGTGCGGGGCGTCGGCAGCAGTGGCGAGGACGATGAGCCGGCGGCGCTGGTGGGGCGCACCGACCTCGTCCGCGCGTACAACGCACCACTCAACATCGAACCCGAGGTCGGCAAGGTCGCACAGGACAGTGTCGAAGCCGAGTCGAAGGTGGTTCGCGACGTTTTCAAAGACCGCGACTCGGGGTCGTAGAACCCCAAGGGCACGGGCAATGAACGGCCAGATGTGCCGGTCATCCGCGGTTCCTTTCAGCTCGCCGGCGAGGGAGAACGGCTGGCACGGATACCCGCCGCACACGATGTCGACCGGTTCCACGTCCTCCCAGTCCACGGCCGTGATGTCGCCCAGGTTCGGCACCCGCGGGTGGTGGTGGGCCAGGATGCGGGACGCGCCCGGGTCGTTGTCGGCGACCCACGCCAGCGAGCCGCCGAACACCTCCTGCACCGCCGCGTCCAGCCCGCCGTAGCCGGTGCACACCGACCCGATCCGCACGGTACTCATGCCGCGCCCCCCACCAGCGCCGGGGTGGGAACGTCGCCGTAGCCGATCAGCTCCAGCTCAGCGCCCGCGTAGGCGACAGTCATGCGCAGAACCTGCGTACGGCCACCACCTTGCACCCGGTAGTTCACTCGTTCAGGAGCGACGCCCAGCGCCTCACGCCATGCCTCGAACTGGGCCAAGTCGTCGAAGAAGTCCAGCTCTACCCGGTTCAGGTAGATGGTGGACAGCCGCACTTCCGGCGCCGGAAGGTGCCCGAAGTCCGCGGCCAGCAGACGCAGCGTGCGCAGCGGCACCGCCAGGTCGTCCAGCGTCAGACGCTCGCTCATGCCGCCACCACCGTCCGCACTGCGGGGCGCCGCACCGACCGGCGCGCCGACGTCCGGTGCGACCGGCGGGCAGCCGGCCGCCTGCCCTTGAGCGGGCTGGTGCGCAGCAGCGACGCCGCGTACGCCGCGGCCTCCGGGTCCGACTGCCGGAGCTCCGCGAGCACGGCGCGGGCCACATCCAGACGCGCCCTACGGTCGTCGTCGGACTCCGCGGCCGAACCGGTGAACAGCTCCAAGTCGATACCAAAGGCCAACTCCGCGAAATCCTTCGCAGTAACGGCCTCATGACCAGCAACGATGCACTTCATGGGACGTGCTCCTCTCACACGGGAACGGCCCAAAACAGCGGCGCCGGTGTTGCGAGCACCGGCGCCGCGAGCCGTTGAAGCGGTAGATCCGACTCCCCACGCCCCGCCCGTACGGCCCCACGCAGTGCGTGAGCCGGACGGGCGGAGGAGGCAACCGGCCGCAGCGATAGCCGCTGCGATGGCAGGAAGAAGAAGGACCGGCTTGTTCGTCGGCGGAAGACGCCACGAACGGGGATGACGCACAGGCGCCGCCGTGCCGGTCGATCACGGCGGCGCCCACGTAGTTCGTTGGTTGTGCACGGTCCCTCCTTGCGAAGAAGCGGACGTGAACAGGTCTCCTTCGGGGCGGGCCGCGCCCGTATCAGGTAGCGCGGTATGACCCCGTTGTAGGCGTATGGAGACATGACCTTTCGGTCTCTAGCCCTCCCGAATGACAAGGGTCGGGTGCGCCCTCCCCCCGTCCGCCGCGGGGCTCCTGGTCGTACGTGCGCCCTCAAGCAGCACCGATTCCGGCACAGCTCACCCGCTCCAGCCTGACTTACCTGGCTAGCCCGGTGGGCACGAGAACAACGTAGCCATCCTGGCTAGTCACGTCAACAGGTGACTAGCCAGGCTGTCCAGATAGTCAGGTTGGCCGTAGCATCGAGGCATGACGTTTGCGCTTGAGCCTCTGGACCCGGACGACGATCGACCGCCGTATGAGCAGGTGGCCCGCAGTCTCGGAGCGGCCATCCGAACCAGGAAGCTGGGACCTGGGGAGAAGCTGCCGTCGCACAAGATGCTGACGGAGCACTACGGATTCGCCCGCGCGACGATTCAGCGGGCCCTTCGAGATCTCGAAGACGAGGGCCTTGTCGTCTCACGCAAGGGCAGCGGGGTCTTCGTCCGGAACCGGACCGAACGACCTGCGGGTCTTCGCCCGTACGTCGAGCAAGCCTTCGCCAGCAGCAACGTGACCATCGACTTCGCTGGATTTTCCAGCGAGACGCTTCACGGCGCCCTACAGGAACCGCTGGACAAGATTCGGATCGGACGACTCACGCCGAAGAGCATCCGGATTCGCATCCTTGTCCCGGACATGTCGGTCCCGCAGGCCGCGCCAGTGAAGCGAGAGGACTGCGCGGACGACCCAAGACTTCGCGCCCGGATGCACGACATCATGATCGGCTACACGCGCAGCATCTCGGACGCCATAAGCGAGCTCGGTCACCTGGGGCTGGTCCAGGAGAGCAATGTCAGTGTCCGCGTGCACAGCGGCACCCAGTTCTTCAAGCTCTACGTCATCAACAACGAGGACGCGTTCTTCGGCTACTACCCCATCCGGCCGAACAAGGTCGTCGCACAAGGCGAAGCGATCGAGATCTATGACCTCGTGGGCAAAGACACGATCCTGTTTCACCACTCCGTCAACGACGGTGATTCATCGGGCGGCGCGCGGCAGGTAGAGCAAGCCCGTATGTGGTTCGACAGTGTGTGGGACACGATCGGAAGGGACTTTGATGCTGATGAACGCTGACGCCCTGGCCGAAGTGCTCGGTGCCTCTGACGCCGTTCTCTTCGATTTCGACGGCCCGATCTGCGACGTCTTTCGAGGGCTACCGGCCCCGGGCGTTGCGGATGAGCTTGCGGCCCTGCTCATCGCCCGCGTGCCCGCGCTCGAAGCGCGGGCACGCGCGACGGATGACCCCATGGAGATCCACCGCCTGTCGCCAGAGGGGGGCGGCGACGCACTCAAGGTGGTTGAGACAGCACTCACCGAAGCAGAGGTGGCGGCGGTCTCGCTTGCTGGCCTGCCGGTCGATGGTTCCGTGCAGGCTCTCCACGCCGCGCGTGAGTCCGGCCGGCGCGTGGCGGTCGTGAGCAACAACTCCGGGGAGTGTGTTCGCAGGTACCTCTTCCTTCATGGCCTCCTGGAAGTCGTGGACGAGGTGATCGGTCGGCCGCACCTCAGGCCGGACCTCATGAAGCCCTCACCGCATCCGCTCCTGACTGCTGCTTCGTCCCTCGACGTCGCACCCGATCGGACGGTTCTCGTAGGCGACTCTGTAACGGACATCGAAGCAGCCCGAGCGGCCCAGGCACGGAGCATCGGCTTTGCCAACAAGCCGGGCAAGCGCGCTTCCCTCACGGAAGCAGGTGCTGATGCCGTCGTCCTCGACATGCGCAGCATCGCTTCCGCCCTGACCTAGGCCCGGGGCCGTCTCTGGGCCGTCCGAGGGCGCCCAAGGGCGACCAACAACGACCAACGACGACCGTGCCGCCCCCGCTCGGAAGCTGCCTCGGTAGGGTGTCCCCAGGTGGCGAATCCGCCGCATGACTTCCTGCGCAACAAGAAGCAGGAGTGGGAGGAGTACCGCTCCGAGGTCACCCCCTTCGAGCTGCGCAAGAACCTGCCGGTGCTGTGAGCGCGGGCGGGGCGCGGCTGTGTGATCCGGCACGGCGCGTCCCGCCCCGCAGAGCCTAAGCTCGTCACCGGGCCCACCCCAGGTCACCGAGCAGGTCACCGGGGGCGCGGGTCCGTGGGCGGCGGCACTCGAGAGGCACGGGAGGCGGCGGGATGTCCGTACCGCAGGGACGCAGGAGCAGCAACTTCACCCGGCTGCTGCGGCACGGCTTCACCGACCCGTCCGCCGCCCAGCGGCTGCTGGACTCGCCCGAGCTGTCCGGCGTGCGGAGCGACTCGGTGCTGCTGGAGGCGCTGGGCGCGACCGCCGATCCCGACCTCGCCCTGCGCGGGCTCGTCCGGCTCGTCGAGGCGCTGCCGGCCGGCGGGGACGCCCCGGGCGGCGGGTCGCGGCAGGCGCTGCTGGACACCCTCGTGACCGCCAAGCCGCTGCGCGACCGGCTGCTCGGCGTGCTCGGCGCGTCCGAGGCGCTGGGCGACCACCTCGCCAGGCACCCGGGGGACTGGCAGGCCCTGGTGACCTACGAGTCGGCGGACCTGCACCCGACCACCCCCGAGTTCGAGCGGGCCCTGGCCGAGGGCGTCTGGGGCGAGGCCGGGGAGGGCCGGCCCCGGCCGGACGCGCTGCGCGTCGCCTACCGCCGCGCGCTGCTGGCCATCGCGGCCCGGGATGTGTGCGGCACCACCGATGTCGCCCAGGCGGCCGCCGAGCTGGCCGACCTGGCCACCGCCACGCTGCGCGCCGCGCTGGAGATCGCCGCCGAGGAGCAGCCCGAGGACGCCGCCGCCTGCCGGCTCGCCGTGATCGGCATGGGCAAGTGCGGCGGGCGGGAGCTCAACTACGTCTCCGACGTGGACGTCATCTTCGTGGCCGAAACGGTGGAGGGCGTCGAGGAGGGCAAGGCGGTGCAGGCCGCGACCCGGCTCGCCTCCCGGCTGATGCGCGTCTGCTCCGAGGCCACCGTCGAGGGCAGCATCTGGCCGGTCGACGCCAACCTCCGCCCCGAGGGCCGCAACGGGCCACTGGTGCGGACCCTGTCCAGCCATGTGGCGTACTACCAGCGGTGGGCCAAGACCTGGGAGTTCCAGGCCCTGCTCAAGGCCCGGCCGGTCGCGGGCGACGCCGAACTCGGCCAGGCGTACGTGAACGCACTCGCGCCCATGGTGTGGCAGGCCGTCGAGCGCGAGAACTTCGTCCCGGACGTGCAGCAGATGCGCCGCCGCGTCGTCGAGAACATCCCCGCCGCCGAGATAGACCGGGAGCTCAAGCTCGGCCCCGGCGGTCTGCGGGACGTCGAATTCGCCGTCCAGCTGCTGCAGTTGGTGCACGGGCGGTCCGACGAGACGCTGCGCAGCGGCACCACGCTCGACGCGCTCGCGGCGCTGGCCGCCGGCGGCTACGTGGGCCGCTCCGACGCCGCCGCGCTGGACGCCGCGTACCGCTTCCTGCGCTCCATGGAGCACCGCATCCAGCTGTACCGGCTGCGCCGCACCCACCTGGTGCCCGAGGACGAGGCCGACCTGCGGCGGCTGGGCCGGTCCCTCGGCCTGCGCACCGAGCCGGTGGCCGAGCTGGGCACGGCGTGGCGGCGCCACGCGCGCGAGGTGCGGCGGCTGCACGAGAAGCTCTTCTACCGGCCGCTGCTGGACGCGGTCGCCCAACTGGAGCCCGGCGAGACCCGGCTCAGCTCCCAGGCCGCGGGCCAGCGCCTGGAAGCCCTCGGCTACGCCGACCCGGCGGCCGCGCTGCGACATCTCGAGGCGCTGGCGTCCGGTGTGACCCGTAAAGCGGCGATTCAGCGTACGCTGCTGCCCGTGCTGCTGGGCTGGTTCGCCGACTCCGCCGACCCGGACGCCGGGCTGCTGGGCTTCCGCAAGGTCTCCGACGCGCTGGGCAAGACGCCCTGGTATCTGCGGCTGCTGCGCGACGAGGGCGCCGCCGCGGAGAATCTGGCGCGGGTGCTGTCCGCCGGGCGGCTCGCCCCCGACCTGCTGCTGCGCGCCCCCGAGGCGGTCGCGCTGCTCGGCGACCCCGAGGGGCTGCGGCCGCGCGGCCGGGACCATCTGGAGCAGGAGACCCTCGCGGCGGTCGGCCGGGCCGACGGCGCGGAGGCCGCGGTGGCGGCGGCGCGCGGGGTGCGGCGGCGCGAGCTGTTCCGCACGGCGGCCGCCGACATCATCGAGAGCGCGCGCCTGGCGAACGGCGCCGTGCAGCCGTCGGTGAGCCTGCCGCCGTCCGGTGGCGCGGGGCTCGGCGGCGCCGGGTTCGGTGCGGCTTCCGCGGGGGGCGCGTCGGCCGGCGGCGCCCTCGCGGCGAGCGCCGCCGGCACCGGAGGCGGCACGCTGCCCGATACGAGGCCGCCCGGCGGCAGGCAGTCCGGCGCCCCGCCGGCCCCCGGCCTGCCGCGGGCCGGCGGGGCGCCGAGGCCGGGGGGTACGGCGGCCGCCGCCGCCCCGCGCACCCCGGGGGCCGCCGAGCCACCGCTGGACCCGGCGGCGCTGGTGGACCTGGTCGGGGACGCCGTCTCCGACCTCAACGCCGCGACCATCGCGGGCGCCCTGCGCGCCGCGGTGCGCGAGAAGTGGGGCGACGAGCTGCCCACCCGCTTCGCGGTCATCGGCATGGGCCGGTTCGGCGGCCACGAGCTGGGCTACGGCTCGGACGCGGACGTGCTGTTCGTCCACGAGCCGCGCGAGGGCGCGGACGAACAGGAGGCCTCGCGCGCCGCGTTCGCCGTGGCCAACGAGATGCGGCGGCTGCTCCAGCTGCCCACCGTGGACCCGCCGCTGGCCATCGACGCCGACCTGCGGCCGGAGGGCAAGTCCGGCCCGCTGGTGCGCACCCTCGCCTCGTACGCCGCCTACTACCGGCGCTGGTCGCTGGTGTGGGAGAGCCAGGCGCTGCTGCGCGCCGAGCCGGTCGCGGGGGACCCCGACCTCGGGGCCCGCTTCATCGAGCTGATCGACCCGCTGCGCTACCCCGCCGAGGGCCTGGACGAGGACGCGGTCCGCGAGATCCGGCGGCTCAAGGCCCGTATGGAGTCCGAGCGTCTGCCCCGCGGTGCCGACCCCGCCACCCACACCAAGCTGGGCCGCGGCGGCCTGGCCGATGTCGAGTGGACGGTGCAGCTGTTGCAGATGCGCCACGGCTGGGCGGAGCCGGGGCTGCGCACCACCCGCACCCGCCGGGCCCTGGCCGCCGCCCGGAACGCCGGGCTGATCGGCGCGGACGACGCGCAGACCCTGGACGAGGCATGGGTGCTGGCCACCCGGGTCCGCAACGGCGTCATGCTGGTCCGCGGCCGCCCCGGCGACACCTTCCCCGCCGACAGCCGGGAGCTGGCCGCGGTGGCCCGCTATCTGGGCTACGGGCCCGGGCTCGTCGGCCAGATGCTCGACGACTACCGGCGCACCACGCGGCGGGCGCGGGCCGTGGTGGAGCGGCTGTTCTACGACTACGAGGCCTGACGCGCGGCTCCAGCCCCGACCCCTGCTCCTGCTCCTGCTCCTGCTCCGCCCCCGGCCCCTGACCCGGTCCCTGCCCCGGCCACGGCGCCGGGCTCGGCCCCGGCCCCGACCCCGGCCTCGCGCCGGTCGTACTCGGCACGCGCGACGGCGATCTCGTCCTGGTGGTCCTCGGTCCAGGTGACCAGCGCCTGAATGGTGTCGTGCAGTGTCGCGCCCAGCGGAGTGAGCTGGTAGTCCACCCGCGGCGGGACGACCGGGTGCACCGTACGGCGCACCAGCCCGTCGCGCTCCAGCTGACGCAGCGTCACGGTGAGCATGCGCTGGCTGATCCCGTCGATCTCGCGCCGCAGTTCGGTGAAGCGCAGGGTGCGGCGGTCGAGCAGGGCGATGACGAGCAGCGACCACTTGTCGGCGACGCGGTCGAGGATCTGCCGGACCTCGCAGCCCTCCCGGGTGTCCCACTGACGGGCGTGGTCGTCGTCGGTTCCCGTGCAGTGACTCGGTGACTTAAAAGTGCCTTCTTCCATGGTCGTTCAGGGTGCATCAGGATCGAGGCGGTAACAAGAGGGAACCGACAGGCGTCCCGGTAACCGCTCGCGACGCGTCCCCTTCTTCTTCCCTCCTTCCTTTCCCTCGTTCCTTCCTGCTTCAAGGAGCTGTGCCGTGTCCGCGTCGTCCACTTCGTCCCCGCCCTCCACATCGCCACCGCAGGAGACCGTCGCGCGGTCCCGCATGAGCGGGCGTGCGTGGGGGGTGCTCTTTGTGCTCTGCGGAGCGATCTTCCTCGAGGGCATCGATGTGGCCATGCTCAATGTGGCCCTGCCGTCGATCCGCGCCGACCTGGGGATGTCCACCGGCGAGCTCCAGTGGGTGATGAGCGCCTACGTCGTGGGCTACGGCGGGTTCATGCTGCTGGGCGGCAGGGCCGCGGACCTCTTCGGCCGGCGGCGGATGTTCCTGTTCTGGCTCACCGTGTTCCTGCTCTTCTCCGGACTGGGCGGCTTCGCCGACGACGGGCCGACGCTCATCGTCGCCCGCTTTGTGACGGGGGTCGCGGCCGCGTTCATGACCCCGGCCGGGCTGTCCATCATCACGACCAGCTTTGAGGAGGGACCGCAGCGGGACAAGGCCCTCCTCGTCTACTCCGGCACCGCGGCCGGGGGCTTCTCCGTCGGCCTGGTCGTCGGAGGGCTGCTGACCTCGGCCGACTGGCGCTGGGTGTTCTACGCGCCCGTCGTCCTGTCGTTCCTCGTCCTGGTCGCCGCCCTGGCCCTCCTCCCCGCGTCCGAGCGGCCCGACCGCACCGGACAGCGCGTCGATCTGCTCGGGGCGTCCACCGTGACCGGCGGGATCGTGCTCCTCGTCCTCGGCGTCGAACGCGCCGCGCACGCCGGCGTGGGCCAGACGCTCGCCACCCTCGGCGCCGGCCTCGTCCTCCTCGTCGTCTTCGTGCCGGCCGAACGCCGGGCGGCCGAGCCGCTGGTGCGGCTCGGCATCTTCCGCAGCGGCCCCCTGGTGCGCGCCAACCTCTCCGCGCTGCTGTTCTCCGGCGGCTTCTTCGGATTCCAGTTCATCGCCGTGCTGTACCTGCGCGAACTGCGGGGCTGGTCCACGGTCGAGACCAGTCTCGCGCTCCTGGTGATCGGCATCGACGCCGCGCTCTCGCCCACGCTCACCCCCAGGCTCGTCAGCCGCTTCGGCAACGCGCGGGTCATCTTCGGCGGCCTGGTGCTGGCCGCGGTGGCGTACGCCCTCTTCCTGCGGGTCGGCGCGGACTGGAGCTACGCGGCGATGTTCCCCGCCTTCATCACCCTCGGACTGGCCTTCTCCCTGGCGTACGGCCCGCTGACCATCGTCGCCACCGAGGGCGTCGAGGAGGAGGAACAGGGCCTCGCGGGAGGGCTGCTGTACACCTCCTTCCAGTTCGGCGCCGCCCTCGGACTGTCCGCCGTCACCGCCGTCAACGTCGCCGCCACCGACGGCGGCTCCCCCCGGGCCCTGCTCGACGGCTACCACGCCGCGCTGCTCGTCCCGCTCGCCGCGGCCGCACTGGCCGCGCTCATCAGCGCGTTCGGCCTCCGCGGCCGTCCCCGCGACGGGAAGGCGGCGGCATGACGCCGAAGGTCGGCTCCTCCGCGCCGAGCCCTACGCCGGGGCCTCTTCGTCGGCCGTGGCGCGGCTGGCCAGTCGCTCGTAGCGCTGCCGGGCGGCCTGCGGGGTGCCGAGCCCCAGTCCGAAGGCGATCTCCTGCCAGGTCATGCCGCGGCCGCGGGCCATCTGCAGGAGTCCGGCTTCCAGTTCGTCCATCTCCCCGCGGACCAGCGGGACGAGGGTCAGCGCCGCGGTGATGTCGGCCTGGTCGACCTCCGGCTCCCCCTCATCCCGCTGAGCCGCCCCGCTGAGCAGGAAGGACACCAGCCTGACGGCCTCGTGCGGGCCGAGGACCGAAGGGTGGGTCTGCCGGCGGCGCTGGGCGTCGGTGGCCGCGTGGCGCTCGGCGATGCGCATCAGCGACGCGTAGACGCGGTGCGCGCGCGCCGCCTCCGGCCGCGGGGGCGTGAAGGGATCGGGCTGCTGATCGGGTGTCGAAGGCATGGCACCAGGATGGGTCCCGCACGGGTTGGTGTCAACAAGTTGTTTTGAACGACTTGTTTACTCGCCTGGGTGCCGACCCCTCGGTGCCTCGCCCGCCAGGGGCGTCACTCGGCGGGCGAGCGCAGATAGTTGTAGACGGTCGCCCGGGACACCCCCAGCAGCTCGGTCACCACCGGGACGGAGTGCTTGACCTGGAGGAAGCCGCGGGTCTTGAGGGAGCGGACGAGTTCCTTCTTCGCCGGGGAGCCGAGGCTGCGCGGGGTGTGGCCGCGGGCGGCGGCGAACTCCTCTATGACCGTGCGGAGTTCGTCCGCGGTGCGGGCGCGCAGGGTCTCGGTGAGGGGCTGTTCCTGGTCGTCGGTGCGGACCAGGTTGCTGAGGCTGCGGGCGACGCTGGCGAACAGGGACACGTCGAGGTTGAGGCAGATGGCGGCGACGTACTCGCCCGCGCTGTTCTTGATGCCGATCGAGGTGCTCTTGGCGGGGCGGCCGTCCGGGAAGCGGTTCGGGTAGTTCTGCACGATGTCGGGGAAGTCGGGGTCCTGGATACGGGCGATGCCGAGCTCGGTGGCGGGGTCGCCGACGGCGCGGCCGGAGAGGTTGGACTCGATGGCCCGGATGGCGTGTTCGGGGTCGCGCAGGTCGTGCAGCACGACCTCGCACAGCCCCGGGAACATCCGGCCGATGGCGACGACGATCTTCTCGGCTTCCCGCAGGAGCAGGTCGTCCTCGGCGGTCATGAGGCGTCTTTCCGATCGGTGAAGAGGGCGCTCATCGTGGTCGCCGCCTTCAGGCCCGAGCCGGTCAGCAGCACGACCGTCGTCTCGCCGGGCCGGATCGCGCCCCGGGCGCGGAAGACGTCGATCGCCGCGGCGGCGGTCGCGCTGGTCGGCTCGGCGTACAGGCCCATGGCGGCCAGGCGGCGGGCCGCGGCGGCGATCTCGTCCTCGGGGACGGCCGCCATGTCGCCGTCCGAGCGGCGCACGGCCCGCACGACCTCGGGCAGCCGGACGGGCGCGCGGATGGCCGCGCCCTCGGCGATGGTGGGGGCGAAGGGGGCGGCGGGCTCGCCGTGGAAGGCCGCGTGGATGGGGGCGCAGTGGGCGGGCTGGGCGACGAGCAGCCGGGGGCGGCGCCGGATCTGGCCGGCGGCCAGCAGCTCGGAGAAGCCGAGGTCGCAGCCGAGCACGGTGGAGCCCGCGCCGGCCACCGTCACCACGTTGTCCGGGGCCGTGAAGCCCAGGTCCTCCCACAGCTCGTAGGCGAGGGTCTTGGTGCCCTGGAGGAAGAAGGGGTGCCAGTTGTGGCCGGCGTAGTACGTACGGGCCGACCGGCGCAGCGTCTCCGCCGCCGTGGCGTCCCGGTCGCCCGGGACGAGCTCCACCCGCGCCCCGTACGCGCGGGCCTGGAGGACCTTGGCGGGGGAGGTGGACGCGGGGGCGAGGATGGTGGCCCGGATGCCGGCCGCGGCACAGTACGCGGCGACGGACGCCCCGCCGTTGCCGGAGCTGTCCTCGATGACCTCCGGCACGCCGCGCTGCGCCAGCAGGGAGATCATCACGCTGCTGCCGCGGTCCTTGAAGCTGCCGGTGGGGCTGAACCACTCCAGCTTGAAGAGGACCGGGGCCTCGCCCCAGGCCTTCTCGACCAGGGGGGTGAGGCCCTCGCCGAGCGACACCGGGGCGGGGATGTCCAGGGGGAGGGCCGCGCGGTAGCGCCACAGCGAACGGGTGCCGGTGTCCACGTCCTCGCGGGTGATGCCGGGCAGGGCGGAGACGGTCAGCGGGGCGCCGTCGTCGCCGCGCCAGCGCGGGTCGGTGAGCGGGTAGCGGGCGCCGGACCGCTCGTCCAGGTAGTGGGGTGCGGTGGGGCGCGGGTCGGCGGGGCGGGATTCAGGCTGCACTTTGGACATTCTGTTTAGCCATGGAGAGTCAGTCAAGAGTGTCAGGCGGGCCGTACACCCGTTCCAGCACCGCCGCCACCCCGTCCTCGTCGTGGTCCGGCGCCACCTCGTCCGCGACCGCGATCAGCCCCGGGTGCGCGTTGCCCATCGCCACCCCGTAGCCCGCCCACTCCAGCATCGGGATGTCGTTCGGCATGTCGCCGAAGGCGATGGTGTCCTCCGGCGCGAAGCCCATGCGCTCCGCCGCCCGCCCCAGCCCCAGGGCCTTGTCCACCCCCGCGGGCAGCACCTCGATCATGCCCTTCTCCGAGTGGGTCACCGACACCTCGTCCCCGCCCGCCAGCGCCGCGGCCGCCGCGACCCGGCCGTCGGGCAGCTCGCGGTGGCGCATCAGCACCTTCTCGATCGGCCGTGCCCACAACTCCTCCCGGCTGCCCACCAGCCCCCAGTCCGGCCGTACCCGGTCGGTGAAGCGGGGCGTGACCACGAAGCGGTTCTCGGGCGCGGCGGTGACCACCGCCAGCTCCAGCGGCCGCCCGCCCAGCTCCTCCTCGGTGCGCTTGACCACCGCCCGCGCCAGGTCCAGGTCCAGCGCCGCGGAGACCAGCAGCCGGTCCGCCGAAGCGTCGTACAGCTGCGCGCCCTGACCGCACACCGCGAGTCCCTCGTAGCCGATGGCGACCAGGAACTCCCGGCAGGAGGCGGCCGGCCGCCCGGTGACGACCAGATGGCGCGCCCCGGAGCGGCCGGCGAGGGCGAGCGCCGCGCGGGTGCGGGCGGAGACGGTCAGGTCGGTGCGCAGCAGCGTGCCGTCGAGGTCGGTGGCCACCAGCCGGAAGCGCGGCCCGGCGGAGCCCGGGCGGGGCGCGGAGCCCGAGCGGGGCGCGGAGCCCGAGCGGGGCCGGGGCAGCCGCGGGGCGGAGGGGGCGGAGGCGGCTGGTGTGGCGTCGGCGGTGTGCACGTGCCGGTGTCCCTTTCATGTCCTCGGGCCCGCGCCGTGTCGTCGGGCCCGAGGCGTGCCCACAGCGACGCGAGGGCGACGCGGATCGTCGCCCTCGCGCGAAAGATCGAGCCCCTGAATGCTGAGCCAGAATGGCGGCTCGGGCGGGTGCGATCAAGCCGTCTTGACAGCCGCGCGCAAGCCGCCCACGGCAGCCGTCCTCAAGCCGCCCGCGGCAGCCGTCCTCAAGCCGCCCACGGCAGTTGCCCTCAAGCCGCCCGCGCCGGCCGTCCTCAGGCCGTCCGGGGCCCGGCCTCCGGCTCGGCCTCCGCCTGCCGCGCCGCCACCTGCTTCGGCAGCCGGTACGAGAGCCTGCCGTACCAGAGGCGGGAGAGGCCGAAGCCGAACGACAGACACAGGGCCCCGCCGACGGCGTCCAGCCAGAAGTGATTGGCCGTCGCCACGATCACCACCAGCGTGGCCGCCGGGTACAGCAGCCCCAGCGCCTTCACCCACACCGGGCGGGCCAGCACCGCGATGGTGATCCCGCACCACAGCGACCAGCCGATGTGCATCGACGGCATCGCCGCGTACTGGTTGGACATGCCGGCCAGGTTCCCGGAGGCCATCGACCCCCAGGTGTGGTGCGCCACGACGGTGTCGATGAAGTGGCCCCGGGCCATCAGCCGGGGCGGCGCCAGCGGGAAGAAGTAGTAGCCCAGCAGGGCGACCCCGGTGGTCGCGAAGAGCACCAGCCGGGTGGCGGCGTAGCGGCCCGGGTGCCAGCGGTACAGCCACACCAGCACGCCGAGGGTCACCACGAAGTGCAGCGTGGCGTAGTAGTAGTTCATCCCGACGATCAGCCAGCCGACCGAGTCCAGCGCGTGGTTGACGCCGTGCTCGAAGGCCAGGCCGAGCCGGTCCTCCCACTCCCAGATCCGGCCCGCGTTGCGCATCGCCTCGTGCTTCCGCTCCGGGACGGCGTTGCGGATCAGGGAGTACGTCCAGTAGCCGACGGCGACCAGGAGGATCTCGAACCAGAGCCGGGGTCTGCGGGGGGCGCGCAGCCGGTCCATCAGCGTAGGGGGCGGCGCCGGGCGCGCTTCGGTCTCCTCGATGGGTGACGGAGTGGCCGTCCGGCCTGGCAGAGTCCTCACAGTCGCTTCACCCATAGGGCAACAGTCTGCCAGAAGCGACCCGGCGGCAGATCGTCCCCGAGTCCGGTCTTGACGCCTTATGTCCCGCTTGGGGTGGTCCCGGTTGTAGGGGAGTCCGGCAAACGCCCGATTATGTCCCGCCGCCCCGCGCGCCCGCCCCGTGCGCCGAGGCCGTGGAGCCGCGGACCACCAGCTCGGGGAGGAAGACGAACTCGCTGGGCGGCGCCGGGGTGCCGCCGATCTCCTCCAGCAGGGCGCGCACCGCCGCCTGGCCCATCGGCTGCACGGGCTTGCGGACGGTGGTCAGCGGCGGGTCCGTGAAGGCGATCAGCGGTGAGTCGTCGAAGCCGACCACCGAGATGTCCTCCGGCACGGCCAGGCCCTGCCGCCGGGCCGCGCGGATGGCGCCCAGCGCCATCATGTCGCTCGCGCACACCACCGCCGTGCACCCGCGCTCGATCAGCGCCTCGGCCGCCGCCTGGCCGCCCTCCAGGGTGTACAGGGAGTGCTGGATCAGCTCCTCGGACTCCTCCGGCCCGACCCCCAGCTGCTCGCGCATCGCCCGCTGGAAGCCCTCGATCTTCCGCAGCACGGGCACGAACCGCTTCGGGCCGAGCGCCAGCCCGATCCGGGTGTGCCCGAGGGAGGCCAGGTGGGTCACCGCCAGCAGCATCGCCGCCCGGTCGTCGGGGGAGATGAAGGGCGCCCGCACCTTCGGCGAGTAGCCGTCGACCAGGACGAACGGCACGCCCTGGCCGCGCAGCCGGTCGTAGCGCCGCATATCGGCGGTGGTGTCCGCGTGCAGCCCGGAGACGAAGATGATCCCGGCCACCCCGCGCTCCACCAGCATCTCCGTCAGCTCGTCCTCGGTCGAGCCGCCCGGGGTCTGGGTGGCCAGCACCGGGGTGTAGCCCTGGCGGGTCAGCGCCTGCCCGATGAACTGCGCGAGCGCGGGGAAGATCGGATTCTCCAGCTCGGGGGTGATCAGCCCCACCAGCCCCGCGCTGCGCTGACGCAGCCGCACCGGCCGCTCGTAGCCGAGCACGTCGAGGGCCGCGAGGACGGATTCGCGGGTGGTCGCCGCCACGCCGGGCTTGCCGTTCAGCACACGGCTGACCGTGGCCTCGCTGACCCCCGCCTGGGCTGCGATGTCAGCGAGCCGTGCGGTCATGGGGCTGGACTGTACCGGTCGCACGTCAGATTGCCCACCACGCACAGGAATCGGCGGGAATGCGCACGGTGCCGGCCCCGTACTCCAGGGGGGCCGAGGACAGCAGCGCACGCCCGGGGACGGGCAGCTCCACCTCCTCCCCGAGGGTGTTGAGGGTGCACACGAATCCCGGCCGGGACAGCGCGAGCACCCCGTCGGGCGCGTCCAGCCAGGCCATCGGGGTGTCCCCGAGACCAGGCAGCTCCCGGCGCGCCGCGAGCGCGCCGCGGTACAGCTCCAGCGTGGAGTCCGGGTCGCCGGTCTGCGCCTCCACCGACAGTCCGGGCCAGTCGGCGGGCTGCGGCAGCCAGCTGCCGCCCGGGCCGAAGCCGTACGACTCCCCGTCGCGCGACCAGGGGATGGGCACCCGGCAGCCGTCCCGGAAGCCGTCCTGGCCGCCGGCGTGGAGGGCGCGGAAGAACGCCGGGTCCTGGCGGCACTCGTCCGGCAGGTCCGTGACCTCCGGCAGCCCCAGCTCCTCGCCCTGGTAGATGTACGTCGAGCCGGGCAGCGCCAGCACCAGCAGGGCCGCGGCCCGCGCCCGGCGCAGCCCCTGGGCCGGGCTGTCCTCGGCGTAGCGGGTGGCGTGCCGGACCACGTCGTGGTTGGAGAGCACCCAGGTGGTGGGGGCGCCCACGGAGGCGGTCGCGGCCAGCGACTCGTCGATCACCTCGCGCATCGCCGCCGCGTCCCACGGGCACCTGAGGAACTGGAAGTTGAACGCCTGGTGCAGCTCGTCGGGGCGCACATACAGCGCCAGCCGCTGGGAGGTGGGCGCCCACGCCTCGGCCACGCCGATCCGCACCGTGCCGTCGGCCCGGCTGTAGGAGTCCAGCAGCCGCCGCCAGGAGCGGTGGATCTCATGCACCCCGTCCTGGTCGAAGAACGGCAGCACCTGCGCGCCGATCAGCTTGGCCTGTTCGGTGTGGCCGATGTCGGGCAGGCCCGCGGCCTTGACCATGCCGTGCGCGACATCGACGCGGAAGCCGTCCACGCCCAGGTCAAGCCAGAACCGCAGGATGGACTCGAACTCCTCGGCGACCTGAGGGCAGTCCCAGTTCAGATCGGGCTGCTCGGGCGCGAAGAGGTGGAGGTACCACTCGCCCGGGGTGCCGTCGGGATCGGTGGTGCGGGTCCAGGCGGGGCCGCCGAAGACCGACTCCCAGTCGTTGGGGGGAAGTTCGCCGTCCGCGCCCCGGCCGGGCCGGAAGTGGTAGCGCTCGCGGGCCGCCCCCCGAGGCCGGTCCGCGAGCGCCTCCTGGAACCACACGTGCCGATCGGAGGTGTGGTTCGGCACGATGTCCACGATCACCTTCAGGCCCAGCTCATGGGCGGTGCGCACCAGGTCGTCGGCGTCGCCGAGGGTGCCGAACAGCGGGTCGACGGCGCGGTAGTCGGCCACGTCGTAGCCCCCGTCGGCCTGCGGCGAGGCGTAGAACGGGGTCAGCCAGACCGCGTCCACGCCCAGCCGGGCCAGGTGGGGCAGCCGCTCGCGGGCGCCGCGCAGATCCCCGATGCCGTCGCCGTCGCTGTCGGCGAAGGACCGCACGTACACCTGGTAGATGACGGCGTCGCGCCACCAGTCGGCACCGCCGGCCGGACGGGCGGTCTCGGTCTGGGGTGAGGTGGTCAGCTCCTGGGTCATGCCGGTGAACGTAACAGCTCTGCAATGCCTTGTGGAAGGGATTGCAGGGGCTTGCGGTGCCCATCCAGCGTGATCCGGGCGTGCTCCGGCGCTCTCGGCAGGGGTCAGTGTGCCGACGGCGAACCTGCGAGGGGTGGCGGGTCCGGCATCTTGCAGAAACGCACCGCAAATTTTTGCCGAACTGAACCGCTACGCGGGCTTGGCGCGGACGAACCGGTGGGGGTTGCCGTCGCTCCAGGTGAAGGTGAGGGTCTGGCCGCCGTCGCTGAGCCGGGCCGGGCCGCTGGTGGTCGCGCCCTGGCAGGTGAAGGTGGCTGCCATGGAGGCGCTGATGGTCCCGGAGCAGGTGCCCTTGTTGCCGCTCGCGGACATCGACGTGCCGCTGATCCTCCGCGTTCAGTCGATACGCCGCGCGGGCTGGCTGGTGATTCGGGCGATCGTCTCGAAGTCGGAATCCGCGTGCAACACTGTGAGCTTGTGGTGCGAGGCTGTGACGGCCACGAGCAGATCGACCGGGCTCGCGCACTGGTGCCAGGCGCGGTCTGCGAGTCGCTGCTGTAGTTCTGCGGTCTCGTCCCACGCCGAGTCCCGCAGTGTGTAATGGGGGAATGTCTCGCGCAACAGGCTGTTCGCCTCGTAGTACGCGGCACGGCTTCCCACGGCGCGCAGATATTCCTGTCGAACGGGCTCGCAGATGCCGACGAGCCCTGCAGTGACGGCCTGGTCCCACTCCGGGCCCGTCTGCCCCCGGTAGAAACGCACAAGGGCGCTGGTGTCGATGAGGAATTCCTCCCTCATGCGGCGTTGTGCCCCTCGCTCGCGGGGGCGGCCTCATCAAGCGCCGAGAAGTCGATCTCGCCCGCGGCCACCATCTGCCGCATGCGGGCCACCGCGGCTGCTCGTCGACGGCGGTCGTTGATCTCGCGCAGTGCCGCGTTGACCGTGTCCTTCTTGGTCGTGGTGCCCAGGTGGCGCGCGGCTTCGGCCAGGGCTTCGTCATCCAGATCGATTACCGTGCGCGACATATCTGCTCCACATCGTGTTGATATCTAATCTCGATTCAAGATATCACTCCCGCTTGGGTGAGGCGTTGACAATGGTGAGGCGCGGATAACCAGGTCGTCGGGTGCCGGGCACCCGCCCGTCAGCGCAGCGCCGTCACCCGCCCGCCGCCCGCCAGGCGGCCGCTCAGCCGGGCCTGGTCGCCCTCCCGCGCGGGCAGGGTCAGCGTCCGGCCCACCGCCGTGCCCCGGACGTCGCCGCGCGCGGCGACGGAGGTCACCTGGCTGCTGCCCGCCGCCAGCAGATACCACCGCCCGGCGCGGGACTTCCACAGCGCGCCCGCCAGCACGCGCGGCTCACGCGGGCCGCAGGCCGGGGAGTCGCCCGCGTTGGCCACGACCGCGGCCGGCGCGGCCGGGTCGGTGGTGGGCGGCTGGAACTGGGCCAGCACCCGGCCGCCCGCGCCCCGCCAGGTCTCCGCGCGCGTGCACACCCACTCCGCCGAGCCGCCGCCCTCGGGCAGCCGCTGGGCCGCGAACCGCCAGGCGTTGACCGTGCGCACCCCCCGCGAATGCAGCAGCGGGAGCCGGCACGCGGTGTGCGCCCAGGCCGCCCGGGCCGGCGCGCCCGACACGTCCCGCGGCCCGCCGCCCCGGCCGCCCGGGGCGCCGTACGTCAGCCGGGCCGGGACGATCTCGCCCAGGTCCGTCACCAGGCGGGACCCGAGCCGCAGCGCGGTCCAGCTCTCGCACTCCGGCGCCCGTCCCGCGCCGCCCACCAGGTCGGCGCCGCCCGCGCGCACCGGATCCGTCACCCCGTCCGCCGTCAGGCGCAGCGGCCGGGCCGCCTCGCCGGGCCGCACCAGGTCCCGTACGGAGGGGTGGCGCACCCAAGGGGCGGCCAGATAGCGGACGTTCCCGTCCGCGCGGGTCACGACCAGGCCGGTCGAGGAGGCCGCGTCGGCGGCGTCGGCCCGCGCGAAGTCCAGCGCCACGGCGCCGCCGTCGCCGTCCCCTACCTCCGCGTACCGCACCACCCGCAGCCCGTCGTACAGCAGCACCACCGCCACCTGGTCGACCTCGCCCGCGTACAGCAGCTGGGGCGGGCCCGAGGGCGGGCCGGACTGTGTGCCGGGCGTGGCCGACACGCGCACCGAGCGGCCCGGCCGCGCCCAAACGGCCAGCGCGCGGCGCAGCAGCGGCGTGTCGCCCGTGCGGTCGCCGCGCGCGGGCCAGGTGGAGAAGTCGGCGCGAGTGGCGGTGCGCCACGCCCCGGGCGCGGCACGGGTCAGCTCGGCCGGGTCGAGCGCGCGCTCCGAGGACGGGTTGCGCGCGTACGGGGGCGCGGCCGCGCCGCTGGGGCCCCAGCCCTCGCCGGGCAGGCCGAGCAGCGTGCCGCACACCACCAGCGCCGCCGCGGCGGCGAGCGCCGCGCGCGCGTGCTGCCGGCGCCGCATCAGATCGGTGGGCCGGGCCCGCAGCGCGCAAGGGTCGAACTCGGGGGACTCCAGCAGCGTCCCGTCCCGGCTGCCCGCCGGGTCCTCCACCGTGTCCGCCTCGGCGAGCGCGCCGCGCGGGTCGGCGACCCCGGCGGCCTTCAGCACCTCCCGCGCCTCGCGGTCGCCCAGCCGCTCCAGGCCGCGCAGCGCGTACGCGGCACGCCCGGGGCCCGACAGCTGAGACAGCGCCTTGTCCAGGGCGAGTTCGTCGGACCCGCCGGGGGACGGGGACAGCCGCAGCCCCCACACCCGCGGCAGCGCCGGCCCCAGCGGCAGGCGCCGCCGCTGCGCGGCCCGCAGCGCGCCGCGCAGCACCCGCAGCCGCACGAAGGCGTACCCGGCGTCGTCCGCCGCGCCCTCCGTCCCGCGCTGCCCGGGGAGCCCGGGCGTGGCCCCGGCGCCGCCCCGGCCGTCGGCCCCGGTCTGTGGCCTGACACCGGTCTGTGGCCCGGCCCCGGCGCCGTTGGCCCGGCCGCGGGGCAGCGCGCGCTGCGCGAGCCCGTGGGCCGCCAGTACCCGGCGGGTGCGCCCCATGCCGGGCGGCAGCACCAGATACGCGAGCCGCACCAGGCGCGGGTAGTGCTCGACGATGGCGGCCTCGGCCTGCTCGACGTCGATCAGGGTGGGGGAACCACCGGGGAGGTCGGCTGTCTCCTGCTGCTGCTCCACGGTTGGAGAACGAGCGCCGGATGCGATGGTCACCGCCGCGCGGAGCCGGGGCCCCTGCGCGGGCCCCGGCTCCCCGCCCGAGCGGGGCCCGCGCGGTCAGCCGACGCGCCAGCCGCTGAACTCCACCGTGCCGCGCGCCACGTTCCCCCCGTGGGCCGCGCTCATGAAGATCCCGACGTCCTGCGCGGAACCGGCGCCGCCGGGCGCCGTCACCGTCCCCACCGCCCGCCAGGTCGCCCCGTCGTCGGTGGACAGCTCGCCCTTGTACGAGGCGGCGGCCACCCGCGTCAGCCGCAGCAGCACGGGCGCCTTGACGCCGGTGACGCGCTTGTACGCGTCCAGCGTGCCGTCTCCGTTGGTGTCGTACGACAGTACGACGCCGCTGGACGGGGTGACGGACAGGTTGACGAAGCCCAAGGAGCCCGCCGTCGCCAGGCTGTCGCGCGCGATGATGCCGGCCCGCGCCCACGCGCCCGTCGCG
Source organism: Streptomyces sparsogenes (assembly GCF_001704635.1). Classification (GTDB taxonomy): domain Bacteria; phylum Actinomycetota; class Actinomycetes; order Streptomycetales; family Streptomycetaceae; genus Streptomyces; species Streptomyces sparsogenes. The sequence goes on along the minus strand of NZ_MAXF01000020.1, from coordinate 18,761 downwards.
GCCTGGCTGTCCACCTTCACCGTCACGGCGGTGGAGACGGCCAGCGCCCCCTCCCGGTACACCGACCCGAACTCGGCAGTCGCCTTCCACAGGTCCCGCCCCGCGCCGTCGATCGCGAAGCGCTCGCCCAGCTGACCGAAGACCGCGCCGTTGTTGGTGACCGTCCTCAGGCCCGGATCCAGCGGCCCGGCCACCCACAGCGTGCCGGTCCGGTCCAGCCGCACCCGGTCCTCGCCGCGCGGCCCGAACTCGACCGCCAGCTCGTACGGCAGCGGCTTGAGCGGGTCCTTCAGCGGCTCGCCGGGCGCGGTGGCCCGCCAGTGGACCTCGCCGCTCTTCGCCGGGGCGACCGAGGGGAGCCAGGTGTCTCCCTGCGGCTTGGGGTCGAGGCCGGTCACGGTCAGGTCGAAGTCGACGCGGCCGGTGGCGCGCAGCCCGTTGAGGTTGCGCAGGGACGCGGCGATGTCGGCGGCGCCGCCGGGGGGCACCTGGGGCGGGGTGGTGGAGACGGTGGCCGCGCCCTGGTACGGGGCCTTGGCCAACGCCTCGTACACCCGCCGCGCGGTGCGGTGGGCGTCCGCCGTGGGCCGCACCGGGTAACTCTTGCGCTCCCGTGTCCACGGCTCCTCGACCGCGAACCAGTCGAAGTCGCGCGGCTCGCGCCCCTCGGCGAGCGCGTCCTCCAGCTCGTCCAGGTAGCTCTGCCACTGCGGCAGGTGGAAGTCGCCGATGAGGCCGTTCCAGTCGCGGTTGGCGTAGTTGGCGAGCTTGCCTTCGTCGGCCGTGACCCGGTCCGCCCAGGTGGTGATCAGGGCGCGGGCGGCGTGTTCGAGCTGGGCGGCCTCCGCCTCGCCGGACGCCATCCGCTTGGCGTCCTCCAGCCACGGCCCGAGCAGGAAGCCGCGGTGCGCGCCGGTCATGTCGTCGCTCAGCCGCATCAGCTTCAGCCACAGCCGGGCCAGCGCCCGGAAGGTCGCGAGGTCCTTGCGGGCGTACGCGTCGTGCAGGTGGGGGATCAGTGTCCACGAGCGGTCGGCGAGCGCCTGGCGGGCCAGGTCGGTCAGGTCGTGGCGGTAGGCGTCGGAGTCGCGCAGCGCGGGGCGCACGGCCAGCAGCGCGGCGAAGGCGGCGTCGAAGTCCGGCAGGTCGAAGGCGGGCACGCGGGTGGCGTAGTTGGTGCCGGAGCGCGCGGTCACATCGGGGCGGGCGGAGAACACCGAGTCGTGCGGGCGGCCGTCGGAGCTGGTGATCTGGTACGCGGTGTCGCGCAGCGCCGCGTACGCCTCCCGGGCCCGGTCGTCCCGGCCGCCCAGCCGTACGTCCGCGTAGGTGCGGAACCACTCCTCGCGGTCCACCGCCTCGTCCCGCCACGCCAACTCGCTGAACAGCTCGAAGGCCGCCGGATCGCGCCCGACCGCCTCCGCCATGTAGGCGGTGCCGACCAGCTTGCTGCCCGGCTTGTCGCGCCACTGCGTGAACCGCCGCGCCCAGATGTGGGTCTTGGCGCCGATCGTGGTGCGGCCGCCGAAGTTGGGGATGGTGCCGAAGGCGTACGGCACCGAGCCCCAGTCCTTCTCCCGGTCGGTGATGGAGTCCAGGTCCGACAGGCCGTCCACCACCAGCATCCGGTCCCGGTCCACGGCGTCCAGCAGCTCCCGCCGGGGATTGGCCTGCCAGCCGAGGATCACCCAGGTCGCGCCGGGCCGGGCGGTCCGCAGGGCGGTCTCCACGGCGCGGGCCGCGTCGGCCACGGGGACGTCCCCGGCGGCGCCGCCCTCGTGCAGCAGGTCCATCTTGAACAGCTTGCAGGCGCCGAACAGCTCTTCCTGGTGGCGGTAGAACGCGGCGGCCACCTGCCGGAAGGACTCGGTGCGCGGATCGAGCCAGTCGGGGCGCTCGAGCCCGTTCCAGGTGCCCTGCGGGACGGTGCGCGCGCCCGGGTTGCGCTCGGCGAACCCGTCCGGGACGGTCCCGAAGTAGCCGGGGAACACCGGCCGCATGCCCAGCTCGCGCAGCCGTCCGGCGATCTTCTGCCCCAGCTCGGTGCGCTTGGCCAGCAGCTCGGGGCTCACCGGGCCGCCGTACCCGCTCATGTTCTGCAGCAGCCACCACGGCTGGTGGGAGGGCGCGGGCAGCCAGACGCGCGCCTCCTCGTCCGAGTAGCCGAAGTCCTTGAGGAGGCGGTGGTAGACGGCCTCCTGGCCGGCGGTGACCAGCAGCTCGTTGCAGCCGTGCAGGGCCGCGACGTCGATCAGGTGCTCCCAGTGGTCCCAGCCGGCGAACGGAGCGGTGTAGCCGTCGTGGGTGTCGTTGAACGCGAAGCGGTGGGGGAGCGCGGTCGACCGCTCGACGCGGCCCCGGGGCGCCGGCAGCCTCTTGGGCAGGTCGAGCTGGTCCCCGGACCAGGTGATCAGGGCATGACACGTGTACTTCAGATACCAGTGCACCCCGGTGAGCAGCACCGCCGGGCTGGTCCCCGCCACCTCGATCCGCCCCGGCTTCCCCGAGACCTCGAACCGCTCCTCGCCGCCCTCGCCTTCCAGCGCCACCAGCCGGAACTGCTCGGCGTGCTCCGGCAGCAGCCGCTTCAGCGCGGCGCGCGCGGGCGCGGCGTCGAAGGCGGCGGTGGCGCCCTCCGCGCCCTCAGCGTCCTCCACGCCCCCCACCCCCTCGGCCGCCGCCGGGGACTGGCTCCCGATCGCGGCCCCGACGCCGAGTGCTCCGGCGGTTCCGATCAGCGTGCGTCTGCTCAGATCGCTCATGGTGCCCCCCAATGCCGCCCGGCCCGGGCCAACGGTCGTATGTGAGCGGCACGTTAACGAGGGGGACGGGGCGGCAGCAATGGTGCGTACGAGGTGTCCACCCGTACGGGCCCGTCCACTCGTCCGGGCGCGTCCACCTGTACGGGCGCGTCCACCCGTACGGGCCCGTCCGGCCGGTCAGCCCGGGAGTACGCGCACCTGGGCGCCGGAGAGCTTGGCCCACCAGTGGTCGTACCGGCTGTACAGGCGGGGGTCGCGGTCGGCCAGCAGCGTCAGCAGCGAGCGGGCCTCCGCGGCGAGCCCGTCCCATGCCGCCGCCGGCAGCTCATGGAAGGCCATGGCCTCGATCCCACCCCCGACCGGCCGCCACACACCGGCCACGTACCCGTCCACCAGCAGCGTCGGCAGCACATCGCCGTTGACGCGGATCACCTCCCGGCGGTAGGCCGGGGGGATCACCCGGCCGCGGTCGGCGTACGCGAGCAGGACGCTGTCCCACATCGCCATCAGCCGGGGCGGGGCCGGGGTGTCCGCGGCCGGGCGCGGGGCGCCCGGGAGATCGAACAGCGCCGTTCCATCGGGCCCTTGCAGCTCTTCGACGGCACCGCCGAGCGCGCGCAGCGCCTGGCGTATCGGCGTCCGCCGAACCATGGCGAACTGCGCCATATCCGCGACCGAAGCCGGTCCGAACCCCTCCAGATAGCGCACGAGGAGCCTTTGCAGCGCCTCCTCGTTCGTCTCCCGCCCCAAGGGCAGCGGCCCGGTCCCCGCCGCCCGGTACGACGGCCTGGCCCCGAACGACCACGGCCCGCCGGTCGCCGCGTGCCACAGCGGCGCGTACGCCCGCAGCCCCCACCACGCCCCGGCCTTCTTTTCGACGCCCAGCCGCTCCTCGAGCCACGCATCGAACTCCGTCGTCATGCGCGGCTGCTCGGCGAACGCCAGCAGCTCCGGGACGAGTTCATCGGCATCGGCCGGCGTCAGCCCGGCGGCGGCGAAGCGGTAGCCGAGCCGGGAAGCGTACAGGGTCGGCCGCATCGCCTCGCGGAAGACCCGGTAGTCGTCTGCGTGGACCGCGTGCAGCGTGATCCGCAGCAAGCTCGCCTTGACGACTTTCCGGCCGGTGAACGCGGCGTCCAGCTCGGCCGGGTCGAATCCGGTCAGCCGGTTCCACAGCGCGACGTACGGCGAACCGGCGTGCTGCGCCTGGAGCGCGACGACACGGCGTACGGCGTCGAGAGTGCTCAGCGACTCGCGTCGCAGGAGCAGCTGGCGGCTGAGGGTGGACCGGTTGAGTTCGCGTGCGGTGATCTTCACGGGGGAGGATTGTGCCGTGCGAGGCGGGGGTGTGGACAGGGCTCAGCTTTGGGCATGCCCCCGGTCGAGATAGGCCAGCACGGCCAGCACCCGGCGGTTGTCGTCGTCGGACGGCGGCAGGCCGAGCTTCCCGAAGATGTTCGACGTGTGCTTGGCGACCGCCCGCTCGGTGACGAACAACTGCGTGGCGATGGCCGCGTTCGACCGCCCCTGCGCCATCAGCTCCATCACCTCCCGCTCGCGCGGCGTCAGATTCCCCATGGGCTTGTCCTGCGCCCGCCGGTTCAGCAGCTGCGAGATCACCTGCGGATCCATCGCCGTCCCGCCCCCCGCGACCCGCCGCACCGCGTCGATGAACTGATCCGCGTCGAACACCCGGTCCTTGAGCAGATACCCCACCCCACCGCTCCCGTCGGCCAGCAGCTCCCGCGCGTACAACTGCTCCACATGCTGCGACAGCACCAACACCGGCAACCCCGGCCGCGCCCGCCGCGCGGCCAGCGCGCACTGCAACCCCTCGTCCGTGAACGACGGCGGCAGCCGCACGTCCACGACCGCGACATCCGGCTTCAGCTCGGCGAGCGCGCGGGTCAGATCGGGCCCGGTGTCCACGGCCGCCGCGATCTCGAAGTCGTAGGCCTCCAGCATCCGGACCAGGCCGTCCCGCAGGAGGAACAGGTCTTCGGCGAGGACAACGCGCACGGCGGCTCCAAGACTTCGTCGGGCCCCTGGGGTTGGGGACGTGACCGAATCCGACGAATGTACCGCTGTGAGGTGAGCGGGGGTTATCAGTGGCCTGGGTGGTCGAGGGCGCCGGTCTTTATGGTGCGGAGGAGTGCGCGGAGGGCGGTGGGGGTGGTGGTTATGACGGTGTGGGGGTGGTCGCTTTCCCGGAGGTGGGGCATACCTGCGGGGTCTGCTGCGATCTCCACGCACGTGTCCGTGTGGCCCTCGCTGAAGCTCGACTTCCGCCACTTGAGCTGAGACATGTGTGCGCCTTCCTAGAGCAGGGGATAGAGGAGCCGCTGGATCAACCCCAGTGAGTCCTTCATGCCATGTGCCTCCGGCGAAACCGTCGCGTCGACGGCAGGCAACGCCACTTCGCGCATAGTAGCGAAAACCTCGTTGTATCGAGCGATCGCGGCATCGTCGCCCAGGTAGAGCGACTTCTCGATGTGCGGAACGATCACGGTGCTCAACTCGGCTACGGTGGGCTCGATCAACGTGAAGGACGTACCAAATGGCACGGGTCCGTCGAAGGGGAGCACCTGGACCGTGACGTTGGGAAGCCGTGACAGCTCGATCAGCCGGAGCAACTGACCGCGCATGACGTCGGGGCGACCGTTGAGCATGGCGTGCAGGGCGGCCTCGTGAATGACGGCGTGGAAGTGGGGAGGTCGCTCGCCGGTGAGCACCTTCTGGCGCTCCAGCCGGAACTCGACGGACGAGTTGTTCTCTTCGCGTGAGGCGGAGACGTACCCGGCTTGGTGGATCGCCGCCGAGTACTCCCGGGTCTGTAGCAGCCCCGGCACGAACATCGGCTCGTAGCAGAGCATCACATCGGCACCGGCTTCCAACTCGGCCGTGTCCATGCGCGAGGCGGGCACCTTGTCGCGATACGCACTCCACCAGCCTTTTCCTGACGCCTGGCTCATCGCCACAAGCGCGTCAACGTAGGTTGTACTTTCACAGCCTGCGGCTCCGGCCAGAGCGCGCAGCCGCTCAGGCGAGAGGCCGGTGCGTCCGGACTCGACGTTGCTGATGTGCGACTGGTTCATGTTCATCACGGCGGCGCTCTGGCCAACGCTGAGGCCAGCACGTTCGCGCAGCTTGCGAACCTCAGCCCCGAAGCGTCGTTGACGGTACGTGGGGTTGGCCCGAAGTCCCATACGCCCTCCCTGGTAGTGACTAGCGTGACTACTCAACCACGAAGCGTGCTGATCGTGTTGTGGATTGGCAACTCCCGGCGCTACCTTGGGTGTGGCGCCAGTCACGTAAGGTACTCACCTGGAGGCTGCCACATGCGCACGCCCGAAGAGCCCTGGTCCTACGGCCTGTTCATTCCCCACGATCCCCGAGCCGTGGGCGTCGTACGGGCCACCATCCGCCACATCCTCATCGGCCCGCCTCGACTGCCTCGTCGACACCGCCGAACTCCTCGTCTCCGAGCTGACGACGAACGCTTTGCGCAACACCGCCACCGACTCGTACGTCAGCATGGACTGGCAGCCGAAGCCGCCGGACTTCCGCGTCACCGTGTGGGACTCGGGCTCCGCGCTGCCGCAGCCCGTGGAGGCCGGGGCCGACGACGAGGGCGGGCGGGGGCTGGCGCTCGTCGAGTCGTGCTCGGACGACTGGGGCGTGGTCGACTACACCGACAAGGACGCGGGCGTCACCGGCAAGGCGGTGTGGTTCGCCCTTGCGCCGCCGAAGCCCGAGGAGCGGTACGGCTGAGCGTGAGCGGCGGGATCCGTGCGTGGGGCAGCTCCCAGGGGGTGCCCCACGCGTTCAGGGGGCTCGTGCGGTGTATGTTCGGTTCCCTTTCGATATCGAATGCCGCGTCTTTCTGATATCGTAAAGATATCGATGGCCTCCGGAGAGTGGGTTTTGATGTCTCGCACCGTGATCGATCTCGATGACGAAACGACCGAAGAGCTGATGAGGGTCTACAACGTGAAGACCAAGGCGGCGGCTGTGCGCCGGGCAATGGAGGAGGCGGCCAAATTGCACCGGCGCATGGAGTTCATGGACGCCATCGACAGCGGCGCAATCGATCTCACCTACGATGCGCGCGCCGTCGACTCCGGAGATGCGGCCTGAGCTTGCGTTACTTGATCGACAAATCGGCTCTGGCCCGGCGCTCCAAGCCGTCCGTTCGGGCGGTGCTCGACCCACTGGTCCAGCGGGGCCTGATCGCCGTCACAGGTGCGGTCGAAATGGAGATTCTCTACTCCGCTCGCAATGACACGGAGGCCGAAAAGCTGCGCTACTGGCTGTCCGGCTTCGACTACCTCCCTTGCCCGGACGAGGTATGGGACCGCGCCAAGGATGTCCAGGCCCGAGCGATCCGTAAAGGAAACCACCGGGCGTTGTCGATGGCGGATCTGCTGATCGCGGCGACGGCTGAGCGGCATGCGGCCGTCGTCTTGCACTACGACGAGGACTACGAGCAGATCGCCGCGATCACCGGGCAGCCCCATCGGTGGGTCGTGCCCGCCGGTGACGCCGACTGACTCAGGATGCCCCTGGGTCTTGCCGGGTGCGCGCTGAAGGTCGTAGTAGTCCGCGAGGATGGGCCGGACTTGCGGCCGATCGCGGCGAAGGCGGCCTGGAACAGGACGCTTTGAGGAGTCGGTAGCCGCGGTAGGGGGGCGTGCCCGCCGCGGATGGAGGCGCCCCTGGGTGCCCCTCAGTGGTGACGGAGCCGGCGACTGCTGCGGCCTCTGGACGACGCCGCTGCCGCTCTGGACTCGCCGCCCACCCAGCACCGCCGCCGCGCGATGCTGGATGCCGACGCCGTAGGGCTGCTGCCATGCGCGAAGACCGACCGGCCGTACTGGTCCTGGGCGGACGCGGAGTGGGCCGACCTCCTCGACCGCGGCCAGCAGGGCTGTCGCAAGGTCGCGCGGTGCTCGACGGATGGGGCTACCAGCTCCGCTGCGGCAACGACACGGTGCTGCCGATGGTCGCCTGCCAGGTGCTTCTTCTCAGGCGAAGCCTGCACATCGAGCAGCTGACCATCGAACTGTTCGAGCGGATACGCGGCGAACGGCTCCTTCCCGACGTGCGGCTGAACACCTCGCACGCCATGCAGCAGGCCGTTGCCGAGCTGGGCTACTGCGAGCCGCCCCAGCGGATGACTGGGCCACTCGGCACGGGCAAGCGGCGGAGCGCAGGGGTGGGCTCGGTGGGTGGACCGCTGGTACGACACCTCATCGCTCACACCCCGCGTCCACAACAGCGTCCGCCCGACCTTGTTCAGGGTCGGGCGGTCGTTGACGCGGCCACCTCCGGCTCCACCGCGGCCGTCGAACCCTGGCAGCACTACGACCTCGGGCACGGCTACTGCACCTACACCTTCTTCGAGTAGTGCCCGCCCCGCATGGCCTGCGCACGCTGCGACTTCTACACCTTGAAGGACGCCAGCAAAACCCAACTAACAGCCGGCGCGGCCCGTGAGCATCCGTCAGCGGTGCGCGAAGGGTGGTCCAGAACCAGATTTCAGCCGCCGCCGACAGGCCAATACACAGCCCCCGGTGTCGACCAACTCGACCAAGTGTCACCTATCGAGAGAAGTCGCACCGCGCTGACCTGCGGAATGATCAATCCTCCAACTCGACCACTCAACCGCCAGGTGGAGCACTCAGCCACACTTGAGATTGGCTGGAATCGCCTTGATCAACATCACTTAATCATGTTGAATGCTATTGCGAGACTGGCGTTGAGGGGGGATCCAGTTTCAGTCATGGACCGACGATTATCCAGCCACAATCCGCGAACGGGACTGCTCGGCCTGACAGGCATCATGTTCCTTTTCCTGGCCGGCTGCAGCTCATCTGATCCCTCTGCCGCCAAGGCGGCGCAGGAAATACACGCTCCAAAACTTCTGTCGAGCGTTGACCTGCATCTCCCGATAGAGAGCTATCTCTTTTCCGATGCGGACTCGGAGCAAATAGCCAGAGCCAGCGCCGTGCTGCGCAAGAAGTGCCTACACCGATTCGGCCTCGACTATCAGATTGACCCGTCGGGCCCGCTGACGGGGCCACGCACCTTTATGGAGCGCCGGTACGGGGTGACGGACAAGACCGAGGCAGCTGCCAACGGCTACCACCTCGGTGACCGCGACCCGCGCACTCACCCGCCCCACCCGCCCAAGCTCTCCGCCGAGGAACAGCAAGTGCTCACCGGGCACTCCCAGGAGAAGGCTGGCGAGGGTGACACCGCGCTCCGGGTCAACGGTGTGACGGTACCGCCCGGGGGCTGCTACAACGAGGCGAAGAAGGAGTTGGTCGGCTCCGGAAATCTGGGCTCGAGCGACGTGGCTCGGCAGGCCAACGTCCGGACTTTTACCGCCAGTCGGTCGGTATCGCAAGTGAAGCAGGCGTTCGAAGCGTGGTCCAGCTGCATGAAGGGGAAGGGTTACTCCTATCCCGACCCCTTGGCGGCCATAAGCGACCGTCGCTTTCAGGGGAACTCACCTACGCGGCTGGAGCGCCAAGTGGCGACCGCCGATGTGGCCTGCAAGCAGCAAGTGAACCTGATCGGCACATGGTTCACAGTCGAGACTTCCTTGCAAAAGGAACTGATCGCACGGCAACGAGCTGACTTCGATGCAGCGTTGAAGGCAAAGAAGAAACAACTCGCCAAGGCCAAATCCGTACTCCGCGATCAGTAAATAGTGGGCCGACACTTCTACGTCCTGGCACGCCCACCCTTCCCAAGCATACCTGGGGACTGCACACTCGCCATGGACGACCCCAAAGAGAGGACCGAAATTAATGAAGCGCACCCCCAAGCTCGCCGCAGCAGTCCTGGGCGCTGCCCTGCTCGTCCCTGCCTTCGCCACCACCGCGCAGGCCAGTCCGAGCGACTGCGAGGCGAGTAGCTTCTGCTTCTTCTACAACTCGAACCAGCAGGGCTCCCACAACGCGCTGAGAAGCAGCGTGTCGGATCTCGCCGGATACAAGTTCACCAGTCCCGGCAACGGTCAGGGCAAGAGTGTCAAGAACAATGCCGCATCCGCTGTCTCCAACGTATGCATGACCGTCACCGTGTTCTACAACTCCAACTACAGCGGTCCCAGCGACGTCTTCAACTACCGCAACGCAAACAACCTGGAGAACACGTACAACAACAATGCCTCGGTGAAGTTCGCCAGAGACTGCTGAGAACCGACAGGGCCCAATGCAACTGGGCCCCTGCAACACAACCGGGCCCCGGTACGCGTCAGTGCGGTGCGTACCGGGGCCCGGCCCGTGTCCACCTGTCAGGGTACTCGTGTCAGTTTCGCGCCGAACGACGGCTCGGCGAGGTCCTTCTGCAATGCCACGGGCACCTTCACCTCACCCATGCCGCCACCCTCGGTCAGCTCGCCGACCTGCGTACCGGCCTTCGCCGTGTGCGGGAGGGTCTTGCCCCCGGCGGTGAGCTTCAGGCTGACCTTGAGACCGGGCCAGCCGACCGCCGTCAGATCCTTGGTTGCTACGACCGGGGTTATACCGCCCAGGCCGTCGTCGACGTGGCCGACGACCTCGCCCTTCTTCACGATGGTGCTGGTGGTCAGCGCCTTGTCCACGGCCAGGATGAGCTGCTTGCTGTACTCGGTGGCGGTGTCGATGATCGGGCTCTTGTGCTGCCCGAAGACCGCGCCGATGATCAGCTGTGTGGAGCCGCCGACCTTCTTCTCTGCAGCGAAGAGCAGGTTGCCACCGGCCTTGGTCGTGGAACCTGTCTTGATACCGACGACGCCGTACATGGGGACGAGCTTGTTGAAGTTGCGCTGCGTCTTCTGGTAGGCGACGCCGCTGCCCGCCCCGGAGGCGGTCGTGGAGTTGTACTCGGTCGCCTTAGCGATCTCCCGGAAGACCGGGTCCTGCATTGCCTTCTTGCCCAGCTTCACCTGGTCCTCGGCCGTACTGACGGTGCTCTCCAGGAGGCCGCTCGCGTCGGTGTAGGTGGTGTTCGTCATGCCGAGCTCCTTGGCGGTGTTGTTCATCTTCTTGATGAACGCCTCCTCAGTGCTCGCATCCCAGCGGGCCAGCAGCCGCGCGATGTTGTTCGCGGATGGCAGCATGACGGCCTCGAGGGCCTCCTTCTCGGAGATCTTCTGACCCTTGTGGGCCTCGACGACCGACTCCTTCTCCTTGACACCGTTGGTGAAGTCGTCCTCGGCCTTCTGGTCGATGTCGATCAGCGGCCCGTTCTCACGCTTTTTCAGCGGGTGGTCGCGCAGGATGATGTACGTCGTCATCACCTTGGCCACGCTGCCGATGGGCAGCGGCTTCATCTCACCGTACGAGCCGACCCGGCCGAGTCCGTCGACGTCCACGATCGCCTGCCCCTCAGTGGGCCAGGGCAGCGACGGCGTGCCGCCCTCGAAGACGGAGGATGACTTGCCGACGATCGCCAGTTTCGGGGCAGGCAGCGGGCGCATCGCCTGCACGACCACGAAGATTATCCCGAGAAGCACCACCAGCGGGGTCCAGATCTTCACCCGGCGCACCATCGTGCGCATCAGGGTCTCTGGCGGGGGCGGAGTGTTCGTCAGCTGGGCGAGCAGGTCAAGCGGAGTCCGAGGCTCCGCCGGAGACTCGGTCGGTGCCGCCGGCTTCGGAGGAGCCGACGGTGTCGCCTTGGGCTCGGCCTCCGGCTTGGGGGCCTTGAGCGGCTGCAGCGCCGGGGCGTCGTCCTTCTTCAGTGGTACGAACTTGCTGGTGCGCTCGGACTCGGACTCCGGGTTCGTGGGAGCCTTGATCAGCTCGGTGGGCTGGTCGGCGGACCCGGCCTCCGCCGGCTTGGGTGCCTCGATCTGCTGGGTGGCCTGATCGGCCGAGCCCACCTTTCCAACGCCGTCGCTGTCGTCCTCGGCGACCCCGGCCGCGACGGCGGCCTTGAGCCGGGCATCCTCCTTGGGCTTGCCGTCACCGTCTGGTCTGGCCCCCCAGGAGGCAGCCTTGGGCGCGGACTTGGCCTCGCCCTCGGAGGCCTTGCCGCTGCCGAGGACGCCGGGCTTGGCGGTGGCCTGCTCGGCCCTACCGCCTTCGGTGACGTCTAACTTCACAGCGCCGAACACCGCGGTCACCTGATCAGCCTTGCCACCACCGGTGGCGCCGGGCTTCGCGGGCGCCTGACCGGCCTTGCCGCCACTGGACAGAGCGGCGGACTTGCCGTCGCCTGCCGCTCCGGATCCCACACCCGCCTCGACTGCACTGGCATCATCGGCGGCGTCGGCCTTCGGGGCGTCGGAGGCAGCGGTGTCCTGGACGGCCCTGCCGTCGCCTGCCGAGCCCGTCTTCAGCGCGCCGAATACCGCGGTCGCCTGGTCGACCTTGTCGCTGCCAGAGACGCTGGTCTTCGTCCCCGCCTGCTCACCCTTACCGTCACCGGCCGCACCGGACTTCACGGCACCGGCCGCCGCAGCCGCCTGACCAGCCTCGTCGTCGTCGGCAGCACCGACCCTCGCAGCTGCCTGGTCAGCCTTGCCACCACCGGATAAGGCAGCGGCCTCACCGGCCGAATTCTTTACGGCTCCGAACCCCGCCGTCGCCCGGTCGGCCTTGCCACCACCGGCGGCACCGGACTTCGCGGGCCCGGTCGCCTGACCAGCCTTGCCGTCACTGGTCCCGTCGGCCTCCGCCGGTTCCCGGGTGCCCTCGCCGTCACCGGCCGTCACCGACGACGACGCAGGCGCCCCGCCGACCTTACCCTCGGCGCCGACCGCGCCGTTACGCACAGCCAGCCTCGGATCCGGACGGTCGGCATCCGTGCCCTGTCGGGTCGCGCCGGAAACCCCAGTTCCCGAACCGGCGGCGCCGGTCGCACTGTCTCCACCTGCGGCACCGGTCGGCCGCCCCTCACCCCGACCGCCGTCAACGGCGATGGCACCGGAACCACTGTCCCTGCCGCCGGCAACACCCGTACCGGCATCGGCCGCAGGCCGACCGGTACCGGTACCCGCGCCCGAAGCCGACCGCAGGTCGCTCCGCTGCTCCGACATGTCGGGGGACTCGCCCGCCACCGATGCCTCCTCACTTCGGGCGCCAACGCGCCCCAGGACCCGGACTTCACTCAACGTCTACCAGTATCTCTGTGATCATCGCGCGATTGCGCACCCGCACCCATAGAGGGCTTCACCCGGGTTCACCACGTATTCAGACGAGACGACATACCTTCCGGTTCCCGCGAAGCCACCACACGCACCGGGCGGTCGTCAGGTCCCTCATCAGCGGTCAAGCGGTGGCAGACAGCCATACCGGGCCCGGGGCCAGGCGCCCCGTTTTCGGGGCCACGAGAAAGGTAACGGGGGAACCGTTCAGCCGGATTCCGCGTGATGTCCAGACGTGCCACTGGCTGATGGTGGGCGATCGAAGGGGGAGCCGGTGCGGGGTCGGATGCGGGCTTTGGCGGGCGTGGCGGTGTCGCTGTCGGTGGCGCTGGTGGCGTGCGGGCCGGAGAAGGAGAAGGAGTACACGGGGGCGGAGCCCTCGCAGGGGACCGCGGCCGACGCCGCGCGGTTCGCGCCGCTGGTGCGGCTCGCCAAGGGGGAGACGCTGGAGCCGATGGACGCCACGCATTTCATCGAGCGTTCCGCGCTGCGTTTCGACCACGACGGCATGTGCCGTGACGAGGGGCCGGTGGCCGATCCGGCGGACCCGCGGCGGTTGGGGAGTGCGGAGAATCCCTACCAGCACGCGGACATCGAGCCGGGGAAGGCGTCGTCCAAGCCGGTGTCCTGCCCGGGGCACGGGGAGCGGTGGCGCACCTCGACCGAGCCCGATGGCGGCTTCTACCTCGACCCGCCGAAGGAGGTGCGCGAGGGCGAGGGTACCGGCGCGCCGGTCTACTGGGAGTACCACAAGCACAAGACCGACCCGGCGCGCGGGGCGTATGTGTACTGGTTCTTCTACGCCTACAACAACCTGCTCGGGGGCAACAGGCACGAGGGCGACTGGGAGCGCGTCGCGGTGCAACTGCGCGACGGCAAGCCGGAGGCGATGACGTTCGCGAAGCACGGCGGCGATCCGTGCAGCGTGAAGTGGTCGGACCTGGATCCGAAGGGCGGGCATCCGACGGTGTACTCGGCGCGTGGTTCCCACGGTTCCTACCCGACCAAGGGCTACCACCGGGTGAAGACCACGCTCGACCGCACCTCGGAGGGCACGGAGTGGCACACATGGGACAACATCCGCCCCGTCAAGGGGCAGCCGTGGTGGGGGTACGCCGGGTGGTGGGGTTCGCAGCAGCATGTGAGCGGCTTCAACGGGCCGATCGGCCCGTACCCGAAGCGTCTGCTGCCGGGCATCTTCACCAGCGACAGTTGCGGGCCCGCCGACGAGAAGCCGACCGACCCGCCCTCGGACCAGCCCACGGATCAGCCCACGGACCAGGCCGCGCCCAGGACGAAGGAAGGCGCGATCCGGCGGTACGAGCAGTACCTGCACGCCGTGGGCCGGGAGGACCTCGACACGGTCTGCGAGGTGGCCGGGCCCGCGGCGAAGAAGGCGGAGGACGAGGGGTTCGGTCCGTGCGAGGCCACGTTCCCCATCACGTTCCAGATGATCTCGCCCACGCAGAAGAAGGCTCTGCAGACCGCGACGGTCGACCCGCGGAAGGTCGTCGTACGAGCCCCCGACAAGTTCGACATCCCGGCCGCGGCGGTCAGGGCCTCCGTCACCTTCTCCGAGAGCGAGATCGGAACCTCCACCCTGGAGTACCTGAAGGGCAACTGGTACATCACCGACTAGAGGCGTGTTTCCGTTCCCCGATCATCACCAACGCGGGACGCGCCCGCCGCCGTCACGGTTGCGGTGCGGCGGAGGCGGCCCCGGGGTAGGGGCTGATCATGGTGTTGAAGTAGCCCTCGGGGAGTTCCACGAGATAGTCGAGCAGGTTGGCCAGGAAACCGCGCAGCGGCTCGCGGGCGTTGTGGCGGTCCAGGTCCTCCTGGGAGCGCCAGACCTCGTAGAGGAAGAGGCGGCCGTCCTCGTGCTCGTGGAGGTGGTATTCGAGGTTGCCCTCTTCCCGCCGAGTGGGTTCCACGAGGGAGGACAGGAGCTGTCTGACCTCCTCGGCGCGCTCCGGCCTGGGGCGCAGGAAGCCGTAGAGGGAGAGGGGTGCCTGGGTGCTGGTCGTCGGCGTCGTCATGCGGGCACGCTAGAGCCTGACATCGGTGTGAGGGCCAAGTCGTGAGCTGCTTGGCGCCTGACGAACCGTCCCGGGGCGAGTGGAACCCGTTGCACCACTTGTCGCGTCCAGGTCTGTGACCGCTGCTCAGGGGGTCAGTGCCGAGGGGAAGGGGCCACAGCCTATGAGTCACAACCAGCCGCCACCAGGACCGTACGGGCCGCCTCCGGGCCAGCCGCCCGGTCCGCCGCCGCAGGGCGGTCCGAATCCGTACGGGCAGGGGGTGCCGGACCCGTACGGGCAGGGCGGCGGCCCGTACGCCGCCCCGCAGCCGCAGCCGCAGCCGCAGCCGCCGCAGCCCGGCTACGGCTATCCGCAGCAACCCCAGATGCCGCCGGGCTATCCGCCCGGCATGCCGCCGGCCCCGCCGAGCGGGGGCGGCAAGGGCAAGACGACGGGTCTGGTGATCGGCGCCGTGGTGGTGGTCGCCGCGATCGTCGGGGGCGTCCTGCTGTTCCGCGGGGCGAGCGACGACGGCGGGCTGACCGACGACGGAAAGGACTACAGGCTCACCGTGCCCTCGACCGTGCTCGGTGAATACACGAGTGATTCAGGGGACAGCACCGCGCAACAACTGGACAGCGAGGAGGCGCAGGAGTTCGGCCTGACGTCGGGCATGGGGGTGAAGGTGGAGTGGGCCACCCCCAATGACGCGAAGAAGATCCAGATGATGGGCGTCTACGGGACTGTGCCGGATCCGGAGAAGTCCGTCGACGCCTTCTTCACCAACCTGAAGAAGAAGAGCGAGACGGTGGGCGGCGAGGACAGTGACGCCCTCGTGGTGGGCAGCCCGGAGCGCAAGTCGCCCGCGGGCTTGGAGAACGCCGTCATGAAGTGCCAGGCCATCAGGGCGAAGGAGGAGCCGAGCCCGGATGAGCCCAACACGCTGGCGCTGTGTGTCTGGGCCGACTACGACACGGTGGTCCTGGTGGCGCCCCAGGAAGGGACCAGGGATCTGACGCTCGACGAGTCCGCCCAGATCGCCACCGCTCTCCGTAAGGAGGTGAGGGTCGAAGTTCCGAAATGACCGGTGTCGTCCGCGGGTTGCGTGCGAGACGGACCTGCGGACCGTGAGGCGAGTCACAAATACCCCTGGCTGTCCGACCGTTTTCCCTTTCTTTGTGAAAGTTTTCTTGCCGTATTATGAAAACGGCCTCGGAGGGGTCTTGCGGCCCCAGGTCAGGGGTACTGTCACGGTTGGCCGACGTACCCGTTTTATTTTCTATTGATGGCCAACCATGGGGGATTTGTGCTTACGTACCACCAGGTCATGACAGTCGACCTGTCTTTCCTGGAGACCGCAGCGAAGCAATGGACGGAGGCTGCGAAGCAGTTCTCCGAAGTCCAGAAGGCATATCAGCAGCAAGTAAAGACGGCCGCGACCGACGGCACGTGGACCGGCGTGGCGAATGGCCTCGGGCAGATTCAGGTGGGCATGACGGATGAGCAATTCACCGCCGCCCAGACGGAGGCGAAGGCAATCGCCTCGATTCTCCGGGACGCGCACGCCCAGTTGAAGGACCTGCACGGGAAGGTGAAGTCCGCGGTCGCGGACGCGGTGAAGGCCGGGATGAAGGTCTCGGAGGACGGGAGAGCGAGTTACGACTTCTCGAAGGTCAGCAAGGACGATGCCTTCACCATCAAGCACGACCCGGACCTGCACACCACTGAGCTGTCATGGACGGAACACATCGCGGCCGCGGTCAAGGCGGTCGACGACGCCGACCAGGGCGTGAAGCTCGCGCTCCAGGCGGCCGTGCGGGACTCCAACCTCATCGACGGCATCGACAACGGGTTCAACGCCAAGGCCGAGGGCGATATCGAGAAGGTCGAGGCCGAGGAAGCCAAGGACCTCTCGACCAAGCTCAACTCCGGCGAGAAGCTCAGCGCCAAGGAGATGGCCGAGTACCAGCGGCTGTTCCGGGACAACCAGGACGACAAGACGTTCAGCCAGACCTTCCTGGCCGGCATGGGCCCCAAGGGCACCATCGAGCTGGCCAACAAGTACTTCGACCTGGCCAAGGGCGACGACAAGGAGAACTTCCGCGCCCTGGAAAAGGGCCTGGCCACCACCCTGGCCACCGCCACCAAGTCCCCCTCCGACCCCTTCTACGACACGTGGCGGGAGGGCCTCAAAAAGGCGGGCGTCGAGAAGTACGACCTGGACGCGGTGGACAACAAGATCAGCGTGGGCACCGGTCAGGGCCAGGGGGCCCGTGGCTACCAGAGCCTGGTCACCCTCATGAAGCAGGGCCGCGGGTATTCCTCCCAGTTCCTCTCCGACCTGACCGACGACATGATCGCGGCGGAGCGGAAGGACAAGAACATCTGGGACCTCTACGGAGAGTTCAGCGGCAAGGACGACGGCTGGTTCGCCAACGACCCCGTCGACGGCGCCCTCGACATCATGAGCCATGACCCCAAGACGGCCACCGGGTATCTCGACCCGAAGGCGGACGGCGGCAACGACCGGCTGAAGTACCTGGTGCAGGACCGCGACTGGGACCTCAAGAACACCACCAACTGGCGCGGCAACATCGAGACCGTGGGCGACGACGCCTCCGACGCGGATGTGCGCGGCGGGTTCGGCCGGGCCCTGGAGGCGGCCGCCACCGGCAATGTGCCGGGCACCGACCACGCGCTGGGCGGACACACCGAGGCCGAGGCGCGGGTCATGCACGACACCATCAAGCTGCTCAACAAGGACTGGAAGGGCGATCAGATGCCCGCCGGCCTGCGCTCGCCCCTGGGCCACATGCTGATGGACTACACCCCCGACACCCACGAGATCCTGTCCCGCACCAACGAGGACTACAAGAATCACGCGTACAGCGGGATGGGGGACGACGACGGGACGCTCCGTTCCCGCACCGGCGACGGCTCCGACATTTACGCGGGCGGCGGGGTGTGGACGGACGACGGCACGGTCCGCATGGCCGTGTCGCCCGATGAGCTGTCGCGCATCATGCGCGGCGTCGCGGAGGACCCCAACGCCTACGCCGGGATGTACGCCGCGGAGCGGCAGTACGCGGCGGAGACTCTGGCCCGGACCGACTTCAAGAACCCGAACGACCGCACCGCCGCCATCAACGCCGCCTCCTCCACCTTCGGCTTCTACGACGGGGTCACCTCCGACATCCTCTTCGACAAGAGGGACAAGGCGGTGCAGTGGGCCACGGACGTCCGGACGGCCAGCTTCCTGGTGACCGGAGGGGCGCTCAACTTCGTGCCGGACAAGCCCCTCGGGGGGCATCTGCCGGTTGCCGCCGACATCGCCGGCTCCATCCTCTACGCGGGCATGTACGAGTGGGGCAAGGACTACGCCGCCCAGGCCAACGCGTCGGCGGCGCTGGACAACATGAAGGTCTTCGACGTCGGCCAGCGGCAGGTGGACTCCCTCGTCGTGGGCTGGACCCAGCAGCACGGTGAGGACGCGGACAGCGGCCTCACCAAGACCCTCGTCGGCTCCGGCCAGGAACGCCACGACAGCGCGCGCCGGGAGGCGCTCCAGGCCCTGGGGCGGCCGGGAGTCTAGATGAGTGAGTCCGATGTTCTCAGTGGTCGTAGGCGATCAGGGATCGTTTGATCTTGGCGCCGGTGGTCCAGTTGTGCCAGATGCCGGCTGCCAGGGCGAGGAGTCGTTGTCCGGTGCGGGCGAAGACTCCGGCCGGTGTTCTGCCGCCGTGCTGTTCCAGGCTGAGCTGGCCCTTGAGGGTGTCGATGACGGCCTCGATCCACTGGCGGACACGGACGATCTTCCCGTGCCGGACGGGCTCGTCC